>NZ_AZUA01000007.1:0-246327 GCF_000568075.1 Enterobacter sp. DC1
TTGGGCCGTCAGTCGCAGCAACAACCAGGATCGCGCCGTCCATCTGCGCAGCACCGGTGATCATGTTTTTAACATAGTCGGCGTGGCCTGGGCAGTCTACGTGTGCGTAGTGGCGAGTCGGGGTGTCGTACTCAACGTGAGAGGTGTTGATGGTGATACCACGAGCTTTTTCTTCTGGTGCGTTATCGATCTGGTCGAATGCGCGAGCAGAACCACCGTAGGTTTTTGCCAGAACGGTAGTGATTGCAGCGGTCAGCGTTGTTTTACCATGGTCAACGTGGCCGATAGTACCGACGTTAACGTGCGGTTTTGTACGTTCAAACTTTTCTTTAGACATCGATTGTCCCTCTAAGACACGGATAAATCGGTGATATCACCACATCAACCAGGCGAAATGCCTGAATTGTTGAATACAGTAAAATTGAAACAGAGAGAAACGGGAAGGAGAAGTGAAGTGGTGCTGATACCCAGAGTCGAACTGGGGACCTCACCCTTACCAAGGGTGCGCTCTACCAACTGAGCCATATCAGCACGTATTGGAGCGGGCAGCGGGAATCGAACCCGCATCATCAGCTTGGAAGGCTGAGGTAATAGCCATTATACGATGCCCGCATCCTGAAACTCGGCTACCCAGTTCTTTCTGTAACAAAAAAAGAGATTTCTCTCTTTTTCAGTTTGAGCTGGCTAATTTTTCCAACCAGCTCCGGCGGCATTTACGCTGCCAGAAAGTGGTGGTGGGGGAAGGATTCGAACCTTCGAAGTCTGTGACGGCAGATTTACAGTCTGCTCCCTTTGGCCGCTCGGGAACCCCACCGGACTTGATGGTGCCGACTACCGGAATCGAACTGGTGACCTACTGATTACAAGTCAGTTGCTCTACCTACTGAGCTAAGTCGGCATCAAGTAGCGCGCATTCTATGGATACCTGCGCGGTCATGCAACTAAAAATTTGCATAAAACGTTCTTTCGCTCACATTTTATGCGAAGAGCGTATCGGACGCTGTAAAAGTAGTCATTTAAGGTCAAATATTCAACATATCAGCGTGATTTGCACCGTATTCACCGTAGCGTGACGGCTTCCGCGTTACGCAGCGCTTTCCATCTTTTTTCTTATTATTCCCGTCATCTGGTGTTAACCTCCTGCCCATTGTCCAAAATTAACTGTGTGATGAGCCATGATCCGGCAGTGTGATGCTGGCTCACTGAAGCATGCTTATGAGCAAAAAAGAGCAAACGTTAATGACGCCTTATCTTCACTTTAACCGCAGCCAGTGGGCTGCCCTGCGTGATTCCGTCCCTATGACGCTGACGGAAGGTGAAATCGCACGGTTAAAAGGGATAAACGAAGATCTGTCCCTGGAAGAGGTGGCAGAAATTTATCTCCCCCTCTCTCGCTTGCTTAACTTCTATATCAGCTCGAACCTGCGTCGTCAGGCCGTGCTGGAGCAGTTTCTCGGGACGAACGGTCAACGCATTCCTTATATCATTAGTATCGCAGGCAGCGTGGCCGTGGGTAAAAGTACCACCGCGCGCGTCCTGCAGGCGCTGTTGAGCCGCTGGCCTGAACACCGCAGCGTGGAGCTGATTACTACCGACGGCTTCCTGCACCCGAACGAGGTGTTAAAAGAACGTGGGCTAATGAAGAAGAAGGGCTTCCCGCTCTCTTATGATATGCACCGTCTGGTGAAATTTGTCTCTGACCTGAAATCCGGCGTGCCGCACGTCACCGCGCCAGTCTATTCGCACCTGATCTACGATCGCATCCCGGGTGGGGATAAAACCGTGGTCCAGCCGGACATTCTGATTCTGGAAGGCCTGAACGTGCTGCAGAGCGGGATGGACTATCCTCACGACCCGCATCACGTATTCGTCTCGGATTTCGTCGATTTCTCTATTTATGTCGATGCGCCGGAAGACCTGCTGCAAAACTGGTACATCAACCGCTTCCTGAAGTTCCGCGAAGGGGCGTTCACTGACCCGGATTCCTATTTCCACCACTATGCTCAGCTTTCTGAAGAAGAAGCGATCAGCGTGGCCACGGGGCTGTGGAACGAGATCAACTACGTCAACCTCAAAGAGAATATCCTGCCGACGCGCGAGCGCGCGAGCCTGATCCTCACCAAGAGCGAGAAGCACGCCGTCGACCAGATTCGCCTGCGGAAATAACAACGCAGACATAAAAAAAACCGGCTTAGCGCCGGTTTTTTTTATTATGCCTGTGGCTTCTCGCCATTTTCATCCTGATCGACCGCGAAGCAGGCAACCAGCTGGCCGCCATAATCCTTCAGCTGCGGCTGGAGCTGGGTGCACGGGCCAAAGCGGCGACTGCAGCGGGCGTTGAATGCGCATCCCGGAGGTGGATTCAGCGGACTTGGCAGTTCACCCGTCAGCTTAATACGCTCACGACGATCGTCCGGGTTCAGACGCGGCGTCGCAGACAGCAGCGCCTGGGTATATGGGTGACGAGGGTTATTAAAGATCTGGTCTTTAGTCCCCTTCTCCACGCAGCGCCCCAGGTACATCACCATCACTTCATCGGCAATATGCTCCACCACCGACAGGTCGTGGGAGATAAACACGTAAGAGAGCCCCAGCTCCTGCTGGAGATCCATCATCAGGTTCAGCACCTGCGCACGCACGGATACGTCGAGCGCGGAGACCGGCTCATCGGCAATCACCACGTCCGGATCGAGCATCAGCCCGCGGGCGATCGCAATACGCTGACGCTGGCCGCCGGAGAACATGTGCGGATAGCGATCGTAATGCTCGGTTTTGAGGCCGACCTTCGCCATCATCGCCAGCGCTTTTTCACGGCGCTGCTCTTTGCTCAGATTACTGTTGATCAGCAGCGGCTCTTCCAGAATCTGCCCGACTTTTTTACGCGGGTTCAAAGAACCATAAGGGTTCTGGAACACAATCTGGATTTTCTGGCGGCGCAGCTTCTGCGCCTGCGGATCGTGCTTGAGCAGATCCTGCCCCTGATAGTAGAGTTCCCCGCCGGTCGGCACTTCAATCATCGTCAGCAGACGGCCCAGCGTGGATTTGCCGCAGCCTGACTCCCCTACCACCGCCAGCGTTTTACCGCGTTCGAGGTTAAAAGAGACGCCGTCCAGCGCTTTCACCAGGCGTTCAGGGGCAAACAGCCCCTTCTTTACCGGGTAGTATTTTTTCAGGTCGATGGCCTGCAACAGCGGTTGTTGCGTGGTGGCCTGTTGCGTACTCATAGTGTTGGCCTCCCGGCATCATCGAGTGGGTAGTGGCATTTCGACTGACGGCCGTCAGCAAGCTGGTTCAGCTCAGGCTCTTCTGCCCGGCATTTGTCCGTCGCATACGGACAGCGCGGATTGAGCAGACAGCCCTGCGGACGGTCATATTTACCCGGTACCACACCCGGCAGCGACGCCAGACGCGCTTTGTCCTGGGCAAACTCCGGCAGCGCGCGTAAAAGCGCCTGGGTATACGGGTGACGCGGCGCGCGGAAAATATCGTGTGAATTTCCGGTCTCGACCACCTGACCGGCATACATCACGATGATTTTGTGCGCGGCTTCGGCCACCAGCGCCAGATCGTGCGTAATCAGCACCAGCGCCATATTCTCTTTCTGCTGCAGCTCCAGCAGCAGTTCGATGATTTGCGCCTGAATGGTCACATCCAGCGCCGTCGTCGGTTCATCCGCGATCAGCAGTTTTGGTCGACAGGCAATCGCCATCGCGATCATCACGCGCTGGCTCATCCCACCGGAGAGCTGGTGCGGATAAACGTCCAGGCGCGATGCCGGGTCAGGGATACCCACCTGGTTCAGCAGGTCGATCGCCCGCTGACGACGGGTTTTCTTATTCCCGCCCTGATGCACCTTAATCGCTTCCATAATCTGGAAACCAACGGTGTAGCAAGGGTTCAGGCTGGTCATGGGATCCTGGAAAATCATCGCCACTTCGGCGCCCACCAGCTGGCGGCGCTGTTTTTCAGAAATGCGCTTCAGGTCCTGACCGTTGAACTGCAGGTTTTCCGCCATCACGCGGCCCGGGTAATCAATCAGCCCCATGATCGCCAGCGAGCTCACTGACTTACCGGAACCGGACTCCCCGACAATGCCAACCACTTCGCCCTGATTTACGCTGTAGCTGATGCGGTCCACGGCGCGAAACGGGGTGCCTTCGTCGCCGAAGTGCACCGATAATTTATCTACATTTAATAACGCCATCTCGTGCCTCTTACTGCTTCAGTTTGGGATCAAGCGCATCACGCAGACCATCACCCATCAGGTTAAATGCCAGCACCGTCAGCAGGATTGCCAGACCCGGGAAGGTGACAACCCACCAGGCGCTTTGTGCGAACTGCAACACGTCGGAGAGCATGGTGCCCCACTCCGGTGTTGGCGGCTGCGCACCCATGCCCAGGAAGCCAAGAGCGGCCATATCAAGAATGGCGTTAGAGAAACCGAGCGACGCCTGAACAATCAGCGGCGCAAGGCAGTTAGGGAAGATATTAACGAACATCTGGCGCATCGCACCGGCACCCGCCACGCGAGAAGCGGTGACGTAATCGCGGTTCACTTCCACCAGCACCGCCGCACGGGTTAAACGTACGTAGTGAGGGAGCGCCACGAAGGTCAACGCCAGCGCGGCGTTCCCAATCGACGGGCCGAAGATCGCCACCAGCACCAGCGCCAGCAGCAGGCTTGGCAGCGCCAGCATGATGTCGACGATACGCATGATGATGTTATCAACGATACCGCCGAAGTAACCGGCAACCAGGCCGAGTACAACGCCCATGATCAGCGACAGCACAACAACGAGACAGCCGACCAGCAGCGACAGGCGCGCGCCGTACATCAGACGCGACAGCACGTCGCGGCCCACGTCATCGGTACCCAGCAGGTGCGTCAGGCTACCGCCGTCCTGCCACGCAGGCGGCGCGAGCAGCGCATCGCGGAACTGGTCCGCCGGGTTATACGGTGCGAGGAAGTTCGCAAACACCGCAATCAGGATCATGATTACGACATACACCAGCCCTACCACCGCGCCTTTATTGCGCTTGAAGTAGTGCCAGAATTCCTGCAGCGGCGTCATCGGAACCGGTGCAGCGACCACTTTATTTTGAGTGACTTGTGACATGATGGTCCCTTACTTCTTATGACGAATACGCGGGTTCACCACGCCGTACAGCAAATCGACCAGCAGGTTGACGAGGATAATCATCGTCGCGACCAGCAGTACACCGCCCTGCACAACCGGATAGTCACGGCGTTGCAGCGCGTCAATCAGCCAGCGTCCAAGGCCCGGCCAGGAGAAGATGGTTTCGGTCAGGATCGCCCCCGCCAGCAACGTCCCCACCTGGAGACCTATAACGGTCACCACCGGCAGCATGGCATTACGCAGCGCATGGACGATGATGACGCGCATACGCGTCAGGCCCTTGGCGCGCGCGGTGCGGATATAATCCTCACCCAGCACTTCCAGCATCGATGAACGGGTCATTCGCACGATCACCGCCAGAGGAATGGTGCCCAGCACCATGGCAGGCAGGATCATGTGCGCCACGGCATCAATGAAGTTGCCCTCTTCGCCCCAGATAGCCGTATCAATCAGCATAAAGCCGGTGAGCGGGTTGCTATCATCCAGGAAGACCATATCACTGACGCGCCCGGAGACCGGTGTCAGGTTAAGCTGCACCGATACCAGCATGATCAGCATCATGCCCCACCAGAAGATAGGCATGGAGTAGCCGGTCAGCGCCAGGCCCACGGCGGTATGGTCAAAAATAGAGCCACGCTTGACGGCAGCCAGTACCCCGACAGGAATACCCACCGCAGTGGCGAAAATCATGGCGCAGACGCCAAGCTCCAGCGTCGCTTTAAAGCGCGGCACGAACTCGTCCCACACCGGAAGACGGCTTTTCAGCGAAATCCCTAAATCACCGTGCAATACGCCCCAGATATAGTGGAGATACTGCTGCCACATCGGCTTATCGAGACCGAGTTCCGCCAGCAGCTGTGCATGGCGCTCAGGGGAAATACCACGCTCGCCCGCCATAATCATTACCGGGTCGCCGGGGATCATATGGACGAAGGCAAAAGTGAGAAGGGTGATACCGATAAACGTGGGGATAACAAGTCCCAGACGTCGGAGGATGAACTGCAACATAACCCGGATTCTCTCTGATGACGCACGACCAGTGGCGTGACGTCTGTATTGCTCACAAATGTAAATTCCCTCTCCCTGTGGGAGAGGGTTAGGGTGAGGGGATGCATGCACGACCCTCACCCCTGCCCTCTCCCACAGGGAGAGGGAGAACACCCTACTTATTATTCAACAGATACGTTTTCGAAGTGGTGTTTGCCCAGTGGATCAACCACGTAGCCCTTCACTTCTTTACGCACTGGCTCGTACACGGTGGAGTGAGCAACAATCAGCGCCGGAGCCTGATCGTGCATTACAACCTGAGCCTGCTTGTACAGTTCAATACGTTTGTTGTGATCGTCGGTCGCACGCGCCGGCTGGATCAGGTCTTCAAACGGCTTATAGCACCAGCGAGAGTAGTTAGAACCGTCTTTCGCCGCCGCGCAGCTGAACAGGGTGGCGAAGAAGTTGTCCGGATCCCCGTTGTCGCCGGTCCAGCCCATCATTACCGCCTGGTGCTCACCCGCTTTGGCGCGCTTCAGGTACTCGCCCCACTCGTAGGTCACAATCTTGGCCTGAACGCCAACCTTAGCCCAGTCAGCCTGAACCATTTCCGCCATACGGCGTGCGTTCGGGTTGTACGGACGCTGTACCGGCATCGCCCACAGCTCAACGGTAAAGCCTTTATCCTGGCCCGCTTCTTTCAGCAGCGCTTTCGCTTTCTCAGGATCGTAGGTGTAGTCTTTAACGTCGTCGTTATAGCCCCACATGGTTGGTGGGATCAGGTTTTTGGCAGCAACGCCTGCGCCCTGGTAAACCGCCTTGATAATCGCTTCTTTGTTCACCGCGTAGGTCAACGCCTGACGCACTTTCACGTCATCAAACGGTTTCTTCTCGGTGTTGAAGGAGAGATAGCCCACGTTCAGGCCAGCCTGCTCCAGCAGGTTGATGTTCTTGTCCTGCTTCATGCGGGCGATATCAGCCGGGTTCGGGTACGGCATAACCTGACATTCGTTTTTCTGCAGTTTTGCATAACGCACTGACGCATCAGGCGTGATGGAGAAGACCAGACGGTCGATCTTCGGCTTGGTACCCCAGAAGCCTTCAAAGGCTTTGTACAGGATGCGGGAGTCTTTCTGGTACTGCAGCAGCTGGAATGGACCGGTACCGATTGGGTTCAGGTCAACTTTTTCCGGCGTACCGGCTTTCAGCATGTTGTCCGCATACTCTTTGGACAGAATTGAGGCGAAGTCCATGGCCAGGTCAGCCAGGAATGGCGCTTCCGGACGCGTCAGCACGAACTGAACCGTTTTATCGTCCACTTTTTTCACTTCAGCAATCAGGTCAGGCAGACCCATCCCTTCGAAGTATTCATAGCTGCCGCCAGACACTTTGTGGTACGGGTTCTGAGCGTTTTTCTGACGGTCGAAGGAGAACACAACGTCGTCGGCGTTAAAGTCGCGCGTTGGTTTGAATTCTTTGCTGTCCTGCCACTTCACGCCCTGGCGCAGGTGGAAGGTATAGGTTTTACCGTCTTCGCTGACGTCCCACTTCTCGGCCAGACCCGGAATCACTTCCGTGGTACCGGTTTTGAATTCAACCAGACGGTTATAGATCGGTACAGAGCTTGCGTCGTAAGTCGTACCAGAGGTAAAGAGCTGTGGGTTAAAGCCTTCCGGCGAGCCTTCAGAACAGTAAACCAGGGTTTTTGCCTGTACGCTTGCTGCCACGGTCATAGCCACCAGGCTCAGACCAAGCTTCAGCATCCCTGACTTCTTCAAGGAAATACTCATTATTCTGCTCCAATGTGATGTTTTGCTTTGTTGTGTTACGCCGCCAGACCTTTATTTATTTTTTACCCGGTCCGGTCGGTGATGCCCGAAGGCTTTAAAGGGATGGAGAATCCTTTCAGAAGAGCGTTTGAGTTGCAGCGCAGATCGTCCCTGAAATGCCCCTCATGCCCTACAATCTGTCAACAGAATGTGAAAACGTCAATACAGGTGACGGGGATTTACGCTGAGTGTGAGAAACCGCAAACAAAGATTAAAAAAACTATGCATGCCCGTTTTCAGCAGGGAAATTTATGCTACTCGCTATCTTGCAGCACAACTCTCTTCATATTTCGCAACAATCAGTGATTAACTTTTATTCAGAATGGGTAAATTTTCTTGCAGAATGGTGATTATCTGAGCACTAAATACCGCGAACGTTAAAACGCACAGCGAAAAATGCTGAGGTTATCCATAAGCAACGCGAAAAAAGATCAATCTATATATAAAAAAATACAATGGATTATGTCACAAAATCGTTAACAGGCAGGAAGAAGCAGGCCTAAGGGGCGTTTTGGATACTCTGACGGGATAAGATCATAATGCAAAAAGGGCTAACCTTGCGGTTAGCCCTTTTCAGAATGTGGTCGGCGAGAGAGGATTCGAACCTCCGACCCACTGGTCCCAAACCAGTTGCGCTACCAAGCTGCGCTACTCGCCGAATGCGGAGCGCATCTTACTGCTGAGGTGCGCCCCCGTCAATCCCTTATTTTCAAAAAGCCATTCAACTGGCGATATTCTCGCCAGAGCAGCTACTGCGCGGCTTTTACGCTGTTATCAGGGAGTTTACACCAGTTGTTGTTTTCGTTAATCCCACCGTTCGGTGAGGTATAGCCGAGACAACCCATAATGGTGTCGTACAGCTCAACGTGGCGACGCGGCACCTTCATCTCCGCCTCTTTCTTCAGCTGAGCAAACATCTTCGCCTTCTCCGGATTTTCAAGATACTTATCCGACATCCACATGATCATCGGCACGCGGAACTGCTCCGGCGGTGCCAGCTTGCGCGGCGTGCCGTGCAGGTGCTCTTTCTCGTTGATGGATTCACCGTGGTCTGCTGCATAAATCACAATCGCTTTTTTATCGCGCAGCTGGTCAATGACCCGGCTCAGGAAGGTATCCACGTACAGCACCGAGTTGTCGTAGGCGTTGATCAGCTCCTGCTTGCTGCAGTCTTTATTAATGCCCACGCACTCAGGCTGCCACTTCGCGAAATCACGCGTGTAGCGCTGGTAATAGCTGTAATGCGACCCTTTGGTATGCAGAATAACCAGATGCTTGCCCTGCGGATGGTTCTTGAGGGACTGCGACATCTCTTCCAGCAGCAGCATGTCGTCGACGTTTTTACCGCGGTTACGCGGCTCGGCGCCAATCTGCTCACGGTACGCAATGTTATCTGCCAGCGTGTTGGTGTAGAACCACATCTCACTTTGCATAGCAAACAGGTCAGAGCTAAACCCAAGCTGCTTCAGCACGGCAAACACGTTCTGCTCTTTCAGCGTGCGCTGCGGGTTATCGCTTGCACCGCCTTCACGCACAAACATACAGCGCAGCGAGAGCTTGGTTGCGGTATCGCAGGAGTAGCCACGGTAGGCCACCAGGTTCTTTTCCTGCGCCAGCTTTGGCGTGGTGTCCCGGTTATAGCCGAGAATGCCCATATGATCCCAGCGCGTCGTTTCACCGATGACAAAGACGACGTACGTATCATCAATCCCGTCGGCTGGCGGCTGGTAGGTAAATTTTTTCAGTGGATTGATCAGAGACTTCACATCACTGGATTCATCTGCCTGCGCCCAGGCATACAGACCTAATGCTGAGAGCCAGTTAGACGGCAAATAGGAGTTTGCCACCACGCCGCCGTAGCTTGGCATATCCACGCCCGTCGCTTTTTCGACGCGTTTTTGCTGCGTTTCCATCAGGCGAATAGGCGCCCATACCAGCAAGCCTGCCAGCAGGACAACCACGATATTGCGGATCCGCTGTCCACGCGTGCGCAGCTGGCGTAGCAGCGTATAGCGGCACGTATTGTTCCAGATAAAGAACAACGGTATCAGACAGGTTAAAACCGTCCAGACGATAAAGCCTTTCCCTACCACCTCTTTCGAGAGATCGATATCCGTGGTCATCACCGAGGCAACAATACCGTACCCAATGACCACGTTCATAAAGGTCATGTAATAACTTGCGGCGGCGGAAATAATCACCACCAGAGAGGCCAAAATTTGCCAGGTACGTCGGCCAAAAAGGGAAAGCAGGCGTAAGAGGAAGAAGGTGGCGAGGACGGAGCCGAATACTTCAATTGCGGCAAAAATACTATTACTTACGGTAAGGTTTTCAAAATAACCTTCCACTCTTCTGAACAGTACCGCGCCATTCAGAAATAATCCGATATAGACAGCCAGCATCAGACACAATCTTTGCTGGGTAAGAGACCTAATGTATTTCATGCAAACAACCCTGGGGGAAGGGGTATAAAAACCCGACGAATCTCAAAGAGAAAGCGGACAGAGTAAGTAAATGCGTAAGGAAGCGTTATTAGAAACGTCTACAAGCGCGATAAGTAGACCACAGCGGGAGAGAAAAGTGGCAGCAGAGAGTGTGATCGGTGTAAATTTTTACAAAATATCGAGACGGAAAGCGTCTCGCATAAAGTAAAAAGAGGCCACAGGGGCCTCTTTCATAGAGCTTACGCGTGCGCTTCTTTGAATACTTCGCGCTGCGGCTGGCGAATCGTGGTCGAGAGCGCCAGCGAGATAATCAGCAGGGCAAATATCACACAGAAGGTCACGTAGAACCCGCCGAACAGGGAGGCAATCAGCGAGCCGCAGATACTGCCGATCCCGAAGCCAAGATAGATAACGCCGTAGTTTTTCGCCAGATTGTTCAGGCCAAAGAACTCGCTCACCAGTGAGGGGAAGACGGTAATAGTGCCGCCGAAGTTAAAGGCCACGCAGGCAATCGCCGCAAAGAAGGTGGCTTCATTCAGCGGAGCGAACAGCAGCGCCGCCATGCCGACCAGCGAAACCACCTGCCCAATCGTAATCACACGGATGCGGGCAATTTTGTCGGACAGAATGCCGAGCACCAGACGACCGGAGAGGTTGGCTATGGAGATGACCGTCACCGCATTCGCCGCCGTAGCCGCATCCAGCTTCACCATCCCCTGCGCGATATCCTTCGCCACACCGATGACATACAGTCCGCTCATGCAGGCCGTCAGGAACATCACCGCCAGCATCCAGTACTGCGGCTTACGCATGGACTGCGCGAGGGTGAAGTCGTTCTCCACTACGCCGTTAACGGATTTGACCTCCTGCTGCGGCGCATCGGCCATCAGCGTGGCGCCGAACAGAATCATCACCAGCACGATAGCGCCCCAGATCATAAAGGTGTTTTCGAGGCCAACGGACGCCAGCAGATGGGAGTCGATAAATTTGAACCCGAGGCTGCCCAGGCCATAGGAGCCGATGGCGAACGCGGAGATTAAGCCTTTACGCTCCGGGAACCACTTCACGCAGTTCGACAGGGTCAGCAGGTAACCTGCGCCATCGGCCAGACCCACCAGCACGCCGGCGCTCAGCCACAGCATCATCAGGTTGCTGGAATGCGCCGTCAGGAAAAAGCCCAGACCCAGCAGAATGCCGGACGCCATGGTCACACGCTTCACGCCAAAACGCTCCTGCAGCTTGCCCGCGACGGAAGACGAAATCGCCAGACCCAGGCTCAGCAGACCAAAGGAGAACGCGACCTGGCTGACCGGCGCGCCGAGTTTGTCGGAAAGCGCGCTGTTAAACAGGCTCCAGGTATAGACCGACCCCAGCGCAAACTGGGTGACGATGGTGCCAAAGAGCGTAAGCCAGCGCGTGCGGTTATAAGTTGATGTGTTCATGGCAGTTGTCCTGCAAGAGAAATTAAGGAAGTTCGCTGAGGACAACGATAAACAAAACCTTAATACGCCTGGGGGAAAACGGCATGAAATGCAGGCGGAACGGAATGAAATGCCTGGAATCGGGAATGAATGGCCTGGCCCGGGAATAAAGCGACGGCGTGTTAGTACCTGCTATCGCTGTAAAGCCCGTGGTTGTTGTATTCGAGATGTTATCGTAACGTTTAAAAAAGTAACAACTCTAGAAATTTGCGCTAACGCCGAGGGTGTATAAAAACTCCTCACCGGTGGTGGTGTGCTCCCCCTGAGCCAGCGACGCATAGGCCGCGACGTGAGTATTAAAAGGAATATCCGTTCCCACGGTGACGTCCATCCAGCTACCGTTTTGGGCAGGAGCTGGCGTTTGCGGCATGCCAAACTGCGATTTCCACTGGTTTTCACCAAACTGCTGGTTATAGCTGATCTGCGCCCAGGGACGGAGATCGCCGTACTGGGTATTCACGCGCCACCCCAGCGTGCTGATGCTGGCATGCCAGAGCGGGTCGGTGAGTGCCTGCGTCGACGCGCTATCACCAAACTCGTTGATCATCATGGGAGCCGTGCCGTCGTAACGCCACGCCACTACCGGACCGGTGGTGACACGCGCTGAAACCGGAAAATTCCAGCCCACGCTCATCGCCCCCTCCGTCGCGCTGCCAGACGGTATATTCAGGGCAAGACCCGGCGCGTTTTGCGAAGACTGAATACGCTCAGCAAGAATATCCTCATAACGCGGTTGGTGATCCGCGTCCCATGTATAGCGTTCCGCCGTATTATTTTGGGCGTCTGAAACGATATATTCCTGTTGCCAGGCAGACGCTGTATTACAAAAGAACAGGCAGGCTGAAATTCCCACCAGGCCAGAAGCAGCATGGCGACCACTGATTTTTTTTATCATCATCAACGCGACCCCAGAGAGAGCCGAATTCGGCGATATTTGTCGTTATTCAGGAAGAGCTTATAGCCCTGTATTAACTATTGTCTTTATAGTAAACACGTCAAGCCAGTCAGAACGAAATTTTTGCAAAATCAGTATCAATAAGGGAGATGACGGATGGAACGTTGCGGTTGGGTGAGCCAGGATCAGCTTTATATCGACTATCACGATCGGGAATGGGGCGTGCCGGAAACGGATGGCAAAAAACTCTTTGAGATGATCTGCCTGGAGGGCCAGCAGGCGGGGTTGTCATGGATTACGGTACTGAAGAAACGCGAAAACTACCGTAACGCCTTCCACCAGTTCGATCCTGTCGCCGTCGCCGCCATGACTGATGAGGATGTGGAACGGCTGGTGCAGGACGCCGGCATCATCCGCCATCGCGGTAAGATCCAGGCCATCATCGGTAACGCACGCGCTTACCTGGCGATGGAACAAAACGGCGAATCGTTTTCAGATTTTGTCTGGACGTTTGTGAACAACGATCCGCAGGTCACCCGGGCCGCCACGCTCGCGGAAATCCCGGCCTCAACCCCGGCCTCGGATGCCCTCTCGAAGGCCCTGAAAAAACGCGGCTTTAAGTTTGTCGGCTCCACCATCTGCTACGCCTTTATGCAGGCCTGTGGCCTGGTCAACGACCACGTTACCGGCTGCTTCTGTCATCCGGGAGGCCATCATGATCCGCAAATGGCAAAGTGAGAATACCGCGCCGCTTCTGAGCCTGTGGCTTGAAAGCACCACGGAAGCGCATCCGTTTATCGAGCCGGGTTACTGGAAAGAGAACGAGGCCATGGTGCGGGACGTTTACCTGCCGTCGGCGGAAACCTGGGTCTGGGAACAGGATGGCGAGCCATACGGATTTATCAGCGTGATGCAGTCTCAGTTTGTCGGCGCGCTGTTTGTCGCACCGTCATGCATCGGGAAAGGTATCGGGCGCGCGCTGCTGAACCATGTTCAACAGCGCTTCCCGCATTTAACCCTGGAGGTGTATCAGAAAAATGTGCGGGCGGTGAATTTCTACCATGCTCAGGGCTTTCGCATTGAGGACAGCGCCTGGCAGGATGATACCCAGCACCCGACGTGGATCATGAGCTGGCAGGCGGATCAAACGCCGTTAAGGTAAGCTCGGGTCCCTGATATTTCTCTACCCAGGCCAGCGCCGTGTTCCCTGCGCAGCCATTCCCCAGCTTCGAGCTGGGGAGATCTTTAGTCAGCACGTTAACCGCCCCGTTTTTACAGATCCCTCCCTCGGCGGGCTCAAGGTCGGGCCAGGCGCCCTGATGAATGCAGATCACGCCCGGTTTAATCCCGTCGCTCACCACCGCCCCTGCCAGCACCTGCCCGCGCGAGTTCCAGACGCGCACCACGTCGCCGTCCGCGATCCCCCGGGCTTTCGCATCGAGGGTATTCAGCGTGATCGGCTCTCGCCCGGCGACCGCATACTGCTCGCGCAGGGAGGTATAGTTAAGCTGGCTGTGCAGACGGTGCGCGGGATGCGCAGACAACACCTGCAGCTGTTCCGGCTGGGCGTTGCCGTGCCACTCGTCCGGCTCGAGCCACATAGGGTGTGGCGGGCAGTCGGCATAGCCAAAGCTGGCGATACGCTCGCTGTGGATCACGATCTTTCCACTCTCGGTTTTCAGCGGGTGGCTCTCCGGGTCGCGGCGGAAATCGGCAAAACGGACAAACTTCGCGTTCTGTTCGCTCTCCGGCATTTCGACGATCTGGTTCGCTTCCCAGAATTCAGCAAATGGCGGAAGCGTCACGCCCTGTGCCGCGCCGCGCTGGCCGGCAATCTGGTAGAAGGTTTCCAGCCATTGCAGATCGCTTTTCCCTTCGGTAAAACGCTCGCGACCGCCCGCTTCCCACAGCTCGCTCAGTTCAGCAAACACGTCAAAATCATCACGCGCCTCATCGCGCGGGGCGACAACGCGCTTCATCGGAACCATATGCTGGTTGCTGTAGTCGCCGGTCATGGTGAGATCGTTACGCTCAAACGAGGTGGTCACCGGCAGCACGATATCTGCATGCTTAGCCGAGCCGGTCCAGAAGCACTCGGAAATCACCACCAGCTCCGGCTTTTGCCAGGCGCGGATCAGGCGATTGGTATCCTGATGGTGCGTGAAGTTCGACCCGCCCGCCCACCAGACAAATTTAATGTCCGGGAAGTGGCGGTCCATACCGTTGTGCTGATAGAAACCGCCGGGGTTTTCCAGGGCTTCAACAATCCGCGCCACCGGGATTTTATCCACGGCATCCACGCCGCCCTGCACCGAGCCTTGCAGAGACGCCAGCACCGCCGCTTTACGCGTCGGGTTGCCGCCGTTCGCAAAGTGATAGGAGAGACCAAAACCCCCGCCCGGCGTACCGATCTGCCCAAGCATTGCGGCAAGCGTTACCAGCATCCAGTGTTTTTGCTCGCCAAACTGCTGACGCTGCATCCCCCAGCCGGACATTAACATGGTGGTGTTTTCATGGAACAACGCCGCCAGTTCGCGGATTTTCTGCGCTTGAACGCCGCAAATATCTGCCGCCCACTCTGCCGTTTTCGCTACCCCATCGGATTGGCCCGTCAGGTAGTCGGCGAATTTATCGAAGCCGGTGGTACAGCGCGTCAGGAATTCGACGTCGTGCCAGCCGTTTTCGACCAGCGTATGGGCGATACCCAGCATCATCGCCACGTCGGTGCCCATATGCGGGGCGATCCACTCGGCGCCGTCGCCGAAGAAATCCATAGTTTCTGAGCGCATTGGGTCAATGCAGATGATGCGCTTGCCGCTTTTGCGCAGCGCGTCGAAATACCCAATGCCCTGCTCGTCGCTGGCATTCCAGGCAATTTTCAGCGTGTTGAGGGGGTTAGCGCTCCAGAGCACCACCACGTCGGTGTGCGCCAGCACAAGCGGCCAGCTGGTCTGCTGCTGGTACACTTCGTTCCCCCCCACGACGTACGGCATGATCGCCTGCGCCGCGCCGGTGGAGTAATCCCCGAGATGGCCTGTATAGCCTCCCGCCAGGCTCATGTAACGCTGCAGCAGCGTCGAGGCCTTGTGCAGCACGCCGTTAGAACGCCAGCCGTACGACCCGGCGAAAATGGACGACGGACCGTAGCTGTCGCGAATGCGCCTGTGCTGGGCGTGGATCAGCGCCAGCGCGTCATCCCAGCTCACGCGAATAAACTCATCCTGACCGCGGATCCCCTGTGGCTTATCCGGCGAGGCCAGAAAACCTTTACGCACCATCGGCCAGCGCACGCGCGTTTTGCTATGCACCTGATCGCGAACGACGGTCTGTAACGAGTTGGGATGTTGGGTTGGCAGTGCCCCGCGGGACGACAGAACATTTTCGCCATCGGTTTCGACCAGCATCGGCCCCCAGTGGGCGGCGGTCAGAATGGTTTTCGTTGAGGTGCTCAAGCGTGCGCTCCTGGTTGCGTGCAGGTTTACGGCCTTCTTTCTGAGGCAGTTTATGGTTTGTCACAAATTTCAGAGTTATACCCGGAATTTTCTCCGTATCTGGACGTCATAATCAACTGCCACGCTCGCCGTGGCAAAGAATAAAAAGGATTAAGGAAAGAAGATGAAAAAACGCGTACTCGTTATTGCCGCTCTGGTGAGCGGTGCACTGGCTGTTTCTGGCTGCACAACTAACCCTTACACCGGTGAGCGTGAAGCGGGTAAATCCGGCATTGGCGCGGGTATCGGCTCGCTGGTCGGCGCAGGCGTTGGGGCGCTCTCCTCCTCCAAGAAAGACCGCGGTAAAGGTGCGCTAATTGGTGCAGCGGCGGGTGCGGCACTGGGCGGCGGCGTAGGCTATTACATGGACGTGCAGGAAGCGAAGCTGCGCGACAAAATGAAGGGTACCGGCGTGAGCGTTACGCGCAGCGGCGATAACATCATCCTGAACATGCCGAACAACGTGACCTTCGACAGCAGCAGCGCGACGCTGAAATCGGCGGGCGCGAACACCCTGACCGGCGTGGCGATGGTGCTGAAAGAGTACAACAAGACCGCCGTGAACGTGATGGGCTACACCGACAGCACCGGCAGCCAGGATCTGAACATGCGTCTGTCCCAGCAGCGCGCCGACGCCGTGGCCAGCTCGCTGATTACCCAGGGCGTTGAAGCCAACCGCATCCGCACCAGCGGTATGGGCCCTGCCAACCCTATCGCCAGCAACAGCACGGCGGAAGGCAAAGCGCAGAACCGCCGCGTTGAGATTACGTTAAGCCCAATTCAGTAATTGCATTTCCCCCTCTCCCCGTGGGAGAGGGCCGGGGTGAGGGCATCAAGCCGCACACCCCGGCATGAACCACTTGCCATCGTTGATTTTCCCGCTAAGGTATTCTCACTAAATTCAGGGAAATCAGCGATGAGCAAACCAGCCCGGGCCACCATCAGCGACGTGGCGAAAGCCGCCAAAACCGGTAAAACCAGCATTTCGCGCTATCTTAACGGCGAGAAACACCTGCTGTCCGACGCATTGCTGGCGCGTATTGAACAGGCCATTGCCGATCTCGACTACCGTCCCAGCCTCATGGCGCGGGGGCTCAAACGCGGCCGCACCCGCCTTATCGGGCTTATCATCGCCGATATCACCAACCCCTATTCCGTTAACGTGCTCAGCGGTATTGAAGCCGCCTGTCGCGAGAAGGGTTTCACGCCGCTGGTCTGTAATACCAACAACGAAGTCGACCAGGAGCTGCATTACCTCGATCTGCTGCGCAGCTATCAGGTCGAAGGGATTGTGGTGAACGCGGTGGGCATGCGGGAAGAGGGGTTAAACCGCCTGCAGCAGTCCTCTCTGCCTATGGTCCTCATCGACCGTAAAATCCCGGAATTTGCCTGCGATGTGGTCGGTCTGGATAACACCCAGGCAGCCACTACCGCCACCGAACATCTGATCGAACAGGGCTTCGAGGCCATTCTGTTTCTGAGTGAACCGTTAGGGATGGTCAATACCCGTCGCGAGCGCCTGAGCGCATTTCGCACCACGCTGGAGCGATATCCCGGCGTGATCGCCGAAAATGCCGAAACGCCGCTTCACGAAGCTGACCAGCTCGATAACACCCTGCGCCAGTTCCACACGCGCCATCGCGGTATGCGCAAAGCCGTTATCTCCGCCAACGGGGCGCTTACGCTTCAGGTCGCCCGCTCGCTCAAGCGCATTGGCCTGCACTGGGGCAGCGATATCGGTCTGCTGGGGTTTGATGAACTGGAGTGGGCGGAGCTGGCGGGCGTCGGCATTACTACCCTCAAACAACCTACCTGGCAAATTGGCTATGCTGCTGTTGAACAAGTAGTTCGTCGCATTGAAGGCACCAGCGATGCCGTTCGCGAGCAGGTCTTCTCCGGCGAGCTGATCGTTCGCGGCTCCACGGCGCGTTAATTTTCCCTTGTGATACCGATCATAAATTCGACATCCTGACCTTTTCTTTGGAACCGGTTCCATCTAGCGTAATAGTATTGATATGTTGCGATGGAGTCCGAAGATGGGCAGGAAAATTATGGTGGTCACCGCCGCGTACGGTGCGGAACAGGTGCGACAGGCGGGCGGTCAGCGGGCAATGCTTCCCGTCATTGCAGGCGCAGGGGCAGACGGCGTGGAGATCCGCCGGGAATTGTTCAACAGCGAAGAGCTGCTGGCGCTGCCTGCGCTGGGAGAATCCATTGAGCTGCTCGGCCTGCTGGCGTGCTATTCCGCCCCCGCCGCCCTGTTTTTGCCTGACGGCACCCTCAACCCGGACCTGACCCGTTATCTCTCAGAGGCCAGCACCCTGAACGCCCTGTGGCTGAAGGTTTCCCTGGGCCATTTCCGCGACGCGCAGCCTCTCGACGGCCTGCGTACCCTGCTGAACGCAAGCGGCATGGCGCTGGTCGTGGAGAACGATCAGACCGACTGCGGACAGCTCGCGCCCATGCAGCGCTTCCAGGCCGCCTGTCGGGAAATGGCCTTACCCGTCACGCTGACCTTCGATATGGGCAACTGGCTGTGGGTTGGCGATTCGCCTGAAGAGGCCGCGCGTCATCTGGCCCCTGCGGTGAGCTATATCCACGTGAAAGCCGCCGTGCCGCATAAAGATAACTTCCGCGCCGTGGCGCCGGATCACGCCGATGCGCGCTGGCTGGATCTGCTCGGCCAGCTGCCTGCCGATGCCCCGCGCGGTATCGAGTTCCCGCTGGAAGGGACGGATTTAACCGCCGTTACCCGCCATTACGTCAACCTGCTGCGCGAGGAGTAAACCATGCACAAGACGCTGGATGTCATCACGATTGGCGAAGCCATGGCGATGTTTGTCGCCACTGAAACGGGTGAGCTGAGCGCGGTAGAGCACTTTATCAAACGCGTGGCGGGCGCAGAGCTGAACGTCGCAACCGGCCTGGCGCGTCTCGGCCTTAACGTCGGCTGGGTCAGCCGCGTGGGGGACGACAGCTTTGGCCATTTCGTTCTCGGCTCGCTGAAAAAAGAGGGAATTGATGCCGCAGGCGTCACCCTCGATGGACGCTTCCCTACCGGCTTTCAGCTTAAATCTAAGGTCGAAAATGGAACCGATCCCATCGTGGAGTATTTCCGTAAAGGATCGGCCGCAAGCCACCTCTCTGTAGCGGATTACCACACCGACTATTTCGCCTCCGCGCGCCACCTGCACCTGAGCGGCGTGGCGGCAGCGCTGTCCGCCAGCTCGTATGAACTGCTGGATCACGCGGCAGCCACGCTGAAAGCCCAGGGAAAAACGATCTCTTTCGATCCGAACCTGCGCCCGGTGCTGTGGAAAAGCGAAGCGGAAATGGTCGAGAAGCTCAACCGCCTGGCGTTCAGAGCGGACTGGGTTCTGCCGGGCCTGAAAGAAGGGATGATCCTGACCGGCGAAAGCACGCCGGAAGGCATTGCCGATTTCTACCTGAATAAAGGGGTAAAAGCGGTGGTGCTGAAGACCGGCGCCGATGGCGCATGGTTTAAGACGGCCGACGGCCAACAGGGCGCGGTCGCGGCGGTGAAGGTTGAGAACGTTGTCGACACCGTCGGCGCGGGCGACGGTTTTGCCGTGGGCGTAATTAGCGCCCTGCTGGAAGGCAAAACGCTGCAGCAGGCCGTCGCGCGGGGCAACAAGATTGGCTCGCTGGCCATTCAGGTGCAGGGCGACAGCGAAGGACTACCAACGCGAGCAGAGCTCGGCGTTTAAATACCCACTCCCACAGGGAGAGGGCCCAAATAATTAAGCCACCGTGTACCCTACAGACAACGGCGGTAACAACCTCAACAACAGAGGCAAGCCTATGAACAGTTCGACCAATGCAGTAAAACGCTGGTGGTACATCATGCCAATCGTGTTTATCACGTACAGCCTGGCGTACCTTGACCGTGCCAACTTCAGCTTCGCGTCCGCGGCGGGGATCACAGAGGACCTCGGCATCACCAAAGGTATCTCCTCCCTGCTGGGTGCCCTTTTCTTCCTGGGCTATTTCTTCTTCCAGATCCCCGGCGCGATTTATGCGGAACGACGCAGCGTGCGTAAGCTGATCTTCGTCTGTCTGATCCTGTGGGGCGCCTGCGCGTCACTGACCGGCGTGGTGAACAATATTCCTGCCCTGGCCGCCATTCGCTTTATCCTCGGCGTCGTTGAGGCGGCGGTCATGCCGGCGATGCTGATCTACATCAGCAACTGGTTTACCAAATCTGAACGCTCGCGCGCGAATACCTTCCTGATCCTCGGTAACCCGGTGACGGTACTGTGGATGTCGGTGGTGTCTGGCTACCTGATCCAGTCCTTCGGCTGGCGCGAAATGTTTATCATCGAAGGGGTGCCGGCAGTGATCTGGGCATTCTGCTGGTGGGTGCTGGTGAAGGATAAACCTGCCCAGGCGAAATGGCTTTCCGAAGACGAAAAAGCGGCGCTGCAGGCGCAGCTGGATAAAGAACAGCAAGGCCTGAAGGCGGTTCGCAACTACGGTGAAGCCTTCCGCTCGCGCAACGTGATCCTGCTCTGCGCGCAGTACTTTACCTGGAGCATCGGCGTGTATGGCTTTGTGCTGTGGCTGCCGTCGATTATCCGCAGCGGCGGCGAGAACCTCGGCATGGTAGAAGTGGGCTGGCTCTCTTCCGTACCGTATCTGGCCGCGACCATCGCCATGATCGTCGTCTCCTGGGCGTCGGACAAGCTGCAGAACCGAAAATTGTTTGTCTGGCCGCTGCTGCTGATCGCTGCTTTTGCCTTTATCGGCTCGTGGGCCATGGGTGCAAATCACTTCTGGGCCTCTTATACCCTGCTGGTGGTCGCCGGTGCCGCCATGTATGCCCCGTATGGTCCGTTCTTTGCCATCATCCCGGAAATGCTGCCGCGTAACGTCGCGGGTGGCGCGATGGCGCTAATTAACAGTATGGGTGCGCTGGGGTCGTTCTGCGGCTCCTGGTTCGTCGGCTACCTGAACGGTGCCACCGGCAGCCCGTCCGCATCGTACATCTTTATGGGGGTGGCGCTTTTTGCCTCCGTGTGGCTTACTCTGATTGTTAAGCCTGCTAATAATCAACAACACCCTGTCGGCGCACGCCACGCCTGAATCCTTAAAAATCAACGGAGATTAGCATGAAGCCGTCCGTCATTTTGTACAAAGCACTGCCGGAAGATCTGCAGAAACGCCTTGAAGAACACTTCACCGTCACGCAGGTGAATAACCTGAGCCCGGAAACCGTGGCGCAGCACGCCGAAGCGTTCGCCAGCGCTGAAGGCCTGCTGGGTTCAAGCGAGAAAGTGGATGTCGCTCTGCTGGAGAAAATGCCGAAGCTTCGTGCTACCTCTACCGTTTCCGTGGGTTACGACAACTTCGATGTGGACGCCCTTAATGCCCGCAAGATCCTGCTGATGCATACGCCACATGCCCTGACGGAAACCGTGGCCGACACGCTGATGGCGCTGGTACTCACCACTGCGCGTCGCGTGGTGGAAGTCGCCGGGCGCGTCAAAGCGGGCGAGTGGACAAAAAGCATTGGTCCGGACTGGTTCGGCGTGGACGTTCACGGCAAAACGCTGGGCATTGTTGGCATGGGGCGTATCGGGCTGGCACTGGCGCAGCGCGCGCATTTTGGTTTTAACATGCCGATTCTGTATAACGCACGTCGCCATCACGGTGAAGCCGAAGAACGCTTCAACGCCCGCTACTGCGAGCTGGATACTCTGCTGCAGGAAGCCGATTTTGTCTGCCTGGTTCTGCCGCTGACGGACGAAACGCGTCATCTGATTGGCAAAGAGGCGTTTAAGAAAATGAAGCAGTCAGCCATTTTCATCAACGCGGGTCGCGGCCCGGTAGTGGATGAGAAGGCGCTGATTGAAGCTCTGCAGAACGGTGAGATCCATGCCGCAGGTCTGGACGTGTTTGAACAGGAGCCGCTGCCGGTGGATTCCCCACTGCTGGCAATGCCAAACGTCGTCGCCCTGCCCCACATCGGCTCAGCCACCCATGAGACGCGCTACAACATGGCGGCCACTGCGGTCGATAATCTCATCGCCGCCTTAAGCGGAAAGGTGGAGATAAACTGTGTGAACCCGCAGGTGCAACGATAGAAACGAAAAAACCCGCCAGAAGGCGGGTTTTTGAATTTTGTGCTACTGGGTTGGAAGCTTACAGGCTTACAACGTTACCAGCTGCTGGGCCTTTAGCGCCGCTTTCGATGGTGAAGGAAACTTTCTGACCTTCATCCAGAGATTTGTAGCCATCGTTCTGGATAGCAGAGAAGTGTACGAACACGTCTTTTGAGCCATCGTCAGGAGTGATGAAGCCGAAACCTTTATCAGCGTTGAACCATTTTACCAGACCAGTCATTTTAGCAGACATAGAAATTACCTTATTAACAAATATATTGTGCCTTCCGGCTTGATGGATTGCGTTACAGATTTTTAAGCGATGAAGGAAGGGTCACAACGAAGGGTATCTATGGATAACAATCTGGACTGCTTTACTAAACTGCTTTAGGTCTGTGTAACAAACCGACGGGGATAGTTATACCGATGTGGTAGAAGAATGACAAGCGTTATTTTCGATAAGCATAAAAAAACCCCGCCAGAGGCGGGGTTTTTACGGTTTATTCTGTGGCCGTGACTGCGGCACTCCAGGCCTGGCTAAAGGCCTGATGCTGGGAGGCCAGCGGCCCAATCAGCGTATTATACTGGCTTGCCTGCTGCGAGGTCGGGAACTGAATGCCGTTGGCAACAAAGCTCACCTGAGTATCCTGCTGGGCAATAAAGTCGCCCACCTGAACCAGCTGCTGCGTGAAGATTTGCGCGGCCGGAATCAGCGGTTGCAGCGCTTCAGACGGTTTCGTCACCACTTTCTCATACACTTTGTCGAAGACCGGTTTGAGATCGTCGCCCTGCTTCAGCGCAGAACGTGACGCGTCAGCCTGCATTTTCGCATTCTGCAACTGCTGGCTCAGCACGCCAAGCGCACCGTTGGACTGGCGAAGCGGTTCACGCTGCGTCATATAATCCTGCGGAACGCGGATGGCGTTCACGCTATCCACCACGGGACGAATTCCGGAATCCATCGCCTGGCTCACCTGCTGTGAATAACCATAAAGAATGGCGTAATCGGACACGAAGGGGCCAAACTGTTTTTTCTGATCCGCAGTCAGCGTCGGCAACCGCTCGCCGCTGCGCATCACTGTATTCTGTAGAAAATCGATAAACGCTTTGCGCTGATCGCCTTCTTTATCAAAACACCCACTCAGGCTAACAACCATCAACAACGCCGCAATAGGCGCAAACCAGCGAGAGCAGGACTTTCCTGTCGCCATTTTATTACTCCTTTCACCCAAAAAAGCGCACACCGGCACACGCGTGCCCGACGCTGACAAGGATAGTCCAGGTCAGCCTTGCAAGATACTCTTTTCATGCAAAACGGCTATTGCCGATTTATTTCTTATCATTTACAAAAAAATACCTGCCGAAGCCGACATATGAGTAATCAGGTAATTAGCATAACTATCCATATCGCTGAATCGGGTAAAGCGATCGTTATCGCACGATTAATCACACCCGTGACGATCCTGGGTTCGTATTAGGGACTATTCTTAACTGGCTCTCTGATGTTCTTGATCACGATGTGAGATTTAAGAGGAGTCCTCAATGGAATATAAAGATCCTGAGTTTGAACTGCTGAGCAGTCTGGAACAGATCATTTTTAAAGATGTACCGCAGACGATTAGCCTGCAACAAAAATCCAATCCCTTTACAGAATATGAGCAATTGCGCAAAGGGACAGGACTTAAAACCGAAGAATTCGCCAGAGCGATGGGTGTCAGCGTGGCTATGGTGCAGGAGTGGGAGTCAAAACGTGAGAAACCCACCCCAACCGAGCTAAGGCTGATGCGCCTGATTCAGGCCAACCCTGCACTTAGCAAACAGATAGCGTAGTGAAGATTGAATGCCCCCGCCTCTGCGGGGGCTTGTGTTTAAAGGCTCTCGCAACGCCAGCCCGCCTCTTCCCAAACCCATTCATGCGTTAACGTTAAGCCTCTTAGAAAAGCCTCATCGTGTGATACCACCAGCAGAGCCCCGGGGAAACTGGCCAGCGCCGCTTCAATGGCCTGGACCGAGGCCAGATCCAGATGGTTGGTCGGTTCATCAAGCAGCAGAAGCTGCGTGGCCTCCGCGCGCCACAGCACGCAGGCCAGGGCGGCCTTAAGACGCTCGCCGCCGCTGAGCTCCGCCAGCGGGAGCGTAACTTTGTCGGCACCCAGTTGAAGCTGGGCCAGACGGGTTCGCAATACCCCCTCTTCCAGAGGCGTATGACTCAGGTTGAGATGCGTCATGACCGACTGCGAAAGATCGAGCCGGGACAGATGCTGGTCGAGATAAGCGCAGCTGACTGAAACCTTACAGGTACCCGAACGGGGGGCAATCTCGCCGAGGAGGGTTTTTAACAGCGTCGATTTGCCGCAGCCGTTCGGTCCCTTTAACGCCACGCGCATCGGTCCGTCCATCCGCAAGTTGAGCGGAGGAACAGGCACATGCGGCAGCACCAGATCCTCCAGCACCAGCACCTGCTTCCCCTCCGGGATCTGGCTCCCCGGCAGGGTGAACATTACCGGGTTATCTTCCTCAACGCGTTCACGCGCCTTATTTACCGCGGCGTTCAGGGCTTCATTTTGCTCGCTGTGCTGTTTTTTCCAGGAGCCGATCCGCTCCTTTGCCGCGCCTTTATATTTGACCCGCTCGAACGACGCGATATTCAGGGTATCGACGGTGCGCAATGTCTTTGCCGAACGCCGCTGGCTGTCATCATGCTCTTTTTGCATGCGTACCCGAGTGCGTTTGCGCTCGGTTGCAGCATGTTCCAGCGCCGCGCGGGCCGCCTGCTGTTCGGCATCGCGCTGGGTTTGATAATCCGCATAATTCCCGCCGTAGCTGCGCAGACCCGAGGCGCTCAGCTCGAGGATACGCGGCACCTGCTCCAGAAGTTCGCGGTCATGAGAGGCCACCAGCACGCCGCCCTGAAAACGACTGAGCTGGTCGTAGAACCACGCCCGGCCATGTCGATCCAGATGGTTAGTAGGTTCGTCAAGCAGCATGAAATCCGCCTCAGCCGTAAACGTCCCGCACAGCAGGGCGCGAATGCGCTCGCCGCCGCTGAGTTCACCGGCGGGTTTATCCGGGTCAAAGGGTGGGAGCTGCGCATTGATAAACGCCTCGCTCAGGCGCTCGGCAACATCCCAGTGACCGTCGAGCAGCTCCAGATCGTCAGGCTGGTAATCGCCGCTGTCGATGCGCTTACGCGCCGAAAAAATCGCGTCATACCCGAGCAGTTCAGCAAGCGTCGTCTGCGGCAAAATGACGTGCTGCTGCGCCACCCAGGCATGCGAGCCAAAGCGTTCGATATGACCGGAAGCCGGTTCGTCCAGCCCCGCAAGCAGACGCAGCAGACGCGTTTTACCGCTGCCGTTGCGGCCAACCAGCGCGCACAGGGAGGGTTCCAGCGTGAGATTCAGCGGACCAAAAAGGGTATCGCCCGTCGGAAACTGACAGGTGACCTGATGCAAAATAAAAGAAGGGGACTGCGCAAAATGAGCCATAAGCACTCCTGAATGAAATCAAAACATCCCCTGCCGACGCGGTGGCGTTTAGCAAGGATCGAAATTCATCAGTCGTGTTTGTTCATTTTTGGGGGGCGCTCCAGCGCTAGTAAATTAACGCGATAAGGATAGCGGTAATGTGTTGACCATTTCAAGGTTAAATTTTGGACGATTTGTACTCTCTCTCCCTTTGGGCTAAGGGATCCCCACCAAATATTGCCTGCACAGACGGCCCCCTCTCCCTTGAGGGAGAGGGCTGGGGTGAGGGGGAGCATACGGCTAAACCTGCCGGATGGCGCTGCGCTTATCCGGCCTACAAAAGCTCCATAAAAAAACCCGCCGAAGCGGGTTTTAAGACTGCTGACAACGTGCATTTTGTGAGTTTCGCCCGGCGGCGCTACGCTTGCACGGGCCTACAATAAATCGTGCAACCCCATTGATATCGTCACACAATGTAGGCCGGGTAAGCGCAGCGCCACCAGGCAAGAAAGACGGCTCAAATGCTTATGACAGGGCCTGTCATCAATTTAAAAACCCGCCGAAGCGGGTTTTTAGCATTTGTAACAACGGGCACATTACTGCAGCAGCGAAATATCCGCTACGCGCAGGAACAGCTCGCGCAGTTTCTCGAGCATGGAGAGACGGTTAATACGCAGCTCTTTATCTTCTACGTTCACCATCACTTTCTCGAAGAAGGCGTCGATAACGTCACGCAGCTCGGCCAGCTCCACCAGCGCTTCCTGGTAGCGACCTTCCGCGAAGTACGGCTCGAGCTTGTCGCGCAGCACCACAACCTGCATCGCCAGAGCGATCTCTTCCGGCTCTTTAAGGGTCGCGGCGTTCACGCGCTCGTTCAGCGTCTCGTCGGATTTCGCCAGAATGTTGGATACACGCTTGTTGGCTGCGGCCAGGGCAGATGCCGCTTCCAGCGTACGGAAGTGGGAAACCGCCTTCATACGCGCATCGAAATCAGCCGGACGGGTCGGACGACGCGCCAGCACCGCCTGAATGGTGTCAACGGTGTAGCCTTCGTCCTGATACCACGCGCGGAAACGACCGAGCATAAAGTCGATCACGTCATCCACAACGTTCGCGTTGGTCAGCTTGTCGCCGTACAGACGCACCGCTTCTTCGGTCAGGGTCTGCAGATCGAGGTTCAGGTTCTTCTCAACGATGATACGCAGCACGCCCAGCGCAGCACGACGCAGCGCAAACGGGTCTTTGTCGCCTTTCGGATGCTGACCGATACCGAAGATACCCGCCAGGGTGTCCATCTTATCGGCAATCGCCACGGCGCAGGCAACCGGGTTGGACGGCAGTTCGTCACCCGCAAAGCGCGGCTGATACTGCTCGTTCAGGGCCACGGCCACGTCTTCCGCTTCGCCATCGTGACGCGCGTAGTGCATGCCCATCACGCCCTGGGTGTCGGTAAATTCGAACACCATGTTGGTCATCAGGTCGCACTTGGACAGCAGGCCAGCACGCGTCGCGTGGTTCACATCTGCACCGATTTCGCGGGCGATCCAGCCGGACAGCTCCGCAATGCGGTCGGTCTTGTCGCGCAGCGTGCCCAGCTGCTGCTGGAACAGCACGGTTTGCAGGCGCGGCAGGTTATCTTCCAGACGCTTTTTACGGTCGGTGTTGAAGAAGAACTCTGCATCCGCCAGACGCGGACGAACGACTTTCTCGTTACCGGAGATAATCTGGATCGGATCTTTTGATTCGATGTTCGCCACGAAGATGAAGTTTGGCAGCAGCTTGCCGTCGTTGGCGTAAACCGGGAAGTACTTCTGGTCACCTTTCATGGTGTACACCAGCGCTTCAGCCGGAACGGCCAGGAATTTCTCTTCGAACTTCGCGGTCAGCACAACCGGCCATTCAACCAGAGAGGTCACTTCTTCCAGCAGGCTTTCGCTCAGGTCGGCGTTACCGCCAATCTGGCGCGCCGCTTCTTCGGCGTCCGCTTTGATTTTGGCTTTACGCTGTTCGTAGTCGGCAATAACTTTACCGCGCTCCAGCAGGATCTGCGGGTACTGGTCAGCATTGTCGATGGTGAACTCTGGCTCGCCCATAAAGCGGTGGCCGCGGATCACGCGATCGGACGCCACGCCCAGAATGGTTGCCGGGATAACGGTATCGCCCAGCAGCAGGGTCACGGTGTGCACCGGACGCACGAAGTGAACGTCAGACGCGCCCCAGCGCATCAGCTTAGGAATCGGCAGCTTCGCCAGAGAGGTGGCAATCATGTCCGGCAGCAGCGCTTCCGCGCTTTCGCCTTTCACGTGCGCACGGTACAGCAGCCACTCGCCTTTATCCGTGGTCAGACGCTCGGCCTGATCAACGGTGATGCCGCAGCCGCGCGCCCAGCCTTCAGCCGCTTTGCTCGGCTTGCCTTCCGCGTCAAACGCCTGGGCAATCGCCGGGCCACGTTTTTCGACTTCACGATCCGGCTGAGACGCCGCCAGATTTGCCACTTTCAGCGCCAGACGGCGAGGTGCGGCAAACCACTCAATTTTACCGTGTGCCAGGCCAGCGTTATCCAGCTCGGCGGTCACGTTCGCAGCGAAAGATTCAGCCAGGCTGCGCAGGGCTTTTGGTGGCAGCTCTTCGGTGCCGATTTCCACCAGGAAAGTTTTCTCAGACATGGCCGCCTCTTATTTGTTTCGGTTGCACATCGGGAAGCCAAGGGCTTCACGGGACGCGTAGTAAGCTTCTGCAACGGCTTTGGTCAGGGTACGAATACGCAGAATGTAGCGCTGACGTTCAGTCACGGAGATGGCTTTGCGGGCGTCCAGCAGGTTGAAGCTGTGGGCGGCCTTCAGAATACGCTCGTAAGCAGGCAGCGGCAGCGGAGTCTCCAGCGCCAGCAGCTGCTGCGCTTCTTTCTCGTACTGCTCGAAGCAGGTGAACAGGAAGTCCACGTCCGCGTATTCGAAGTTATAGGTGGATTGCTCCACTTCGTTCTGATGGAACACGTCGCCGTAGGTGGTTTTACCCAGCGGGCCGTCGCTCCAGACCAGGTCGTAAACGCTGTCTACGCCCTGAATGTACATCGCCAGACGTTCCAGACCGTAGGTGATTTCACCGGTGATCGGCTTACATTCCAGACCACCCACCTGCTGGAAGTAAGTGAACTGGGTCACTTCCATGCCGTTCAGCCACACTTCCCAACCCAGACCCCAGGCACCCAGCGTTGGGTTTTCCCAGTTATCTTCCACGAAGCGAATGTCGTGGATGGTTGGGTCCATACCCAGCTCTTTCAGCGACCCGAGGTACAGTTCCTGAATGTTGTCTGGTGATGGCTTAATCACCACCTGGAACTGATAGTAATGCTGCAGACGGTTCGGGTTTTCACCGTAACGACCATCGGTCGGACGACGAGAAGGCTGCACATACGCGGTCGCCATTGGCTCTGGCCCCAACGCGCGCAGGCTGGTCATCGGGTGTGAAGTGCCGGCGCCGACTTCCATGTCCAAAGGTTGAACAATGGTACAGCCCTGACGAGCCCAGTAATCCTGTAAGGTCAGGATCAGGCCCTGGAAGGTCTTGGTATCAAACTTTTGCATAGTATTTCGTGCTGGATACGTGTGGTTTTAAATGGAAGGGACCAGTATACCCGCTGGCTGCAAGATATACAGTACGAAACGGGGTTGTTTAGGGAAAATTGGGAAATAAGCCTTGCGGCCAGAACGCTGGCGGCGTCTGGCTGTTGATTATGCGAGCAGGCTAGCGCATGGAGAGGTGTAAAAACTGACCGTCCGCATCAAACGAGCAGACAAAGCCCTCTTTGCGCGACGTATGGCCCCGCAGCTCGTAGCTTCCCTGAAAACGCTCAAACCCGGTGACATCAATTTTCTGTACGTCAGAGTTATAGCGGCGAGCGGCCCGATCTTTACAGAGCGCTTCCATATCCAGTGAACGTTCCGGGCTCATTTTACCCTGCTGCGCTTTTTGCACAGGTGCTTCTTGCGGCGCGCTGCATCCCGCCAGGATGAACAGCAGAAAGAGTGACGCCACACGCTTCATCATCATTTTTATTACCGCCCTGGTCAGTGGCTGTTATTTTTAGTATCAAAGCTTTTATAGATTAAGGTCCGGCATTCTGCGAATCTCGCGGCTTCCCTACAAGCCTGCTGAATAAAACTCAGAATTTTCCAAGCGAAGACTTTTGGACAATGGCAGTCACACTCAATTTACAGGGAATACGAGGAACTGATGCAGTCAAAAATTAACTGGATTGATAACCTGCGAGGAATAGCGTGTCTGATGGTGGTCATGATCCACACGACGACCTGGTACGTCACAAATGCCCACAGCATCAGCCCCGTTAACTGGGATATCGCCAATATTCTCAACTCTGCGTCACGCGTCAGCGTGCCGCTGTTCTTTATGATTTCCGGCTTTCTCTTTTTTGGCGAACGCAGCGCGCAGCCGCGGCACTTCATCCGCATCGCGGCCTGCCTGGGGTTCTACAGCGCCGTAGCCCTGCTCTATATCACGCTGTTCACCTCCATTAACGCCGGGCTATCGCTGAAATACGTGCTGCAAAAACCGGTGTTTTACCACCTGTGGTTCTTCTTCGCCATTATCGTTATCTATCTGGTCTCCCCGCTCATTCAGGTAAAAAACGTCAGCGGTAAAATGCTGCTGGCCCTGATGGTGGTTATCGGCATTGTCGCCAACCCGAATACGCTCTCACACAAAATCGACGGATTTGAGTGGTTGCCGATCAATCTCTATATCAACGGCGATACTTTTTACTACGTGCTTTACGGCATGCTGGGGCGCGCCATCGGGATGATGGACACGCAAAAACGCGGTCTGAACTGGCTCTGCGGAGCGCTGTTTATCGCTGGCGTGGCGGTGATTTCACGCGGAACGCTGCACGAGCTGCAGTGGCGCGGCAATTTTGCCGATACCTGGTATCTCTATTGCGGGCCGATGGTCTTTATCTGTGCCGTTTCGCTGCTCACGCTCGCCAAAAACACCCTGAACGCGCGTCCCCTGCCCGTGCTGAGTCTTATCTCGCGGCACTCTCTCGGAATTTACGGTTTTCACGCGCTGGTGATCCACGCGCTGCGCACGAGAGGCGTTGAGCTAAAAAGCTGGCCGGTGCTGGATATCGTCTGGATTTTTGCCGCCACGCTGGCGATCAGCCTGCTGCTGTCGATGCTGCTGCAAAAAATAGACGCTCGCCGCTTCGTCAGCTAATGCTTCGCTGCCGGGCGCGATGATACTGGCGCGGGGAGGAAAACCCTGCCGCCAGTGAAGCCTGCTCCACGCCGCGCCCCTGCAATAGCCACTGCTCCGCCACTGCCAGACGCAGCTGCTCAAGATAATCGCGAACGCTAATGCCTAAATGTGACTGGAAAAGCCGGGTGAGATGACGCGGGCTGACGTGCGCCAGTGCGGCAATGTCAGGCAAGCTCCACGTTTTTTGCGGCTCGGCGGTGAGAGCATCCTGCGCCCGATGAATCGCCGGATGAAGATGATTCCGGTAGCGTAGCCAAGGAGATAGCTGGGGATCGTCACCGGAACGGCGGAACCAGACCACCATCTCACGCGCCACGGTCAGCGCCTTTTCGGGGCCGCACAGGCGGTTAATCATGTGCAGCGCCAGATCGATGCCCGACGTAATCCCCGCGCTGGTCCAGATATTCTCATCCTGCACAAAGATGCGGTTTTCTTTAATCGTCGCCGTGGGGGCAGCGGTACGTAAACGGCTAATAACATCATGATGGGTCGTGCACTGTCGGTTGGTCAGCAGGCCCGATTTCGCCGCCAGTAAAGCCCCTGAACAGACGCACATCACGGCGATCTCCTGGCGCTGGATCTGCGGCTGCAGGCGCATCAGCCAGTGCTGGATCTGCTGCGCCTGTGGCGTTGAGAACTGAAAGCGGGAGTCGCTCACCCCCGGCAGCACCAGCAGGCTGCCCCGAGGCAGGCTTTCCGGCAGCGGCTGGATGCCGCTCATCGTCAGGCCTATCGACGTCGGAACCTCCGGCTGCGGGCCAATGTAATGCAGACGAAACGCGTCGCCAGCCAGCACAAAGGTCTCCGCCGGGCCGGTCATGTCTAATGACAGCACCCCGGGCAACATCACGAACCAGACGTCGATGCTCATTAAAGGGACTCCAGCGTCTCCGCTACCGTTTTAATCTCGGCAAAACGCCCGGACAGTACCGTCTCGGTACGATGGCGAATTTCCGCTGCGCTAAGGGTAATGCCCTTGTACGTCATGGGAAACGTCAGCGTTGCCTCACTGACAAAGGTCACAGCATAACCCAGATCGGATGCCACCCGAGCGGTGGTTTCGCAGCACTGTTCAGTGCGAATGCCGCAGATAATCACACTGTTGATATCGCGCTCGCGCAGCCAGCGGTCAAGCCCGGTATCCGTGAAGGCATTATGGACGTGTTTATGGAAAACCACATCCGGCTGATGACGTAAAAAGGCCATCGGTTTGACATAGCCGCTTTCCAGAGTGAAAGGACCATCTTCATCCACGTGAAAAATATCAACGACCGGAATATTGCCCGCCTGGCAGCCTTCAATCAGCCCCAGCATCGCCTGCTGAAAGGCAGGAATTTCGTCCTCCTGCCAGTAACTGCGGTGAAGGAATGACTGCTGAGTATCGATGTTGATTAATGCAGTGCGTGACATGATGGATCTCCTCGCCAGTGGGTGTGACACCATACTGGCAAGGAAATGAAGGCACGCACAGACCAAAAAAGGACATCCTCATGCCTCTCCCGGACAAGCGTATTTACGACATCAGCGGCAGCAGCTGCTGGTAGATTTTGCGGAACACGTCGCGCCTTTCCGCGTAGCGCGCATGGCGAGCCGCGTCAGGGAAATGCGCCTGTTCAAGCGTAAGCTGCGGCAACAGCTGCGAAAGCGGCTGTTCCGGATGAATGGCTATCTGCGCCAGACGCGCGGCACCGAGCGCGGGCCCGACATCCCCTCCGGTGCGGAAATCCAGCTGCAACCCGCTGATATCCGACAGCATCTGACGCCAGTAAGGGCTTCGCGCACCGCCGCCAATCAGGGTGACGCTCGTCGGTTTCAGCCCGCAGTCGTGCACCACGTCCATCCCGTCGGCCAGCGCATAGCCGACGCCTTCCAGAACCGCACGCGCCAGCTCTGCCGGGCCATGTTGATGGGTTAAGCCAAAGAACACCCCTTTCGCTTCCGGGTTGTTGTGCGGCGTACGCTCGCCGGAAAGATACGGTAAAAACCAGACGGTACCCGCAGCGTCATCTGCCTGCTGCGCCGCAGAAATGAGCGCCGGAACGTCGGCCATGCCGGTGAGTTTTGCCGCCCAGTCCAGGCAGGATGCTGCGCTGAGCATTACCGACATCAAATGCCATTTCCCGGGAAGGGCATGACAGAAACTGTGCACGGCGCTTTCTGGATTACTGCGATACCCGTCGCTGACGGCAAAATAGACGCCGGACGTTCCCAGCGACAGCATCGCCTGGCCCGCCTCAACCATGCCAACGCCGACAGCGCCCGCCGCGTTATCGCCGCCCCCGGCCACCACCGGTACGGCAGGCATATTCCAGCGCTCAGCAACGGCTGGCAGCAGCGCGCCCGTCACCTCACAGCCTTCGTACAGCGCGGGCATATGTTCCCGGGTCAGATGGCAGGCATCCAGCATCGCCTCGCTCCAGTCGCGCTTCGCCACGTCGAGCCACATCGTGCCGGCGGCATCGGACATGTCGCTGGCGAAATCGCCCGTCATGCGAAAACGCAGATAGTCTTTCGGCAGCAGGACTTTCGCCACCTGACGGAAAATCTCCGGTTCGTGGCGCTGCACCCACAGTAATTTAGGCGCAGTAAAGCCGGGCATCATCAGGTTGCCGGTAATCTCGCGGGAGGCAGGTACGCGCGCCTCAAGAAGCGCGCACTCTTCCGCGCAGCGGCCATCGTTCCAGAGGATCGCAGGACGCAGCACGCGATGCTGGCTATCGAGCAGCGTAGCGCCGTGCATTTGTCCGGCAATCCCCAGCGCTTTCACGTCACGAAGGCTGTGCTGCTCACCTAAGGCTTTGATTGCGCGATCCGTCGCCTGCCACCACTGCTCCGGATCCTGTTCCGACCACAGCGGATGCGGACGTGAAACCTGCAGCGTTTCCGTCTGCGTTGCTAACACGTCGCCCTGCTCGCTCAACAGGATGGCTTTCACACCCGATGTGCCAAGATCGATCCCGATATACATTACGGTGACTCCTTTAACAGAAATGCCCGGTGGCGCTAACGCTTACCGGGCCTACGTGCTTCTTCAGCTCAATCACTTATCAAACAGATAGTGGTTTACGAGGTTTTCCAGCAGTTCCTGGTGCCCGCTCTGATGCTGCGGCGCCAGCTGATGTTGTTCAGCGTACTTCGCGATTTCCGCCAGCGATAACTGCCCTTTCAAAATTTGCTGGCCCAGCTCACTGTTCCAGCCGCTGTAACGCTTCGCTACGCGTTTATCCAGCTCGCCGTCTTCAATCATTCGAGCCGCCACTTTCAGCGCCAGCGCCATGGTGTCCATCGCGCCAATGTGGCCGTAGAACAGATCGTATTTGTCGGTGCTCTGACGACGCACCTTGGCGTCAAAGTTCAGGCCACCGGTGGTGAAGCCGCCCGCCTTGACGATCTCGTACATCACCAGCGCATTCTCTTCCACGCTGTTCGGGAACTGGTCGGTGTCCCAGCCCAGCTGTGCATCGCCGCGGTTTGCATCGACAGAGCCGAAGATACCCAGCGCAATGGCAGACGCGATCTCGTGATGGAAAGAGTGGCCCGCCAGCGTGGCGTGGTTGGCCTCAATGTTCACTTTAATCTCTTTTTCCAGACCGAACTGCTTCAGGAAGCCATACACCGTCGCCACGTCGTAGTCGTACTGGTGCTTGGTTGGTTCCTGCGGTTTCGGCTCGATCAGCAGCGTGCCGCGGAAGCCGATTTTGTGCTTATGGTCGACAACCATCTGCATAAAGCGGCCAATTTGTTCGCGCTCCTGGCGCAGGTCGGTGTTGAGCAGGGTTTCATAGCCTTCACGCCCCCCCCACAGGACATAGTTTTCACCGCCCAGCTGATGCGTGGCGTTCATTGCCGTCACCACCTGCGTGGCTGCCCAGCTAAACACTTCCGGATCCGGATTGGTTGCCGCGCCCGCGCCGTAGCGAGGGTTGGTGAAGCAGTTTGCCGTGCCCCAGAGCAGCTTCACGCCACTTTGCTGCTGTTTCGCCGCCAGTACATCCACCATCTGCGCGAAGTTGTTCAGGTACTCTTTCAGCGACGCGCCTTCCGGCGACACGTCCACGTCATGGAAGCAGTAGTACGGCACGTTTAGCTTGTGGAAGAACTCAAATGCGACATCGGCTTTGCGTTTCGCCAGCTCGATGGCCTCACCCGGCTGCTGCCACGGACGGTCAAAGGAACCCACGCCGAACATATCGGCGCCGTTCCAGCAGAAGGTATGCCAGTAACAGGCGGCAAAGCGCAGATGATCTTCCATGCGCTTACCCAGCACCAGCTCATCCGGGTTGTAGTGACGAAATGCTAAAGGATTGGTCGTTTTCGGGCCTTCGTAACGAACGCGATCGAGTTGGTCGAAATAAGCTTGCATATTGAGCTCCATAATCAGGGTATGCGGCGAGTCGTTGATACAGGAGTAATAGTGAATAGACATTTTGGGTTGCTCAATTACGTTATTTCACACTGCTATTGAGAGAATGCACAACTGTGCGCTGGCTCGCAAAATAATGCGCAGACAAACTATTTTTCGGCGCGTATTCCAGAATCAAATGTAATTAAGACGTTACGTATTTTAAAATCCGATCGCGGTCATAAATTCAGAAATAAACCAAATATCATAATGAGAAGATAAAAATCTGTAATTGCCAGCCCGCCTTTCCGCGTTAAAAATTTGCTGCGTCTCAGTAGTGAATGTTTCTTTTATCTCAGCAACACATACCCCTACAAAAAGGCCTTATAATTATGAAGATAAAGAACCTGACTCTAACGCTCTGCACTACGCTCCTCCTTACAAGCTTTGCAGGACATGCCAAAGAGGTCAAAATTGGCATGGCGATTGACGACCTGCGCCTGGAGCGTTGGCAAAAAGATCGCGATATTTTTGTTAAGAAAGCAGAATCCCTCGGCGCCAGCGTGTTTGTTCAGTCGGCTAACGGCAATGAAGAAACACAAATGTCGCAGATCGAGAATATGATCAACCGTGGCGTCGATGTTCTGGTCATTATCCCCTATAACGGCCAGGTATTAAGTAACGTGGTGAAAGAAGCCAAACAGGAAGGCATAAAAGTCCTGGCCTATGACCGCATGATTAATAATGCGGATATTGATTATTATATTTCATTCGACAATGAAAAAGTCGGGGAATTACAGGCGCAAAGCCTGATCGACAAAGTGCCTCAGGGCAATTATTTCCTGATGGGCGGCTCTCCGGTAGATAACAACGCCAAACTGTTCCGCGAAGGGCAAATGAAAGTCCTTAAGCCGTACATCGACAACGGGAAAATTAAAGTGGTTGGCGATCAGTGGGCCGACGGCTGGCTGCCAGAAAACGCGCTGAAAATTATGGAAAACGCGCTGACGGCCAACAATAACAAAATTGACGCGGTTGTGGCCTCCAACGATGCCACTGCAGGTGGTGCTATCCAGGCCCTGAGCGCACAGGGGCTGGCCGGAAAAGTCGCCATTTCAGGACAGGATGCCGATCTCGCTGGCGTAAAACGCATTATCGCAGGCACCCAAACCATGACGGTCTACAAACCGATTACCCAGCTGGCCAATACGGCGGCGGAAATCGCCGTGGAGCTGGGCAATGGCAAACAACCTAAAGCAGACGCAACGCTGAATAACGGCCTGAAAGACGTTCCGGCGCGCCTGCTCACACCGATTGAAGTCAACAAAGAGAACATTGACGCCACCGTGGTTAAAGACGGTTTCCACAAGAAGAGCGAACTGTAATCCGGCGCGGCCCCTGCTCGGCGGGGGCGCATCACGTTGTACTGTTCTTCCCTCGGGTTATGTGGAGCGGTTATGCCTTATTTACTTGAAATGAAAAGCATCACCAAGCGCTTCGGCACGGTGAAAGCCGTCGACAACGTCAGCCTCCGGTTGAATCCCGGCGAAGTGGTTTCGCTGTGCGGTGAGAACGGTTCGGGCAAGTCGACGCTGATGAAAGTGCTGTGCGGGATCTACCCACACGGCAGCTACGAAGGCGAAATCGTCTTTGCCGGTGAAGTTATCCAGGCGACACACATCCGCGATACCGAACGCAAAGGCATCGCCATCATTCACCAGGAGCTGGCGCTGGTGAAGCATCTCACCGTGCTGGAGAACATCTTCCTCGGGGCCGAAATTTCCCACCGCGGCGTGCTGGATTACGACACCATGACGCTCCGCTGCGAAAAGCTGCTGGCGCAGGTAAGCCTCAACATTTCACCGGATACCCGCGTGGGGGATCTGGGCCTTGGGCAACAGCAGCTGGTCGAAATTGCGAAAGCGCTTAATAAACAGGTCAGGCTGCTGATCCTTGATGAGCCCACGGCCTCGCTCACCGAACAGGAAACCGCGGTTCTGCTCAACATCATCCGCGACCTGCAAAACCACGGCATCGCCTGTATCTACATTTCGCACAAGCTGAACGAGGTCAAAGCCATTTCGGACACCATCTGCGTGATCCGCGACGGGCAGCACATCGGCACGCGTGAAGCCGCGGGCATGAGCGAAGATGACATCATCACCATGATGGTGGGCCGCGAGCTGACGGCGCTCTACCCGAATGAGCCCCACGCTAAGGGCGGTGAAGTGCTGCGCGTGGAAAACCTGACCGCGTGGCACCCCGTTAACCGCCACATCAAGCGCGTCAATAACGTCTCGTTTTCCCTTCACAGCGGTGAAATTCTTGGGATTGCTGGCCTCGTCGGTGCCGGGCGCACCGAAGCCGTACAGTGCCTGTTTGGCGTGTGGCCGGGGCGCTGGGAGGGCACGGTTTATATCGACGGCCAGCCGGTGAAAATCGACAACTGCCAGCAGGCGATTGCCCACGGCATTGCCATGGTGCCGGAAGATCGTAAGAAAGACGGCATCGTACCGGTGATGGCGGTGGGTAAAAACATTACGCTTGCGGCACTCGATCGATTCTCCGGCGCGCTGAGCAGCCTGGACGATGCCGCCGAGCAGCAGTGCATCCTCCAGTCGCTTGCCCGGCTGAAGGTCAAAACCTCCTCGCCGGAACTGGCGATTGGCCGTCTGAGTGGAGGAAACCAGCAGAAGGCGATTCTGGCGCGCTGCCTGCTTCTCAATCCACGCATATTAATCCTTGATGAGCCCACGCGCGGGATCGATATCGGTGCCAAGTACGAAATCTACAAACTGATTAATCAGCTTGTACAGCAAGGGATTGCCGTCATTGTCATTTCGTCTGAGTTACCCGAAGTGCTCGGCCTGAGCGACCGCGTGCTGGTCATGCACGAGGGAAAACTGAAAGCCAACCTGATTAACCAGAACCTGACGCAGGAGCAGGTGATGGAAGCCGCTTTAAGGAGCGAACGTCATGTCGAAAAGCAATCCGTCTGATATCAAAGTCGCTGTTCCGACGCCCGGTGCGTTCGCGGGGCTAAAAGCGCTTAACCTGCAGGTTTTCGTGATGATCGCGGCCATTATCATCATCATGCTGTTCTTTACCTGGATGACCGATGGCTCGTACTTAAGCGCGCGTAACGTCTCCAACCTGCTCCGCCAGACCGCCATCACCGGCATTCTGGCCGTGGGCATGGTGTTCGTGATTATCTCCGCGGAGATCGATCTGTCGGTCGGTTCGATGATGGGCCTACTCGGCGGCGTGGCGGCGATTTTCGACGTCTGGCTCGGCTGGCCGCTGCCGCTGACCGTGGCGGTCACGCTGGTGCTGGGTCTGGTTCTGGGTGCCTGGAACGGCTGGTGGGTTGCCTACCGTAAGGTGCCATCGTTCATTGTCACCCTGGCAGGGATGCTGGCCTTTCGCGGGATCTTAATCGGCATCACTAACGGTACCACCGTCTCCCCGACCAGTGCAGCCATGTCGCAGATTGGCCAGAGTTACCTCTCAGATAGCGTGGGCTTTACCCTCGGTGTGATTGGGTTGCTGGGGTTTGTCGCGTGGCAGTGGCGTGGACGCATGCGTCGTCAGGCGCTGGGTCTGGCTTCTCCGGCGTCAACCTCGGTAGTGGGGCGTCAGGCGCTCACGGCGGTCATTGTGCTGGGCGCCATCTGGCTTTTAAACGACTATCGCGGTGTCCCGACACCCGTCCTGCTGCTGGCGCTTTTACTGCTGGCCGGTATGTTTATGGCGACGCGCACCGCGTTTGGCCGCCGTATTTATGCCATTGGCGGCAACCTTGAAGCTGCCCGCCTCTCAGGTATCAATGTCGAACGTACCAAGCTGGCGGTTTTCGCCATTAACGGCCTGATGGTCGCTATCGCCGGACTGATCCTCAGCTCGCGTCTGGGCGCCGGCTCGCCCTCCGCCGGTAACATCGCCGAGCTGGATGCTATCGCCGCCTGCGTCATTGGCGGCACCAGCCTCGCAGGGGGTATCGGTAGCGTGGCGGGCGCGGTCATGGGGGCATTTATCATGGCGTCGTTGGATAACGGGATGAGTATGATGGACGTCCCGACGTTTTGGCAGTATATCGTCAAGGGGGCCATTCTTTTACTGGCAGTCTGGATGGACTCGGCCACCAAGCGACGGACCTGATAACCGTATTGTGACTTAATTGGGAAGTGAGCCATGTTTGAAAAGCGTCACCGCATTACGTTGTTATTCAATGCCAATAAGGCCTACGACCGTCAGGTGGTGGAAGGCGTTGGTGAATATTTGCAGGCGTCGCAATCCGAATGGGATATTTTTGTTGAAGAAGATTTTCGCACCCGTCTGGAGAACATCAAAGACTGGCTGGGCGATGGCGTCATCGCGGACTATGACGATCCCGTCATCGAGCAGCTGCTGACCGACGTCGACGTCCCGATTGTGGGCGTCGGCGGCTCCTACCATTCGCCCGAACACTATCCGCCGGTCCACTATATTGCCACCGATAACCATGCCCTGGTCGAGGCTGCCTTTCTTCATTTAAAAGAGAAAGGCGTCCATCGCTTCGCGTTTTATGGGTTACCGTCCACCAGCGGCAAGCGCTGGGCCGTTGAGCGTGAACACGCGTTTTGCCAGCTGGTCGCGAAGGAAAAGTATCGCGGCGTGGTGTACCAGGGGCTGGAGACCGCGCCGGAAAACTGGCAGCACGCGCAAAACCGCCTGGCGGACTGGCTGCAAACGCTGCCACCGCAAACCGGTATTATTGCCGTGACGGACGCCCGCGCGCGGCACGTGCTGCAGGTCTGCGAACACTTACACATTCCGGTGCCCGAAAAGCTGTGCGTGATTGGCATTGATAATGAAGAACTGACCCGCTATCTGTCTCGCGTTGCGCTCTCCTCCGTTGCTCAGGGCACGCGTCAGATGGGCTATCAGGCGGCGAAGCTGCTGCATCGTCTGCTGGATAAAGAATCTTTGCCGCTTCAGCGCTTGCTCGTGCCTCCTGTCCGCGTCGTGGAACGTCGCTCAACCGATTATCGCTCCTTAAGCGACCCGGCCGTCATTCAGGCCATGCACTATATTCGCAACCACGCCTGCAAAGGGATTAAGGTCGATCAGGTGCTGGATTCGGTGGGTATTTCGCGCTCGAATCTGGAGAAGCGTTTTAAAGAAGAGGTGGGCGAAACCATTCATGCCGTCATCCATGCTGAAAAGCTGGAGAAAGCACGCAGCCTGCTCATTTCCACGTCGCTGTCGATCAACGAAATCTCGCAGATGTGCGGTTACCCGTCTCTGCAATATTTCTATTCGGTGTTCCGCAAAGAGTATGACACCACGCCGAAAGAGTATCGGGATCGCCACAGCGAGGTGCTGATATAGAAAAGAAAACGCCTTCCAGTGGAAGGCGTTTTTTTGAGATTACATATGGGCGGCGATTAAGCGCTGGTTATCCTGGTACATGGCGAACAGATAGTTGTTATAGCTCTGTCCCTTTGTCGAATAACCTTTCAGCTTGTGGATCATCGTACTGGCCGTCACTTCCTGGTCCGCTTTACGCAGCTGAGCGCGTGATTTACGGAACGATGAGTAGGCCGGGTGCGTGTTCAGATTCACCACATAGGCGCTCACGGAATCTTTCACAGATTCAAACTGCGAATAGCCTTTCACCTTGCCAGGTGCATTGTTACAACGACCTTTCACACACTTCATGCCGAAAAGGTTGTTGTTGCTACGTGCAAGCTTAGAAGTACCCCAGCCGCTTTCGGCAGCAGCCATGGTCGCAACCATGCTGCCAGGGATGATATCCACACGCTCAAGGAGAGCATTCCACGGCACACGACGCGTGTTACCGTTCCAGCTCAGCTTGTAGCGCTTCGTGATATCTTTCAGACGAGCGCGCTCTGACGGCGACCAGCGGCTATCGTACTGTTTGGAAATCAGCCAGTTACGATCCGCAGTAATCGCGGCATTTTGACTCGTGATGTAAGGCATTACCGTCCGGAGAAACGCTTTTTTCCTTGGTGTTCCGGAAGGGTATTTTCGCAAATCAGGAAGTGAACTACTCTTTGCACTATTGCGAGAATACTCTTGTTTACTGCTAACCTTACTACTTGTCGTCTTTATTACGTGGGCTTTCTTACTCGTTGTATCCGTGTGCGTCTTCGCAAGCACCTCACCCGAAAATGCCGTGGTGAGTAACATGAGTATCGCAGCCCCATATCGTCGAATGGGAGTCGATATCATTAGGTCTCCTGGTCGGATGTAATCATCCCAACACCTTATTTTTTTCACAAATTTGAGAGCGGAATCTCAAATCATATCAAAAATAGACTTCAAGAGCACGTATAGAAATAGTCCAATTCCGAAACTATGTCACCTGAAACTTGCTCATAAAAAAATCATTCCGCAGAAACTGTGTGCGCTATCGCAGATAACTGCCTAATTTTGCGCGAGATCACTCATCCTCACGCATCCTCCTGGCAGAAAGCGACAGGGGATGAGTTTTTGCCCCCCGCCTGATGGCACACTGGTCAAAAATGCCGCGACAGGAAAAAGGAATGAAACGTACCGCATTAGCCTTTCTGATGTTACCCGCACTGGCGCATGCCGACTGGTCATCACCGGGATTTAGCGCATTTAGCGCCGAAGGCACCGGGGTCTTCACCAGCCAGGCAAAGCTTGCGAAGGGTACGCGTCCTCTGACGCTGAGTTTTGACAAGTCGTGCTGGCAGCCTGCGGATGCGATAAAACTCAATGAGATGCTGTCGCTCAAGCCCTGTGACGACACGCCTCCGCAGTGGCGCCTTTTCCGCGACGGTGACTACCAGATGCGGATTGATACCCGCTCCGGCACGCCCACCCTGATGCTGACGATTCAGAGTACCGCAGAACAGCCGGTTGTAAACGTCATCCGCCAGTGTCCGAAGTGGGACGGCAAACCGCTGACGCTGGACGTCAGCAGTACCTTCCCGGAAGGCTCCGTGGTGCGCGACTACTACAGTAAACAGACGGCGACGGTGCAGAATGGAAAAATCACCCTGCAGCCAGCCGCCAACAGTAACGGCCTGCTGCTGCTTGAGCGCGCGGAAACCGACAAGCCTGCACCGTTTAGCTGGCAAAACGCCACCGTCTATTTTGTGCTGACCGACCGTTATGTGAATGGTGACCCTGGCAACGACAACAGCTACGGTCGCCATAAAGACGGCATGCAGGAGATTGGCACCTTCCACGGAGGCGACCTCAAGGGACTCGCCGGCAAGCTCGATTATTTACAGCAGCTGGGAGTGAACGCGCTCTGGATAAGCTCCCCGCTTGAGCAGATCCACGGCTGGGTAGGCGGTGGCACCAAAGGAGATTTCCCTCACTACGCCTATCACGGCTACTACACCCAGGACTGGACAAAGCTCGACGCCAACATGGGCACCGAAGATGATTTACGCCATCTTGTCGACGAAGCGCACAAGCGCGGGATCCGCGTTCTGTTCGATATCGTCATGAACCACGTTGGCTATGCCACGCTGGCAGACATGCAGGAATTTCAGTTTGGTGCCCTGTACCTGCAGGGTGATGAGCTGAAAAAGACGCTGGGAGAACGCTGGACGGACTGGAAGCCGGGCGCGGGCCAAAGCTGGCACAGCTTTAACGACTACATCAACTTTAGCGACAAAGCCGCATGGGAGAAATGGTGGGGCAAAAAGTGGATCCGCACGGACATCGGCGATTATGACAACCCTGGCTTCGACGATTTGACCATGTCGCTGGCATTTCTGCCGGATTTGAAAACGGAATCCACGACGCCTTCCGGATTGCCTAACTTTTACCAACACAAGCCCGACACCCACGCGAAGGCCATCCCGGGATATACCCCGCGCGATTATCTGACCCACTGGCTGAGCCAGTGGGTACGTGACTACGGCATTGACGGTTTCCGGGTGGATACGGCGAAACACGTTGAGCTTGCGGCCTGGCAACAGCTGAAAGACCAGGCAAGCCAGGCGCTGGCCGCCTGGAAAGGGGCAAACCCGGATAAAAAGCTCGACAACGCACCGTTCTGGATGACCGGGGAATCCTGGGGCCACGGGGTGATGCAAAGTGATTATTACCGCCACGGTTTTGATGCGATGATCAACTTTGATTATCAGGAGCAGGCGGCAAAAGCGGTGGATTGCCTGGCCGATATGGATCTCACCTGGCAGCAGATGGCGGAAAAGCTGCAAAGCTTCAACGTGCTGAGCTATCTCTCATCACACGATACGCGTCTGTTCCGCGAAGGGGGCCAGCGAGCTGCGGAGCTGCTTCTGTTAGCACCGGGCAGCGTACAAATCTATTACGGGGATGAATCCGAGCGTCCATTCGGGCCGACAGGTTCTGACCCATTACAGGGCACCCGTTCGGATATGAACTGGCAGGACGTCACGGGCAAGCAGGCCCTAACCATCGCCCACTGGCAAACGCTGGGCCAGTTCCGCGCCCGCCATCCGGCGATCGGTGAAGGCAAGCAAACCACATTGTCGCTGAAAGAGGGATATGGCTTCGTGCGCGAGCACAAGGGCGATAAGGTGATGGTGGTATGGGCAGGTAATCAATAATTCTCCCCCTCACCCTAACCCTCTCCCCGCAGGGGAGAGGGAACCGCACGCGCCGTCTTTTCCCTCTCTCCCCTTTGGGAGAAGGCCGGGGTGAGGGAAAACCCACCAGAACTATTCACTACATAAATCCAACTCCGCCATACAAAACAACAAATCCGACCACATCGCCCGATTTGCACCAGCACGGTGCTAGCGTTATGGTTACCCACTTTCAAAATAAGCTCGACAGATCACCTGCTATGACGTTTTCACTTTTCGGCGACAAATTTACCCGCCATTCAGGCATTACTCGCCTGATGGAGGACCTCAACGACGGGCTGCGCACACCGGGCGCAATCATGCTCGGCGGCGGAAACCCGGCTCAAATCCCGGAGATAAATACCTATTTCCAGACGCTGCTCGCTCAGATGCTGGAAAGCGGCAAAGCAACCGATGCGCTTTGCAATTACGACGGCCCACAGGGTAAAACCGAACTGCTGGCACTCCTCGCCGAAATGCTGCGTGACGAGCTGGGTTGGGATATCGAACCACAGAATATTGCACTGACAAACGGCAGCCAGAGCGCGTTTTTCTACTTGTTTAACCTGTTCGCAGGGCGTCGCGCCGACGGCACCACCAAAAAAGTGCTATTCCCGCTGGCACCGGAGTATATCGGCTACGCTGATTCCGGCCTGGAAGAGGATCTGTTCGTCTCCGCACGCCCGAACATTGAGCTGCTGCCGGAAGGCCAGTTCAAATATCACGTCGATTTTGAACACCTGCATATTGGTGAAGAGACGGGCATGATCTGCGTATCGCGCCCGACTAACCCAACGGGCAACGTGATCACCGACGACGAACTGATGAAGCTGGATGCGCTCGCGAATCAGCACGGCATTCCGCTGGTGATCGATAACGCCTACGGCGTGCCGTTCCCGGGCATTATCTTCAGCGAAGCACGTCCGCTGTGGAACCCGAACATTGTCCTGTGCATGAGCCTCTCTAAGCTGGGTCTGCCGGGCAGCCGCTGCGGCATCATCATCGCTAACGAGAAAATCATCACCGCCATTACCAATATGAACGGCATTATCAGCCTTTCACCTGGGGGTATTGGCCCGGCGATGATGTGCGAAATGATTAAGCGCAACGACCTGCTGCGTCTGTCAAATGACGTGATCAAGCCATTCTATTACCAGCGCGTACAGGAGACGATTGCGATACTTCGCCGCTACTTGCCGGAAGAACGCTGCCTGATCCACAAGCCTGAAGGGGCGATTTTCCTGTGGCTGTGGTTTAAGGATTTGCCTATCACCACCGAACTGCTCTACCAGCGCCTGAAAAAGCGCGGCGTGCTGATGGTACCGGGCGATTATTTCTTCCCGGGGCTGGATAAGCCGTGGCCGCATACGCACCAGTGCATGCGCATGAACTACGTGCCCGATCCGGAAAAAATCGAAGCGGGTGTTAAAATTCTCGCCGAAGAAATTGAAAAAGCCTGGCGCGAAGGCAATTGTTAAATATTAAGGCTCTTCGGATGAAGAGCCTTAATTTTTCCGTGATCTATATATTTTATAAAGGATATATCCTTCAGGTTTAATTCCCTATTATTCAAAGACATTATTTAGGATAATTCCTGTTGTTTTAATGGCACTGTAGCAATTTAAAAATAATTAAGTAAGCGTTAAATGACATCTTAATTAACTCATTGTTATATATGATTTAAAACCAACAGCGCTGGCAATAAAATATCCTCGAAGCGAGTCTGTGTGCATTTTTAAAATACTGCATATACTCACTAATACGCCGCTCGGCGTTCTATTGCGTGGAGTATTTTTATGCTACCTAATAATGCTAGTCGCATCAGCGTAATTGCTGCTGCGGTACTGCTCGCGTTCTCTCTTTCTGCCTGCAGTGGAAGCGGTGGCGGATCTCACTCAACAGCCAAAAATAACCCTGCAACCGGAAGTAATACCGGCTCGGGTGATGGAAGTGGCACAACGGCTAACAATGGTGGTTCAGGTAGTAACGGATCTGGCTCAGGTTCAGGGACAGGCTCTGGTTCTGGATCTGGTTCTGGCTCCGGAACAGGCTCTGGCTCTGGCTCTGGTTCTGGCTCAGGAACGGGGACCGGAGGTAACGGCAGCGGAGGAACCGGAACGGGCAACACGGGCAGTGGCGGCACAACCACTGCAGGTGTGAATACTGTGCTGGGCGATGCCGGTAAAACAGTAACCAGCGTAGGCTCTACGGTGGATGGCCTTGGAAGCCAGCTTCCAACGAATAATCCCGTAACGTCAACCGTTTCAACCACCGTCAGCGGTGTTGGCAGCGCCGTTTCCACCGTGGGGACAGGCGTCACTAACGGCGTTGGCGATCCGGGCAACGCGAACGGTGTGGGGACAACGGTTAAAGGCGTAACCACGTCGGTAACCTCCCTGGGCAATACCGTTTCAACGGTAGGCACGGGCCTGGCGAGTTCTACTTCAGGCACACCGATCAGCGGCGTAACCGGCCTGACGGGCAGCGTGGTAAACAGTACCGGGCAACTGGTCAGTAACACCGGCACAGGTTTGACCAACACGGTAAGTAGCCCTGCGATAACGCAGGTAACAACCGATACCACAACCGTTGCCAACAAGACGCTGGGCGGAGTACAGGGCGTCACGCAAAGCGTGGGCACCACGACGGGTCTCGGCACACCGGTCAACGGTCTGCTGACCCAGGTGGGTAACACCGTGAGCGCCGTGGGAACCAACGTCAGCAACAGTAATAGCGGGCTTAACGGCGCGGGTCAGGTCGTCCAGAACGTCGGTCAGACGGTTACGGATAGCGGCACGCTGGTGAAACCCGCCTCTTCGACAACCGGAGGAGGATCGGGCTCTCTCACAGCCAACGCAAATGTGGCGGCCACGAACAACAGCCTGGGTGCAACGGTCAATACGACCCTCAATACCCTGACTGCTGGCGTTACGGCCAACGCAGCAACAACATCAGGTCAAAATACGTCGACAACTAACCCGGTCAACGGCCTCAACACGTTAACCACCGGTCTGCTGACGCCAAAACAGTAAAACGGTTATTGCCTTTCTGCGCCCCTGATTCAGGGGCGCGTTGTACAGCGACACTCCCCCTAACCGGGAATGACGAACAGGGATAGCGCGATGAAAAACCATTTCCTTTTTTCGCTGACGGGGCTGGTTGTGCTGAGCATGGCCCGCGCCGATACACTGCCCTCTATTATTAACCCTGATAACCCGGCGCAAGTTTCTCGTAACGTTGCCCCAGAACAGCCTGAGACCGTCCCACAGCCGAAAGTCAAAATAGAAAAACCGCAGTCAACGCTGACGCCTGAAACGCCCATTACCATTCATCACATTCAGTTTATTGGCGGTACGCGTTATCCCTTGCAGGAATTACTTAAACCCTTCAGGCCGTACGCCGGAAAAACCGTGCCGCTAAAAACGCTCACGGGGCTGGTAAACGATATTACGGCGCGCTATAAGGCCGACGGTTTTCCGCTCTCCTATGCCTGGCTGCCGGATGATAATTTCCAGCAGGGAAATATTAAAATTGTTCTGGTTGAAGGGTATGTCGCTCACAGTGACATCACCAGTAATAACCCTCACATCGCCGAGCGTCTTAAACGATTGTCAGAAAAAATCATGGCGGAAAAACCGCTGTCTCAGGATACGTTCGATCGCTATAGCCAGCTGATGACCCGTACCCCTAACGTTCCGGTCACGGCTAACGCGCAGCTGCCAACCAATATCTATGGCGCGGCGGCGATGCAGATAACCGGTAATCAGGAGCGGAGCTGGAATATCGCCTCCACGATCGACACCCGTAAAGGGCAAGATTTAATGATGCTGAACGGAACGCTCAGCAACCTGACAAGCTATGGCGATCAGCTGGGCGTGGCCACGCTTGTGCCGTTAGATAGCAACACGCGAAAAAACTATGTCGGCCTGAACTGGCAGCAGTTTTTAAACGATGAAGGGCTGACGATGCAGCTTAAAGGCAGCTATTACCGTGAAGATCCGCGAGATTTTTCCCCCCTGCTCTCTTTGCCCAATAATATTCAGGTCGATTCGAAGCAAAAAACCACGCAATACAACGGCGGCGTGACGTTTGGCTATCCATTGCTGCTAACGCAAAAATCACAAATTAATCTTACCGGCGGTTTTGATTATACCGACCGCCAGGATGATTATGCTCTACAGGCCAGACTGCAGGGCAAAACCTATAGTCTGGACTCCGTCAACCAACACGCGCGCTATCCTGCACTGGAAGTGGGTATCAACGGTGCGCATCAATTCACAACCGCCAGCATCAGCGGCCGGCTCAACGTCCGTCAGGGTATTGATGCAATGGGTGCGGATATCGTCTCAGCCCCTAAACCCGATATCAATTTTACACTCACAAAAAGCTATCTGGACGCAGCCTGGCTGTTTGCCGATAAATGGCGGCTATCAACATCCTGGGAGGGAGACTGGTCAAATAACACGTTGCCAGAGCCCGAACGCGTTAGCTTCGGTGCCCAGCGCTTTGGCCGTGGATACCAGGACAGTGAAGCAAGCGGTGATTACGGCTACGGCGGGCAGGTAGAACTGCGCTATATCAAGATGCGGAAAGAGAGCACCTGGCTTGCCACCATCCAACCCTATATCCTGGCCGATACCGCGCAAACCTGGTTTAACACGTCCGGTTTACCTCATCAGCGGCTCGGGTCAGTTGCTACCGGGGTGATGATAGGCGATACGCGCCACTATAGCGTCACGGTTGAGGCGGCAAGACCCGTCGGGGATGTTCCGACAGACAGTCGCAACAGGGACTGGCGCTACAGTCTGACGTTCACGTGGAATTTCAATAAAATGCAGTAAGCTTTTCAGCCCGAATCCTGGCAGGATCAACGCAGCGCAACGCGTGGGTTGGACAGGCCTCCACGCAGGCCGGTCCGCCTTCGCGATGCACACATAAATCACATTTCAGCGCCTGCGGCTTATTTCCCTCCAGACGCACCTGCATCGCCCCAAACGGACACGCCACCACACAGCTTTTGCACCCAATGCAGCGCGTCTGCTCAACGAGCCAGGCTTCCGCCGTACGGCTGATGGCATGGGTTGGACAGACGTTAGCACACGGCGCATCCTCGCACTGATGGCAACCCACTGCCGTTGTGTAGGCGCCCCCCTTAACCACCCGAAGGCGGGGCGTAAAGGCATGAGCGGAGACGGCGTCCTGATGCGACACCGCGCAGGCCACTTCGCAGGTGCGGCACCCAATGCATTTTTCCGCATCCGCCACGATAAATCGGTTCATCTGTTGCGCCTCGCGCACGTTAAAAACCCGTTCTTTTGAGATAGCCGCTGGTGCTACCGTCGGAATCAGAATGAATGTAAGCAGGAAAAAACATAACGACTCCTGATATCCGTGCTTAATTCCCGCCCGTCGCCAAATACGGGCGAGAGTGCCCGGTTTGATTTTCTTTAAGAATGATACACATGTTGCACACCTTTATTGATGGCGCAGATCGCATTAGCGTATCAGGAATATTAATGAGGAAGTCATGACGGGAAGGGAAAAAGGGAGGTTGGTACTCTCAAATATGCCCGGCGGCGCTTCGCATGCTCGGGCCTACGTAAAACTGCGATGGCAGTCCATGTAGGCCGGGTAAGGCGAAGCCGCCACCCGGCTTTACTGCATCAGAAACGCCAGGTCAGGCCGGTCATCAGCGCAAAGCTGTCGTCGCGGTCGATCATCGGGCTGTTCTTCACGTCGTCAGGCAATACGGTGTAGACCGCGCTGGCGTTGAGATACAGCTTCTGGGTTAATTGATATTTGGCCGCCAGGCCAACGTATGGCGTCCAGCTGTCTCCGGCGGTGTATTCATCCAGACCTGAGCGGCGAGACTCGCTGCCGGATACGCCGTAGTAGTAGTCGTTATAGCTTTCGTCGCTATAGAAAATACCGACAGAGGGCGTCAGGGTCAGGCGTTCCATCCTGATTGGACGGAAGTAAGAGACCTCGCCGATCACGCCGCCGCTTTCATCCGTGGCATCACCGGAGACCGCCACTTTCAGAGAACCCCAGCTTTCGTGGCGGTAGTACGCGCCGCCGAGGAAGGCAGAGGCTTTACGCTCATCAAGCTGTTTCATCTGATGGTCGTCGTTGTCATCTGGATCGAAATGCAGCGGCATCCACGATGCGGTCAGGCTGAGTTCATTTTTTGCGTCTTTCCACAGGATCCATCCGCCCGTGGTCTGGCGAACATAAAAACGATCGCCTTCGTAGCTAATTAACGGTACTGCGGTAGTATTTTCGTTATAGCCTTTGTAAGGAGACTCATTAAATACAGCCCCCGCTCCTAGTGAAAAGTCACCGGCCATTGCTGAGGATGTTGCAAATAACGTGGCAGCGATGAGTAAATTGTATTTAATAGTCATTACATGTAATCCATTAAAATGCCAAACAAGCGAGGCGCATAATAATGGTTACAAATTTGCCAATGCAACGCTGCGGTTTATATAATATTATATATAAAATCATATAGATGGGTGCGCATGATGAATAAATTACAGCTAAAACCACGCGAATTAAAAATTATATCCGTCATCGCAGCAACCCACAGCATTGGCGATGCCGCCGCCCTGCTGGGCATGGCGCAGGCCAACGTCAGTAAATATCTGTCTGATTTTGAAACGCGGGTTGGACTCAAGGTTTTTGAGCGCACCACGCGCCAGCTGGCCCTGACCCAGTTTGGTGAAGCGTTACTCCCTTACGTTAATGCCACCCTGGACAGAAACAGTCAACTCGTTAATTTTATTGCTGATTATAAGCATGAGAAGCGCGGAAAGGTCACGATCTATGCCCCTACAGGTATCGTAACCTATCTCGCGCGCCACGTGATCCATCAGATAGAAGATATCGGTGACATCCGCATCTCCCTGAAAACCTACAACCTCGACCGGAATGAATTTTCAGAAGGCGTTTCCTTTCCGGATGACTGCGACATTTTAATTACCTATGCGCAACCGAAAGACGAAAGTCTGGTTGCCAGCGTGTTAACAAAATATTCCGTTACGGCATTTGCAACCGTTGAGTATTTAAATAAGCATCCCTTAAAGGGACCCGAAGATTTAATTAATCATTCCTGTATTCTCATTGACTCCATGCTGGTCGATGATGCAAATATCTGGCGTTTCCGCGTGCACGGCAGTGATAGCGTGCATGACTACCGGGTGACCGGTAATTATATTTGCGACAATACGCAGACGGCCCTGGAGCTGGCAAGAAATAATCTTGGGATTGTTTTTGCGCCAAAAGAGAGTCTGAAAAAAGAATTAACGCGAGGGATGCTGGTCCCCTGCTTCCCACATCAGGAAGAGTGGTGGCTCGATCTGACGGCCATCTTCCGCAAACGCGAATACCAGCCCTGGCGCGTGCAATACGTTCTGGACGGCGTTCTGAACTGCCTGCGCCAGCAAATTGCTCAGGCCGCCCATGGACGGCCTGAACTGGGCGATTAGAATAGCCCCAGTGGTTTATCGGAGTAGCTGACCAGCAAACATTTCGTCTGCTGATAATGTTCCAGCATCATCTTGTGGGTTTCGCGCCCGATACCCGATTGCTTATAACCGCCAAATGCCGCGTGCGCAGGATAGGCGTGGTAGCAGTTGGTCCATACGCGCCCGGCCTGGATGCCTCTGCCCATTTTATAGGCCAGATTACCGTTGCGGCTCCAGACGCCGGCTCCCAGGCCATACGGCGTGTCGTTGGCAATCTCCAGCGCCTCCTCCATCGTTTTGAAGGTGGTCACGGCCAGTACCGGTCCGAAAATTTCCTCCTGGAAGACGCGCATGTTGTTCTGACCGAACAGGATCGTTGGCTCAAGGTAATATCCTTCCTGCAGATCCCCGCCAAGCACCTTACGGCGACCGCCGGTCAGAATATCCGCCCCCTCTTTCTTGCCGATATCGATGTAGTTGAGGATGGTTTCCAGCTGTCCGTGCGAGACCTGCGCCCCCATCTGCGTGACGTTATCGAGCGGGTTACCGCTGCGGATAGACTCGACGCGGCGAATGGCCCGCTCCATAAAGCGCTCATAGATGGACTCCTGCACCAGCGCGCGGCTTGGGCAGGTGCAGACTTCGCCCTGGTTAAACGCAAACAGCGCAAACCCTTCCAGGGCTTTATCGAAAAAGGCATCCTCTTCCTCCATCACGTCCGCGAAGAAGATGTTCGGGGACTTCCCGCCCAGCTCCAGGGTCACGGGAATGATGTTCTGCGTGGCGTACTGCATAATCTGCTGGCCCACTTCCGTCGACCCGGTAAACGCCACTTTAGCGATCCGTTTTGAGGTAGCCAGATATTCCCCTATCTCACCGCCCGCGCCGTTGACCACGTTAATCACGCCCGGCGGCAGAAGGTCGCCAACGATTTCCATCAGCAGCAGCACCGAGAGCGGGGTCAGACGCGCCGGTTTAAGCACAATGCAGTTCCCGGCCGCCAGCGCGGGCGCCATTTTCCAGCTCGCCATCAGCAGCGGGAAGTTCCACGGAATAATTTGCCCGACGACGCCCAGCGGCTCGTGGAAGTGATACGCCACGGTGTCGCTGTCTACCTCGCTTATTCCGCCCTCCTGAGCGCGAATGCAGGAGGCAAAATAGCGGAAGTGGTCGATGGCCAGCGGCACGTCTGCCGCCATCGTTTCCCGGATCGGCTTGCCGTTATCCCAGGTTTCCGCCGTCGCCAGCAGCTCCAGATTCTGCTCCATCCGGTCAGCGATTTTGAACAAAATAGCCGCGCGGTCCTGAACGGAGGTATGGCCCCATTTATCTTTCGCTTTGTGCGCCGCATCCAGCGCCAGATCGATATCGCGTTTGCCGGAGCTGGCTATCTCGCACAGCGGCTGGCCGGTAACGGGGGTCAGGTTGGAATAGTATTCGCCGTCGACGGGAGCTACCCAGTCGCCGCCAATAAAGTTGTCATAACGAGGCTTCAGCTTGAGGGGAAAACCATACTCGCCGGGCTGGATACGCGATGAGGGAGGATTGTTTGTCATGACCGTCTCCTTGCTGTTGGTGTACAACAAGGGTAGTTCCGGCTGGCGATTTTCTCGCCAACCGGTAACGGCGTTTACGACGGGGGTCACGGAGTTTCAGGAAATAATAACGAATCTCGCAATAAATGATCGTTACCGCGACGGCGGGTAAAGCCGATGCGGTTGAAATACTCCAGGATCTGAATCGCCAGCTTGCGGCCCACGTTCAGCCGGTCGCGGAAATCGGCCGCGCAGGTAGAGCCCCGCTCCTGATCCAGCTCGCGGATCAGGTTGGCAAACGCCACAATACGATCGTTACGGTAATAACGATCTTTCACGATCGCGACTATCAGCCCCTGCTGCGCCGCATGGCGCAATACCTGACGCATCACCTGCTCGTCAGTGCTCGTTTCGCGGGCCAAATCGCGAACCCACCACGGCTCATCGCCAAACAGCGAGGCCACTTTTTGCCATACTGCCTCTTGCTCTGCGGTGAACCCGGCCTTGTGATCCGGCAGATGCAGCCAGCCGTGGTGGCTTTTGATCGCCCCGCTTTCGCGCATGTTTTCAATCAGCAGCAGCACCAGCGCATCGTCTTCCATCGGCAGCGCCATGCGCCGCAGACGCTCACGTCCCGGGCCAGGCTCGTCCTGATGCTGTTCATGGTACGTCGCCAGCGTGTTCAGTATCTTACGCTGCCAGCGTGCCGCAACCGGGGCATTAAGCAGGCTATTCCCAGCCTGAATAAAGCCCGGCTGCTGGGTGAGCTGGTGTAAGCCTTCCCCGCTCAGCTGGCGTGCCCATGCAAAATCACTCAGGCTCACCGCACCGCGATCGAGATGCACCCGCAGCGCGGCGCTATCATCGCTGGCCTGCGCCAGCGCTGCCAGCCACTGCAGATATTCAGGTTTACGCTTGCCGCGTCGCGGTGGATTCAGCGCGACGACCCGTGCCCCGGCCAGCGTTTCCCTCGCGGAAATATCACGCAGTACCAGACGATCGTTGTCTGCAAGCCAGAGCGGAGAATCGAATACCAGTTCGGCAAGGTCGTCTTCCAGCAGCGACACGCGCCCGGTGATATGGCTCGCCGCATGGTGAATATGCAGCGGCTGCCATTGGGTCAGGGGCACGTTTGTCTGCAGAGAGACAATGACGCGTTCAGACGGTTCTGGTGGAGCATCGGCCAGCAGCCAGTCGCCGCGGTTAAGCTGCTCTTTTTCCGCATCCCCGGCAATGTTCAGCGCGATCCGCTGCCCGGCATGAGCGCGCTCTGCGGGCTGGTTTTGCGCATGTAAGCCGCGCACGCGCATCGGTTTGTTAACGCCCGTCAGCCAGAGCGTATCACCTACGTTCACTTCACCGCTCAGCGCCGTCCCGGTCACCACCAGCCCCGCGCCTTTGACGGTAAAGGCCCGGTCAATCGCCAGACGGAAGCGGTGATGGCTGGCGTGGTCACGCGACGAAAGCTGCTGTAAGTGGTGGCGAAGTTCATCGATACCGCGCCCTTCTGTCGCCACGGTGACAAAAAGGGGTGCATCGGCAAAACCATACTCCTGCAAGGTCGCCTGTACCGTTTCGCGCACCTCGCTGACGCGTGCGTCATCCACGCGATCGGCTTTGGTCAGCGCCACGGTCAGCTGCGGGTTGCCGGTCAGCTGCAGGATCGCCAGGTGCTCACGGGTTTGCGCCATGACGCCATCATCGCAGGCCACCACCAGCAGGGCATGATCGATACCCCCCACGCCCGCCAGCATGTTGGACAGAAACTTTTCATGCCCCGGAACATCAATAAAACCCAGCACGCGACCATCAGGCTGGGGCCAGTAGGCATAGCCCAGATCGATGGTCATGCCGCGCTTTTTCTCTTCCGGCAGGCGGTCGGCGTTTATGCCGGTAATCGCCTGCAGCAACGTGGTTTTTCCGTGGTCGACATGACCGGCGGTGGCAATAATCATTTCAACAACATCTCCAGAAATCGCTCTTCATCTTCAAGGCAGCGCAGATCCAGCCACATTCGGCCATCGTAAATCCGCCCGATAACCGGCGCGGGCAGGCCACGCCAGCGCGACGACAGGGCTTCAAGGTGGCTACCGCGCCCGTCACGCGGGGTGAACGTGAGCGCTTCACTCGGCAGCCTGTCCACCGGCAGCGAACCGCTGCCAATCTGCGACTGGCAGGGTTCAATGCGAACGTCAAAATCGGGGTAGTGCGGGGCAATGCGCGGCAGCAGTAATTCGGCCTGGGCGCGAATCGAGGCGGCATCGCGGGTTAACAGACGCAGCGTGGGCAGGCGGTCGGCCAGTTTCTCCGGATGGAGATAGAGCCGCAGCGTCGCCTCCAGCGCGGCAAGCGTCATTTTATCGGCTCGCAGGGCGCGCTTGAGCGGATGCTGCTGCAGCTTCGCAATCAGCTCGCGCTTGCCGACGATAATCCCGGCCTGCGGCCCGCCCAGCAGCTTGTCGCCGGAAAAGCTGACCAGGCTGACGCCCGCCGCAATCATCTCCTGCGGCATCGGCTCTTTCGGCAGCCCGTACTGGCTCAGATCCACCAGCGAGCCGCTGCCGAGATCGGCAATCACCGGAATATTCAGTTCGCGGCCAATCGCCGCCAGCTCGCGCTCTTCAACCGTTTTGGTGAAGCCTTCAATATGATAATTGCTGGTGTGAACCTTCATCATCAGGGCGGTATTTTCATTCACCGCCGCGCGATAATCTTTCGCATGTGTGCGGTTGGTGGTGCCCACTTCATGTAGCGTGCAGCCCGCCTGGCGCATCACGTCCGGAATGCGAAACGCCCCGCCAATCTCAACCAGCTCGCCGCGGGAAACCACCACCTCTTTGCCGCTGGCGGTGGCAGCAAGCATCAACAACACCGCTGCGGCGTTGTTATTCACAATGCAGGCATCTTCCGCGCCGGTCAGCTGGCACAGCAGGTCCGCCAGCGCCCGGTCACGATGCCCGCGTCCGGCACCGTCCAGATCGTACTCCAGCGTCACGGGCGCCCGCATGGCTTGCACAACCGCAGCAACCGCCTCTTCCGCCTGCTGCGCGCGTCCCAGGTTGGTATGCAGCACGGTGCCGGTCAGGTTAATCACCGGGCGTAACGCGCTTTGCGCTTTCTCATCCAGCCGGTGCTCTACTTCCTGCTCCCACGCCGCGCACCAGTCGGGCAAGGCGTTTTCTGACTGAATAGCGCTTCGGGCTTCGTCCTGAAGCAGGCGTAGCATCTCCACCGTCGCGGTATGGCCAAAACGCTCAACGGCAGCATGAATGCGGGGCTCGCGAAGGAGACGGTCGGTAGCGGGGATCTGGCTGTACAGCGAATGATGAGTAGTCATGAAAGCGCCTGGCGAGTAAATATCTTCCCCCCTCCCGACGGGAGAGGGAGTTAACATGTGGAGGGATTGTACCGCCTCCGACGCCGAAGTGTTATAACCCGCGTCAAGCCTTTGGCGGTTCTGTCCGGGCAAAGCTCTCGCGGCTAAAAAGCGTGTCTGCCAGTTTCACCAGCAGCGGACGGTCGACGCACCAGCCAGGGGAAACCCGGCGGAAGTTGAGATAGCCGATGGCGCAGGCAATGGCGATGGTTGCCAGGTTCAGGCTGTCGGTTTGAATCTTTCCCTCCTGGATAAGCTGCTCGCACCTGTCCAGGCTGCGGCTGATTTTTTCCCGCTGGCGTAACAGTTCCGTTTCCGACTGCTGGGCGGCGGGCCTTGCCTGTTCACGCACGGAGGTTAATGCCGCATCCATAATGCCATCGGCCAGGGCTTCGATTTGCTTCACTGCCAGCGCCGCTTTTGGGTCAGCTGGCAGCATTGCCGGGGCAACGCCCAGCAGCTCGATATACTCCGCAATAATCGGGGAATCGAACCAGTATTCGCCCTCGTCCGTCACCAGCGCCGGGACTTTCCCCAGCGGGTTGTACTGCGCGACGCCGTTTTCCGCGTTGTAGGGCTGTTCATTGATGAATTCAAATTCAATCCCTTTCTCCAGCAGGAGAATCGAGATTTTTCGCACGAAGGGACTGGTATAGCTACCGATGAGTTTCATTGCCTGATCCTTGATGCCGGAAAAAGGTCAGTATGGATCAAGCGATGAAAAAAGGGCAGGTATGCGAGTCGCATTCCTGCCCTGGAAGGATTAGTGATCGAGGTAGAGGTAGTGCATCCAGCTAGTCATACGGAGCAGCACCTTACGCATCACCGAGACGTGGGCGAAATGGTCCGAGTAGACCGCCACCTGGGCATAGATACCGTCTGGCAGCGCTTCGACTTCCGCATTCGGATCCAGTTCGATAGTGCCCAATACGCCATCCGTTCCGGGCACGACCGTCAGCGACTGCAGCGCACCCTGCGCCTGATAGGTTCCCCCCGGCACCACCGGCAGGATCGCGGTGAGCTTCCCGGAGAACACCTGGCCCGGCAGCGCGTTAAACACCACTTCCGCCTGATCACCCGGCTTCAGACGCAGCAGCGAGTTCTGACGGAACTGGGCCACGATCAGACGCTTCTGTTCAGGAATAAAGACCATCACCGGACGCAGCGGCAGCGCGGCGGCGTACGTCCCCGGACGGATCAGCACCTGGGTGACGTAACCATCGCTTGGCGCACGTACCACGGTCTGATCCAGGTTGTATTTGGCTTCGGCGAGCTGAGCGCGTAAGGAGGCAATCTGCGACTGCTCGCCGTTCACCATGCTGTCCAACTGGCTTTGAATCTGGGTCTGTTCAGCAACGGAGCCTTTTACCAGCGCATCCTGCGCGAGATAGTTCTGCCGCGCGTTGTCGATATCGCTTTCAGAGAACGGATTCACCTTCGCCTGGCTGCCTTTCAGGTAGCGCTGATAATCTTTATACAGGCGGTCGCGCTCTGCGGAGACGCGCGTCGTATTGGCGACGGCCTCCACCAGCTGCGCTTTCAGATTGTCGATATTGTGCGTCGCGGTCACCAGGTCAGCCTGGAGTCTGTCGACGCGCGCCTGGTAGCGGCCTGGATCAAGTTTAAATAACACTTCGCCTTTTTTAATAAGCTGGTTATTTTTATCGGTCACTTCACTGACCACCCCGGTAACCTGCGGCGTAATCGGAATAGAAATAACCGCTTTTTGCGCCGTAAACGTATACGGGTGGTTATAATTCATTAACAGAATAAGACCGGCAACAATAAACACCCCGCCTAATGTCGCGGTGGCAAGCGTCCACTGGTTTACCGGAATACGGAATATTTTAAAAATCACCCAGGCAAATGCCACATAGGTCAAAATAATTAACAGATCCATGATTAGCGCTCCAGCGTGTTCTTATCAGCAGCAGGCTTTACCGCGGCCAGCTTTTGTTCGAGTTCCGCCACGCGTTTGGCCAGCGCATCCATGCCCGGAACCTCATCAGGCTTTGTGATATGGTTCTGCATACCCCAGCCGCGATCTTCACGGTACAGCGTGGCCCAGATCCACAGGAACGGCCAGATGGCATGGAGCGTAAAAAGGCTAATCCAGCCTGCCGTATGAATCGCATCGGCATGGGGATGGTTACGCTTTTTGGCCATATTATAAGGGATGTCATGGATGGCGATGATTCCGTAAAAGAGAACCAGAAATACAAAAATCAATACGCCCAGCGCAAAATAGTTGAGAAACATATTCTCCTCACTTAAACAACGTCAACTCATTAAATTAATATAATGGTATGCAACCTAATTAATTTTTATAAGCACGGGGGTTGTGCTTACTATTTCAGAGCCGGGGAGTATCGGTTTTTATAATATCTCCATGCAAGTTTATAAGCGTGTCAAAATATATCCTGAATAATAATATACTTAACCTTACAATATGAGCGTAATCCACGTTTTAACTTTTTGCCATACCACACATCAAAAGTGGTTTTTTAGCTTAACGTGTCACGCTAAGTCATCCTGGCACCGAATCGCCATGCAGAGTTTGCCGCCGATCGCAGCCGGAGAAATCTGCATAAAAATATTTTGTGAAATCAGTCACAATCCGGAAACAAACACACAAAACCAAAACGTGAACACCATCACAGAAAGGGGTGGTTTTTGCTTTATTTTTCGCCATCGTATTTTTTTTGCCCATCCGTTTTGTGATTCATATCACCTCATTGATATCCACACCCCCTACATTTACGTGACGCGTGTCACACAAATTTTCGCTGTCTGGACAGTTGAACGATTCAGTGCCAGATTTCACAGCATCAGAACAGGGCCCGGCTACCTCTGCCGCCTCATTAACAATAAACCTCGGGCCGCAAGCCCAAGCGTAAACAGAAGAAGGGGTGTTTTATGTCATCCGATTTCAAGATCAAAGTTCAAAGCTTTGGTCGTTTCCTCAGCAACATGGTGATGCCAAATATCGGCGCGTTTATCGCGTGGGGTATCATCACTGCATTGTTCATTCCGACAGGGTGGTTGCCTAACGAAACGCTGGCGAAACTTGTTGGCCCAATGATTACCTATCTCCTGCCGCTGCTCATCGGTTTCACCGGTGGTCGTCTGGTGGGCGGTGACCGTGGTGGCGTAGTGGGTGCTATCACGACCATGGGTGTTATCGTCGGTGCAGATATGCCGATGTTCCTCGGTGCAATGATTGCCGGTCCTCTGGGCGGCTGGGCGATTAAGAAATTCGATGTCTGGGTTGATGGTAAGATCAAATCCGGCTTCGAAATGCTGGTGAACAACTTCTCTGCGGGCATCATCGGGATGATCCTCGCGATTCTGGCGTTCCTCGGCATTGGCCCTGCGGTTGAAGTGCTGTCCAAAATTCTGGCGGCAGGCGTTAACTTCATGGTTGCGCACGATATGCTGCCGCTGGCGTCTATCTTCGTAGAACCGGCGAAAATCCTGTTCCTGAACAACGCCATCAACCACGGCATCTTCTCGCCGCTGGGTATTCAGCAGTCTCACGATCTCGGCAAGTCTATCTTCTTCCTGATTGAAGCTAACCCGGGTCCGGGTATGGGCGTTCTGCTGGCGTACATGTTCTTTGGTCGCGGCAGCGCTAAGCAGTCTGCTGGCGGTGCGGCAATCATTCACTTCCTGGGCGGTATCCACGAAATTTACTTCCCGTACGTGCTGATGAACCCACGTCTGATCCTGGCCGTTATCCTTGGCGGTATGACCGGCGTGTTCACCCTGAGCGTGCTGGGTGGCGGTCTGGTGTCTCCGGCCTCTCCGGGTTCTATCCTGGCGGTACTGGCGATGACGCCAAAAGGGGCGTACTTCGCGAACATCGCGGCCATCTGTGCGGCCATGGCGGTCTCCTTCGTGGTCTCTTCTATCCTGCTGAAAACCAGCAAAGTGAAAGAAGACGACGATATTGAAGCGGCGACCCGTCGTATGCACGACATGAAAGCCGAATCCAAAGGCGCAACTCCACTGACCGCGGGCGATGTCTCTAACGACCTGAGCCACGTGCGTAAAATCATCGTTGCCTGCGACGCCGGTATGGGTTCCAGCGCAATGGGTGCAGGCGTGCTGCGTAAGAAAGTACAGGATGCGGGCCTGACCAACATCTCCGTCACCAACAGCGCCATTAACAGCCTGCCGCCGGACGTTGACCTGGTCATCACGCACCGCGACCTGACCGAACGCGCCATGCGTCAGGTGCCGCAGGCACAGCACATTTCGCTGACCAACTTCCTCGACAGCGGCCTGTACACCAGCCTGACCGAACGTCTGGTTGCGGCGCAGCGTCACGAAGACAACGAAGTGAAAGTGCGCTCAAGCCTGCAGGACAGCTTTGACGAGAGCAACGCCCACCTGTTCAAACTGGGTGCGGAAAACATCTTCCTCGGTCGCACAGCAGCAACCAAAGAAGAAGCGATTCGCTTTGCCGGCGAGCAGCTGGTGAAAGGCGGCTACGTTCAGCCTGAATACGTTGACGCGATGCTGGAACGCGAAAAATTGACGCCAACCTACCTGGGCGAATCCATCGCGGTGCCGCACGGTACGGTTGAAGCGAAAGATCGCGTCCTGAAAACCGGCGTCGTATTCTGTCAGTATCCGCAGGGCGTGCGCTTCGGTGAGGAAGAAGACGACATCGCCCGTCTGGTGATTGGTATCGCCGCTCGCAACAACGAGCACATTCAGGTGATTACCAGCCTGACCAACGCGCTGGATGATGAGTCTGTCATTGAGCGTCTGGCGAGCACCACCAGCGTGGAAGAAGTGCTGGCTCTGCTGAACAAATAAGTTCTCTTCCCTCTCCCCTCCGGGGAGAGGGCTAGGGTGAGGGGAAACGTTCCTCACCCCAGCCCTCTCGGGTAAAAACATTGATGAAGGTTAACACTATGAAAGCATTACATTTTGGCGCAGGTAATATCGGTCGTGGTTTTATCGGTAAACTGCTGGCAGACGCGGGCATTACGCTGACATTCGCCGATGTGAATCAGGTGGTCCTGGATGCCCTGAATGCGCGTCATAGCTATCAGGTCCATGTAGTCGGTGAAAACGAGCAGGTTGAAACCGTCTCCGGCGTCAACGCGGTCAGCAGCATCGGTGAAGACGTTATCGACCTGATCGCCAGCGTCGATCTGGTGACCACGGCGGTAGGCCCGGTTGTCCTTGAGCGCATTGCTCCTGCGGTCGCGAAAGGCCTGGCAAAACGTAAAGCGCAGGGCATCGACACCCCGCTGAACATCATCGCCTGTGAAAACATGGTGCGCGGCACCACGCAGCTGAAAGGCCACGTGCTTAACGCTGTAGCAGACGAAGACAAAGCCTGGGTTGAAGCGCACGTCGGGTTTGTGGATTCCGCTGTGGACCGCATCGTTCCGCCGTCTGAATCCGCCACTAACGATCCGCTGGAAGTGACCGTGGAAACCTTCAGCGAGTGGATCGTTGATAAAACCCAGTTTAAAGGCGCCCTGCCGACCATTCCGGGAATGGAATTAACCGATAACCTGATGGCATTTGTCGAACGCAAACTCTTCACGCTGAACACCGGGCATGCTATAACCGCGTACCTCGGAAAATTGGCCGGTCATCAGACCATTCGTGACGCGATCCTCGATGAGAAGATCCGCGCGGTGGTAAAAGGGGCAATGGAAGAGAGCGGCGCGGTGCTGATCAAACGCTACGGTTTTGATGCTGATAAACACGCAGCATACATCCAGAAAATCCTCGGTCGCTTTGAAAACCCGTATCTGAAAGATGACGTTGAGCGCGTGGGCCGTCAGCCTCTGCGCAAACTGAGCGCGGGCGACCGCCTGATTAAGCCGCTGCTGGGCACGCTGGAATACGGCCTGCCGCACGCCAACCTGGTGAAAGGGATTGCCGCCGCGATGCACTACCGCAGCGAGCAGGACCCGCAGGCGCAGGAACTGGCTCAGCTGATTGATGACAAAGGCGCGCAGGCTGCGCTGGCGCAGATTTCCGGTCTGGACGCCAACAGCGACGTGGTTGTGGAGGCGGTTAACGCATACAACGCAACCAAATGATGCACAGTGCGGCGCAGGTTAACCTGCGCCCAGATAATAGATTGTCAGATATGCAGGCAATAATGGAACAAACCCAGGCCTTTGAAAATCGTGTGCTTGAGCGTCTGAATGCTGGCAAAACCGTACGAAGTTTCCTGATTGCCGCCGTCGAGCTGTTAACCGAGGCGGTGAATATCCTGGTGCTTCAGGTGTTTCGCAAAGACGACTACGCGGTAAAATATGCTGTAGAACCGTTACTGGACGGAGACGGACCGCTGGGCGATTTATCCGTGCGTCTGAAGCTGATTTATGGTCTTGGCGTGCTCAACCGACAAGAGTATGAAGATGCGGAGCTGTTAATGGCGCTGCGCGAAGAACTCAATCATGACGGTAATGAGTACACCTTTACCGATGATGAGATCCTGGGGCCCTTCGGCGAGCTGCACTGCGTCACCGCGCTGCCCCCTGCACCCCATTTTGACAACAGCGATCCTGAGCTCTACGCGATGCAAAAGCTGCGTTATCAACAGGTTGTCCGTTCCACCATGGTGCTCTCCCTGACTGAGCTGATTTCCCGAATCAGCTTAAAAAAAGCGTTTCAGAAGTAAGCCTGCTCACATTGGTGTATCCTTCCCTGTAAATTCCCCGTATTCAGAGTTATTTGTCATGAAAGAAGTCGAAAAGAACGAAATTAAACGCCTGAGCGACCGCCTGGATCTGATCCGCCACCAGATGGCTGGCCTGTCGCTGGTCGATTCCGCCGAGAAGTACGCCGAGCTGGAAAAAGAAGCCGCCACGCTGGAAACAGAAATCGAGCGTCTGCGCGAAGTGAAGGGCCAGAAGCTGAGCAAAGAAGCGCAGAAGCTGATGAACATGCCGCACCGCCGTGCGATCACCAAAAAAGAACAGGCCGACATGGGCAAGCTGAAGAAAAGCGTCCGTGGTCTGGTGGTGGTACACCCGATGACCGAGCTTGGCCGCGAAATGGGCCTTAAAGAGATGACGGGCTTTTGTAAGACCGCGTTCTGATACTTTTCCCCTCACCCTAACCCTCTCCCTTAAGGGGCGAGGGGACTGTACGGTGCTGTTTTCTCCCTCTCCCTGTGGGAGAGGGCCGGGGTGAGGGCATCAGGCCCCACCCCGCTTCAAATTGGCCCAACCAATTCCCCTTTTCTTTCTTCCCCGGTTCACAATTCCATTATTTCCGCTCACAAAGTCATTGCCAGCTCATAACATCTGGTTAACCATTCATTGTCATTAACCCTACAACACAACATTGGCAGGACCAATTTTACACAACCTGTGACGCAGAGTTGAGCGGAGACTCACCCGCAGCGCAGGCTGTCTGGTCCCCAGGAGACCTGCATGAGCCTCTGGCAACAAAACTACGACCCGGCCGGTAATATCTGGCTGTCGAGCCTGATCGCATCGCTTCCGATCCTGTTCTTCTTCTTTGCGCTGATTAAGCTCAAGCTGAAGGGCTACCTCGCCGCGACGTATACCGTTGCTATCGCCCTGATGGTGGCGCTGTTCTTCTATAAAATGCCGGTCGATCGCGCGCTGGCCTCCGTCGTCTACGGTTTCTTCTACGGTCTGTGGCCGATTGCGTGGATCATCATCGCGGCGGTCTTTGTCTATAAAATCTCGGTGAAAACCGGGCAGTTCGACATTATCCGCTCGTCGATTCTCTCCATCACTCCGGACCAGCGCCTGCAGATGCTGATTGTCGGCTTCTCCTTCGGGGCATTTCTGGAAGGTGCAGCAGGCTTTGGCGCACCGGTGGCGATCACCGCCGCGCTGCTGGTGGGTCTGGGCTTTAACCCGCTGTATGCTGCGGGCCTGTGCCTGATTGTGAACACCGCGCCGGTGGCGTTTGGCGCGATGGGTATTCCGATTCTGGTAGCCGGACAGGTTACCGGGCTGGACAGCTTCGAGATCGGCCAGATGGTCGGCCGTCAGCTGCCCTTCCTGACCATTATCGTCCTGTTCTGGATCATGGCGATTATGGACGGCTGGCGCGGCGTGAAGGAGACCTGGCCTGCGGTGATGGTGGCGGGCGGTTCGTTCGCCATTGCCCAGTACCTCAGCTCGAACTTCCTCGGCCCGGAGCTGCCGGACATCATCTCTTCGCTGGTGTCGCTGGTCTGCCTGACGCTGTTCCTGAAACGCTGGCAGCCGGTACGCATTTTCCGCTTCGCCGACATGGGCGCCTCGCAGGTTGATCAAACCCTGGCCCGCACGGGCTATACGGCAGGACAGGTGATCCGCGCCTGGTCGCCGTTCCTGTTCCTGACCGCAACGGTCACCCTGTGGAGCATCCCGCCGTTTAAAGCCCTGTTCGCGCCGGGTGGGGCGCTGTACGACATGGTGATTAATATTTCCGTACCGTTCCTCGACAAGATGGTCGCCCGTATGCCGCCGGTGGTGCACGCCGCCACGCCGTATGCCGCGGTCTATAAATTCGACTGGTTCTCCGCCACCGGTACCGCCATCCTGTTTGCCGCTATCCTTTCCGTGGTGTGGCTGCGCATGAAGCCTGCGGCCGCGGTGCAGACCTTTGCGGCGACAATTAAAGAGCTGATGCTGCCGATTTACTCCATCGGCATGGTGCTGGCGTTCGCGTTTATCTCGAACTACTCCGGCCTGTCATCAACGCTGGCGCTGGCGCTGGCCCATACCAGCCACGCCTTCACCTTCTTCTCGCCGTTCCTCGGCTGGCTGGGGGTGTTCCTGACCGGTTCCGATACCTCGTCAAACGCCCTGTTTGCCGCGCTGCAGGCAACGGCAGCCCAGCAGATTGGCGTGTCGGACGTCCTGCTGGTGGCCGCGAATACCACAGGCGGCGTGACCGGGAAAATGATCTCTCCACAATCCATCGCCATTGCCTGTGCGGCGGTGGGACTGGTCGGTAAAGAGTCGGATCTGTTCCGCTTTACCGTGAAACACAGCCTGATATTCACCTGCATGGTGGGGGTGATCACCACCCTGCAGGCCTATGTCTTAACCTGGATGATCCCATGATAGTGATGCCCAGACGCCTGTCCGACGAGATTGCCTCTCGCGTGCGGGCGCTGATTGAAGAACAACAGCTGGAAGCGGGCATGAAGCTGCCCGCCGAACGCCAGCTCGCCGCCCAGCTTGGCGTGTCGCGCAATTCACTGCGCGAGGCGCTGGCGACGCTGGTCAGCCAAGGGGTGCTGCTGAGCCGTCGCGGCGGCGGCACCTTTGTGCGCTGGCAGCATGACGACTGGTCCGAGCAAAACATCGTTCAGCCGCTGAAGACGCTGATGGAGAACGACCCGGACTACAGCTTCGACATCCTTGAAGCGCGTCACGCCATCGAAACCAGTACCGCCTGGCACGCGGCCATGCGGGCAACCGACGCCGACAAAGAGAAACTCATCGCCTGCTTTGAGGCCACGCAGAGCAGCGACCCGGATATCGCCTCCCAGGCGGACGTGCGTTTTCACCTGGCGATTGCCGAGGCGTCGCACAACGTGGTGCTGCTGCAGACCATGCGCGGGTTCTTCGACCTGCTGCAATCCTCCGTTAAACAGAGCCGCCAGCGGATGTATCTGGTTCCGCCGGTGTTTGCCCAACTGACCGAACAGCACGAGGCGGTGCTCAAGGCCATTCTGGCCGGTGATGCCGAGGCCGCACGCAAAGCGATGATGGCGCATCTCGGCTTCGTGCACACCACCATTAAACGATTCGATGAAGACCAGGCCCGACAGGCGCGTATTACCCGTCTGCCTGGCGACAGTGATATTTCCAGGGAGAACAAAGCATGATTATTTCAGCAGCCAGTGACTATCGCGCCGCGGCGCAGCGCATTTTGCCCCCTTTCCTGTTCCACTACATCGACGGCGGGGCGTATGCCGAATACACCCTGCGCCGCAACGTGGAAGATCTGTCGGAGGTGGCTCTGCGCCAGCGCGTGCTGAAGAATATGTCTGACCTGAGCCTGGAGACGAAGCTGTTCAACGAAACGCTCTCCATGCCCGTGGCGCTCGCGCCTGTAGGCTTATGCGGGATGTATGCCCGCCGTGGCGAAGTGCAGGCCGCCGCTGCGGCGGATGCCAAAGGCATTCCGTTTACCCTTTCCACCGTGTCCGTCTGCCCGATTGAAGAGGTCGCCCCGACCATCAAACGCCCGATGTGGTTCCAGCTGTACGTCCTGCGCGATCGCGGCTTTATGCGCAACGCGCTCGAGCGCGCCAAAGCGGCGGGCTGCTCCACGCTGGTCTTTACCGTCGATATGCCGACCCCCGGCGCGCGCTATCGTGATGCCCACTCCGGCATGAGCGGCCCGAACGCTGCGCTCCGTCGTTACTGGCAGGCCGTGACCCACCCGCAGTGGGCGTGGGATGTCGGCCTGAACGGTCGTCCGCACGACCTGGGCAATATTTCGGCTTACCTCGGTAAACCGACCGGGCTGGAGGATTACATCGGCTGGCTGGCGAACAACTTCGATCCGTCGATCTCGTGGAAGGACCTGGAGTGGATCCGCGAGTTCTGGGACGGCCCGATGGTGATCAAAGGGATCCTCGATCCGGAAGATGCCCGCGACGCGGTACGCTTTGGCGCAGACGGGATTGTGGTCTCTAACCACGGCGGACGCCAGCTTGACGGGGTACTCTCTTCCGCACGCGCCCTGCCGGCCATCGCCGATGCGGTGAAAGGCGATATCGCCATCCTGGCCGACAGCGGCATCCGCAACGGGCTGGACGTGGTGCGCATGATTGCGCTGGGCGCCGACAGCGTGCTGCTGGGCCGTGCGTATCTATATGCGCTGGCGACGGCGGGCCAGGCAGGCGTGGCGAATCTGCTCAACCTGATCGAAAAAGAGATGAAGGTGGCGATGACGCTGACAGGTGCAAGAACGATTAGCGAAATCAGTAAAGATTCCCTGGTGCAGGAGTTAAGCAAATTACCGGCGGCGCTGGCTCCCCTGGCTCAGGGAAACGCGGCCTGACCTTCTCCGGTTAACCCCTCTTTCTCACGCGCCCGATTTCCCCCTCGGGCGCTTTTTTACGCCAAAAATAACATCCAGATAACATATTAGATAAGAAAATTTGACATCCACCCGCCGTCCGCAATTGTATAGACAAGCAAATACAAGAACACAAAAACAACATCAGATCGGAGTAGAGCGTATGGCGTATTCAGGTAAGGTGGATATTCAGCAGGTGATCGATGAGAGTCCCTTTTCAGGGTTTCACTGGCTGCTCATTGTGCTGGGCTTTCTGGTTCTGGCGATCGATGGTTTTGATACGGCAGCGATGGGTTACATCGCGCCTACGCTGTCGGCAGAATGGGGGATACACAAACAGGATCTGGGGCCGGTGCTGAGCGCTGCGCTGCTGGGGCTGTCGCTGGGCGCGCTGATTGCCGGTCCGGTATCTGACCGGATGGGGCGCAAGCGGGTGCTGGTCTTTTCGTGCCTGTTCTTCGGCCTTGCGAGCCTGGGAACGGCCTGGGCGCAAAGTCTGAATACGCTCACGCTGTGGCGCTTTCTGACGGGCCTGGGCCTCGGCGCCGCAATGCCTAACGCCATCACGCTGATCTCCGAGTTTGCCCCCCAGCGCTGTCGCGCCATGGCGATTAATACCATGTACTGCGGCTTCCCTTTGGGTGCGGCGGGCGGCGGCGCGATCTCTTCCTGGCTTATCCCCCACCACGGCTGGCGAAGCGTGCTGCTGACCGGGGCGATTGCGCCGCTGGTTTTAACGCTGCTGCTGGCGCTGTTTTTACCGGAGTCCGTGAAGTTTCTGGTGCAGCGCGGGAAGGACGTCATGCAGGTCCGCCGTATCGCCAGCCGGTTCGCCCGCAGCACGCTGGATAGCGTCACGGGCTTTTTCCTCGCGGAGGAGAAAGTCGCCTCTAAAAAAGGGAGCGTGTCGCAGCTATTTTCCATGCCCTGGCTGCCCGGCACCCTGATGCTGTGGGTGACCTATTTTATGGGCCTGGTCATTTACTATGTCCTGCTGAGCTGGATGCCAACGCTAATGCAGGGGATGGGTTATGCCCTGGCGGAATCCGCCTGGCTCACCTCGCTGTTCACCTTCGGCGGCACCGCAGGCATTCTGCTCGCGGGCTGGATGATGGACCGCTGGGAAGCGCATAAAGTGGTCGCGTGTGGTTTCGTGCTGACAATGGGCCTTATTCTTTTGCTTGGCATTGAGCATAACCATATCGCCCTGTTTGGCGGGCTGATTTTCCTGATGGGGATCGCCATGAACGGCGCGCAATCGGGCATGCAAACCCTGGCCGCCACCTTTTACCCTACCGAGTGCCGCGCGACGGGCATCGCCTGGATGCAGGGGATCGGCCGCTTTGGCGGCGTGGCGGGAACTATGACCAGCGCCCAGCTTCTTTCTATGCAGTGGCAGGCAGACAGTATTTTAATGATCCTCAGCGTGCCCGCTCTGGTGGCCGCGGCGGCAACCGTCTACAAAATGCTGTACAGCCGCTCGCAGGAACCCGGCGTCGCGTAGTTCCTCTCTTTTCTGATATTCTGCCCCCGCAATTAAGGGGGCAGCATGCTTAACATCGTTTTATTCGAACCAGAAATTCCGCCGAATACCGGCAATATCATCCGCCTGTGTGCGAACACCGGTTTTCGTCTGCATATCATTGAGCCGATGGGCTTTACGTGGGACGACAAACGTCTGCGTCGCGCAGGGCTGGATTATCATGAATTTACCGCCGTCGTTCGCCATCACGATTACGCCGCATTTCTGGAAGCCGAAAAGCCGCAGCGCATGTTCGCCCTGACGACCAAAGGCACGCCAGCGCATAGCGCCGTGAGCTATCAGGCAGGTGACTATCTGATGTTTGGCCCGGAAACCCGCGGCCTGCCGGCCACGATCCTGGATGCCCTGCCCGCCGAGCAGAAAATCCGTATTCCGATGATGCCGGACAGCCGCAGCATGAACCTGTCGAACGCGGTGTCGGTGGTGGTTTATGAAGCCTGGCGCCAGCTGGGTTACCAGGGCGCCATATTAAGGTAGGCCCGGTAAGCGCAGCGCCACCGGGCAAAATCTCAGATGCCGTCACCATACTCGAAGGTATGGTGAATGCCGTTGAAGTGCTGATCCATGTCCATGGACGGCTTATCGCTGTCTGGTTTACCGACGATGCGCGCCGGTACGCCAGCGGCGGTGGTATGCGGTGGCACGGGCTGGAGCACCACGGAGCCTGCGCCGATCTTCGCGCCGCGCCCGACTTCGATATTGCCGAGGATTTTGGCACCCGCGCCAATCATCACCCCTTCACGAATTTTCGGATGGCGATCGCCGCTGGTTTTACCGGTACCGCCCAGGGTAACCGACTGCAGGATCGAGACGTCATCTTCAATCACCGCCGTTTCCCCGACGACAATCCCGGTGGCGTGGTCGAGCATGATTCCGCGGCCAATCTTTGCCGCCGGGTGAATATCGACCTGAAACGTCACGGAAACCTGGTTTTGCAGAAAGATCGCCAGCGCGCGGCGGCCTTCATTCCACAGCCAGTGGCCGATGCGGTAAGCCTGCAGGGCGTGGAAGCCTTTCAGGTACAGCAGCGGCGTAGAATATTTATCGACCGCCGGGTCACGCGTGCGCACGGCCTGGATATCGCAGGCGGCAGAGGCGATCATTTCCGGGTCTGCAGCGTAAGCCTCTTCCACCACTTCACGAATGGCGATAGCAGGCATGATCGAGGACGCCAGCTTGTTGGCGAGCATATAGCTCAGCGCGCTGCCGAGATTTTCGTGCTTGAGTAGCGTCGCGTGGTAGAAACTGGCCAGCATAGGCTCGCAGTCGGCCAGCGCCCGGGCTTCGGCTTTAATATTGTTCCAGACGATATCCAGTTCTTCACACGGCATTGCTTACTCCAGACGATAGTTAATGACCAGCCAGTTCTGCGCTGGCTGGGTCATTCAGGTGACAACGGTTCCGACTAGCTACTGCGGCGCTCGTCCTTGCGCGCACGACCTAATAAGGTCAATGCTGCCTCGCGCGCATTTTTTCCGCAATACAATACCTGATAAATTTCCTCGGTTATTGGCATTTCGACACCGAAACGGTGCGCCAACTCGCGGACTTCTTTGGTATTGCGGTAGCCTTCAACCACCTGACCAATCTTCTCCTGCGCGCCTTTAACATCGCTGCCCTGTCCGAGCATCATGCCAAAGCGGCGGTTACGCGACTGGTTGTCGGTACAGGTCAGCACCAGGTCGCCCAGGCCAGCCATCCCCATAAAGGTGGCCGGATCGGCACCCAGCGCTTCGCCCAGGCGGGACATTTCGGTCAGTCCTCGGGTGATCAGCGCCGTACGCGCATTGGCACCAAAACCAATGCCGTCTGACATCCCGGCACCAATCGCAATCACGTTCTTCACCGCACCGCCCAGCTGCACGCCGATAAAATCGGGGTTGCTGTAGACGCGGAAGCTCTTGCCGCAGTGCAGCAGCTGTTGAAGATCGTCGGAGAAGGCCTGATCGGTGGAGGCCAACGAAATCGCCGTCGGCAGGCCAGCGGCCAGCTCTTTGGCAAAGGTCGGGCCGGAGATGACCGCCAGCGGGATCTCATCACCCAGCGCTTCGCGGGCAACGTCCTGCAGCAGGCGTCCGGTTTCGGCTTCCAGTCCTTTTGTCGCCCAGACAATGCGCGCATCCGGGCGCATCAGCGGCTTAATCTGACGGAGCACGTCGCCAAATACATGGCTCGGAACCACAATCAGAATGTTGCGGCTGGCCGCCAGCGCGGTCGCAAGGTCGCTTTCAAGGTGCAGGGAGTCAGGGAACGGAACGTCCGGAAGAAACGCGACGTTGCAACGGTCGCGCTGCAGCGTGGCGATATGTTTTGGGTCGTGGCCCCAGAGAACCACTTCGTGACCATTTCTTGCCAGCGTGATGGCAAGAGCGGTGCCGTATGAGCCGGCACCGATCACAGTCATTGACGCATTAACAGTGCTCATCAGGCATCCTGATGTTGTTCAGCACCTTCGCCAGCTTGCTGCTGCAGATAGTTCATGAACAGCGCATCAAAGTTAACTGGCGCAAGGTTCAGTTGCGGGAATGTACCGCGGGAAACCAGGCTGGTGATGCATTCACGCGCATACGGGAACAGAATGTTCGGGCAGTACGCACCCAGGCAATGCGCCATCTGGTTGCCTTCGATACCGCCGATAGAGAAGATGCCGCCCTGCTGTACTTCACACAGGAATGCAGTTTCTTCGCCCAGAGACGCGGTAACGGTCACACGCAGCACGACTTCATACACGTCATCTGCCAGTTGGGTAGATGCGGTATCCAGATCAAGTTTAACCTCTGGCTGCCAGTCTTTCTGGAAAACATGTGGCGCATTTGGCGCTTCGAAAGAGACGTCCTTGGTGTAGATACGCTGGATCTGGAAAGTCATTTCGGTGTTGTTTTGTTCTGACATGGAAATACCCTTTTTAATTGTCCTAAAGTCTCTTAGCTCAGCAGCGGATCGAGTCCACCACGGGCGTCGAGCGCATACAAGTCATCACAGCCGCCAATGTGCTGCGCATCAATAAAAATCTGCGGAACCGTCGTACGACCACTACGTTTGATCATCTCTTCGCGTTTAATCGCGTCACCGTCAATCGGCAGTTCCTGGAACGTGACGCCTTTGCTGTTCAGCAGCGCTTTCGCACGATGACAGAACGGGCACGTCGCTTTGGTATAGATCTCAATATTGGCCATGACTGAACTCCTTATTTGCCGCGTACCAAAGGAAGATTTTCCCCGCTCCAGCCGGAAATACCTTCTTTCAGCACCGTTACGTTTTCGAAGCCTGCTTTATGAAGCGCGCTGGCAGATTCCTGTGCCTGCATGCCGGTCGCATCGACAACGATAATCGGCTGAGCTTTGTGTTTCTCAAGCTCACCGACGTTGTTCGCTTTGATTTCAGCTGGCAGCAGGTTGATTGCGCCCGCAATGTGACCTTTACGGAAATCGTCACGCTGACGCAGATCGACCACGACAGCATCTTCTTTGTTGATCAGACGCGTCGCTTCACCACGGGTGATAACCTTAATTTTAGACGTCAGGCTCTTAAATGTGGTGAACAGCACAGCAGCCAGCAGGCCAATCCACGCGATGCTCAGAACCGGATGGCGGCTAACGAATTGCATAATTTCTTGCATGGAGGGTAACTACTCCCGACTAAGTGATAAAAAAAACCAGGACAGGAGTATACCTGTGCGTTCTGGCAAATACAGCCAGCGACCATAACCTAATCCATTTTCTGCGGCATGCCACCTAAAAAAATGCCTCAAAATGGTCTGGTGAACATCTTGCCCCTGCGCTTTCTTTGATCTTCTGCGGCTATTTGATCGATTCAGCTGTAGTAAAATTACGCAAACTTTGACTCTTGAGCATGAGGTTGTCGCAATGTCGGTTTCTAAAAAACCTATGGTACTGGTGATTCTGGATGGCTATGGCTACCGTGAAGATAGCCAGGATAACGCTATTTTCAACGCCAAAACCCCGGTCATGGATGCCCTGTGGGCGAAACGTCCGCATACGCTGATTGACGCGTCTGGCCTGGAAGTAGGCCTGCCGGACCGCCAGATGGGCAACTCCGAAGTCGGTCATGTAAACCTCGGCGCCGGGCGTATTGTGTATCAGGATCTGACGCGTCTGGACGTTGAAATCAAAGAACGCACCTTCTTCTCCAACCCAACGCTGTCTGGCGCGGTCGATAAAGCCGTTGCCGCGGGCAAGGCCGTACACATCATGGGCCTGCTCTCTGCGGGCGGCGTTCACAGCCACGAAGATCACATCATGGCGATGGTTGAACTGGCCGCCGAGCGCGGTGCGGAAAAAATCTATCTGCACGCCTTCCTGGACGGTCGCGATACGCCACCACGCAGCGCAAAAGGCTCTCTGCAAGCCTTCGAAGAGAAATTCGCCGCGCTGGGTAAAGGTCGCGTAGCGTCCATCATTGGTCGTTACTATGCCATGGACCGCGACAACCGCTGGGATCGCGTTGAACAGGCCTATGACCTGATGACCCTGGCAAAAGGTGAATTCCAGTTCGCGACCGCCGTTGAAGCTCTGGAAGCGGCCTATGCACGTGATGAAAATGACGAATTCGTGAAAGCATCCGTGATCCGCGCTGAAGGCCAGGCCGACGCCGCCATGGAAGATGGTGACGCGCTGATCTTCATGAACTTCCGCGCTGACCGCGCGCGTGAAATCACCCGCGCGTTCGTCAACAGCGACTTCGACGGTTTTGCCCGCAAGAAAGTGGTAAACCTCGATTTCATCCAGCTGACTGAATACGCGGCAGACATCAAAGCGCCTTGCGCGTATCCACCAGCATCGCTGGCAAACACCTTCGGCGAGTGGATGGCGAAGAACGACAAAACGCAGCTGCGTATTTCCGAAACTGAAAAATATGCACACGTGACCTTCTTCTTTAACGGCGGCGTTGAAGAGCCGTTCAAAGGCGAAGACCGCATTCTGATCAACTCCCCGAAAGTGGCCACCTACGATCTGCAGCCAGAGATGAGCTCTGCAGAATTGACTGAAAAACTGGTTGCGGCCATCGAGAGCGGTAAGTACGACACCATCATCTGTAACTACCCGAACGGCGACATGGTGGGGCATACCGGGGTGATGGAAGCGGCAGTGAAAGCGGTTGAAGCGCTGGACAACTGTGTTGAGCAGGTAACAAAAGCGGTTGAATCCGTTGGCGGCCAGCTGCTGATCACCGCTGACCACGGTAACGCTGAACAGATGCGCGACCCGGCGACCGGCCAGGCGCACACGGCCCATACCAACCTGCCTGTTCCGCTGATTTATGTGGGTGATAAATCACTGAAAGCAGTGGAAGGCGGCAAGCTTTCTGACATCGCGCCAACCATGCTGTCGCTGATGGGTATGCCGATCCCTGAAGAGATGACTGGTAAGCCGCTGTTCATCGTGGAATAATCGCTCCCCATGAGGGGAAAGGCGATTTTTTCAATCACATGGGTCGTGAAGCCGCTTAGGTTATCAGTCAGACCTCTGTTTTACGCCAGCGCACTCAGCGCTGGCGTATTGCTGTGCGCCGCATCCGCCCACGCGGATGACCGCGACCAGCTGAAATCCATTCAGGCCGATATCGCCGCCAAAGAGCGTGCGGTACGCCAGCAGCAGCAGCAGCGCTCCGCCCTCCTCGCCCAGCTTAAGCAGCAGGAAGAGGCGATCTCCGCCGCCACGCGTAAACTCCGAGAAACGCAAAATACCCTCGCCCAGTTGAATAAACAGATCGACGAGATGAACGCGTCGATTGCCAAACTTGAGCGCCAGCGTGATGCGCAGGAGCGCAATCTTGCCGCACAGCTTGATGCAGCATTCCGCCAGGGTGAACATACGGGACTCCAGCTGATCCTCAGCGGCGAAGAGAGCCAGCGCGGCCAGCGCCTGCAGGCCTATTTTGGCTATCTCAACCAGGCGCGTCAGGAGACGATCGCGCAGCTGAAGCAGACGCGCGAAGAGGTCTCCACGCAAAAAGCCGAGCTGGAAGAGAAGCAGAGCCAGCAGCAAACTCTGCTCTACGATCAGCAGGCCCAGCAGGCGAAGCTTGAGCAGGCGCGCAACGAGCGTAAGAAAACCCTTTCCGGCCTTGAATCCTCCATTCAGGAAGGTCAGAGCCAGCTCAGCGAAATGCGCGCCAACGAATCAAAACTGCGTAACAGCATCGCCCGTGCGGAAGCGGCGGCGAAAGCGCGCGCCGAAAAAGAGGCTCGCGAGGCGCAGGCCGTTCGCGATAAGCAGCAGGAAGCGTCCCGCAAAGGCACTACCTACAAGCCAAGCGAGAGCGAACGTTCCCTGATGTCGCGTACCGGCGGTTTGGGCTCTCCTCGCGGTCAGGCTTTCTGGCCCGTTCGCGGTTCAATTCTGCATCGCTATGGCGAACAGCTGCAGGGTGAGCTACGTTGGAAAGGGATCGTTATCGGTGCGTCTGAAGGTAGCGAAGTAAAAGCCATCGCCGATGGCCGCGTAATTCTGGCCGACTGGCTGCAGGGTTACGGACTGGTGGTGGTGGTCGAACACGGTAAAGGTGACATGAGCCTTTACGGCTACAACCAGAGCGCGCTGGTCAGCGTCGGCACGCAGGTGCGCGCTGGCCAACCCATCGCCCTTGTGGGCAGCAGTGGCGGTCAGGGCCGCCCGTCACTCTATTTCGAAATTCGTCGCCAGGGTCAGGCGGTCAATCCACAGCCGTGGTTGGGAAGATAAGTTTTGCTTCAATTTCGTCGAATGGTTTTCTCCGTCGTCAGCGCGCTGGCGCTGGCTGCACCGGTATATGCAGGTAAACTCGCTATCGTGATTGATGACTTCGGTTATCGTCCACACTATGAAAATCAGGTGCTGACGATGCCGTCGGCCATCTCTGTCGCCGTCCTTCCGAATGCCCCCCACGCGCGCGAAATGGCGACCAAAGCCCATAACAGCGGTCATCAGGTGCTGATTCACCTGCCCATGGCACCGCTCAGCAAGCAGCCGCTGGAAAAAGATACCCTGCGCCCGGATATGAGCAGCGAGGAGATCGAGCGCATCATCCGCGACGCCTACAACAAAGTGCCGTATGCCGTAGGGCTGAACAACCATATGGGCAGCGCGATGACATCAAGCCTGTACGGGATGCTCAAAGTGATGCAGGCGCTGGAACGCTACAACCTCTACTTCCTCGACAGCATGACCATCGGCAACAGCCAGGCGATGCGTGCCGCTCAGGGAACGGGTGTAAAGGTGATTAAGCGTAAGGTGTTCCTGGACGATACCCAGAACGAAGCCGATATCCGCATGCAGTTTAATCGCGCGGTACAGCTGGCCCGCCGCAATGGCTCAGCCATCGCCATCGGTCACCCGCACCCGTCTACCGTTCGCGTCCTGCAGCAGATGCTGCCGACCTTGCCTGCCGATATCACGCTGGTGCGTCCGAGCGATCTGCTGAACGAGCCGCAGGTGGATACCTCCACACCGAATTCTGCGCAGCCCGTCCCGACAGCGCCGCGTAATCCGTTCCGAGGCGTGAAGCGCTGTGTACCTAAGCAACCGCTTGAACCGGTCTATGCGACCCGCTTCTTCTCCGTCATCGGAGACAGCATCAGCAACAGCACGCTGGTGAAATACGTCCAGCAGCAGTGGCAGGGATGGGGTAAGAAAGCCTGACGCTTATTTCGCAATCTGAGAGTCCGTCTGCTCGTTGGCAACGGGCTCTTTTTTTTCCTGAAATTGATACCAGGATTTGAAATACTTCAAAAAGCTATAGGCTGTGGCGTACAGCCCCGTCGCCACCCCTACTTTGCCCTTACGCCAGGCGCCGCTAAACAGATACCATTTGAAAAAAGCCCCGATGGCGCTGATTACGCCGCGCCCGATAGAGGGCCGTATTTTTTGATGTTGAACCAGACGGGTTGTATAACAATTTAATTTGTTAAAAAGCTCATGCAGCGTGGGAAACGTATCATGTTTTACATAGCCCGGAATACGTTCACAACAGAGAAAGCCTTCGACCTGATCGTCTACCGGTCGGTTATTAAATCGGGACTGTTTACGGTTAAAAAGACGCACAGGATAATCGGGTGATGAAACAGGATAAATCGTCCGGACCTCTTCACCCAGAACAAACCAGTGGCGGCATATTCGCCATGCCATTCCGGGGTCTGGCTCATCGCCTGCTTTTAACGTTAAAACGGCATTAACCGTTTCCTGGTCAAGAATTTCGTCGCTGTCGATGCACAGGACCCAGTCATGGCTGGCTAAGGATATGGCATAGTTCATCTGCTCGCCATGCCAGCCAAATTTTTTATAGACAGGTAGCAGTCCAAAACTTTCACAAATATATCGTGTTTTGTCCGTACTGCCTGAATCAACGACAACGACCTCATCCGCTATTTTCAAAAGGGGCGGAATAACATCGTGCAATAATCTTTCAGAATTAAACGTTAATAAGCAGACCGTTATTTTAAACATTTTCCCACTCTCAATAGCAGCCTAAATTAATATTATGAATACTATATAAATGAGTAGAGACGATTAAAGTCCAGAATCACACTTTCCAAATAAGCACGCTTGAAATTTTGTCTAATCCTGAAGCGCCATAAAATAGAAAAATCTATTTTATTTCAGCAGATTCTTTATAATGCAGTCAGATGAAGGGTAGCACACGGATTCAGACATGCCGCACAAAAGTAAAATTCTCCTCCTGGATACGGGTAAAGAATGGGGGGGAGGCACCAACAGTATGCTTGAGCTCCTGAAGCGAATTAATCGCGATAAATTCGATATTACCTGTTGTTTTTACAGTGATTATAGTCGTGCTGAAGGTGAGACGATTGGCCAGGTGCTCAACGGTATCGGGATCCCGCTCATCGTGATCCCTCAACGTCCGCAGCCGCTCTGGGCCAAATTGCTGAAGGAAGCGGGACGTAGCCTGCTGTTTTTCTCACGCGGCGCCCGCAAGGCATTGACGCGTCACGTGGATATCATGTGGCGCATCAGGCCTAACGTCAGCAAAATTGAAACCCTTTTCACGCAGGGCGGTTTCGATACGCTCTATATGAATAACCAGCCGGGCTCAAATGAGGAAGGCTATCTCGCGGCGGCAAAGCTGCAGGCGCGGTTGATCCAGCACTGCCGCATTGAGCCTGTTTTGACCCCGCCGCTGGTAAAGCTGGTGAATGCCCATGCCACAAAAATCATCGCGGTCTCGCACGGCGTTGAACGCGTGTTGCTTCAGCATGGCGTCCGGCCCGAACTGTGTACGACGGTCAATAATGCCATCGACATCCACCAGCCTTTACCTGACCGACGCGCGATGCGCCAGCGCCTGAACATTGATGACGACACGTTTGTGTTCGGCAGTATCGGGTCGTTAATCCCTCGCAAAGCCAACCACCACACGCTGGAGGCGCTGGCACAGTTCAGCCAGAAGCATCCCCAGGCGAAATGGAAAATGGTGCTGGTCGGCGAAGGTGCCGAGCGTCGCGCTTTAACAGAACAGGCCCGAACGCTGGGAATTGAAAACCACGTCATCTTCACCGGTTTTCAGAATACCCCATTTGATTACCTCGCTACGTTTGACGCCTTTATTCTGGCTTCAAAAAGCGAAGGGCTGCCGCGCGTGGTGCTGGAAGCGATGCTTCTCAATATCCCCGTTATTGGCTCTCAGGTGACCGGCACAGCGGAATTGATTGACCATGATTCGACAGGGCTGCTCTTCCCCTGGAGCGATGTTTCACAACTTGCACAGCATCTGGACAATATCTGGGCAGACGCGGAGTTGCGGGCTCGACTGGCTGCGGCTGCATACCAGAACGTCTGTCATACCTATGCCATCGAAAACTATGTCAGCGGTGTTGAAGCCGTGTTTGGCGCGCACTAACCAAACGAGATAACTATGTTTAAATTTCTTAATGCTCGCTATCGTCATATCACCGGGCGACACAATATTCCTTACAGCTCTCTGCCCGTGACGGGCGCGCTTGCTGCGGTGGATTCTATTGTGATTCCGTGTACCGGCGCGGATTTCGTCGAAGAAGCATTACTCTCTGCCACCTTCGCGGAACGCTATGCCACCGGGGTGAGCGAAATCGTCATCGTCAGCGATCAGCCTGAATCCGCCTTTGGGGTGCTGCCGCCGAAAACACGCGTAGTGACGCTTAACCTGCCGGTTCGTGAGGAAGGTTACCGCTATAAGCAAATCTATCTCAGCCGTCTGGTGAAGCTTAACGCCCCGCTGCAGGCGCGCGGTGAAGGCGTATTGATGATCGATTCCGATCTCAACTTGCTGAAAATGCCAGAGATCAACATGGCCGACATGCACATCTACTCCAGCTTCCGCCAAGGCAAAATGATTGCCAAGCTGGACGGTGCGCCAGCGGAGAAAGTGCCGGCATATTACAAAGAGACGGTGCGCCCGTATCTGGTCGATCACGTTAACGGCGCGTTTCTTGCGGCAACTAAAAAGACCTGGCGCCGCATCTGCCCGCTGTGGCTGACGCTGTTCCAGGATACCTGGGAGCTGATGGACGACACGCAGCCGCCGACCGATCAGCTGCCGCTCGCCGCGCTGCTGGACATGCTGGATCTAAAAACGGTTAACCTGGGCGACTGGATGAACTGGCCGGTCTCCAAGAAGATCGGCGGTCAGGAAGCCGTTGTGCCGAAAGAGGTGATTGGCGCGCACGGCGGTTTCCCTCTCTCCGAATGGCAGAAGTATCTTGAATCGCCGGATAACAAACTGCTGTTCAAAGGTCAGGACTACACCCGCAAGGTGCGTTACCTGACGGACGAAGAGAAAAAGAATCAATGAAAAAAGGGGCCTCAGGCCCCTTTTTGATTACTTATCCCAGCTCAGGATCACTTTCCCTGACTGGCCGGAACGCATCGCGTCGAAGCCCTGCTGGAACTCATCGATGGAGAAACGGTGAGTAATAATCGGGGACAGATCCAGACCGGACTGGATCAGCGCCGCCATCTTGTACCAGGTCTCGAACATCTCGCGGCCATAGATGCCCTTGATGAACAGCCCTTTGAAGATGACCTTGTTCCAGTCGATAGACATATCTGACGGCGGGATCCCCAGCATCGCGATACGGCCACCGTGGTTCATGGTGTCGAGCATGGTGCGGAATGCCGGTGGCGCACCGGACATCTCCAGACCCACGTCAAAGCCTTCGGTCATGCCCAGCTCTTCCATCACGTCGGTCAGGCTCTCTTTCGAGACATCCACCGCGCGGGTGACGCCCATTTTGCGCGCCAGCGACAGACGGTATTCGTTCACGTCGGTGATCACAACGTTGCGCGCGCCCACGTGCTTCGCCACGGCAGCCGCCATAATGCCGATAGGGCCCGCGCCGGAGACCAGCACGTCTTCACCGACCAGGTCGAAGGAGAGCGCCGTGTGCACCGCGTTGCCGAACGGGTCGAAGATGGAGGCCAGATCGTCAGAGATATTGTCCGGGATTTTGAACGCGTTAAACGCCGGGATCACCAGGTATTCCGCGAAGCAGCCCGGACGGTTTACGCCCACGCCAATGGTATTACGGCACAGGTGCGTACGCCCGCCGCGGCAGTTACGGCAGTGACCGCAGGTAATATGGCCTTCACCGGAGACGCGGTCACCAATCTGGAAGCCTTTTACTTCCTGGCCGATACCCACCACTTCGCCGACATATTCGTGACCGACAACCATCGGTACCGGAATGGTTTTCTGCGACCACTGGTCCCAGTTGTAGATGTGAACGTCAGTACCGCAGATGGCGGTTTTACGAATTTTGATCAGCAGATCGTTATGACCGACTTCCGGCTCCGGCACGTCGGTCATCCAAATCCCTTCTTCCGCTTTCAGTTTGGATAACGCTTTCATCACACGTCCTCAGGCAATTACGCCCAGCTGTTTGCCGATGCGGGTGAAGGCTTCCACCGCACGTTCAATTTGTTCAGGCGTATGCGCCGCAGACATCTGGGTGCGGATACGCGCCTGACCTTTTGGCACCACCGGGAAGAAGAACCCGGTGACGTAAATCCCTTCTTTCTGCAGCTCGCGGGCAAATTGCTGCGCAACGACCGCATCGCCCAGCATCACCGGAATGATCGCGTGGTCAGCACCTGCCAGGGTGAAGCCTGCGGCGCTCATTTTTTCACGGAACAGACGGGCGTTGGACCACAGGCGGTCGCGCAGCTCAGCGCCGGACTCCACCATCTCCAGCACTTTGATAGACGCAGAAACAATGGCCGGCGCCAGGGAGTTGGAGAACAGATACGGACGGGAGCGCTGGCGCAGCCACTCAACCACCTCTTTACGCGCGGCGGTATAGCCGCCGGACGCGCCGCCGAGCGCTTTGCCCAGCGTACCGGTGATGATGTCCACGCGGCCCATCACGTCACAGTATTCGTGGGAACCGCGGCCGTTTTCGCCGACAAAACCGACCGCGTGAGAGTCATCGACCATCACCAGCGCATCGTATTTATCCGCCAGGTCGCACACGCCCTTCAGGTTGGCGATCACGCCGTCCATGGAGAACACGCCGTCGGTGGCGATCAGCACGTGGCGAGCGCCCGCTTCACGAGCCTCTTTCAGGCGCGCTTCCAGCTCAACCATGTCGTTGTTGGCGTAGCGGAAACGCTTCGCTTTGCACAGGCGTACGCCGTCGATGATGGAGGCGTGGTTCAGGGCGTCGGAGATAATCGCATCTTCTGCGCCAAGCAGGGTCTCAAACAGACCGCCGTTGGCATCAAAGCAGGAGGAGTACAGAATCGCGTCTTCCATTCCGAGGAAGCTCGCCAGCTTTTGCTCAAGCTGCTTGTGGCTGTCCTGCGTACCGCAGATAAAGCGTACGGAGGCCATGCCGAAACCGTGGGTGTCCATGCCGTTTTTTGCAGCGGCAATCAGCTCAGGGTGATTCGCAAGACCTAAGTAGTTGTTCGCACAAAAGTTGATCACATGGCTGCCGTCGGCAACGGTGATGTCCGCCTGCTGGGCAGACGTGATAATACGCTCTTCCTTGAACAACCCTTCCGCACGTGCGGTGTCGAGGTCGCTGTTTAACTGTTTGTAAAAATCACCACGCATTGCAATTCTCCAGACTCGGCAAATTTCGGGACATATTACCCAAACCTATAGTTCATGACGAGATGACACGTCATCTCTTGTCGTTTTTGCAGCATAAATCACGCGTACCCCTGCGCTGTGAAGGTGAATGGCTGAAGGGCAGCCATACTAATGATATGATAGAGACATTAGCGTCCGGGATTGTCCCCGGGCTCCACACTTCAAAGGTTACAGTTATGATCATCGTTACCGGCGGCGCGGGCTTTATCGGCAGCAATATTGTTAAGGCTCTCAATGACAAAGGCATCACCGACATCCTGGTGGTTGACAACCTGAAAGACGGCACCAAGTTCGTCAACCTGGTGGATCTGAACATCGCTGACTACATGGATAAAGAAGACTTCCTTATCCAGATTATGGCAGGTGAAGAGTTCGGCGAGATCGAAGCCATCTTCCACGAAGGTGCGTGTTCTTCCACCACCGAGTGGGACGGTAAGTACATGATGGACAATAACTATCAGTACTCAAAAGAGATCCTGCACTACTGCCTGGAGCGTGAAATTCCGTTCCTGTACGCCTCCTCCGCGGCAACCTACGGCGGCCGCACCTCTGACTTTATCGAGTCCCGCAAGTACGAGCAGCCGCTGAACGTCTACGGTTATTCAAAATTCCTGTTCGACGAATACGTGCGTCAGGTTCTGCCAGAAGCAAACTCGCAGATCGTCGGCTTCCGCTACTTCAACGTCTACGGACCGCGCGAAGGCCACAAAGGCAGCATGGCGAGCGTGGCGTTCCACCTGAACACCCAGCTGAACAACGGCGAAAGCCCGAAACTGTTCGAAGGCAGCGACGGCTTTAAGCGCGACTTCGTTTACGTGGGCGACGTTGCCGCAGTGAACCTGTGGTTCTGGGAAAACGGCGTATCTGGCATCTTCAACCTGGGTACGGGCCGCGCGGAGTCCTTCCAGGCGGTGGCTGACGCAACGCTGGCGTACCACAAAAAAGGCAGCATCGAGTACATTCCGTTCCCTGACAAGCTGAAAGGCCGTTATCAGGCGTTCACCCAGGCCGATCTGACCAACCTGCGCGCCGCAGGCTACGACAAGCCGTTCAAGACCGTTGCCGAAGGCGTAACGGAATATATGGCCTGGCTGAACCGCGACGCGTAAGTATGAAGATTCTGGTGATCGGCCCGTCATGGGTGGGCGACATGATGATGTCGCAAAGTCTCTATCGCACGCTCAAGGCGCGTTATCCCCAGGCGATAATCGACGTGATGGCACCCGCGTGGTGCCGTCCGCTGTTGTCGCGTATGCCGGAAGTGAACGAGGCGATCCCGATGCCGCTTGGCCACGGGGCGCTGGAAATTGGCGAACGCCGCAAGCTCGGCCATAGCCTGCGCGAGAAGCGCTACGATCGGGCGTATGTCCTGCCAAACTCCTTTAAATCCGCCCTGGTGCCCTTTTTTGCGGGTATTCCACATCGCACCGGCTGGCGCGGTGAAATGCGCTACGGTCTGCTGAACGATGCGCGGGTGCTGGATAAAGAGGCCTGGCCGCTGATGGTGGAGCGCTATGTGGCGCTGGCCTACGACAAAGGCGTGATGCGCAGTGCGAAAGATCTGCCGCAGCCGCTGCTCTGGCCACAGCTTCAGGTTAACGACGGTGAAAAATCCCAGACCTGTAACGCGTTTGGTCTTTCGTCTGAACGCCCGATGATTGGCTTCTGCCCCGGCGCCGAGTTCGGCCCGGCAAAACGCTGGCCGCACTATCACTATGCGGAACTGGCGAAACAGCTGATTGACGAAGGCTACCAGATTGTCCTGTTCGGTTCGGCAAAGGACCACGAGGCAGGCAACGAAATTCTCGCGACGCTCAGTAATGAACAGCAGGCCTGGTGCCGCAACCTGGCGGGAGAAACGCAGCTTGAACAGGCGGTTATTCTGATTGCCGCCTGTAAGGCCGTGGTCAGCAACGATTCGGGCCTGATGCACGTCGCTGCCGCGCTCAACCGCCCGCTGGTCGCGCTGTATGGCCCAAGCAGCCCGGACTTCACGCCCCCGCTTTCTCACAAAGCGCGCGTCATCCGCCTGATCACCGGCTACCATAAAGTTCGCAAGGGCGATGCCGCAGAAGGCTATCATCAGAGCCTGATCGACATTACGCCAGAGCGCGTTCTCGAAGAGCTTAACGAACTGCTGTTGAGCGAAGAAGGATAACGAATGCGGGTACTGATCGTTAAAACTTCTTCGATGGGCGATGTTCTGCATACGCTCCCGTCACTGACGGACGCCATGCGGGCCGTTCCCGGCATTCGTTTTGACTGGGTAGTGGAAGAAGGCTTCGCGCAGATCCCCACCTGGCATGAAGCGGTTGACTGCGTGATCCCGGTGGCGATTCGCCGCTGGCGCAAAGCGTGGTTCTCCGCGCCGATTAAAGCCGAACGCAAAGCCTTCCGCGAGGCAGTGCAGGCACAGCGTTACGACGCGATTATCGACGCCCAGGGGCTGGTGAAAAGCGCCGCGCTGGTCACGCGTCTGGCACACGGCGTAAAGCACGGCATGGACTGGCACACCGCCCGCGAACCGCTGGCAAGCCTGTTCTATAATCGTCGCCACCACATCGCAAAGCAACAGCACGCCGTCGAACGTACCCGCGAGCTGTTTGCAAAAAGCCTGGGCTACGCGAAACCGGAAACCCAGGGCGACTACGCCATTGCGCAGCACTTTTTGCGCAATACAGATCCCTGTGCTCAGCCTTATCTTGTCTTCCTGCATGCCACAACGCGCGACGATAAACACTGGCCGGAATCGCACTGGCGAAGCCTGATTGAACTAATGCAACCCACCGGCATCCATATTAAACTGCCCTGGGGCGCTGAACATGAGCGGCAGCGTGCAGAGCGTCTGGCAGCAGGCTTTTCGCACGTTGAGGTATTGCCGAAACTCACGCTGGCGCAGGTTGCAGCGCAGCTGGCGGGAGCGAATGCTGTTGTTTCCGTTGATACAGGTTTAAGCCATTTAACCGCGGCGCTGGATCGTCCGAATATTACGATTTTTGGTCCGACCGATCCTGGATTGATCGGGGGTTACGGCAAAAACCAGCATCAGATGGTCAGCCCGACCCAGCAAACGAAGGATATCAGCGCAGATGCTATTTTTTCATTTTTACAGGGCAGCCGTTGGCTTTCCAACAGGGATATCTAACGCATGAGTTACGTATTTCTGCTGATTTTACTCTTTCCGGTGAAGCTTATCCGGAAGCTGTTCCGCAAAGAGACAGGTAAAAACCTGGTCATTCAGACAGCAAAAATCGGCGATTTTGTTAATGCAACGCCCCTTCTGGCATACCTGCAAAAAAGCGACGTGCTCATCAGTCGTAGCGTGGGTGCGCTGGCAAAGCATGATGAGACGATCGATAAGATTTTTTTTATCGAGCAGCATAAGCGTAACCTGTGGCGAAAGCTGGTCTTTGCCTGCCGGATCATGAACCGCTATGACAATGTCTATCTGCTGCAACCCAACAGCGTGAACCTCTTTTTCGCCTCCGTGTGTAACGCTAAAAACAAACAGTCTTTAAGCACTTACACGCGCAGATGGTATCACGGTATTTTCTATGCAACGGCAGACGGCACTGTTGAACACGGCAGAAAGACGCTGTCGGTCACGAACTATCTCAAACTGGCCGATCGCACCTTAACCTGGAAAGACTCGCCAAAGCACGCCACAAAGCCACTTTTCAAACCGGCGACCTATCCGGCAATCCTCGATAAACCCGGCGTGATCCGCATTGGCATCAGCGTAGCCGCCGGTAATAAAGCGAAAACCGTTCCGCCTGTCATCTGGAAGCAAATTGCCGATCGTCTCGCCGACCTGCCCTGCGAATTTTATGTATTTGGCGCCCCGAATGAACAATCGTGGATGGATGATATCACCCGCGCTTATGGTGAACTGCCAAATTTCATTAATCTGATTGGCAAAATCTCGCTTGAAGAGCTGCCGTGGGCCATTTCTAAAATGGATTGCTACATCGCGTCAGACTCGGGGAATGTCTACATCGCCGATGCGGTGGGCGTGCCGGTCATCTTACTGTTCGGGCCGTGCTGCCACTACGAGCAGCGTCCGCTTGGCAACGTGTTGCTGATTGGCAACGATGCCAATATATGCTCGTATGTTTTTGAAACCCGATATTACTTCTCACAGAGCCGGGAAGAACTCTTCGCGGTAACAGACGAATCGCTGGACGAACTCAAACATTTCATTTGCGGGCTGCCAACAGCAAATTCTTCCTTTGATGCTCAGGGAAACTGATTACTATGGCTTTTCTCAGCATCCTTATTGCCGCACACAACGCCGAAAACACCCTTCGCGCCACGCTGGAAAGTCTGCAAAACGCGATTGAGAATGCAGGTGATGATGTAGAAGTCATTATCTTTAATGACAGTTCCAATGATGCCACTCAGGATATTATTGAAACGTGGTTACCAAAGCTTCCAAATGCGCAATCCCGATACGTTGAGTACCGTAACGTAGGTCATGTTCGGAACAGTGCCCTCTCGCTGGCCTCAGGTGAATACATCACCATGCTGGATAGCGATGACCAATTGAAACCGGGCAGCATCAGGGACGCCGTGGCTTTTCTCAAAACAGAGCGCCCTGATATGCTCCTGACGCGCCTGCTGGAAATTCGCGACACAAAAAAAATTACAGCCGACTGGCAAGGGTTCTCTCCGGTTGCTTTGTCGCAATATGAGGCAATAAAGCGATTCCTGCAGCACAAAGATTTTCAGGCACATCTCATCGGGCAATTTATTCATCGGGAATTGTATGTAAATAACCCGATCCCTTCGATGGTTTGCTATGAAGATTTCGCCGTATTTCCCGGCATGCTGATGCAAGCGAGTAAGATAGTCTATCAGCGTCAGGGACACTATTATTACATCAAACGTAACGATAGTTTGTCGAGCCGACTCGATGCCAGTAAAATCGCAGCGCTTATTGAATGTACTTTACAAATGGAAAAAGCATTCCCAATATTATTCAAACATCTTATTAATTGTCATTGGTTTGATATCTACAGTAACCACCGGCAACATCTGACCGAGATGCAACTCAACCTGGTTATGCCGCGGGTAAAAGAACTTTATTCTTTCTCTTTTTTCTTCTCCAGAGATGTACGTTTCAGCTACAAAAAAAGGGTCATTGAGGCATTATGGAAAAAGTAAAACTGCGGCTTTACCAGCTTACGCTGATTTTGAGCCTTATTTCGCTTGCGCTGGCACTGCTGAGTTCAGGTAAGCAGCGAGAGTTTTTCTATATTGCAATTTATGCCAGCATTATTGGCTTAGCGTGCGAATATAAAAAAATTACATTACGCCCATTTTCTATCGCGTTCCCGATTTTGCTGATAGGAGTTACTAACCTTATTTGGTACATGGTGTATGAGTATCATAGTGAAGGTCTTAACGCTTACAGCGATTATCTTGGCGCAAGTAAGAAGTTAATTTTAGCGAGTGCCCTCGTCCTCTACCTTGACCGTTTTAAATTTTACGTCAATAAATATTCATTTCAGAAGCTGTTCTTATATTTTGCAGGCGTCGGGTTCGTACTAGCCACTGCCTATGGTTTATGGCAGGCATCACAGGGTATGACACGTATTGAGATGGCCATTAATCGTGCGACCGTGTCGGCATATGTTTACTCAGTCTTATCACTGGCTTTCATATATAGTCTTTTTCTTCAGAAAAATACTAAGCTGTATTTTATCGCTGGCCTCACTATTTTAATCTCCTGGTATATCATACTGCTGACAGGCACACGTGCCGCAATGGGTTTGTATTTGCTTCTGGCGATAGTACTGACACTCTACCACTTCAGAAGAATTCATCTTAAATCGACACTAATATTCTTATGTATTGTGGCGGGTATTGCTATCGTAAGCTACAAGCCGTTAATTTCCCCCAAGATAACGCAAGCACAAGTTGAAGTTGAGAAATATCAAAGTGGCGTTGACGGTACCTCCCTTGGCTCGCGTTTTACCATGTGGAACGTGGGCATTCAGAATGGGCTTAAGCATCCGCTCGGACAATCACTGGAAAATCGTTATAACTGGACACAGCGTTATATTAATGAGGGACATCCTAGTTTAATCACTGCACTCGGCTATTTAAAAGTACATCTACATAATGAGTTTATTGAAAAATACTCTCTGCAGGGGATCCCCGGCCTGGCGATATTATTCTTTTTCTATATATCGATGATCGCTTACGCGCTTAAAAACAGAAATGGCCTGCTGTTGACGACCATGCTCCTTTTATTACTCTATGGCCTGACTGACGTCATACTGTTGAGTTCAGAAGCCTTAATCTTCTTTGTCACCGTGTTTGCGCTGAGTACACCTTTCTCGCAAACCAGACAACGACAATAAGTGATAATGCCCGCGTCGCGGGCATTATTTTTTCTTGTATTGATAAAACTCCGCCAGCGTCAACCCCACCGTCTTATCGGACAACCAGCTAAAGAGCGTTTCTAAATCCTGATACAGCCCTTCGATCGCCGCCTCATCTTTAAACGTGGGGCTTCCGCCAGGCATAAATTCCGACGAATGAAGCATAAACTCCACGTACTCATTTCCCTGAGACAGGCATTGCTGTGCAACCTGAATCATTTGCGCCGCATTCCCACCGGACGGTCTTAGCCAGTTGACGGAGGGTGAGCGGTATTTACCGCGAAGCCTGTCGTAACCCTGTTTGATCGTGTTCAACCAGGCCGGGTGTTTATACTGAATGCTCATCGGCACTTCAAGTAATGGGCTATTGCCCGCCCGGGAAATATTGTCTAAATCCATGAAATAGGCGTGGTCGGGGAAATGCTGATAATCCGTTCCGCCATTACCCTGCGGAGCGCCCTTCGCGTTGCGCCAGTTCACGCGTGGCGTCACGGAGCAATCAACCTGGTAGCCCAGTTCAACGAGCAATTTTGCGTAGCGACTGTCAAATGCCCAACGTCCGGCACGGTGGCTTAACATTTTGGTCTGGAAAGACTCTTCCAGCAGTCGGGTCATAAACAGCACTTTCTCGCGCATCACCTCATCGGAAAATTCAATCAGATAAGGCTGCCAGCGCCAGTCATCTCCCGTGAGATCGTGTTCCGGCGGGCTATTCCATGCGTGAAGATGCATTCCCACCTCCCCCTGACCGCGGGCGATTACGTCCCTGGCGAATTCGATGAAAACGGGCTCGATCGCCATCTCGTAGTTGGTCAGCCACACGGGCTTAAAGCCGAAACGCTCACAAAGCGCCTGGAAACGCGCCAGATAACGCGCATTTTCCGTTTTAATGACGCGGTGATTTTGCCAGAGATTATCGCCCTCAGTATCAATTGTGATGATAAACGCTGGTTTGTTCATAATGAGTCCGCAAGACAGGAAAGTTAGCGCTATGTTACGCACTCTCCAAAGCGTGAGTAAACCCTTCATGGGAAATTACTGAGATTATGGAGAAAGAGTGCAAGTCGCTATCAGGTCTATTAGAATTGCCATCAGTACAACGCCAATAAGATGATGATGAATAACTTACCTGACACGCCTGATTTGCGCATTTTACTTATCAAACTCCGCCATCATGGCGACATGTTGTTGACCACTCCAGTCATTGATTCGTTACGTCAAAAATGGCCGCAGGCGCAGATTGATGTCCTGCTGTATGAAGAAACGCGCGATATGCTCGCCGCACATCCGGCGATCGGTACAATTTTTGGAATCGATCGTAAATGGAAGCAGCTGGGCACGCTGAAGCATCTTCAAAAAGAGTGGCAGCTGCTGCGTGCATTAAGGAATCAGCATTATCATCTGGTCATTAACCTTGCCGATCAATGGCGTAGCGCAATCGTCACCCGCTTCACCGGTGCACCCGTTCGCCTCGGATTCGCGTTTAACAAACGCAAAAGTGCATTCTGGCGTTTTTGTCACACCGATCTGGTCTCTGTCGACGGCCACAAATCCCTGCATACGGTCGAACAGAATCTCTCCATTTTGACGCCATTACCTGTCGCGCCGCAGCCTGCCGTCACCATGGCCTACGCCGCAGAAGACTGGAATCATGCCCGTCAAAGACTAACGCAAACAGGTGTGGGCGAGCGCTATATCGTGATCCAGCCGACGTCCCGCTGGTTCTTTAAATGCTGGAGCGAAGACAAAATGGCGCAAACCATTACTGCACTGCAGCAGGATGGTCATACGGTTGTGCTCACCGCGGGGCCGGATAAAAAAGAGCTGGCGATGATCGATCGTATTCTCGCTGCCTCGCCGAAGACGGGAGTCGTCTCTCTGGCGGGCCAGCTAACGTTGCGCCAGCTGGCCTCACTCATCGATCATGCGTGTCTTTTTATTGGCGTTGACTCCGTTCCAATGCATATGGCCGCCGCGCTGCAAACGCCCTGCGTGGCATTGTTTGGTCCATCAAAACTGACCTTCTGGTCACCGTGGCAGGTTAAAGGCGAAGTGATCTGGGCCGGCGATTACGGCCCGCTACCCGATCCGGATGGCATTGATACCAAAACGAAAGAACGTTATCTCGACGCCATTCCCGTTGATGCTGTCGTCTCCGCCGCAAGGAGATATCTGTCATGAAAAACCATCGTCTGGCCATTGTTCGCCAAAAATATCGCCCTGATGGCGGAGCGGAACGCTTCGTTTCGCGCGCCCTCACCGCGCTGAGCAATCAGAACCTTGAGCTCAACGTCATAACGCGTGAGTGGCAGGGAGAGAAGCAAGACGACTGGCATATTCACATTTGCAACCCTCAAAAATGGGGTCGCATCAGTCGTGAGCTCGGATTTGCACAGGCCGCGCGCGCGCTGTGGCAGCAACAGCAGTTTGATATTGTTCAAAGCCATGAGCGCATCCCGGGGTGTGATATCTATCGCGCGGGTGATGGGGTGCATCGTCGCTGGCTGCTGCAGCGCGCGCGCATTTTACCTGCCTGGCGTGCGCAAATGCTGATGTATGACCGCTATCACCGCTACGTGATGCGTGCGGAACGGGAAATGTATCAGGCGCCTGAGTTAAAAGCCGTAATCTGCAATGCGGAGATGATCAAACGCGAAATCGTTGAAGACTTTGATATTGACGCAAATAAAATCCATGTGATTTATAATTCTATTGATTCCAGCCGCTTCGTTCCGGCCCAGGAAGCACAGCGTGCGATTTTGCGCCAACAATTTGGTTTGCCAGCCGATGCCGTTGTGTTCTGTTTTGTAGGCTCAGGGTTTGAACGAAAAGGGTTGGCCAGCGCCATACGCGCTATCGCTGGAACATCAGCCTGGCTGATTGTGGTTGGGCAAGATAAAGCAGAACGTCGTTATCGCGACCTCGCCCGTTCGTTAGGCTGCGAGGGGCAAATCCGTTTCCTGGGGATGCAAAAAGAAACTCTGCCTTTTTATCAGCTATCCGATGGTTTACTGTTGCCAACGCTGTATGATCCCTTTCCTAACGTCATTCTTGAAGCAATGGCCTGCGGCTTGCCCGTCATTACTTCAGAGAGTTGCGGTGGTGCAGAGTTTATTCAACAAGGCCAGAATGGATTTTATTGTGACGCACTTGATATCAGTACATTGAAGGAAGCGGTAGCCGCCATCCCTTCACTGGAAAAAAATAACAATATGGGACGGGCGGCACGTGAACGTGTAAAAGACGCCACTCCAGAAAAACTATCAAGTCAGCTTATTACGCTTTATCAAAAATTACTGGATTAAAAATGCGCATCCTAATGATTATTGATGGTTTACCCGGTGGAGGAGCCGAAAAAACGGTTCTTACACTCTCCCGCGGGTTAATAGAAATGGGGCATCAGGTCTCTCTATTCTCTCTGCGGAAAGTGTGCGACTACGCCATCCCGGAAGGCATCGATTATCAGGTTGTTCAGGACACATGTAAAAAACCGTGGCGAAAGCTGACGGAGATCCCACGCCGCGCCCAACTGCTGGATCAGGCGATTGAACGCGCTGAGCGCAGCGGCAAATTTGATGTGGTGTTCTCTCACCTGCACAAGACAGACCGCATTGTGGCGCACTGCCGCGCGCTGGAACGTGACAAAGTCTGGTTCTGCGTGCACGGCATGTTCTCGTTTTCCTATCTTCGCCATCGCAGCGGACTTTCGCGCTGGTTTAAACATCTTAAAATTCGTCATACCTACGAAAACCGCAACGTTGTCGCCGTCTCAGGCGCCGTGTTGAAAGATCTTTCCGAGACGCTGGCACTCAATCTTCGACGCAAAGCGGTTATCCATAATCCTTTCGATATTCCTGAAATTCAGCGTCTGGCGGATGCGCCCTTCGAAATGCAGGGAAAGGATTACATTATTCATGTTGGCCGCTTCCATGAGCACAAACGCCACGACCGACTCTTACGTGCGTTCGCGCTGAGTAAAATTGACACCACGCTGGTCATGATGGGCAATGGATCCGAAGCGCAAATTCAAAAACTCAAGCACGTTGCAGCCGAGCTGGGTATTGAAAACAAAACGGTTTTCCGCCCGTTCGATTCCAATCCCTATCCCTGGATTAAAGGGGCACGCCTTTTAGTGTTAAGTTCTGACTGCGAAGGTTTTGGTAATGTGCTGGTCGAAGCCATTATCTGCCAGACGCCACCGGTCAGTACAAATTGCCCCGGAGGCCCTGCCGAAATCCTCACCGGCGCCTTAGCGCGCGGGCTGGCAGAGTTAAATGACGCGTCACTGGCAAAAACGCTGGTGGATATTTATACCGCCCCGCCGGTCGTTGGCGATGCGACCATCGCGTCGTTCGGTATCAATGCCATTTGCCAGCAATATATTGCTTTGGTCGACAATCAAAAATAATCAGGTTTCTTATGCAAAATTCAGCCCCATTGTTAAGCGTGGTGGTTGCCGTTTATAACGGTGAAGCTTTCCTGGATCAGTTCTTTACCTGCCTTGTCAATCAACGCATCGACAGCATGGAAGTCATCATTGTCAATGACGGCTCTACTGACCGCTCGATGGAGATCGTCGAAAAATGGCGAGAAAAACTGCCGCAGATGCAGGTTATAGAACAGCAAAACCAGGGCGTATCCATCGCGCGTAACACCGGTCTGGCCGTTGCGACGGGTCAATATCTCTCTTTCCCGGATATTGATGATGTCTTTAAACCCGGCATGTACCAGCGCCTGCTGGATATGGCCGTCACGCAGGATCTGGATGTCGCCACCTGTAACGGGAACTACGTCTGGGAGAATAACAAGAAACCCTCACGCCCGATCTTCCCGGAAGACAAACTGGCTTCGACAGGGGTCATGGCTGGCCCTGCGTGGTTAAAAATGGCGCTGGACTCTCGTAAATTCCTTCACGTCACCTGGTTGAACATCTATCGCCACGACTTTATCCGTAAACACAGTTTCCATTTCGAACCCGGCCTGCGCCATCAGGATATTCCGTGGACCACCGAAGTGCTGCTTGCGGCAGAGCGGGTTCAGTACACCAGTGAACGTTATTACGACTACTACATTCACTCTGCATCGGTGTCCCATATGCCGGACAATGACGACACGCTGATTCGCTCCGCGCGTCACTACATGAAAATCCTGCAGATGCTCGACGCCATCAATCAGCGTTACCCGGACAAAGTGAAAGGGATCCCTGCCTGCCACTGGCAAATTGCCAAAGAGGGCCTGGGCATTATTCACACCTTCGACAACATGAAGGATGAGAAGAAGAAATCAATGATTATTAAAGAGTTCTTCGAAACAGGCATCTGGAAACTCATCTGGAAAAGTGCAAAAAGTCCGCGTCTGCGCTGGCGGCTGGGTCGACGTTATTTCCGTTTGAAACGGTATCTGGCATAAGAGATAGCTTTACCTGGCCTAAATGCTTAGAATTTGCCCGCCGAAACTAAAAAAACGGATAATCGCTTGGAATTGTTGTATACCGCTCTGCTCTACATCATTCAGCCACTGGTGTGGCTGAGACTGTTGCTTCGTAGCCGGAAAGCGCCTGCGTATCGTAAACGCTGGGCTGAACGCTATGGCTTCTGCCGCAATAAAGTCGTACCGGACGGTATTTTGCTGCATTCCGTTTCTGTCGGTGAAACGCTGGCGGCGATCCCGCTGGTTCGCGCCCTGCGTCACCGCTACCCTTCGCTGCCAATCACCGTCACGACGATGACGCCAACCGGCTCGGAGCGCGCGTTATCCGCTTTCGGTAAAGACGTGCAGCACGTCTATCTGCCTTACGATTTACCCTGCGCCATGAATCGTTTCCTCAACACCGTGCGCCCGAAGCTGGTGATCGTGATGGAAACAGAACTGTGGCCAAACATGATTTCCGCTCTGCATGCCCGTAAAATCCCGCTGGTCATTGCCAACGCGCGCCTGTCAGAGCGCTCGGCGAAAGGCTACGGCAAGCTGGGTAAATTTATGCGCCGCCTGCTCAGCAAAATCACGCTGATTGCCGCACAGAACGAAGAGGACGCGGCGCGCTTTATCGCGCTGGGCCTGAAACGCAACCAGCTTGCGGTAACGGGCAGCCTGAAATTTGATATTTCCGTTACCCCTGAGCTCGCCGCCCGTGCGATCACACTGCGTCGCCAGTGGGCCCCGCGTCGTCAGGTCTGGATTGCGACCAGTACCCATGATGGCGAAGAAGAGATCATCCTGCAGGCTCACCGCAAGCTGCTGGAAAAATTCCCTGATTTACTGCTGATCCTCGTGCCTCGCCATCCGGAGCGTTTTAAAGATGCCCGTGAAATGGTGCAGAAAGGCGGCTTCAGCTTCACGCTGCGCAGCAGCGGAGAAATCCCTTCCGGCAGCACCCAGGTGGTGATTGGCGATACGATGGGAGAACTGATGTTGCTGTACGGAATCGCTGACCTCGCGTTTGTCGGTGGCAGCCTGGTCGAGCGCGGCGGTCATAACCCGCTGGAGCCGGCAGCCCACGCCATTCCGGTGCTGATGGGGCCGCACACGTTTAACTTCAAAGATATCTGCGCGAAATTACAGCAGGCCGATGGTTTAATTACCGTGACCGATGCGGATTCGGTGGTTAAAGAGGTATCGACCCTTCTGACTGACGAAGATTATCGCCTGTGGTACGGGCGTCATGCCGTCGAAGTGCTGCACCAGAACCAGGGCGCACTGACCCGTCTGCTGCAGCTTCTGCAACCTTATCTGCCCCAGCGGAGCCACTGATGTCAACGCGTCTGTCGGTCGTGATGATCGCCAAAAACGCCGCCGATCTGCTTCCGGATTGCCTGGCGTCGGTTGCCTGGGCTGACGAGATAGTCATTCTTGACTCCGGAAGTACGGATAACACGGTGGACGTTGCCCGGGCGGCGGGCGCAAAAGTCTTTGTCGACGCTGACTGGCAAGGCTATGGCATCCAGCGCCAGCGCGCGCAGGGGTATGCTACAGGTGATTATGTCCTGATGCTCGACACCGACGAACGCATCACGCCTGAGCTTCAGCAGGCCATTCAGGCAGTGCTTTCCTCGCCCCAGCCTGGCGCCGTTTACAGCATTGCCCGCCGCAACTACTTCCTTGGCCGTTTTATGCGCCACAGCGGCTGGTATCCTGACCGCGTGATGCGCCTCTACGAGCGCGAGCGGTATCAGTACAACGACAATCTGGTACATGAATCCCTGAGCTGCGATAGCGCTCAGGTCATCCCCCTGACGGGCGATTTGCTGCACCTGACCTGCCGTGATTTCGCGAGCTTCCAGCGTAAACAGCTCAACTATGCCACCGCATGGGCGCAGGAGCGTCACCAGCGCGGCAAGAAGGCCTCATTAACGGGTATCTTCACCCACACGCTGGGCGCGTTCCTGAAAACGCTGCTGCTGCGTGGTGGCGTCCTGGACGGCAAGCAGGGCTGGTTACTCGCGGTAGTGAATGCCCAGTATACTTTCAACAAATACACCGAGCTGTGGGCGCTCTGCCGCGGCTACTCAGAGAAAACGTGAGCCATGAGCACAAAAGCGATTTATCCGGGTACCTTCGATCCGATCACCAACGGTCATCTTGATATCATCACCCGTGCGGCGTGCATGTTCGACAAGGTGATCCTGGCCATTGCCGCCAGCCCCAGCAAAAAGCCGATGTTTGACCTCAACGAGCGCGTAAAGCTCGCCACCGATGCCATTTCGCACCTGCCGAATGTTGAGGTGGTCGGGTTTAGCGACCTGATGGCTAACTTCGCCCGCGCCCAGCAGGCAAACATTCTTATCCGTGGTTTACGCGCGGTGGCAGACTTCGAGTATGAGATGCAGCTGGCGCACATGAACCGCCACCTGATGCCGGAGCTGGAGAGCGTGTTCCTGATGCCCTCCAAAGAGTGGTCGTTTATCTCTTCCACGCTGGTAAAAGAGGTGGCGCGTCATCACGGCGACGTCACCCATTTCCTGCCGACTAACGTCCATCAGGCATTGATGGAAAAGCTAAAGTAACCCTATTTCTGGCACTCACGGCAGTAGAACGTGGCGCGCTGGGCGTGCTTCGTGGCAATAACGGGCGTGCCGCAGACTCTGCACGGTTCGCCTTTACGGCCATATACCTGCAGCTCCTGGGCAAAATAGCCCGGCTTGCCGTCACTCTGCAGGAAGTCCTTCAACGTTGTCCCGCCCTGCTCAATAGAGCGCAGCAGTACCGCCTTAATCACCCTGACCAGCAGCTCGCACTCCTGCGCAGACAGCGAAGAGGCCAGCCGATCGGGATGGATCCCGGCCGCAAACAGGGATTCGCTGGCGTAGATATTCCCCACGCCGACCACCAGCTTATTATCCATCAGCCAGGGCTTAATCGGGCTTTTCTTCTTCGCACACTTCGCCTTGAGATATTCCGCGTTAAACGCGTCTGAGAGCGGCTCCGGGCCCAGATGCGCCAGCACGTTATGCCCTTCCAGCTCCTTCGTCCACAGCCACGCGCCAAAGCGCCGTGGGTCGGTGTAACGGAGCACTTTGCCGTTGCTCATCACCAGATCGACGTGGTCGTGCTTTTCCGCAGGCAGTTCTTCGGTAAGAATGCGCAGGCTCCCGGACATTCCCAGGTGGATAATAATCCAGCCGTCGGGCAGCTCCAGCAGCAGGTACTTAGCGCGGCGCTGTACGCTAAGGACGGGTTTATCGCTCAGGGCATGGATCTCATCGGACACCGGCCAGCGCAGACGTCCATTGCGGACCACCGCGTGAAGAATCGTCGCGCCGACCAGATGGGGCTCAATGCCGCGACGGCTGGTTTCTACCTCAGGTAATTCAGGCATGGTTCCTCCGTTGAGATACAGAATGCAAAAAACCCCGCAGTTGCGGGGTTTTTCGATACAAGGAGACTAAAATTATTTGATTTTAGCTTCTTTGTACAGTACGTGCTGGCGTACAACTGGATCGAATTTTTTCAGTTCCAGTTTTTCCGGCTTAGTACGTTTGTTCTTCGTGGTGGTGTAGAAGTGACCTGTACCAGCAGAAGAAACCAGCTTGATTTTCTCGCGAATACCTTTAGCCATGATTTATTTCCTCTTTAAGTACTTAGTACTTTTCGCCACGGGCACGCAGTTCGGACAGAACTGTATCGATGCCTTTCTTATCGATTACACGCATACCTTTAGCAGATACGCGCAGGGTGACAAAACGCTTCTCGCTCTCAACCCAGAAACGGTGAGAGTGCAGGTTCGGCAGGAAACGGCGTTTAGTCGCGTTCAGTGCGTGGGAACGGTTGTTACCGGTCACCGGACGCTTGCCAGTAACTTGGCAGACTCGGGACATGTCTATTCTCCAAAAATCAAATTAGCTCGAGCTTCGTATGGGGTATCGGCGCCTCGTCAGGCTTTACAGCCCGGTCATCGCATAGTTCTAAGTGAACTCTCGATTGCCAGGCCCAAATGCCAAACCCGAGATTCTCAAAGGTGGCGTAGTATACGCTGACTCGGCGGTGTGCTCAAGTCCCGAACAGACAAAGATCCCGATGGATCGCGAGAAATAGCCTAAATCCAGCCATGTTCTGCGAAAGAAATGTACTCACCGCGGCCAATTATCAGATGGTCCAGCACACGAATGTCCATGAATTGACAGCATTTGATAATGCGTTCGGTGATTTCTTTGTCCGCTCTGCTCGGTTCTGCACAGCCAGAGGGGTGATTATGCGCGAGGATCACGCCCGCTGCATTCACTTTTATCGCTTCCCGCACAATTTCACGCGGATGCACCTCAACGTGGCTCAACGTGCCCGCAAAGAGACAGCTATGTTTCAGCACCCGATTCCTGTTATCGACGAAGATCACCATAAAGATCTCGCGTTCAATATCGGTTAACTGGCTTTGCAGGAATTCGCGCGTCATCGCGGGCGTCAGGATCGGATCTTCCTTCTCCATACGGACATTGTAAAAACGGCGGGCAAGTTCAGCAATGCCCCTCAGCTGGGCATATTTCGCCACGCCAATTCCCTCAACGTGCTTAAACTGCGACAGATCGGCGGTCAATAAACCGTACAGCGAACCGAAATGTGCTATTAGCTCTTTTGCCAGCGTAAATACCGTTTTTCCGGGCGTTCCGGTGCGTAAAAAGAGCGCCAGCAGTTCATCGTCTTTTAACAGAGTGACGCCATAGCGCAGCAGTTTTTCGCGCGGCAGCAGCTCCTCATCCTCTTCTTCCATGCTCTTTCTCCCCTTTTTAACCTCATGCTGCCACAGGCCAATCCGTCGCTCGACGACCACATTGCGTTCTTGCGTAGCGCCTCGCAAAGTGGACGAAGTACAAAATCACTCCGCTTTGGGGATTGTGATAAAATGCCCGCTCTCTGGTGAACCCCAACAGGAAAGAATCATGATGAGCCTGGCCGGTAAAAAAATCGTTCTTGGCGTGAGCGGCGGCATTGCTGCTTATAAAGCGCCGGAGCTGGTGCGTCGTCTGCGCGAGCGCGGAGCTGACGTGCGGGTCGCGATAACCGAAGGCGGTAAAGCCTTTATCACTCCCCTGAGCCTGCAGGCCGTTTCAGGATACCCGGTATCTGACAGCCTGCTCGATCCGGCCGCCGAAGCCGCGATGGGCCATATTGAGCTGGGTAAATGGGCAGACCTGGTTATCCTCGCCCCCGCCACGGCTGATTTAATCGCTCGGGTGGCGGCCGGTATGGCAAACGATCTGGTCTCCACTATTTGTCTGGCCACGCCAGCTCCAGTTGCCGTCGTTCCTGCCATGAACCAGCAGATGTACCGTAACGCGGCCACCCAGCATAATCTGGAGACGCTGGCCTCACGCGGCCTGCTTATCTGGGGTCCGGACAGCGGCAGCCAGGCCTGCGGCGACGTTGGCCCGGGTCGCATGCTTGATCCGCTGACGATTGTTGATATGGCCGCAGCCCATTTTTCGCCTGTCAACGATCTGCAACATCTCAACATCATGATTACCGCGGGCCCCACGCGCGAGCCGCTGGATCCGGTGCGCTACATCACCAACCACAGCTCCGGCAAAATGGGCTTCGCGATTGCCGCCGCCGCCGCAAGGCGTGGCGCGAACGTCACGCTGGTGAGCGGCCCGGTATCGCTACCTACCCCTGCGTTTGTGAAGCGAATTGACGTGACTACCGCGCTGGAGATGGAAGCCGCCGTGCAGGCACATGCGCAAAGCCAGCAGATTTTTATCGGCTGTGCGGCCGTTGCAGACTATCGTGCAGAGACGATCGCCGAGGCTAAAATTAAAAAGCAAGGCGATGAATTAACACTAAAAATGGTGAAAAACCCGGACATTGTTGCCGGCGTCGCCGCACTAAAAAGCCATCGTCCATACGTTGTTGGGTTTGCCGCAGAAACGAATAATGTGGAAGAATATGCCCGGCAAAAACGTACCCGCAAAAACCTCGATTTGATTTGCGCGAACGACGTATCGCTGGCCACACAAGGATTTAACAGCGACAGCAACGCACTGCACCTTTTCTGGCAGGATGGAGATAAAGTCTTACCGCTTGAGCGCAAGGAACTCCTGGGCCAACAATTACTGGACGAGATCGTTACCCGTTATGATGAAAAAAATCGACGTTAAGATTCTGGACCCGCGTGTTGGCGAGCAATTCCCGCTGCCAACCTATGCCACCTCCGGTTCTGCCGGTCTTGACCTGCGCGCCTGTCTCGATGACGCCGTAGAACTGGCTCCGGGTGCCACTACCCTGGTTCCAACTGGCCTGGCGATTCACATTGCTGACCCGTCTCTGGCAGCGGTGATCCTGCCGCGTTCTGGTCTGGGCCATAAGCACGGCGTTGTGCTGGGTAACCTGGTGGGCCTGATCGACTCCGACTACCAGGGTCAGCTGATGGTCTCCGTCTGGAACCGCGGTCAGGACAGCTTCACCATTGAACCGGGCGAGCGTATCGCCCAGATGGTCTTTGTACCGGTGGTACAGGCAGAATTTAACCTGGTGGCAGACTTTGACGCCACCGACCGTGGCGAAGGCGGCTTCGGCCATTCCGGGCGCAAATAACGGCCCGAAAGATACGTATCTCACAGCGTTATAATGCAATAACAAACCGCAAACGCCCGTTTGCGGTCGCTGTGTGGATGCCAGCCTGGCAAGTGCTTATTTTCAGGGGTATTTTGTAACATGGCAGAAAAACAAACCGCGAAAAGGAATCGTCGCGAAGAAATACTTCAATCTCTGGCTCTGATGCTTGAATCCAGCGATGGCAGTCAACGCATCACCACCGCTAAACTGGCCGCCTCTGTAGGCGTGTCTGAGGCGGCGCTGTACCGTCATTTCCCGAGCAAGACCCGGATGTTCGACAGCCTGATCGAGTTTATTGAAGACAGCCTGATTACGCGCATCAACCTGATTCTGAAAGACGAAAAAGACACCACCGCGCGTCTGCGTCTGATTGTGCTGTTAATCCTGGGCTTCGGTGAACGCAATCCGGGCTTAACCCGTATTCTCACAGGCCACGCGCTGATGTTTGAACAGGACAGACTGCAGGGCCGCATTAACCAGCTTTTCGAACGTATTGAAGCGCAGCTGCGCCAGGTACTGCGCGAAAAGAAAATGCGTGAAGGCGAAGGTTACAGCATTGATGAAACGCTGCTGGCAAGTCAGATCCTGGCGTTTTGTGAAGGGATGCTCTCCCGCTTTGTGCGTAGCGAATTCAAATACTGTCCAACGGACGATTTTGACGCCCGCTGGCCGTTAGTGGCTGCTCAATTGCAGTAATCCGTAAGCCCGGTAAGCGTAGCGCCACCGGGCAATTTAATTACACCCCGAACTCTTCCCGGTACGCACGTACCGCCGCCAGATGGTCCGCCATCTCAGGCTTCTCTTCCAGATACGCAATCAGGTCTTTCAGGGTGATAATCGACGTCACTTTGCAGCTGTAATCGCGTTCGACTTCCTGAATAGCGGAAATTTCACCGCGACCACGCTCCTGACGATCCAGAGAAATCAGCACACCAGCAAGCGTCGCACCGTTGGCCTGAATAATCTCCATCGATTCACGGATCGCCGTACCCGCGGTGATCACGTCATCGACCAGCATGACGCGGCCCTGCAGCGCGCTGCCGACCAGATTCCCGCCTTCACCATGGGTTTTGGCTTCTTTGCGGTTAAAGCAGTACGGCACGTCGCGGTCATGGTGTTCCGCCAGCGCCACTGCGGTAGTTGTCGCAATCGGAATGCCTTTATAGGCCGGGCCAAACAGCAGGTCAAAATCAATCCCGGAATCCACCAGCGCTTCGGCATAGAAACGGCCTAACAGTGCCAGATCGCGCCCGGTATTAAACAGCCCGGCGTTGAAGAAATAGGGACTCTTACGCCCGGATTTCAGCGTAAATTCGCCAAACTTAAGTACCTGCTTGTTAAGCGCAAACTCAATAAACTGGCGCTGATACGATTTCATGGATTTGCTCCTTTGGTTTTTCTGTCTTACAGGCAAAAAAAAGGCGACTCATTGGTCGCCTTTAAAATCAATTTTCTAACGCCGCTTTCTGCGTCGTTACAATGGATTCGATTCCCCCTCGGGCCAACGCCAGCAGGGAGAGAAGTTCTTCGTGGGTGAACGGCTCACCTTCCGCCGTGCCCTGCACCTCAATGATGCGACCGTCTTCGGTCATCACCACGTTCATGTCGGTTTCGGCTGCGGAATCTTCAACGTATTCCAGATCGCAAAGCGCTTCGCCGTTAACGATACCCACAGAAACCGCCGCAACCATGCCTTTCATTGGGTTGGTTTTCAGCTTACCGGCCGCAACCAGCTTGTTCAGGGCATCGGCCAGCGCTACGCAGGCACCGGTAATGGACGCGGTACGCGTACCGCCGTCTGCCTGAATAACGTCGCAATCGAGAGTGATGGTGAATTCGCCGAGGATTTTCAGATCAACGGCGGCGCGCAGCGCACGCGCGATCAGACGCTGAATCTCCATGGTACGACCGCCCTGCTTACCCTTTGCCGCTTCACGGGCATTACGGGTATGGGTCGCACGCGGCAGCATGCCGTATTCTGCGGTGATCCAGCCCTGGCCCTGACCTTTCAGGAAGCGCGGAACGCCTTCTTCGATGGAGGCGGTGCACAGCACTTTAGTGTCACCAAACTCAACCAGCACGGAGCCTTCAGCGTGTTTTGTATAGTTACGGGTCAGGGTGACGGGACGCACCTGGTTGGCGCTACGACCTGATGGACGCATGATGGATTCTCCGGCTTGAAACGAATGTGGCTGCGCATTATACGGATAAAGGACGCTTATTCCTATCCTGAGAAGCCCCCGAAAGCTATAATCCCCCCATCTCTCCTTTAAAAACGGGAATGTCTATGATCCGCAGTATGACCGCCTACGCCCGGCGTGAAATCAAGGGTAGCTGGGGCAGCGCCACATGGGAAATGCGCTCGGTAAACCAGCGTTACCTGGAAACGTATTTCCGTATGCCGGAGCAGTTCCGCAGCCTTGAGCCTGTCGTACGTGAACGTATCCGTACGCGTCTGACGCGCGGGAAAGTGGAATGTAACCTGCGCTTTGAGCCCGATGCCAGCGCACAGGGCGAGCTCATCCTCAACGAAAAACTGGCGAAACAGCTCGTGAATGCAGCGAACTGGGTCAAAATGCAGAGCGATGAAGGCGAAATCAACCCGGTTGATATTCTGCGCTGGCCTGGCGTCATGGCGGCCGGTGAGCAGGATCTGGATGCCATTGCCGCTGAAATCCTGGCAGCCCTCGACGGCACGCTGGACGACTTTATCGTTGCCCGCGAAACCGAAGGTCAGGCGCTGAAAGCGATGATTGAGCAGCGCCTTGAAGGCGTGAGCACCGAAGTTGCCAAAGTCCGCACCCATATGCCAGAAGTTCTGCAATGGCAGCGCGAGCGCCTTGTCGCCAAACTGGAAGAAGCGGAAGTTCAGCTGGAAAACACCCGTCTGGAACAAGAGCTGGTGCTGATGGCGCAGCGTATTGATGTCGCTGAAGAGCTGGACCGTCTGGAAGCGCACGTTAAAGAAACCTATAACATTCTGAAGAAGAAAGAAGCGGTGGGCCGCCGTCTGGACTTTATGATGCAGGAGTTCAACCGCGAGTCGAACACTCTGGCGTCTAAGTCGATCAATGCAGAAGTGACGAATTCAGCGATTGAGCTGAAAGTGCTGATTGAGCAGATGCGCGAGCAGATTCAGAATATCGAGTAATGCCTTTCGGGTGGTGCCGACCGCACCACCCATTACTATTTCTAATCCATCTTAACGCCAGTTTTGTCGGTTTACCGCCTTTCATCAAGCTTTCTCTATAGAAATTGATAAAAATTTATAGGGCAAACTAACTCGCCTTAGAAAATCTCAATCGTGATCTTGCGCACAAATCGCTAACCTCCCCGCGTTCACACCGGAGGGTATATGCTGCTTCACATCCTTTATCTCATTGGCATCACCGCAGAAGCCATGACCGGCGCACTTGCCGCCGGACGTCGCCGTATGGACACCTTCGGCGTAATCATTATTGCTACCGCGACCGCGCTGGGCGGCGGTTCCGTGCGCGATATCCTGCTTGGTCATTACCCGCTCGGCTGGGTTAAACACCCTGAATACGTGATTATCGTGGCGACGGCTGCCGTGTTAACCACCATCGTGGCGCCCGTTATGCCCCATCTTCGCCGCCTGTTCCTGGTGCTTGATGCGCTGGGGCTGATCGTCTTTTCGATCATCGGTGCGCAAATCGCGCTCGATATGGGGGAAGGACCGGTTATCGCCACCATCGCCGCCGTGGTCACGGGCGTATTCGGCGGTGTGCTGCGAGATATGTTCTGCAAACGCATCCCCCTGGTCTTTCAAAAAGAGCTGTATGCCGGCATCTCCTTTGCGGCAGCGGTGCTCTATATCGCCCTGCAGCATTACGTTTCGAACCATGACGTGGTGGTCATCTCGACGCTGCTGTTTGGCTTTACGGCCCGCATGCTGGCGCTGCGTCTGAAGCTCGGGCTGCCTGTTTTTCATTACAAACACAGCGCCCACTAGCTTCAGAACCCGTTGATGTGCTGTTCTGCGAGCCATTTCGCCAGCACATCAATCTGAGGCGCGTGCATCCAGTTAACGATTTGCCTTGCCTTCTCCTCGCCCGTTCCCGGCAGAGCCTGCCAGTCCTTGGCGTTGCGCCCGCTCATCTCCTGCCACGATATGTCTCCCATCGCCTTCAGCGAAGCCTGCGTCATTGGCACACCCAATGCCAAGAGCCAGCGGATAAACGGTTTCTCGCGCACCAGATTAAATCGGTGCCAGAGCGCCAGCCCGCGTGCTGAGGAAAACCCCGGTGTAGCCTGCAGCTGCGCCTGCGTTAATAACAGCCATGAAAAGAGATGTTCAAAATGATGCGCCTGCCAGAGGGTCCGCCAGCCTGACTCACCTACTCCTTCAATATCAAATACCTGCTTTGAACTGAGCCAGGTCAGCCTGGCAAAGAACTGCTCCATACACTCCGGCGAAGCATAGAAACAGCTAAGAGCATGATAGCGTGAGGCCGGTGGCTCTGGTTTATGTCTGTCCGTCCCGCGCCAGAGCACCTTATCAAACCGGGGGATGCCCTGCCCGGCCAGGCTGACCTGTATCTGATCCCCTGGAGCAATATCCAGATTCTGCCAGCGCTCAACCGAGCCCAGACTCACCCGCTGCACCTGTTTATCATCCAGTTGCACGGGCTCCAGCGCTGCTACAACGGAAATTTTACCCGTTCTCCCTACGGAAAAATGAATATCTCTCACCTCAGCGACCTGGGCTGCGGGAGGATATTTCCAAGCGACGACCCAGCTGCCTTCTCCCGGTAACCACTCTTCGCCCGCGGGTTCATCCTCCGAACGCACCACAATGCCATCCGTGGCAAAGGGTAATGCGGTCACGTGCCAGGCCGCGCGCTGTTTCTCGACGGCATCGACAGACTCGGCGGGTAGCGTGTACCGTGCCGACAGCGGAAAACCGGCCTGAGACAGTTCAGCTAAAGAGGTATGCATATCTTTCGGTCCGTCCGGCCAGGCCCAGATGAATACACCGATCTTGCTCAATAGCGAGTTATCCTTTTGCCGCATCATCGCCCCCGCCACCTTTGCGCGAGCGTTCATTCCGCCCAACTGGCTCTGAATGTGGTTGTCGCATAACCAGTAAAGCTCGCCCTGCAAGACGCTATTCGCCAGCGCGCCGGTGAGAGTTTGCGGAACAGACGGGATTAAACGTACCTTCCCGGTCCAGTCTTCCCCTTTGAGGCCATCACCGCGGCTGATAGCCTGAGTTAACTTTCCGTTGCGATAGACCAGCGTTACCGCCACACCGTCAACTTTGGGCTGCAGCCACAGATGCTGTCGGACACGCATCCACTGCCTCAGCTCCTCTTTGCTGGCCACCTTATGCACACCCGTGTGGGCAACAGGATGTTTTACGCTCCCCGTCAGCGTGGGGAGTTTCTCTTCTGAAGGCTCGCTGCCAAAACAGCGCTGCCACTGCGTTAACCGCCCGTGAAGCTGGTCGTAAACCTCGTCGTTGATCTCGCTCACGCCCTGCTTCCAGTAGGCTTCATCCCAGCGTTTGATTTGCGCGCTTAACGACGCCATCTCTTTTTCTGCTTTTGCCTGCGACCACACCGGACACACCGCCGCGCCATAGCCACACCACAACAGCATTAACCCGCTTATCCATCGCCACATCGCTACCCCTCCTTTGAATTTCAGGAGGTATACCCGGATGCCAGAAACAACGCTAACGGCAACGTTTCACAATGCGAGACGCTATCCGGTGTTTCTTTTGGTTGCTGAAAACCACAGATAAAACCTGAAAACGGCACGCAAAATTCAATAATCCAGGGGAAAAAGTGTGACAAAGGCTACGTCACACGGCGGTGACGTGTATAATAAGCCCGTATGTAGGACTTCTTCGTTAACACATACAAAAGACTCTCATGGCTCAAGGCACGCTTTATATTGTTTCTGCCCCTAGTGGCGCGGGTAAATCCAGCCTTATTCAGGCACTGTTAAAAACCCAACCGTTGTACGACACACAGGTTTCTGTTTCTCACACCACGCGCCAGCCGCGTCCGGGTGAAGTGCACGGTGAACACTATTTCTTCGTGGATCACGACGAATTCAGAGCGATGATCGGCAGAGACGCGTTTCTTGAACACGCTGAAGTATTTGGTAATTACTACGGTACCTCGCGTGAAACCATTGAGCAGGTTCTGGCCACGGGCGTGAATGTGTTCCTGGATATCGACTGGCAGGGCGCACAGCAAATTCGCAAGAAAATGCCTGACTCGCGCAGTATATTTATTTTACCGCCATCGAAAGATGAGCTGGATCGCCGCCTGCGTGGCCGCGGTCAGGACAGCGAAGAAGTCATCGCAAAGCGTATGGAACAGGCTGTTGCAGAAATGAGCCATTACGCGGAATATGATTACCTTATTGTGAATGATGATTTTGATGCCGCATTGAGCGATCTCAAAACCATTCTTCGTGCAGAACGTCTGCGTATGAGCCGCCAGAAGCAGCGACATGACGCATTAATCACCAAACTGTTGGCAGACTGAACCCACTTTCAGTATCATGCCCAGTCATTTCTTCACCTGTGGAGCATTTTAAGTATGGCACGCGTAACTGTTCAGGACGCTGTAGAGAAAATTGGTAACCGTTTTGACCTGGTGCTGGTCGCCGCGCGTCGCGCTCGTCAGATGCAGGTAGGCGGTAAAGATCCGCTGGTACCGGAAGAAAACGATAAAACCACCGTTATTGCACTTCGCGAAATCGAAGAAGGTCTGATCAACAACCAGATCCTCGACGTGCGTGAGCGCCAGGAGCAGCAAGAGCAGGAAGCCGCAGAACTGCAGGCCGTAACCGCTATTGCTGAAGGTCGTCGTTAATTAAACCTGCGGGTCGCCCTTGTATCTGTTTGAAAGCCTGAATCAACTGATTCAAACCTACCTGCCTGAAGACCAGATTAAGCGTCTTCAGCAGGCGTATCTCGTTGCACGTGACGCTCACGAGGGCCAGACACGTTCAAGCGGTGAACCCTATATCACGCACCCGGTAGCGGTGGCCTGTATTCTGGCCGAGATGAAACTCGACTACGAAACGCTGATGGCCGCTCTGCTGCATGACGTGATCGAAGATACCCCTGCCACTTACCAGGACATGGAACAGCTGTTTGGCAAAAGCGTTGCCGAACTGGTGGAAGGGGTCTCTAAGCTTGATAAGCTGAATTTCCGCGACAAGAAAGAGGCGCAAGCCGAAAACTTCCGCAAGATGATTATGGCGATGGTGCAGGATATCCGCGTCATTCTCATCAAACTCGCTGACCGTACCCACAACATGCGCACGCTGGGCTCACTTCGCCCGGATAAACGTCGCCGCATTGCCCGTGAAACTCTCGAAATCTACAGCCCGCTGGCGCACCGTTTAGGTATTCATCACATTAAAACCGAGCTGGAAGAGCTGGGTTTTGAAGCGTTGTACCCGAACCGCTATCGCGTGATTAAAGAGGTGGTGAAAGCCGCACGCGGTAACCGTAAAGAGATGATTCAAAAGATCCTCTCTGAAATTGAAGGGCGCTTACAGGAAGCGGGGATCCCGTGCCGCGTCAGCGGTCGCGAGAAACATTTGTACTCCATCTACTGCAAAATGGTGCTCAAAGAGCAGCGTTTTCACTCGATCATGGATATCTACGCCTTTCGCGTCATTGTCCACGACTCGGACACCTGCTATCGCGTGCTGGGGCAGATGCACAGCCTCTACAAACCGCGTCCGGGGCGTATGAAAGACTACATCGCCATTCCAAAAGCGAACGGCTATCAATCTTTGCACACCTCGATGATCGGGCCACACGGCGTTCCTGTTGAGGTGCAAATTCGCACCGAAGACATGGACCAGATGGCAGAGATGGGTGTTGCCGCACACTGGGCGTATAAAGAGCACGGTGGCGAAAGCAGCACGACCGCACAAATCCGCGCCCAGCGCTGGATGCAGAGCCTGCTGGAGCTTCAGCAGAGTGCGGGTAGCTCGTTTGAATTTATCGAGAGCGTTAAATCCGATCTCTTCCCGGATGAGATTTACGTTTTCACCCCAGAAGGTCGCATTGTCGAACTGCCTGCGGGCGCAACGCCGGTCGACTTCGCCTACGCCGTGCATACCGACATCGGTCATGCCTGCGTCGGCGCGCGCGTCGACAGACAGCCTTATCCGCTGTCTCAGCCGCTCTCCAGCGGCCAGACGGTAGAAATCATTACCGCGCCGGGCGCACGTCCGAACGCGGCCTGGCTGAACTTTGTCGTGAGCTCCAAGGCGCGCGCCAAAATTCGCCAACTGCTGAAAAACCTCAAGCGTGATGATTCGGTCAGCCTGGGGCGTCGTCTGCTCAACCACGCGTTGGGCGGCAGCCGTAAGCTGGCTGAAATTCCGCAGGAGAACGTCCAGCGTGAGCTGGAGCGCATGAAGCTCGCGTCGCTTGACGACCTGCTGGCAGAGATTGGCCTCGGCAACGCCATGAGCGTGGTGGTGGCGAAGAACCTGCAGCAAGGCGACACGACAGCGGTGCCGGCAACAACGCAAAGCCACGGACACCTGCCGATTAAAGGCGCGGATGGCGTGCTGATCACCTTCGCAAAATGCTGTCGTCCAATTCCTGGCGACCCGATTATTGCGCACGTCAGCCCGGGTAAAGGGCTGGTTATCCACCACGAGTCCTGTCGTAACATTCGCGGCTACCAGAAAGAAGCCGAGAAGTTTATGGCGGTCGAGTGGGATAAAGAGACCGCGCAGGAATTTATCACCGAAATTAAGGTGGATATGTTCAACCACCAGGGTGCCCTGGCTAATCTGACGGCAGCGATCAACACGGCCTCTTCCAATATTCAAAGCCTGAACACGGAAGAAAAAGATGGCCGCGTGTACAGCGCCTTTATTCGTCTGACCGCCCGCGACCGCGTGCATCTGGCGAATATTATGCGCAAGATCCGCGTCATGCCGGACGTGATTAAAGTCACCCGAAACCGAAACTAGGTTTATGAATTCACAACGTTATGCACGTATCTGCGAAATGCTCGCCAGGCGTCAGCCTGACCTGACGGTCTGCATGGAGCAGGTGCATAAGCCTCATAACGTCTCTGCTATCGTTCGTACCGCAGATGCCGTCGGTGTGCATGAAGTGCACGCCGTCTGGCCGGACGGCCGTATGCGCAATACGGTCTCGGCGGCGGCAGGCAGCAACAGCTGGGTGTCTGTCAAAAATCATCACACCATTGGCGAAGCCGTATCGCACCTGAAAGGGCGCGGGATGCAGATCCTTGCCACTAACCTGTCCGCTAAAGCCGTAGATTTCCGCGAGATCGACTACACCCGCCCAACCTGCATTTTGATGGGTCAGGAGAAAACCGGGATCACCCAGGAAGCGCTGGTTCTGGCGGATCGGGACATCATCATTCCGATGATCGGCATGGTGCAGTCGTTGAACGTCTCCGTGGCGTCCGCGCTTATTCTGTATGAAGCGCAGCGTCAGCGTCAGAACGCCGGGATGTACGAGCGCAGCAACAGCATGCTGCCGGAAGATGAGCAGCAGCGCCTGCTGTTTGAAGGTGGTTATCCTGTGCTGGCTCGCGTTGCGAAGCAGAAAAAATTGCCTTACCCCCACGTCAACGCGCAGGGCGAAATTGTAGCCGATGCCGAGTGGTGGGCCACCATGCAGTACGCCGGGTAAGCGATGAAAGGCCGCCTGCTGGATGCCATCCCGCTTAACAGCCTGACGGGCGTGGGCGCGGCGCAAAGCAATAAGCTGGCAAAAATTGGCCTGCACACCGTGCAGGATCTCCTGCTTCACCTCCCCCTGCGTTATGAAGACCGTACCCAGCTCTACAAGATTGGCGATCTCCTTCCCGCCATTTACGCCACCGTTGAAGGCGAAGTCCTGAACTGCAACATCACCTTCGGCGGACGCCGGATGATGACCTGCCAGATCAGCGACGGTACCGGCATTCTCACCATGCGTTTTTTCAACTTCAGCGCGGCGATGAAAAACAGCCTGGCGACGGGCCGCAGGGTGCTGGCCTATGGCGAGGCCAAACGCGGGAAGTACGGCGCAGAGATGATCCACCCGGAGTACCGCGTGCAGGGCGATCTCAGCACGCCGGAAATGCAGGAGACGCTCACCCCGGTTTACCCAACGACCGAAGGCATCAAGCAGGCGACGCTGCGTAAGCTCACCGATCAGGCGCTGGAGCTGCTGGATACCTGCGCCATTACCGAGCTGCTGCCGCCCGAGCTGGCGCAGGGCATGATGAGCCTGCCCGAGGCGCTGCGCACCCTGCACCGCCCGCCGCCAACGCTGCAGCTCAGCGATTTAGAAAGCGGCAAACACCCCGCCCAACAGCGTCTTATCCTTGAGGAATTACTGGCACATAACCTGAGCATGCTGGCGCTTCGCGCGGGCGCGCAGCGTTTCCACGCCCAGCCCTTAAGCCCGCGTGATGAGCTCAAAGATAAGCTGCTGGCCTCTCTGCCGTTTAAACCCACCGGCGCGCAGGCGCGCGTCACCGCCGAGATTGAACGCGATATGGCGCTCGACGTGCCGATGATGCGCCTGGTTCAGGGCGACGTGGGCTCCGGTAAAACGCTGGTTGCCGCCCTGGCGGCCCTGCGCGCGATTGCTAACGGTAAACAGGTGGCGCTGATGGCGCCGACCGAGCTGCTGGCTGAACAGCACGCCAACAATTTCCGCGCCTGGTTTGCGCCACTCGGGATAGAAGTGGGCTGGCTTGCCGGGAAGCAAAAAGGCAAAGCTCGCCTTGCGCAACAGGAGGCTATTGCCAGCGGGCAGGTGCAGATGATTGTCGGCACGCACGCCATCTTCCAGGAGCAGGTGCAGTTTAACGGTCTTGCGCTGGTGATTATCGACGAGCAGCACCGCTTCGGCGTGCATCAGCGTCTGGCGTTATGGGAGAAAGGCCTGCAGCAGGGCTTCCACCCGCATCAGCTGATCATGACCGCCACGCCGATCCCGCGCACCCTGGCGATGACCGCGTACGCCGATCTGGATACCTCCACCATCGACGAACTGCCGCCGGGGCGTACGCCGGTCACCACGGTCGCCATTCCCGACACGCGCCGCAGCGATATCATCGACCGCGTGCGCAACGCCTGCACCCAGGAAGGGCGTCAGGCCTACTGGGTTTGTACGCTGATTGAAGAATCGGAACTGCTGGAAGCGCAGGCTGCCGAAGCAACGTGGGAAGAGCTTAAGCTGGCGCTGCCGGAGCTGAACGTGGGTCTGGTTCACGGACGCATGAAGCCCGCCGAAAAACAGGCGGTGATGCAGTCGTTCAAACAGGGTGATTTGCATTTGCTGATCGCCACCACGGTGATCGAAGTCGGCGTGGACGTCCCTAATTCCAGCCTGATGATCATCGAAAACCCGGAGCGTCTCGGCCTTGCCCAGCTCCACCAGCTGCGCGGTCGCGTCGGCCGCGGCGCGGTGGCTTCCCACTGCGTACTGCTCTACAAAGCCCCGCTCTCAAAAACCGCCCAGATGCGGTTGCAGGTGCTGCGCGACAGCAACGACGGTTTTGTGATTGCGCAAAAAGACCTGGAGATCCGCGGCCCGGGCGAACTGCTGGGCACGCGTCAGACGGGTAACGCAGAATTCAAAGTAGCGGACTTGCTGCGCGATCAGGCCATGATCCCCGAGGTTCAGCGCCTCGCCCGCCATATTCATGAACGCTACCCCGAACAGGCGGCAGCGTTAATTGAGCGCTGGATGCCGGAAACCGAGCGGTATTCCAACGCCTGATCTCAGGCAAACATCGGCAGCATCAGGTACAGCTTGATCACCAGCGCGTTGACGATATCAATGAAGAAGGCGCCAACCATCGGGACCACCAGAAACGCCATGTGCGATGGCCCGAACCGTTCGGTGATCGCCTGCATATTGGCGATAGCCGTTGGAGTGGCCCCCAGACCAAACCCGCAGTGACCCGCCGCCAGCACCGCCGCATCGTAGTTTTTGCCCATCATGCGCCAGGTCACGAACATGGCGTACAGCGCCATAAACAGCGTCTGCACCGCCAGTATCGCCACCATCGGCAGCGCCAGCGAGGCCAGCTCCCACAGCTTGAGGCTCATCAGCGCCATCGCCAGGAACAGCGACAGGCAGACGTTGCCGAGCACCGATACCGCCCGTTCAAACACGCGGTAGAAGCCCATCAGCGCCAGACCGTTGCTCAGGATCACCCCGATAAACAGTACGCAGACAAACGTCGGCAGTTCAAACGCTGAACCCGCCAGCCATTGCGCAACCACTTTGCCCACGGTCAGGCAGATGGCTATCATCGCGATAGTTTCAATTAGCACCAGCGAGGTGATGCTGCGTCCGACGTCCGGCTTTTCGAAAGCGGTCGGCACCAGCTCATCGTCAGGCCTGCCGTTCGGCGTGGTGGAGTGCTTCACCAGATACCGCGCCACCGGGCCGCCAATCAGGCCACCCAGCACCAGGCCAAAGGTCGCACAGGCCATCGCCACTTCCGTCGCGTTTTCAAACCCGTAGCGCTCGATGAACAGCTTGCTCCACGCTGCCCCGGTTCCGTGACCGCCCGAAAGGGTAATCGACCCCGCCAGCAGACCCATCAGCGGATCCAGCCCCAGCAGCGTTGCCATGCCGATGCCAATGGCGTTTTGCATCAGCAGCAGTCCCACCACCACAATCAGGAATACGCCGAGCACCTTACCGCCCGAGCGCAGGCTCGCCAGGTTGGCGTTCAGGCCGATAGTGGCAAAGAAGGCCAGCATCAGCGGGTCTTTCAGGGACATATCAAAATCGATTTCCCAGCCCATGCTTTTTTTCAGTATCAGCAGGGCCAGCGCCACCAGCAGGCCACCGGCGACGGGTTCAGGAATGGTGTATTTCTTCAGAAGGGAAACGCTATGTACCAGCTTGCGACCAAGCAGAAGAACCAGCGTTGCGGCAACAAGGGTCGACAACGTATCTAGATGAATCATAAAAGGCTCCTGTTATGCGCGTGTTCCATACACACGCGGCGTTATCCTGGGCCGGTTTGCGCTCTTCATGAGCTCCCGGCGCGAAAAAGTGTAATTTTTTTTCCCGATGCGTTGTAGAAAACCTGCTCACAGCAGCAGATTTTCTTCCCTTTTTTTGCTGGCAATCGTTTGCTTTTACCAGGTGGTCAGATAAAATGCCCGCTTTTCCACCGTGGGATTGCCGCCGATGTCCGTTAACACCATAGAGTCGCCTGATGCGCAACCGATTGCGCAGAAGCAAAATAGCGAACTGATTTACCGCCTTGAAGACCGCCCGCCGCTGCCGCAAACGCTTTTCGCCGCCTGCCAGCATCTTCTGGCGATGTTTGTTGCGGTGATCACCCCGGCGCTGCTGATTTGCCAGGCGCTCGGCTTACCGGCGCAGGACACGCAGCACATTATCAGCATGTCTCTCTTCGCCTCCGGCGTGGCCTCGATTATTCAAATTAAAGCGTGGGGTCCGGTAGGGTCGGGATTATTGTCGATTCAGGGCACCAGCTTTAACTTCGTGGCACCGCTGATAATGGGCGGTACGGCGCTGAAAACCGGCGGTGCGGATGTTCCGACTATGATGGCGGCGCTGTTCGGCACCCTGATGCTGGCCAGCTGTACGGAGATGGTGATCTCCCGCGTTCTGCATCTGGCTCGCCGCGTCATCACCCCGCTGGTCTCCGGCGTCGTCGTGATGATTATCGGCCTGTCGCTGATCCAGGTGGGCCTCACCTCCATCGGTGGCGGCTATGCCGCAATGAGCGATCACACCTTCGGCGCGCCGAAAAACCTGCTGCTGGCGGGTGTCGTGCTGGCGATCATTATTCTTCTTAACCGTCAGCGTAACCCTTACCTGCGCGTCGCCTCGCTGGTGATCGCCATGGCGGCGGGTTACCTGCTGGCGTGGGCGCTGGGCATGCTGCCGGAAAACACCGCGCCGACCAACAGCGCGCTGATCACCGTTCCTACGCCGCTGTACTACGGACTGGGCATTGACTGGGGCCTGCTCCTGCCGCTGATGCTGGTCTTTATGATCACCTCTCTGGAGACCATCGGTGATATCACCGCCACCTCCGACGTCTCCGAGCAGCCGGTGTCCGGCCCGCTGTACATGAAGCGCCTGAAAGGCGGCGTGCTGGCGAACGGCCTGAACTCGTTTGTCTCTGCGGTATTCAACACCTTCCCGAACTCCTGCTTCGGTCAGAACAACGGCGTGATCCAGCTGACCGGCGTGGCCAGCCGCTACGTCGGTTTTGTGGTGGCGCTGATGCTGATCGTCCTCGGCCTGTTCCCGGCGGTAAGCGGCTTTGTGCAGCACATCCCTGAGCCGGTGCTGGGCGGCGCAACGCTGGTGATGTTCGGGACTATCGCGGCCTCCGGCGTGCGTATCGTTTCCCGCGAGCCTCTGAACCGCCGCGCGATCATGATTATCGCCCTGTCGCTGGCCGTCGGTCTGGGTGTATCCCAGCAGCCGCTGATCCTGCAGTTTGCGCCTGACTGGGTGAAAAACCTGCTCTCTTCCGGCATCGCCGCGGGCGGTATCACCGCTATCGTTCTGAACCTCGTTTTCCCGCCTGAGAAAAATTGATTTCTCTCACGGCAGGCAGTTAATGCCTGCCGTGACATCTAATTACACCATTCCCGCCTTGAGGATTGCGCATAAATCGTGCATAACTCCCTTATGTGCGTTTTGCGGGATGGAAGACCATGAAATTTATTGGAAAGCTCCTCATCTATCTTCTGGTAGCCCTGCTCATTGTGCTGCTGGCGTTCTACATTCTGCTCCAGACCCGCTGGGGTGCGTCTCAGGTCAGCAGCTGGGTGACGGTGAATACCGACTACGAACTCAGTTTCGACAAGATGAATCACCGCTTTTCGTCGCCTTCCCACATCATTCTGGAAAACGTCACCTTCGGTCGGGACGGTAAACCCGCCACGCTGGTAGCCAAAAAAGTCGATATAGGCCTGAGCAGCCGCCAGATAACCGATCCGCTGCATATGGACACCATCACCCTGTTCGACGGCACGCTGAATCTCTCGCCCCAGACGGCACCGCTGCCGTTCCAGGCGGATCGCCTGCAGCTGAACAATATGGCGTTTAACAGCCCGAATACCGAATGGGACCTGAGCGCGCAGAAGGTTACTGGCGGCGTCAGCCCGTGGCAGCCGGAAGCGGGCAACGTGCTGGGGAACAATGCGCAGATCCAGATGAGCGCAGGCTCGTTGACCCTGAACGGCGTACCGGCCACCAACGTGCTGATCGAGGGCCAGCTTAACGGTAAGGAAGTGGTGCTGAAAACGATTGGCGCCGACATGGCCCGCGGCTCACTCACCGGCTCCGCCCTGCGCAACGCCGATGGGAGCTGGATTATCGACACGATGCGCCTGAATGAGATCCGCCTGCAGAGCGATAAAACGCTGATGGCGTTCTTCGCGCCGCTGGCCACCATCCCCTCTCTGCAGATTGGTCGTCTGGACGTGACCGACGCCCGGCTTCAGGGCCCGGACTGGGCGGTAACCGATCTCGATTTAAGCCTGCGCAACCTGACGTTAAGCAAAGGCGACTGGCAGAGCCAGGAAGGCCGCCTGTCCATGAACGCCAGCGAGTTTATCTACGGCTCGCTGCATCTTTTCGACCCGATCCTGAATGCGGAGTTTTCCCCGCAGGGCATGGCGCTGCGTCAGTTCACCTCCCGGTGGGAAGGCGGCATGGTGCGCACCTCCGGTAACTGGCTGCGCGACGGTAAAGCGCTGGTGCTGGACGATGTTGCCATTGCCGGGCTGGAGTATACCCTGCCTGAAAACTGGAAAACGCTTTGGATGGAGCCTCTGCCGGAATGGCTGAACAGCGTCACGCTGCAAAAATTCGGCCTGAGCCGCAACCTGGTGATCGACATCGATCCCGCCTTCCCGTGGCAGATCACCTCTCTGGACGGCTATGGCGCAAACCTGCAGCTGGTGAAAGATCGCCAGTGGGGCGTCTGGGGCGGCAGCGCAACCCTGAACGGCGCGGCGGCGACCTTTAACCGCGTGGACGTGCGCCGTCCGTCGCTGGCGCTGAATGCGAACGCCGCCACGGTGAACATTACCGACCTGAGCGCGTTTACCGAGAAAGGCATTCTGGAAGCCACGGCGACGGTTTCACAGCTGCCACAGCGGCAGACCACGGTGAGCCTGAACGGTCGCGGCGTGCCGCTCAACGTGCTGCAGCAGTGGGGCTGGCCTGCGCTGCCGATTACGGGCGACGGCAATATTCAGCTCACCGCCAGCGGCAGCGTGCAGGCGAATGCCCCGCTTAAGCCGACGGTGAGCGGCAAGCTGAACGCGGTGAATATGGATAAACAGCAGGTGCAGCAGACGATGACGGGCGGTGTGGTTTCAACACCGGTGCAATAAACAAGCCGGGTGGCGCAAAGTAAATGCAAAACGGCAACCCTGTTGCCGTTTTTGATGTTTGTTCCCTCTCCCTGTGGGAGAGGGTCAGGGTGAGGGCATCAGACCGCATAATTATCGTAGGCCCGGTAAGCGAAGCGCCACCGGGCATTTTTACGGCTCAGAAGTGAACCACCACCTCATCCCCCTCCGCTTTCACCACCACACCCCACTCGCTGCCCGCGTGTGAACCGCCCTTCACGCCGCTCACCTTCTGCACGTTGCGCAAGCACACCGACCAGTTTTGCGCGTCTCCCGCGCCGGTAAAGGTCATGATGTCGCCCCGACGTGACGCTTTTAGCGTAAACGCCACGGAGCCGTCCGCCGCAGGCACTTCGCTCACCGCCGTTGCGCCGTCGTCCAGGTTAAACAGCTGGAAGGCCGTCCCCTCATTCCACGCGTAGTCCGGCTTCTGGTTGTTGCTGCCCAGCGCCAGCAGGGTGTTATCGCGCACGTAGACCGGCAGGCTCATGAAATCGTGCTGCTGCTTATGCCAGCGGCTGCCCTGAATTTCGTCGTTGTGCCACAGGTGCGTCCATCGTCCTTCCGGCAGGTAGAACTGCACGTCGCCCGCCTCGGAGAACACCGGCGCAACCATCACCGCATCCCCCAGCATGTACTGGCGGTCAAGATAATCGCACGCCGGATCGTCCGGGAACTCCAGCATCATCGCCCGCAGCATCGGCGTGCCGAACTCGCGCGCCAGCGCCGCCTGGCGATACAGATACGGCATCAGTTGACACTTCAGTTGGGTGAAGTGGCGCACCACGTCGCAGGACTCGTCATCGTACGCCCACGGCACGCGGTAGGATTTGCTGCCGTGCAGGCGGCTGTGGCTGGAGAACAGCCCGAACGCACACCAGCGTTTGTAGACGTGCGCCGGAGCGGTGTTTTCGAACCCGCCGATATCGTGGCTCCAGAACCCGAAGCCGGACAGGCCAATCGACAGCCCGCCGCGCAGGCTTTCGGCCATGGATTCATAGTTGGCGTAGCAGTCGCCGCCCCAGTGCACCGGGAACTGCTGCGCACCCACGGACGCCGAACGGGCAAACAGCACCGCCTCTTCCTCCCCCACCGTCTCTTTCAGCACGTTCCACACCAGCTCGTTATAGATGTAGGCGTAGTGGTTGTGCATCTTCTGCGGATCGGACCCGTCGAACCACTGCACGTCGGTCGGGATACGCTCGCCGAAGTCGGTCTTAAAGCAGTCGACGCCGATCTCCACCAGGCCTTTCAGCTTGTCGGCATACCACCGGCACGCTTCCGGGTTGGTGAAGTCATAGATCGCCAGCCCCGGCTGCCATTTGTCCCACTGCCACAGGGAGCCGTCCGGGCGCCTGAGCAGGTAACCCTTCTCTTTCAGCTCCCGGAAGATCGGGGATTTCTGGCCAATGTATGGGTTAATCCACACGCAGACCTTCAGCCCTTTCTCTTTCAGGCGGCGGATCATCCCTTCCGGATCCGGGAAGGTCACCGGGTCCCACTCGAAATCGCACCACTGGAAGGCCTTCATCCAGAAGCAGTCGAAGTGGAACACGTGCAGCGGCAGGTCGCGCTCGGCCATGCCGTCGATAAAGCTGTTTACCGTCGCTTCGTCGTAGTTAGTGGTGAACGAGGTGGTGAGCCACAGGCCGAACGACCACGCAGGCGGCAGCGCCGGACGCCCGGTGAACTGCGTATAGCGGTTCAGCACCTCTTTCGGCGTCGGGCCGTCGATCACGAAGTACTCGAGATATTCCCCTTCCACGCTGAACTGTACTTTGGAGACCTTCTCGGAGCCGACTTCAAACGAGACGTTTTCCGGATGATTCACCAGCACGCCGTAGCCGCGGTTGGTCAGGTAGAACGGGATGTTTTTGTAGGACTGCTCGGTGCTGGTGCCGCCGTCGCGGTTCCAGGTTTCGACCGTCTGCCCGTTGCGCACCAGCGCGGTAAAGCGCTCGCCCAGTCCGTAGACCGTTTCCCCCACGCCCAGATCCAGACGTTCGAACACGTAATTGCGGTCGGCATTGCTGTCCTGCACGTAGCCGTTGTTTTTCAGCTGGCTGCCGGTAATGCGCAGGCCGTTGCGCAGGAAATCCAGCGCCCAGAACTCGCCTTTGGTGACGCGCACGCTGACGCTGCCGCTTTTCAGCTCGGCAAACTCGGCGTTGTTTTCAATCTCTACCTTCACGTCTTTCAGAACGTTCAGCGGATAGTGCGGGCCGTTATTCAGCGCGCCCTGGAAGTGCTCGATGCGCACCCCGACAATCCCTTCCTGCGGGGCAAACAGGCGCACCGTGAACATCAACGTGTCGAGCTGCCAGGTGCGTTCGCGCACGTCGCGCGGCGCAACAAACACCACCAGGTCGTTGCCCTGCTGCTCCACGTCGAACACCTGCACCGGATACGTCACGTTCAGGCCCGGTTGAATAAGCCAGTTTCCATCACTGATTTTCATGCTCTCGTCCTCTTAGTTCTGTAATTCTTTGCTGACCGGCAGGTTTTCAAACTCCTGCTGATTGCGGCGCGCGCCCTGCGCCAGCTCGCCCATGATTTTGGTCAGGAAAGGGGTTTTCAGCGTGTAGTAGCGTTTAGCGATGATGGCGCTCAGCACGTAGCAGACCGCCGGGGCCAGGGTAAACAGGCCGATAATGATGCTGATGGTCGCGCTGTTCTGAGTTTTGGCTGCCGCGTCGTAGCCGCCGCCTGCCAGCATCCAGCCGATCATCGCCCCGCCCAGCGCCAGGCCGAGCTTCAGCACGAACAGCGTTCCCGCAAAGCTGATGCCGGTCAGGCGCTTGCCGTTGGTCCATTCGCCGTAGTCGACGGTATCGGACATCATCACCCACTGAATCGGCGTCACCAGCTGGTGCAGCACGCCGATGACGAAGATAAAGGCGAACATCAGCACCGTGGCGTGCATCGGGACGAAGAACATCGCCACGCTGACCACCGCCAGCGCGGCGTTGGTCCACCAGAAGATGCTGACCTTGCACTTCCAGTCGGTGAGCGGTTTCGCCAGCGCGGAGCCGATCAGGTTGCCAACGCAGTAGGTGGTGAGGAACGCGACGAACACCTCCGGCGAGCCCATGATCCAGGTGCAGTAGTACATCATCGCCCCGCCGCGCACGCAGACGGCGAGGATGTTGAGGATGGTGAGCACGCCGACGATGCGCCACTGGTCGTTGTGCCAGATGTCGCGCAGGTCTTCCCGCATGGAGGTGGTGCTCGGCGGCACCTGAATGCGCTCTTTGGTGGTGAAGAAGCAGAATGCCAGCATCAGGAACGCGACCACCGACAGCACGGCGATCCCGCCCTGGAAGCCGAACGCCTTATCGTCGCCGCCAATCAGCTTCACCAGCGGCATCATCAGCACCGTGGAGAGCATGCCGCCTGCGGTCGCCAGCACAAAGCGCCAGGACTGAAGGGAGATACGCTGCGTCGGGTCGTTGGTTATCACGCCGCCGAGCGCGCAGTACGGGATGTTCACCACGGTATAGAGCAGGGTCAGCAGGGTGTAGGTAACGGCGGCGTAAACCATTTTGCCGTTGAGGCTGAGGTCCGGCGTGGTGTAGGCCAGCACGCAGACGATGCCGAACGGGATGGCACCAAACAAAATCCACGGACGGAACTTGCCCCAGCGGCTGCGGGTGCGGTCGGCAATCAGCCCCATGCACGGGTCGGAGATTGCATCCAGCGCGCGCGCCAGCAGGAACATGGTGCCGACAAACCCGGCGGGAATGCCGAAAATATCGGTGTAGAAAAACATCATGTACAACATGACGTTATCAAAAATGATGTGGCTGGCGGCATCTCCCATGCCGTAGCCAATCTTCTCTTTAACTGACAATACTTCGCTCATCTTTTTTATCCTTCACGCTGTAGGGGGCGCTGAGACCGGTTACAAAGTTTTAAACCATTGTTTCAGGAGCGGGTATTGCGTTTTCTGGTTAGCAGATTACGTTTCTTGTTTTTTGTGATCGCGGTAAATGTTGTACGCCCGAGGGGCTAACATGAGGATTTTCTTAGGAATTAACTGAAACAGGGGTGTACAGGTCAAAAGAGAGGTGAAAAAAGTGTGTCGGGGTATGTGGTAAATGCCTGAAAGTAGCTATAATGCGCCCCGCCTCCATGTAGCAATCGAGGCGCGGAAGATCGTCATCTCCGGTGAGGTGGCTGGACTTCAAATCCAGTTGGGGACGCCAGCGTTCCCGGGCAGGTTCGACTCCTGTGATCTTCCGCCAAAATGCCATCCGCTTTAATAAAAAACTACATTAATAAATAGTTCCCCCATTCCAGTCACCTTATGTAAACATGATCACTTATTCATTTAAATATTGAGTGTTATTCTCTCCCCCATTTCAAAATTTTCACCAAGGGAAGATGGAATGGATTATAGGTTCTGTAATTTTAATGGTCATTATTGGTGCTATATTGAAGCCCAGACAGTGTGATATCTGCCATAATCCCTTTAAGAAGAAATACTACACATGGGAAACTGAAGGGAAGAAAAAACATTTATGTCCCAATTGTAACGGAAAAATGCAACGACGAATCAGTTCGCAAAAATTTAAAAGCAGATTCGGTTAAAATCGACTAATACATTTTAAGTATATAAATGATAATTATAAAATCATCATCAATGATAAGTTTGGAACATATATTCCGAACTTATCATCTATTTTATCGTTAACACTACCTATAAAGCTTTGATGACTACTCACTCAAAAGCCTAAGCCTACAAGCCTCTTTCACCCACTTACTAAAATTTCCCTTACCCGCAGCCTTCTCAATCTTTTCCAAAAGCTCATCCTCGAACCGGATGTTCTTCATCGTGCTCTTTGTGCGGTCAAAATTGGTTTCTTTTTCTTGAGACTTAATCCAATCTCCGGCAGCCATGGCCGATCTGTAAGGTAAATATGTTCGAACTATTAATGGGTATCTCATGAAAAAATTTTCTGGTCGCAAAGTTGATTAACATTCAACTAACAGGTTATCCCGGATAGTTCACTAGCCAGCATGAATAGAAAATACGCTGGAAAGCGCCTCGCAATTTTTTAATTGCGCGATCCGTTTGATTTCCCTTCTTTGTCATACTCTTGCCACTAACAACCTGGCTGTCGATGACAGCCATTGCATTTATTCACTACAGCTTATATTCTATTTATAAGCTACAGCTTATCATGGACGAAAGCATGTGGACGGTTCTGTTCGGAAAGGTATTCGAGCAATGGCTGCTTGAGCAGGAAGAAGGATTACAGGATAAGGTACTGGCAGACCTGTTAAATCTGCAAAACTATGGGCCACGTCTTCCTCGCCCCTATGCAGATACGGTTAAAGGCTCACGGTATAACCATATGAAGGAATTACGTATTCAATATGCTGGTCGTCCGATACGTGCTTTCTTCGCATTTGATCCTATCCGTCAAGCCATTGTGCTTTGCGCGGGCGATAAGAGTAATGACAAAGCCTTTTATGAAAAAATGATTCGCATCGCAGATGCCGAATTTTCCTTTCATCTGACAAGCCTGGAGGCAACCAAGTGAAAACCTTAAATGAAGTGATTGCGTCACGTTCACCGGAAAGCCAACAACGTATTAAAGAGATGGCAGATGAAATGATCCTCGAGACGGGTCTGCAACTTTTACGTGAAGAGCTGAGGCTTTCGCAAAAAAATGTTGCCGATCTGATGGGGGTGAGCCAACCCGCAGTAACGCAGCTTGAGCAACGTGGAAATGAACTAAAAATTGCCACGCTTAAGCGCTACATCGAAGCAATGGGTGGGAAACTCTGTATCGACGTTGAACTTCCCACAGGAAAACGCGTTGCATTTCATATCTAACAAGCGTGATATTTGCGTTAAGTTAGCATTCACCCAACCGCATATGCAGCAGCGGAAACGGATTCCCCTGCCCGTCCAGTTCCGAGCGTCCGACCTGCTCAAACCCCATATGGCGATAAAACGCGACGCCCTGCGGATTTTGCTCATTCACGTCCACTTCGTTCGCGCCGAACGCTGCGATGGCGTGTTGCAGCAGCAATTTCCCGACGCCCTTCCCGCGGCTCGCGTCGTCAACAAACAGCATTTCAATGCGATTTTCATCCACGCCTAAAAAGCCGTGAATAACGCCTGCGTCATCGCGAGCGATTACGACCTTGAGGTTTGGCAGATACGCGTTGAGCAATAGCGGGCGCAGCGCCGCAATATCGCTTTCTTGTAAAAAGTGGTGGGTGGCGCGGACGGAGGATTCCCAGATCGCGACCAGACGCTCGAAATGTGTGGGGAGTGCGGTTTCTATTTTCATGGGGGGATCATGTGCGGTTTAGAACGTTAATTCAAGTAACTCAGTGCGCCCTGTTCCCCCTCACCCTAGCCCTCTCCCTCAGGGAGAGGGCACCGATTGTGCGGTTTGCCCCCCCACACAGCTCGCGCTAAACCCTAATCTCCATCACCGCATACACTCCATCCTTCGGCACTACCACGGTGACGTTTTCCACCGGCACGCCGGCCGCGAGGTGGATATCCTGCAGCTGCTGTAACGACCTCGGGTAAATATCCTCCCAGCCGATACCGCGCAGCACAAAGTCAATTTGCGGGCTGCTGGTCAGCATGTTCGACACAATCACCGCGCCGCCGGGCTTGACCAGCCGCAGGGCACGCTGGAGAAAAATCACCGCATCGGTATCGTTGAAGTATTCGAAGATCCCCAGCGCGTCGACCAGTTCGGACTGATGTTCGCCCAGCTCCAGCAGCAGGTCCTCGTTACGCACCAGCGTATGGAGCAGGTTGCGCTTGAGCAGCGTCAGCTGTTCGCCCACCACAATCCCTTCCTGCGCCGCCATGGTTTCGGCCCAGCTGAGCGCCACCGGGTCTTTGTCCACCAGCGTGAGATACACCCGCTGACCGTCGAGCTTTGCCTCGCGCAGCGCCTCCAGCACCGGGATGGCGGCACCGCTCGCGAGGCTGACCCAGTTGTTCTCGCTTTCATTATGAATGTACTTATCCACCAGCGCGGCCAGTACCCTGGCTCGGGAGCGCACGCCAATCGCATCGTTAGCGTGGATAAACCACTGGCGGCTGTCGCTGTCCATTTTCGTGCCGTCGGGCAGGCGATCTTCCAGCGGGTTTTGCACCACAAACAGCGCCAGCGCGGAGGGCACCAGCCGGGTGCGCCAGGCGGTGAGCGCCGGGCGGTTGCGGAAGGCCTGTTCGGAATAGCGGTTCTGCGGGACAAGCACGGCCTGCCCCCCTTCGTCGTATTCCACTCTCGGAGGCCGGAGCGCGGGCTCGGCTTTCAGGGCGCGGTCAAGGGAGGCGATCTCACGGGCAGCGTCGTCTTTCATCGGCCACTGGTCGCTGACGTCGGGAAATGACGCGCTGAAAATCGTCATATTTTCCGGTGCATCGCCGCGAAAAGGCTGCCAGTTCATGTCGTCTTCCCTCCGTTAGGCTTTTAACGGAAGTCTATCCAGGCGAGCCAGTAATACCCTACGAAGAAAGCACGAAATAGGTGCATCAGTTCTGCGACGTGCGCCATACCCCCGGCGTGCAGCCGTACTCGGTCTGAAAATGACGAATAAAGTGGGCGCAGTCGCTGAACCGCATCCGCCGCGCAATATCCGTCACGCTTTGCTGAGAGTTTTTCAGCAGCCAGCAGGCATAGCGCAGCCTGGCGCTGCGAATAAATTCCCGCGCCGTTTTGCCAAACTCGGCGTGAAACAGGCGGTTAAGCTGGCGTTCGCTCAGCTTAACGTCCTGCGCGAGCCTGGCGGCGTTCAGCGGGTGAGTCAGATACTGTTCGACGATCGTCACCGCCCTGCGCAGTCGTGAATCAGGGATCATAGCGATATTCGCGGGCCGCGGCGTGGCGGCGTCATGCGGAGGAAGGGACAGCCGCCGGGAGGTGGTGGCCGCAATGTCGTCTCCCCCGTGGGCGCGGATAAGCGCCGTTATCAGGGTGAGCGTTGAGATCCCGCCCGGGCAGGTCAGCACATCGCCTTCGTCGATAAAATCGAGGCCTTGCTCAGCATAAACCTGCGGAAACCGCTGCGTGAAAACGTCATGGTGATGAGGATGAATCGAGGCGCGACGCTCGTTCAGTAAGCCTTCCTCCGCCAGAATAAAGCTGCCGGTACCAATACCGATCAGAGGAACGTTGTTGTGATGAGCATCCGTGAGAAACGCTCTGTCGCCACGGTGTCCCTGATGAAGATGCTCCAGACCTCCGCCGATCGCCGCAATGTAGTCAAAGTCGCCGGGCGGCGCATGGGCGGCCTCGGGCCGCACGCTGAGCCCTGAGCTGCTCACTACCGGTAAGTCGGGATAAGTGCTTATCAGGCTGAGTTTAAAGCGTATTTTCTGGCTGCGCTTCTGGACGCTGGATGCAATACGTAACGCCTCTATCAATCCTGAATATGCTAAAAGCGAGAAATGGGGCCACAGGATTAAACCCATATGCAGGGATTTATTCCGTGCAGGCGTCATTCTGACGCTATCATCAATTATATTTTTCATTAACTTGCCGAAGAATAATTACATTACCGCAACATTATTGTTGCTGTTATATTTTCCTAAGATAGGTCCTGGCTGTTAAATCAAGCATAAATGATGGTCGCAAAAACTTAAAAACACTTCTTCCTGTCGCTATCCGTTTTTTGACGTGTGGCACACATAGGTCGGCAGCGTTCCCAGAATAAATAAATAATTCTCATTCTGCTGTTTCTTAATACGCATATAAATATTCTTATTTGGATAGATAAAAAATAAGGGCTCGTACTTCTCCAGCCAGCTGTCGCTGATGTTGTCGTCCGGAAATTTCATATTGCGTATGGACGTCAGATTATAGACGCTGTCTTTGCGCTCAATCTGAAAGAAAACTTTGCGATTCAGGGTTTTCGTAGGATCGCTTTTCAACCGGCCATTCATGCTGAGTATTCCGCTGCTGCCCTCCACGGTGTAATTCAGCCACAGAGAGAGCGTTTCATCACGGTGATGCTGAATAAAGTTCGCCTGGCAGGAAAAGGGCTGGATGTAATGGCGATGCCAGAGGTAATACGCCGCCACGACAGCCCCCATCAGCAGGCACAGGCAGAGCGCAACAAGCGTTTGACGGTAGCGAACCATACTAGCGATCCTCTATAAAATAATCGGACATACAGCGGTTGGGTTCCGTCATCGGCCTGTCACAGCGAATAACCGATGCGCGAGGCAGCAGGATGTAGCCGCTGACGTACACCCAGGGATAGTTCGCGCACTGGTCCTTAAACGGGGCGGCATAGGCCAGGGCTTTATCCCGGTCGCGCTGCGTTTCAATATCGCGAGAAAAATAGAGCTGGCATTCGCCCATCTTCATCGCGAAGCGGTACCCGTCGACGAAATAGCTGTCATGCAGCAGGTTATGGCTGATAACGCTCACGCCAGCCAGCATCAGCAATAGCACCAGCGCGCCCGGCAGCCAGAAGCGGCGCGTCGATACCGTCGGGGCGACAGTCTCTTCGCAGACATCCGGAGCAGCACGTTCTTCCTCTTCAGCCTGCGGCTGCGTCTCTTTAACGGTGATTTGCGTATCGCTTGCGAGCGTCAGCCCAATCCGCGGGATAGTGACAATCGGATCGGTTTCAAACCCCACCTTCTTCAGCCCCTTACGCAGAATAGAAATATTCTGGTAGTAGGTATTAGGCGAAACCAGCATCCCCCGGCGCTGCCAGACAATATCCATGCACTCCTGTTGAGTCACAATACTTCCGACTCTCTCAATTAATAACAACAAACAGCGCCCCGCCGGGGAATTTAATACCACCACCCGGTCAGGATTGTTGAGATCGCGTAATGTGCTGGCCGCTGGATGAAACTCTACCAGGCCATTAATAATGTAATGCTTATGCATAGAATGGGCTAAATACCTCCGGTCAACGCCTGTTGCTCCAGTAGATTCCCTTCACGGTTAACCTGCGTATCCCTCGCCTGTGTAAGGATTAATGTGACGGATTAATGCGCAACTGTATATCCTGGCGCCTGGCGAAAAATCTTATTTTTCCTTTCTCTTTATCTGACCGGCCTGAAGTTTTCTTAACCGCCATTTAGAGCCATCTTGACACTGACAAAACTCGACAAAGGCGCCCGTTGAACGCTTTAGCCACCGTTGTCTGAATTATTCAGCGTGCTTAATTTGTTTTTTTAATAAAATGCAGAGAGGACGCGCTCTGCCAGCGGGTTTCGAAATTACGACCAATTCGAAAGCCGTCGTCTTAATTAACAATTTCGGTGCGAAACTGTTAGCCACCGTCAGTAACAACCCGCGTCGCATGACGTCACCAGACTATTTCCTTACAAAACATTTATTAAAGCTAACTTTTCAATAAAAACTACCGGTATGATTATTTACAGGCAGATAAGCAAAAGCCGGTTCAGCGAGGAGAAATTGACGCTACACCTAAACCGTACTTAAAACAAATTAAGATTAATTCAGGTTACCTCTTTTACGCCCTGAGTATAGTGGGCTCACACCGTGCAATGCTTAATTGCTTCGAAAATACAGGCATCGTTCTGCCAGACAGACGAGTCTCATTACAATTATAAATCGAGGGAATGACATGGCGAATAAGCTCAACAACACACGTCATTTAAATATCGCGCTACTGGGTGGAGATCACTTTGCGCGCCAGGGGATCGCCGCGTTATTAAAAAATATTGTCCCGGCTATGCAGATTACAGCATCAGTCGATAATTATGCGGAGGTCGAAACGATACTCGCGGCCGCACCGGTGGACGTGATTTTTTTATCCGGCATGGAGAAATATCACGCGGGATATGACTGCCTGAAATATATCAGGAAGATGAAAGTCCTTTACCCCGACGTACTTATTTGCATGTATTCCGCACCGGCAAATTCCTGGCTGTGGATACGCGGTGAAATAGACGCCTATCTCTCGCTGCAGGACCCACTTTATCACTGGCGTGCCAGCGTATTAAAAATGGTCGATAGCCGTTATCGCCCAATAAAAAAACCCACGGCGTTATCGCTGACGCCGGGTGAATGGAGGGTATTGAAGGAACTGCGAAAGGGTCTGGATATGCGTTACATCGCCGAAACAGAGCAGCTTTCTTACCGTCGTGTCAGCGCGTTAAAAAGCTCAGCGATAAGAAAACTCGGGCTCAGGAACAAGACAGATTTGCTGGTCTTTTTAACCAGTTAGACCTGCTGCTTTCAGAGCAAATCTCGACATAACACCATAATGGAATCAGGACAATGAAAGCTCAATTCAATAATAAAACGCTGCTCGCGATCGCTATTGCGGCATTACTGCCAGCGGGCACGGCCCTGGCTGCCGGCACCAGCGGCGGCACGGTGAACTTTAGCGGCAAAGTGGTGACCTCCGCCTGCGCCATCAGCGCAGGAAGCGCCAACATTGACGTGGATATGGGTGAAGTGCGTACCGCAACGCTGAAGACGGCAGGCAGCGTTGCCAGCACGGCAAAAGCGTTTGCCATCACCCTGGAAGATTGCGAAATCGCCGATACCTCCGCCTCTACGGACGAGAACCCGATTGCCGCCACAACCGTGGCCGTCACCTTCACCGGCACGCCGGATACTTCCGATGTTAATAGCCTGTCCGTCGGGGCAAACGGCAGCGCCAACTCTGCGCAAAACGTGGCTATTCGCCTTTATGACGAGCAGGGCAACGTGGTGAACCTGGGTGAACCTGCTGCGGCCATCCCTCTGCGTAAGGGCGCCAACACCCTGAACTTCAGCGCGAAATATTACTCGCCGAAGGGCGGCGCCACCGCGGGTGATGCCAGCGCCGTCGCAACCTACACCGTGACCTATTCGTAATCTTCAGGCCCGGTCTGCGGCCGGGCCTGTCTTAGCTTTCAGGAGAAACGCTATGCGCGTAAACACATGGATTTGCCTGGCGGGTGCGTTATGTTCCTCCGCCGTCTATGCCGGCGGCGTGGGGCTGGGCGCAACGCGAATGGTCTACTCCAGCGCCACCAGCCAGGCCATGATGCAGGTGAGAAACACCCATCCCGACGCTACGTTCCTCATCCAGTCATGGATGGAGAATGAGAAAGGCGAACGCACCAACGACTTCGCGATCACGCCGCCGCTGTACGTCATGAAACCGGCCAGCGAAAGCGCGGTGAAAATCATGTTTAACGGCAAAGCCCTGCCAGAGGATCGGGAGACGCTCTACTGGATGACGGTCAAAGCCATCCCCCAGCAGGCTAAAAGCGGCTCCGGGAATACGCTGCAGTTTGCGTCGGCTAACCGCATCAAGGTCTTTTATCGCCCGGAAGGTCTCAGCGAGAGCCCGGGAGAGGCGTGGAAAAAACTGGCCGGAGCCTACCGCGCCGGAAAAGTCACGCTCAGCAACCCCACGCCGTACTACCTCACCACCATCAACGTGAAAATTGACGGTATGCCGGTGCAGCCGGTGATGGTGCCCCCGAAAGGCAGCGTGACGCTGGCGGAAACCTTCAGCCATGCGGGCAGCATGAGCTATCAGACCATTAACGATTACGGGGCATGGACCCCCGCCACCCGCGCGTCGTTATCCCAATAATAAAAAACAGTAAGGCGTGACCACGTGAAAATAAAAATCCTGTGCGCCACGGTGATCTCCCTGGTGATTCGGCAAGCCGTGGCTGCTGAAAGCGAGCTGCAATTTAACCCCGCGTTCCTCAACGGCGAGAGCGCAAACAGCGCCGATCTCGCCTGGGTCAACGCCGGGAGCGCGTTGCCGCCGGGTGATTACAACCTCAACGTGTATATCAATACGAATTATGCGTTCACGGGTAACGTCACGTTCCGCCTTGCTGAAGACAGCACGGGTGAAGCGCTGCCCTGCCTCACGCCTGAACAATTCGACGCGCTGGGCATCGATAGCCATCAGGCGAAGGGCGGCGGCCTGCCGCTGGCGCAGCGCTGCATCTTCTTAACGAAGGCGTTAGCGGATGCGCAGTTTGATCTGGACCAGAAGACGCTCACCCTGAGCTTCACCGTACCGCAAAGTGCGATGCGCAATTTGCCGCGCGGGTACGTCAGCCCGGAAAGCTGGGAGGCGGGCATTCCTGCCGCGTGGCTCAATTACGTGGTCAATGGCTCGAACAATGAGTATCGCGGCGAGACGCGCACGCGGGAACAACAGCTGTTTGCAAGCCTCAACAGCGGCGTCAACCTCGGCGCGTGGCGGCTGCGTGATTTCACCACGTGGACCAAAGACAGCAATGAGCTCACCCATGTGCAGACCTGGCTGCAGCGCGATATTCACGCCCTGCGCGCGCAGGTGTATGCCGGGGAAACGTATACCTCGGCGCAGGTGTTCGACTCCGTGGGCCTGCGCGGTATCGCCCTGAAAACCGATGACAACATGCTGCCCGCCAGCCTCAGCGGCTATGCGCCTGAAGTTCGCGGCATCGCGCGCAGCAACGCCACGGTCACGGTTCGCCAGAACGGCAACATCATCTATCAAACCTCCGTTCCACCGGGGGCGTTTGTGCTGAAAGATCTCTACCCGACCTCCTCGGGCGGCGATCTGGCGGTCACCATTCAGGAGAATGACGGCAGCAAAACGCAATACACGCTCCCCTTTGCCAGCGTGCCGAACCTGGTGCGTAACGGACAGGTGAAATATGCCCTGGGCGCCGGGAAATACCGTCCGACGGGCAATCAGGATGCGCCCTCTTTCGCGCAGGGCGAGCTGTTCTACGGCTGGCGATACGGCCTGACGTTTTACGGTGGAGCGCAGTTTGCCGATCGCTATAACGGCCTGGCCTTCGGGTTTGGGCAGAACCTCGGCCGCTTTGGCGCCTACTCCATCGACCTGACCCACGCCCGCAGCCAGCTGGCGGACGATCGGCACTACAGCGGTGATTCGGTGCGCCTGCGCTACAGCAAGCTGCTGAACGACATTGGCACGCGGGTGAACTTCTTCTCGCTGCGCTACTCCACGAAAGGGTTTTATACCCTCAGCGACACCACGTACAAAGGCATGTCGGGCGGATCGCCAAAGCAGACGGTGGAAGACGATGGCACCGTCACCACCCAATACGACACCGTGTACAACCTGCGCATGTCGCGCAAGGCAAAAAACCAGCTGCTGCTGTCGCAGCCGATGGGACAATACGGCTCGCTGTCACTGTCGTGGGATCAGCAGACATACTGGAACACGTCAAATACCACGCAAAGCCTGCAGTTTGCGTGGAACGCCACGTTTCGCAACGTGTCGCTTGGCGTCAGCGTTCAGCGAAGCTCAAGCCTGTATGACGACAAGAAAGATAACATCCTGTCGATGTCGATTTCAGTCCCGCTGGGCAACCCGGCGCTGTCGACCCGCGCGCGCTTTACCACGACCCATGCAGACTCCACCGGTACAACCGCCAGCACGGGCGTGAGCGGCTACCTGCCGGGCCAGGAAAACCTGTTCTATAGCGTCAACCAGCGCTACAGCGCCCAGCAGCACTACGGCGGCGATGCCACCCTGCAGTACGAAGGCGCGTGGGGAGACTACAACCTGGGCTACAGCTACGCCAGCGACTCCCGCAACCTCAGCTACGGCATCAGCGGAGGTGCGGTAGTGCATGAAGATGGCCTGACGCTGAGCCAGCCGCTCGGAAATACCAACATTCTGGTAAAAGCCCCGGGGGCCAGCAGCGTCGCCGTGCTTAACCATAAGGGCATCAAAACGGACAGCCGTGGCTATGCGGTGATCCCGTACGCCACGCCGTACCGCGTTAACCAGGTCGCGCTGGACGTAACGACCGCCGGCAACGACGTGGAGCTGGAAAACGCCATCGCCAACAAAACGCCTACCGACGGGGCCCTGGTTCGCGCCACCTTCACCACGCACCAGGGGGCAAAAGCGATGTTTATCGTGCGTCACGGCAGCGACGTGCTCCCCTTCGGCACGCTGGTCTCGCTCGATGATGACAAAACCAGCGGCATCGTCGGCGATGGCGGCAGCCTGTATCTCTCCGGTTTGTCAGAGAAGGGCACGCTGAACGCCGTGTGGGGTCGCGGCAGCCGCCAGCGCTGCGCCATTACCTATGCCTTAAACAAGCAGCACTATAGCGCCCGCACCGGTCTCTATTCTCAGGAGGTGGTATGTCAGTAACGATTAGGATCGGCTGCCTTGCGCTGCTGCTGGTTTTCACGCTCCCCGTTCGCGGCTACGACGTGCTGGTTTCCGTCACCGGCAATTTGATCGGCAATACCTGCGTGGTGGCGCAGGACTCCGGGGAGCAAAACGTGCCGCTGGGCACCATTGGTATTAAACAGTTCAGCCGTGCCGGGGCCGTCAGCAATATCAAAACGCCCTTCACGCTCAGGCTTGAAGCGTGCGGGCCAACCTTTGCTGGCGTAAAAATTCGCTTCAGCGGTACGCCGGATGATGCCAACCCGCAGCTGTTGAAGATTGCCGACGGTGGCGCTACCGGCGTGGCGGTGCAGATCCTCGATAAAGAGAGCGTACTCATTCCCCTGAATACAAAGACCACCGCATACGGAACCGCGGGGGATGACAGCGTACAGATGACCTTCTACGCGCAGCTGGTTGCCACCTCTACGCCGGTAAGCGCCGGCGAGGTGTCAGCTCTCGCCACCTGGACAACGGAGTATCTATGATGCGTTTAGCGTTTCTTCTCGGCGGATTACTTTTCTGCGCCAGCGTGCAGGCGCTGGACTGGAAATCGGACATTACGCTCTCCCCTCAGCCAATGACCTACAGCGGGCCAGCGGATTCCGTGGTGCCGGGCAGCATTATTGGCTCGACCTGGAGCGCCACCGCCAGCGTGCAGCAGGTGTTCTGGTGCGGGCTTATTTTTACCTGCACCAAAGGGACGCTGCAGCCCAGCAGCAGCGCCATCTCAAGCGGTGCGACGGTCACCGTCGACGGCGCAAACTACACCATTTTTGAAACCGGCGTGCCGGGCGTGGGGTATATCATCGGGCTGAAGGATTTTAAGAGTACGCAATATATTCCCCTGCAAACCGGTATCACGCAAAGCTACCCGGCAGAGGGCACCAGTGGGTATGCCCAAGATCTGGGATGGTCTGCAAAGGTCACCTTTATTAAAACCGGTGCCGCCCTGAAATCCGGCGTCTATAACATCCCGACCATCAACGCCGCGGTATTAACCGCCTATAACAACGAGACGAAAACGGCGCAGGTCATCATCAGCCCGACCACCATCACGGTGACCGCCAGCGGATGTACGGTCGGCAGCAAAAACGCCAGCGTGGCGCTGGGCACCATTGATATTCGCACTCTGCCCTCGGTGGGAAGCACGTCGCCATCGGGAACGTTTACCGTCGGCCTGACCTGCGACGCGAACGTGGCGGTTCACGCCGTGATGACCGATCAGACCACGCCGTCGAACACCTCGTCGGTGGTAACCCTGACCGGAGACTCCACGGCGTCCGGTGTTGGGGTGCAGTTTTTCTACAACGGCAGCGGGCCGCTGACGATGGGGCCGGACAGCTCGGCCGCGGGTGCGACCGGCCAGTTCTTAATCCAGAGCACCACGGCGGCGCAGACGCTCACGTTACCGTTCCAGGCGCAGTACATCCGAACCGGCGAACTGGTCCCCGGCTCGGCCAACGCGCTGGCCAGCATTACGTTTTCCTACCAGTAGGGCCTACTGCTTCACCCACACCAGCTGGTCAACCCGGAAGCCCAGACTGCGCGCGGTGTTCAGGTAATCCTGCTTCACCGCATCCGGAATGGTTGGCGTGCGCGACAGGATCCACAGGTAATCGCAGTTCGGGCCGCTGACCAGGGCGTACTGGTACTTATCGTCCAGCCTGATCACGTTATAGCCGCCGTAGAACGGGCCGAAGAAGGACACCTTCAGCGCGGCGGTGGTTGGCTCGCCGGTAAAGTACGCTTTCCCCTCGCTCTCGTTCCACTTGTTCTTCACCGGATCGTAGCCCCGGTTGAGCACGCTGATGCCGCCGTCGCTGCGTTTGCCGTAGGTGGCGGTTACCTGCTCCAGCCCGCGTTCAAAGCGGTTTTCCAGACGGGCGACCTCGTACCATTTTCCGAGATAGCGGCTGGCGTCAAAACCAGAAATCGGCTGCACGCCCTTCGGCGGCGTGGGGGATTTACAGGCGACCAGCGTCAGCGCAATGGCAACACCGGTCACAACAGGCCATAGCTTCATGAGAATTCCTTTCATTTGCACGGTTGGACGTTAAGTGTAGTGCACCGTTTCGGCGCTTCATCCCGTTCGGGAAAATTCGTAGTATATTGAGAGTATTCCTCCACTCTGGACACGGACATGGCTTACTCCATCGGCGAATTCGCCAGACTCAGCGGCATCACCGCCACCACCCTGCGGGCGTGGCAGCGTCGCTATGGTTTACTCAAGCCACAGCGCACGGAAGGCGGCCACCGCCAGTACAGCGACGAGGACGTCCAGCAGGCGCTAAAAATTCTCGACTGGGTCAAAAAAGGCGTCCCGATCGGCCAGGTCAAACCGCTGCTGGAACGCCCGATGCCGGGTCGGACCAACAACTGGCAAACCCTGCAGCAGAACATGCTGCAACGCCTGCAGGACGGCAAGGTCGAGTCCCTGCGCCAGATGATTTACGACGCCGGACGAGAATACCCAAGGCCGGAGCTGGTCGCGAACGTGCTGCGCCCGCTGCGCAGCCAGGTTTCGGCAAACGTCGCCGCCGCCATGACCCTGCGCGCGATCCTCGACGGCATCATCATCGCCTACACCTCGTTTTGCCTCGAAGGCGATAAAAAAGCGCCGGGCGATAATATTTTGCTCAGCGGCTGGCACCTGAACGACCCGTGCGAGATCTGGCTCGAAGCCTTAACGCGCACCGGGCAGGGCCACCGAATCGACATCCTGCCGGTTCCGCCTGACGCGCTGGCACCGGAAATTTTCCCGGAGCGCAAATGGCTTCTGGTCACCAGCGGCAAACTCACCGCCGGGCGGAAAAAACAGGTGGAGCAGTGGCAGCAGCAGGTATCGCTTGAAGTGATTATCCTCTGATAATTTTCTCCTGCGGAAATCTTCACGAAAAGTTGAATATTTTCCCGCGCCGCAGATGCTAACGTTTTCCTGTGACGAATAACTCAACAGGAAAACACCATGAAAAAAACTGCCCCTCTGCTGATCCTGGCCTCGATGGCCTTTGCCCCTGCCGCCTTTAGCGCCCCTGCCGGCACGCTGAGCGTCCACATTCTCGACCAGCAAACCGGGATGCCGCCATCAGACGTGACCGTTACGCTGGAGAAGCAGCAGCAGGACAAATGGTCCCCGATTGCCAGCGGCAAAACCGACCACGACGGCCGTATCAAATCGCTCTATCCGCAGGATCAGGACATGCAGCCTGGCGTGTATAAAGTGACCTTCAAAACCGCAGAGTACTTCCACGGCAAAAAGCTGGACTCCTTCTTCCCGGAGATCCCGGTGCTGTTTACCGTGACCCGCACCAACGAGAAGCTGCACATCCCACTTCTGCTGAGCCAGTACGGTTACTCGACCTACAAGGGCAGTTAATACGCCTTGATTCTAAAGGAATAAAAAAATAGTTCCGCGAATACTTGGACAAATTAGTCATGTTGTGTAAGTTTTAATTATATGAACGGGAGGACTACACCATGACAACGAAACCTGTACTCGGTATTAGCGGATGTTTGACCGGATCCGCCGTTCGCTTTGACGGCGGACACAAGCGTATGGGCTTCGTCATGGATGAGCTGGCCCAGTGGGTGAATTTCAGGCCCGTCTGCCCGGAAATGGCTATCGGTCTGCCGACGCCTCGCCCGGCCATACGCCTGACGCTGACGGACAGCGGCGAAACGCAGCTCCGTTTCAGCAAGCCGCCTCACGATGACCTCACACAGAAAATGGCCGACTTCACGGCGGACTATCTGCCAAAAATCGGCGATCTGTCGGGATTTATCGTCTGTGCAAAATCCCCAAGCTGCGGCCTGGAACGCGTGCGGCTGTACGATGAAAACGGCAACCGGGGCCGCAAGGAGGGCGTCGGGCTGTTCACCGCCGCCCTTCTTGAAACCTACCCGTGGCTGCCCGTCGAGGAAGACGGTCGGCTGCACGACCCGGTGCTGCGGGAAAACTTCATCGAGCGGGTATTTGCCCTGCACGAGCTAAACACGCTGCGCGCTAAAGGTCTGACGCGCCGTGGGCTGCTGGATTTCCACAGCCGCTATAAATTGCAGCTGCTGGCGCACCATCAGGCGGGCTACCGTGAAATCGGCCCGTTCGTTGCCTCGCTGCACGAGTGGGAAGACCTGGACGCCTTTTTCGTGGCGTACCGGGAAAAACTGATGACCATCCTGAAAAAACCCGCATCGCGGAAGAACCACACCAACGTGCTGATGCATATCCAGGGGTATTTCCGTAACCAGCTGAACACCCGCCAGCGCGGCGAGCTGCGCGACGTGATCCTGCACTATCGCAACGGACAGTTGCCTATTCTCGCCCCGATCACGCTGCTGAAGCACTACCTGGCCGAATACCCCGACCGGTATCTGATGACGCAAAACTACTTTGATCCCTATCCTGATGATTTGGGTCTGCGTCTGGCAGTCAAGTGATCATAAAAATGCGAAGGCCCCATTGACCCGTAGAGGCCCAAAGCAGTACCCCGTTTAGACGACATCCTCACTGTCGTCTCTTTTTTGCATTTCATCTCAAAGACTGTGATTATATACAGGCTTATTCTGCAAAAGGGGCCTGCCTGTGATCAACACCCTGCATATTCAAAACTACCGATCCATCCGCGACATGTCGCTGGAGCTGGAGCAGCTCAACATTGTCTTCGGGCCGAACGGCACCGGGAAATCCAATATCTACAAGGCGATACACCTGATGCACAGCGCCGCCCAGGGGCAATTTTCCCAGGCGCTGGCAAACGAGGGCGGCATTTTGAAGGTGTTCTGGGCAGGTAAAACCCGCAGCGACCAGCTGCGGCGGATGAATCTGGCGGTGGAAACAGAGACCTACGAATACGAGCTGCAGGTCGGGTTTGTGGAGAAGCTGCCCTATCCCTCGCAGTTTCAGCTCGACCCGGTTATCAAAGAGGAGTCCATCTGGCTGAGCGGCCAGCACCGTCGGCCTTCGTCACAGCTGATGAAGCGTAAGAATCAGGCGGTGTTTCTGAACAACGTGCATCACGAGAAAGTGACCCACAGCGGCACGCTGTACGAGAATGAATCGGTGTTCGGACAGCTCGGCGAACCGCATCTTTATCCGGAAGTGTCGCAGATGCGCGAGTCCCTGCGTAACTGGCGCTTTTATCATGAGTTTTCCGTCGCGTCCGGCTCGGCGATGCGGGCTCCGCAGGTCGGCTTCCGCTCCCCGGTGCTGGCCAGCGATGGTGCCAACCTGGCGGCCGCGTTTCAGACCATCGTGGAGATTGGCGACGAGCTGCTGCTGATGCGCATCCTCGACCAGGCCTTCCCCGGCTGCGTGTTTTACAGCGACAACACCGGCGGACGTTTTCGCATGATGATGCAGCGCGAAGGTCTTAGCAGGCCGCTGGAACCGGCGGAGTTCTCCGACGGCACCCTGCGCTTTCTGTGCCTGGCGGTAGCGCTGTTAAGCCCGCGCCCACCGGCGTTTATCGCGTTGAACGAACCGGAAAACAGCCTGCACCCACAGATGCTGCCAGCGCTGGCGAGCTTAATCGCCGAGGCCAGCCGCTACTCGCAGATCTGGCTCACCAGCCACTCGCCGGAGCTGGCGAAGTTGATTGAGAAGCAGAGGTCGTTTTCGCTGTATCAGCTGTCAATGATTGAGGGGGAGACGCGGGTGGAGAGGCTGGGGTAAGCCGCATTCTCTTCCTTTGAAGCCCAAAAAAATGTAATTTTCATTTTTTCTCTTTCACCTGCAGGGACTGCCCCCCTCCAATGATGAACCCTGCGCCTACAGAGATTTTGAGCGCAGTAATCAAGTCGCTCCACTTGAAATCAAAATCATTAAGGAAGAGATACGAGGCCGCTGCAATTAGCAGACGGCCTGCAGCCATAGTGATAAAGAGGCCTGACATCCAGAGTAATACCAGTAACAGGAAAAGTTTTAATCGAGGATTAATCATCATTTCTATAACTACCATAATCGCTTTCGTGATATTGATATTTCGTTTGGCAGTACGTCGAGATTGAGGCTCTCTCTTTTTCCACATTTCGCTTCAACGTATCATTCCGATAAAAAAACCCAGATACCCGACCCGACTTAACCATAAAAAGGGGCTAGTGAGGCTGGACAACCTGATACTGGTCAATTCTCTCATGGGTGCAAGCCCATCATTTTTGATAACGACATTTTTTGCGCAATAGCGACAGTGCATAATTAGAAAGAAAATCCCGGCGATCACGAGACCAAAATAGCTTTCTCGACTCCCCCAAAAATGTGCGCTTAATTTTAAATAAGTTAATCCCCATACGCTTAGTAAAAAGACTATAAATGAACAAGCTGCGATATTCATGTCTCGCTTACTGCCCAGCCCAAAAAAGAGCGCATCAAAGAAAAACATCGGGGTAAAAGGTGACTGGACGCTTCTTCCCATCAATTTGCTAAAGCGAAAAAAAACGGCCGTTCCAGCTGTAAAAGCGAAAAGTGCAATTCCTAATAATACATAAATCATTTCATGAGCCCTTTTTGCCGCCTCATTCAATATACCTATCCGTTCTTCGACAGGTAAGTAAGTATATTATCGGCATCAGGTTTGTTTGGTTGAGATTTAGCACGCCACACATTTTCTTCTTCCGCTATGTGCTCTTCTGTATCAGGCTCCTCGCCTCTGCTTAGTACCATTAGAACAGCAGGCCCGAAGATGCACTTGCTCACGCTATCGTCTGGTTGGCATCATTCATCGCATCACCGGTGTTGTTGTCTGCAACCGAGAGTGGAGAGGCTGGGGTAGCTCAATCTCTTCATAGCCAACTTACCGAGGCGGGTCTTCGGTTCGGTTCTTTTCTTTCGCCATAATGCACTGTAGTCCTCCAATGAGGAGCCCCCCACTAATGGCAAGGGTAGTAGCTTCAACTAGATCGCTCATTGGAAAATCAAATTGTCCGATGAAAAAGAAGCTGACCAGGGCAATCAACAAACGTCCAAATAAAAGCGTGGCAAATATTCCTGCTATCCAAACAGCGGCCAGTAACAAGAATAATTTTACCCTTGTAGTAATCATTATTTTTTCCTCTGTCTGTATGCGGCAAACCGGTGAAGAACTGTAACCAGTAGCTACTGTAGGTTCCTGAATGCTCAAATTTCTTAACCTGTCGTTATTACAGAACCTTCACGCTAGTTCTGCAGACGAAACGTCTTTCGCCACTCCGCCGGACTGACCCCAAAACGCGCCTTAAACTGCTGTCGCCAGGTGACGGCGGAATTAAACCCCACCAGCTCGGCCACGCGTTCAATCGGCATATTTCCGGCCTCAAGCAGGATCTGGCTGCGCCGCAGGCGTTCGGCGGTAAGCCAGTCGGCGACGCTCATCCCCGTGGCTTTAATAAAATGCCGGGTCAGGGTGCGGCGGCTCATCGAAACCACCTCTGTCAGCGAGTCCAGGCTATGCGGTTCGGTGATGTGCTGCTGAAGATAGTCGATCAGGCAGTTAATGCGTCCGTCCCGGGTATCTTTAGGTACCGGCTGGGCGATGAACTGCGCCTGACCGCCCTCGCGGTGGGGCGGAACAATCATCCGACGGGCAATCTGGTTGGCGACCACGCTGCCAAAACGCTGGCGAATGATATACAGGCAGCAGTCCAGCGCCGCCGCGGTTCCGGCAGAGGTGATGATATTGCCGTCATCCACGTAAAGGGCATTAATATCCAGCTGAACGTGCGGGAAAAGCGACTGAAACTGATGTTCGAACTCCCAGTGAGTGGCCGCACGTTTGCCGTCGAGGAGCCCCGCATAGGCCAGCACAAACGACCCCAGACACAGCCCGACGATTTCCGCGCCGTTGTCTCTCGCCTGCACCAGGCTGTCGAGCAGCGTCTGAGGCGGTCGTTCAAGGACGTGCTGCCAGTAGGGAACGACGACAATATCGGCCTGGCCAATGGCGGTGTAATCCTGCGTGGCGTTGAGGGCGAATCCGTCTTTTGAGGTGAGGAACCCCGGCGTTTCGGCGCAGATCGTTACGTTAAAGCGCTTTTCGCCGGAGACAGAATCGCCAAACAGAATGCATGGAACGGAGTAGTGGAACGGGCTGAACCCGTCAACCGCGACAATCGCGACGTTGATTAGCGACATCTGTCTCTCCTTTCCCTTTAACGCGCTCAGAATATAACGGTTTCGCCATCCTGGGGAATGCTCACTGCGTCACTCACCTGATTGGCTTCAACGTACTCACGCAGCGCGCTGCGGGTCAACAGGCAGTGGTTAATCGCCTCCATATGGATCGCCACAATGCTGGCCTGCGGCAGCAGGAAATGAACGTTGAGCACATCCTCCTGCCCCATAATAATGGGTCCAAAACCAATAACGTGGGCATAGCCAGCGTTCAGCACCACCACGTCCGGCTGGTGCTTTTGCAGGTCGGCCGCCACTTCGTCACGCCAGACGGTATCCCCGGCAAGATAAAGCGTCTTCTCATCGGGATGACGCAGCACCACGCCGCAGGCCTCGCCCAGCCGCTCCGCCAGCTCCGGCACGGCGTAAGCGCGATCGGTGCCGTGCTGCCCGCCCTGGGTTTTCGTAATCTGAATATCACCGAAGAAGGTCGCGTCGGTCATAACCGTCAGGTTGCTAAACCCCTGGCTGCGCAGCAGCGCGGCGTCACGATCGTTTTGCACATAGATCGGTTTGTCTTTGGCGATCAGCTCCGCCGCGGCGCGATCCCAGTGATCGTCATGGGTATGGGTGACGATCACCGCGTCGGCGTCCAGCAGCGTGTTGACGTCAACGGGGAGTTCGACCGTCGGGTTACGGCGTTCGGCATGCGCCGTGCCGGGAAAGCCCGGATAAGCCCCCTTCGGGGCCAGCATCGGGTCGATTAAAAGACGTTTTCCGGCGTAGGAAATCATCTGGGTGGCGTTGCGAATATGGGTAATGTTCATGGGCTATCCTCCGGTTGGTGTGATAAGGAGGATAGCCAGCCGTCACTATTGGCGCTGTGGGCTAAAGGGCGATTACCGATGGAATCGGGCCAATTTAAGCAACCCGTTTTCCGTCAAAACGTTTACCAGCCCGGCACCGCCCCGCCGTTAAAGATCGTCTCCGCCGCTTTTGCCACTTCAGGCGACTGATACGACTGGATAAATTCCTTCACATTCTCCGCGTCCTTGTTGTCTTCGCGCGTCACCACAATGTTCACGTACGGCGAGTTTTTGTCTTCAATAAAGACGCTGTCATGCACGGGCGACAGCCCGGTTTGCTGAATATAGGTAGTGCTGATGATGGCGACATCCACTTTCGGGTCGTCCAGCACGCGCGGCAGCTGTGCCCCTTCCAGCTCCATAATTTTCAGCTGTTTAGGGTTGGCGGTAATATCCAGCGCCGTCGGCAGCAGCCCGGTGTCCGGCTTCAGGGTAATGAGCTTCTCCTTTTGCAGCAGCAACAGCGCGCGGCCAAGGTTGGTCGGGTCGTTTGGAATGGCAATGGTCGCCCCGTCCTTCAGGTCAGAGACGGATTTGATTTTGCGGGAATAGCCGGCCATCGGAAAAACAAAGGTGTTCGCCACGGCCACCAGCTTATAGCCATGCGCCTTGTTATCCTCAGCGAGGAACGGGCGATGCTGGAAGACGTTGGCATCCAGTTCCCCCTGGTTTGTGGCATCGTTGGGCAACAGCGAGCCGCTGAAGCCGACCAGCTCCACGTCCAGGCCATATTTCTCTTTTGCCACCTTTTTGGCGACTTCCGCCACGTCCTGTTCAGCGCCGTTGATGACGCCCACTTTAATGTGTTTGGCATCGCTGCCACTTTGATCGCACCCTGCCAGCAGCAGGCCAGCAAGTACCAGAGCACCCAATCGACGTTTCACAAGACAGTTCCTTTTGCTAAATGTTGTAGTGACTATATCGACAACGAGGCGGTGAAATAAAAACCGAAAAAGAATCAATAAGAAGGATAAGTTATATGCGGGTTTTGCCGGGTGGCGCCGCGCTTACCCGACCTACGCGCGGAGGTGTTGTAGGCCCGGTAAGCAAAGCGCCACCGGGCGATGGAGTCACGCCTGCCGACGCAGCGGCGCTTCCCGTAAAAACCACGACAGCGCAAACGCCAGCACCATAATCCCCGCCGCCAGCAGGAACACCGCGTGAATGGCCGAGCCAAACGCATCGAGATAGTCCAGCCTCAGGGCGTCTGGCAGATGATGAATGGCGGTCGGGTTCAGCTCGCGCGGCAGTTCCGCCCCTTCAGGCAGCCTGTCGACCAGCCCTGACTGCAGAACGTTCGTGAACACCGCGCCAAACAGCGCGACGCCAATGGCCCCGCCAATAGAACGGAAGAGCGTGACGCCAGAGGTGGCTACGCCGTATTGATCCGCCGACACGCTGTTTTGCACCGCCAGCACCAGCACCTGCATCACCAGGCCCAGGCCCATGCCCAGCACGCTGGTGAACAGGTACAGCTGCCAGGTCGGAGACGAGATAGAAATGCGGGTCAGTAAAAACATCCCCACCACACCGAGCAGCGTGCCGAGGATCGGGAACAGACGGTATTTCCCGGTGCGGCTAATGATCCGCCCGCTGATAATGGAGGTCAGCAGCAGCCCGCCCATCAGCGGGATGAGCTGCAGGCCGGCCTGCGTTGGCGTGGCGTCTTTCACGACCTGCAGGTACAGCGGCAGGAAGGTCACCGAGCCGAACAGCGACATGCCAATGATAAAGCCAATCAGGCTGCAGAGCAGGAAGCTGCGGTCGCGGAAGAGCGACAGCGGGATGATCGGCTCCCACGCCAGCCGCTCCTCATAGATAAACCCGGCAATGCCCGTCAGGCCAAAGGCCAAAATGCACCACAGCTGCGGGTCGCTCCACTGGCGAACGGTGCCGCCTTCGGTGGTAAACAGGATGATGCACAGCAGCGCCATACTGAGGTAAATCGCCCCCAGATAGTCAATCTCATGCTTGCTGCGCCGCGCGCTACCGTGGAACACCGCACCAATCACCAGCAGGGCAAACAGCCCCAGCGGCAGGTTGATGTAGAAAATCCAGCGCCAGGAGACGTGCTGGACGATAAACCCGCCGATCAGCGGCCCAATGACCGTCGCCAGCCCGAATACCCCGCCAAACAGCCCCTGATAGCGCCCGCGATCGGCTGGCGGGATCACGTCTGCGACGGCGGCCATGCTGATGACCATCAGGCCGCCGCCGCCCAGCCCCTGCAGGGCGCGCATCAGCACCAGTTGGGTCATGTTTTGCGCCAGCCCGCACAGCGCGGAGCCCACGAGGAACAATACAATCGCGATTTGCAGGACGATTTTACGCCCAAACAGATCGCCGAACTTGCCGTACAGCGGTACCACGATGGTGGAGCTGAGAATATAGGCCGTTACCACCCAGGAGAGCTTATCCAGCCCCCCAAGTTCGCCGACGATGGTCGGCAGCGCGGTAGAGACAATGGTCTGATCCAGCGCCGAAAGCAGCATCACCAGCAACAGCGCGCTGAACAGCAGCTTAATCGACGGCGCTTTTTGCACGGTTGGGGTCATGACGTCGGATTCCATAAGAGATCGCTTGAAATTAATTAATAACATAATTAATATTTGTGGAAGTGATGAATAAGATCAAGAGGCACCGTGGTCATGCCAGCATTAAAAGACAATTCTGAACCGCGCCGCCCCGGCCGCCCTCGCGGAGGTAAACGCGTCACCGCCAGCCGCGAACAGCTGCTGGATATCGCCCTGAACCTCTTTTCCCGTCAGGGGATCGCCAACACCTCACTCAACGCCATTGCCAAAGAGGCGGGCGTCACGCCCGCGATGCTGCACTATTACTTCAACTCCAGAGAGCAGCTGCTGGATGCGATGATTGAGGAGCGTTTTCTGCCGTTACGCGAGAGGATCGGGACGATTTTCGCCGATAACCGGGATTCGCCGGTGAACGCCCTGACGGAAATGGTTAAGGTGCTGGCCGAACTGGCAGAACAGCATCACTGGTTTGCGCCGCTGTGGATGCAGGAGGTGATTGGCGAAATGCCGGTACTGCGCACCCATCTTCAGGCGCGGTTTGGTGACGAGAAGTATCAGGCGACGCTTGCCACCATCAAAGGCTGGCAGCAGGAAGGGAAGCTGAATCAGGCGCTGGCACCGGAGCTGCTGTTTACGACCTTGCTGAGCCTGGTGCTGGTGCCGTTCTCACGCATGCGCAACGACGAGAGGCTAAAATCCCTCTCGCCGGAAATCATTGTCCGTCATGCGCTTGCCGTGATCGGCACCGGGATCGGCGGTTAAAGCGCTTTCGCCAGATAGTGCCGCTGCATGCCCTCATACGGATAATCCTGTAAAGACATCTGCAGCTGGAACCCCTGTTTTTCATAGAACGGGCGCGCCTGGAAGCTGGCGGTATCGACCAGCGCGTGCCTGCAGCCTTTGCGTCGGGCTTCCTCTTCGGCCGTTCTGATGAGCTGGCTGCCGACGCCGGATCCGCGCACGGTCTCGCTGACCCACAGAAAATCAATATTCAGCCAGTCGCCTTTACGCACCCCAATTAGCCCGCCGAGCATAATGCCTTTTTCGTCCCGAACGTAAACGCCAATATCCCCGCTGAAGGTCGCCAGATCTAAAAACTGCCCGTTATACGATCGGAGCCCCGTTAATAACTCTTCTTTTTCTTCTGGCGTAACTTTTTCAGTGATGCTCAACTGCATATTGTTCTCCTTATTTTCAGCGCAATCTGAATATCTCACAGCTTCACCTTCATAAAAACTCCTTATTTCCTCCATTGTTTAACCCTGGAAATATTCATTCAATATGTAAATAAAAAAAGCCTTTCCAATACGCACCTAAAACGTATACTGAGAACGATCATTCTCACTTTTACACGGTAGCCGACGATGAGCGCAAAGCTGGAAGAACGACAAAAACAACGTCAGGACGAAATCATCATCGCCGCGCGCCGCTGCTTTCGCGCCAGCGGATTCCACGCCGCCAGCATGTCGCAGATTGCCAGCGAGGCGAAGCTCAGCGTCGGGCAAATTTACCGTTATTTCAGCAACAAAGACGCGATTATCGAAGAGATGATCCGCCGCATCATCGACTCACGCATTGAGGAGATGCAGGGTAAAACCCTGGTGGAAGGGATGCCGCAGGCGCTCGCCTGGCGACAGACCCTCAACGAAGATGACGATGCCCTGATGCTGGAAATGTCCGCCGAGGCCACGCGCAATCCGCAGGTCGCGGCGATGCTGATCGAAGCCGAATCGCGCATGTTCGCCAACGCCTGTGAGCACCTGAAAAAGCAGTTTCCCCACCTGAGCGACGAGCATATTCGCTGCTGCGTGGAGATTACCGCCGTGATGATCGAAGGGACGATTTACCGACGACTCACGCCGTTAAAAGTGCCGTCAGAACAATTAGAACCTCTTTATCAGGATATTTTAAATATGCTTTTCTCTGCGAAGTAATCGCATATGAATAATTAGCGGGAATAAGTAATTCCCCTTTTTTACATTTCTGGCTCAGCCAGAGATGCGGTATCGCTGTGCCTTTAAATAGCCCTCCTCCCTGTTAAGCGATTAACAGGGCAGGCATCGTTCACCCTGGAAAAAGATTATGAAAACCATAACAACCTCCATTGCGGCATTACTCCTCCTGACGGGGTGCGACAATGCGCAAACATCTGCTCCCCAGCGTCCTCTTCCGGATGTGGGGATTGTCACCCTCATGAGCCAGCCGGTGTCCGTCGTCAGCGAGCTGACGGGCCGCACCACCGCCGCCATGAGCGCCGAAGTACGCCCGCAGGTGGGCGGCATTATTCAGAAGCGGCTGTTCACCGAAGGCGATACCGTTAAAGCCGGGCAGGCGCTGTATCAAATTGACCCTTCCAGCTACCGCGCCGCCTACGATGAAGCCGCCGCGGCGCTGAAGCAGGCCCAGGCGCTGGTAGCGGCCGACTGCCAGAAGGCCCAGCGCTATGCGCAGCTGGTGAAAGACGACGGCGTGTCGCGTCAGGACGCAGAGGACGCGAAGTCCACCTGCGCGCAGGACAAGGCCAGCGTTGAGTCAAAGAAGGCCGCGCAGGAGAGCGCGCGTATTAACCTCAACTGGACCACCGTCACCGCGCCGATTGCCGGACGCATCGGCATCTCCTCCGTCACGCCCGGCGCGCTGGTGACCGCCCAGCAGGATACCGCGCTCGCCACCGTTCGCGGACTGGACAGCATGTACGTCGATCTCACGCGTTCCAGCGCCGATCTGCTGCGTTTACGCAGGCAAACCCTCGCCACCAATAGCGATACGCTAAGCGTGTCGTTAATCCTCGAAGACGGCAGCACCTACAGCGAGAAAGGCCGTCTGGCGTTAACCGAAGTGGCGGTGGATGAATCAACCGGCTCGGTTACGCTGCGCGCCGTCTTCCCGAACCCGCAGCATCAGCTCCTGCCGGGCATGTTCGTTCGCGCCAGGGTAGATGAAGGCGTCATGAACGACGCGATCCTCGCCCCGCAGCAGGGCATCACCCGCGACGCCAAAGGCACCGCCACCGCGCTGGTGGTCAATGCCAGCAACAAAGTCGAGCAGCGTCAGCTGGAGACGGGCGACACCTACGGCGACAAATGGCTGGTGCTGAGCGGCCTGAAGGCGGGCGATAAGCTGATTGTGGAAGGCACCGACAAAGTGACCGTCGGGCAGGAAGTGAAGGCCGAAGAGATGAAAGCCAGTGGAGGAAACGCCTGATGTTTTCCCGTTTCTTCGTGCGTCGCCCGGTCTTTGCCTGGGTTATCGCCATTCTTATCATGCTCGCCGGGATGCTGGCGATCCGCACGCTGCCGGTGGCGCAGTACCCGGACGTCGCCCCGCCGTCGATCAAAATCTCCGCTACCTACACCGGCGCCTCCGCGCAGACGCTGGAAAACAGCGTAACGCAGGTGATCGAACAGCAGCTCACCGGGCTGGACAACCTGCTCTACTTTACCTCCACCAGCAGCTCGGACGGGTCGGTAAGCATCAACGTCACCTTCGAGCAGGGAACCGATCCGGACACCGCCCAGGTGCAGGTGCAGAACAAGGTCCAACAGGCGGAATCGCGCCTGCCGACCGAGGTGCAGCAGTCCGGCATTACCGTCGAGAAATCGCAGAGCAACTTCCTGCTGATCATGGGCGTGTACGACAAAACCGACGCCGCCAGCAGCTCGGATATCGCCGACTGGCTGGTGAGCAATATGCAGGACCCGCTGGCGCGCGTGGAGGGCGTTGGCAGCCTGCAGGTGTTCGGTGCGGAATACGCGATGCGCATCTGGCTCGATCCGGGGAAGCTGGCGTCCTACTCGCTGATGCCGTCCGACGTGCAGAGCGCGATTGAAGCCCAGAACGTGCAGGTCTCCGCCGGTAAAATCGGCGCGCTGCCCTCGTCGAACGCCCAGCAGCTGACCGCCACCGTCCGCGCCCAGTCGCGCCTGCAGACGGTCGATCAGTTCAAAAACATCATCGTGAAGAGCCAGTCCAATGGCGCGGTCGTGCGCATCAGCGACGTTGCCCGAGTGGAGATGGGCAGTGAAGATTACACCGCCACCGCGAAGCTCAACGGACACCCGGCGGCGGGTATGGCGGTCATGCTCTCACCGGGCGCAAACGCGCTCAACACTGCGACGGCGGTAAAAGATAAAATCGCCGAGTTCAAAAAGTCGATGCCGGAAGGCTACGACGTGGCCTACCCGAAAGACAGCACCGAGTTCATCAAGATCTCCGTTGAGGACGTGATTCAGACCCTGTTCGAAGCCATTATCCTCGTGGTGGTGGTGATGTACCTGTTCCTGCAAAACATCCGCGCGACGCTGATCCCCGCGCTGGCGGTGCCTGTCGTTCTGCTGGGTACCTTCGGCGTGCTGGCGCTGTTCGGCTATTCCATCAACACCCTGACGCTGTTTGCGATGGTGCTGGCGATCGGGCTCCTGGTGGATGACGCCATCGTGGTGGTGGAAAACGTCGAGCGTATTATGCGCGACGAGGGGCTGCCCGCCCGGGAAGCCACTGAAAAATCGATGGGCGAAATCTCCGGCGCGCTGGTCGCCATTGCGCTGGTGCTCTCTGCGGTATTCCTGCCGATGGCCTTCTTCGGCGGCTCCACCGGGGTGATTTACCGCCAGTTCTCGGTCACCATCATTTCGGCGATGTTCCTCTCCGTGGTGGTGGCGTTGACCCTGACGCCCGCGCTGTGCGGCTCGATTCTGAGCCACACGACGCCGCACAAAAAGGGCTTCTTCGGCGCGTTTAACCGCTTCTACAGCAGGACCGAGCGCAGCTATCAGAACAAGGTCCTGCGCGCTCTGCGCCGCTCCGGCGGCATGCTGGTCATCTACGCCCTGCTCTGTGGCGCGATGGGCTTCGCCATGCTTAAGCTGCCGGGCAGCTTCCTGCCGACGGAAGATCAGGGCGAAATCATGGTGCAGTACACCCTGCCAGCCGGCGCGACGACGGTGCGTACCGCCGAAGTCAGCCGCCAGGTGCGCGAGTGGTTCCTCACGAAAGAGAAAGCCAACACCAACGTTATCTTCACCATTGAAGGCTTCAGCTTCAGCGGCAGCGGCCAAAACGCCGGGATGGCGTTTGTCTCCCTGAAAAACTGGTCAGAGCGTAAAGGCGATGAGAATACCGCTCAGGCCATCGCCCTGCGCGCCACGCAGGAGCTAAGCACCATCCGCGATGCAACCATCTTTGCCATGACGCCGCCTGCGGTGGACGGCCTGGGCCAGAGCAACGGCTTTACCTTTGAGCTGATGGCCAGCGGCGGCACCGACCGCGACGCGCTGCTGAAGCTGCGTAACCAGCTGATTGGTGAAGCCAACCAGGACAGCTCGCTGCACGCCGTGCGCGCCAACGATCTGCCGCAGATGCCGCAGCTTCAGGTGGATATCGATAACAACAAGGCCGTGTCGCTGGGGCTGTCCCTGAGCGACGTTACCGATACCCTCTCCAGCGCCTGGGGCGGGACCTACGTGAACGATTTTATCGATCGCGGCCGCGTGAAAAAGGTCTACATCCAGGGCGACAGCGACTATCGCGCCGTACCTTCGGATCTCAACAAATGGTATGTGCGCGGCAGCGACAGCACCATGACCCCGTTCTCCGCCTTCGCCACAACACGCTGGGAGTACGGCCCGGAAAGCCTGGTGCGCTACAACGGCTCGGCGGCGTATGAGATTCAGGGCGAAAACGCCAGCGGCGCAAGCTCCGGCACGGCGATGAGCAAAATGGAGCAGCTGGCGAATAATCTGCCGTCCGGCAGCACCTGGGCGTGGAGCGGTTTGTCGCTGCAGGAAAAACTGGCGAGCGGTCAGGCGATGAGCCTGTATGCCCTCTCCATCCTCGTCGTATTCCTGTGCCTGGCGGCGCTGTATGAGAGCTGGTCGGTGCCGATTTCGGTCATTCTGGTGATCCCGCTTGGCGTGCTGGGCGCGGCCGTCGCCGCCTCCCTGCGCGGCCTGAACAACGACGTCTATTTCCAGGTGGCGCTGCTCACCACCATCGGCCTGTCGTCGAAGAACGCCATCCTGATTGTCGAGTTTGCCGAAGCCAAAGTCGCGGAAGGTTACTCCCTGACGCGCGCCGCGCTGCGTGCCGCCCAGACGCGCCTGCGTCCGATCGTCATGACCTCGCTGGCGTTTATCGCAGGCGTCACGCCGCTGGCCGTGGCAACCGGTGCAGGTGCCAACAGCCGCGTGGCGATCGGTACCGGCATTATCGGCGGAACGCTGGCCGCGACGCTGCTGGCGATCTTCTTCGTCCCCTTATTCTTTGTACTGGTGAAACGACTGTTCTCCGGTAAACACGCGAACCGGAGGTCATAATGTTTCGTGTATCTGTTTTAGCGTTAGCTCTGCTGAGCGCAGGCTGTGTGTCGTTAGACCCAACGTATCAACGCCCGGACGCCCCCGTCCCGGCAACCTTACCCGGCGCGCACGGCGAAGCCACCGCCGTGGTGAGCCAGTGGCAGCAGGTGATGAACGACGCGCGGCTGAAAAGCGTGGTGACGATGGCGCTTAACAGCAACCGCGACGTGAAAAAAGCAATTGCGGATATCGACGCCGCCCGCGCCCAGTACGGTGAAACGCGCTCGTCCCTGTTTCCAACGGTGGATGCCGAGCTGAGCCACACCCGCAGCCGCACGCTGGCAAGCGGCGTCGCGACAAGCGACGAAGCCAACGGCGCGGTCTCCAGCTTCGAGCTGGATCTGTTTGGCCGCAACCAGAGCCTCTCCCGCGCCGCGCGTGAAACCTGGCTTGCCAGCGAGTTCACCGCGCAGAACACGCGCCTGACGATGGTTAGCGAGCTGACCACGGCCTGGGTGACGCTGGCGGCGGATAACAGCAACCTGGCGCTGGCGGAATCCACGATGGAGAGCGCGGCCAGCTCGCTGAAGATTGTGAAGCGCCAGCAGGAAGTGGGCGTGGCGGCGGCGACGGACGTCAGCTCGGCAATGGCGGTTTACCAGCAGGCGCGCGCCAGCGTGGCGAGCTACCGGACGCTGGTGATGCAGGATAAAAATGCCCTCAATCTGCTGGCGGGCGATACGGTACCGGACAACCTGCTGCCCGGCACGCTGGAGAGCCTGAGCGACAACGCCATCACGCTGATCCCGGCGGGCGTCAGCTCCAGCGCGCTGCTGCGCCGCCCGGATATTCAGGAGGCCGAGCATAACCTGCTGAGCGCCAACGCCAACATCGGCGCGGCGCGCGCCAACTTTTTCCCGACGATTTCGCTCACCGCCAGCGCGGGCGTCGGCAGCGATTCGCTCTCCTCCCTGTTCAGCCACGGGATGAAGGTCTGGTCGTTCGCGCCGTCCATCACCCTGCCGCTGTTCAGCGGCGGGAACAACCTGGCACAGCTGCGCTACGCGGAAGCGGAGAAGAAGGGACTGATCGCCACCTATGAGAAAACCATCCAGAGCGCGTTTAAGGACGTGGCCGACGCGCTGGCGCGACGTGAAACCCTGAGCGAGCAGCTCGACGCCCAGCGCGAATACGTGGCGGCGGAGCAAAAAACGCTGGACGTGGCAACGCGCAGCTATAAGGCGGGCGCAGGGGATTATCTGACGGTACTGACCGCGCAGCGGTCGCTGTGGTCGGCGCAGGAATCGCTGATAGCGCTGCAGCAAACCGACCTGGAGAACCGCATCACGCTGTGGCAGTCGCTGGGAGGGGGGATACAGTAACCTTATCGGTGGGCGATTCTCATGCGCAGAAAAGAGAAAATCATACTTTCGGCTGGAATCGCTACACTGAATGTAACGATATATTTCATGGGAAGCATGTGTCTCTTAAAGGGGGTTTCGATGAAAGCTGCGCACCTGGTCTGCCTGCTGGTTTGTCTGCTCTTCGCCGCGTTTGTCCATGCTCAGGAAAAGGAGGATCCGGCGAAAGAGGCGCAAATAAAGCAGCAGGTCCTGAAAGATATTAAGAAAACCTGTACGCCACAGAAAAAGCAGAGCGATAAGGCCTGGCAGGAGATGATTTTGTCGTCCGAGGCCAATCAGCTGCTGATCAAAAATGCCATTACCGCCGTGAAGCGCGACAACCTGGACGCCTACTGGGCGGCGGTGGGTCAGGTGGATTGTCTGGAAGATTATTGAATGCTGCTTGCCGGGTGGCGGCTGCGCCTTACCCGGCCTACACACACGTTTAACGCTTGCGTACGTCAGGAATGATGAGATCCCCACGCAGCACGTACGACCCCAGCATCTGCGTTTTCTCCGTCAGCCAGCTCACAATGCGCGCCGCCATCGCGTCCATGGAATATTCAATCGCCGGGATCACCGGAATGCCCGGCAGATGCAGCGACCCGGCAAGGCTGAAGACCATAATGTCGTCCGGCACGGATTTATTGAACGCCTGCAGCTGCGGGATCACCCGCTGGGCTTCCTGTTCGTCCGCCACCAGCAGCGCGTTGAAATTCAGGGTGCTGGCGTTGTTAAGCAGCTCCTGCAGCGCAACGGACGAGGAGGTCGCGTCCATAAAGACCAGGCTGCGGTTAAAGGGCAGGAAATTTTTCTCCAGCGCATGCTTGTAGCCGAGCAGGACCTGGTCGGCAAAACCGCTGCCGTGCGGGTGGATCAGCGCAATCTGGCGACGCCCCTGGCTGGTGAGGTAGTTACAGGCGGTTTCGGCGGCAAAGGCGTGATCGAACTGGATGCTGTTGGAATTATCAGACTCCATGCAGTCCACCAGAATGACGTTGTCCATATCCACGCCCAGCGGGAAACGGGCGCCAATCACCAGGATGTCGTCACACAGGCCGCAGGAGAGTTCTTCAAGGGCGTGCATCACTTCCGCTTTGCTGTGCGCAAAGCGCAGCAGGAGATGTTTTTGATGCTGGCTGAGCTGTTTTTCCAGCGCGTACAGATAACCGGTGGTCTGGTTAATGTTTTCCTGCGCGCAAATGACGCCGATACAGCCCGTCGACTGGCTCAGCAGCGACTGGGCAATCACGTTAGGCCGGTAGTTCAGCTCATCCACCGCTTTCAGTACGGCCTGACGGCTGGCTTCCTTTACGCCACGCGACCCGCTCAACACTCGCGATACCGTGGCTTTAGACACCCCGGCAAGACGTGATACATCATTGATTGTCGACATCTCTTTCCCCTGACAGGCTTACCTCGCGCCTGCAAATTCCATGACCGCTTCGGCTCACATTATAGCCAGAACGGAGTATATCCGTTTCCGTTTTGCATGGAAACCGATTTTCCGTTTCCACTCAAAATGATGTCAAAACAGCCAAATTATGTGATGCGCATCCGGTTAATTAGCCTCATAAGTAAGGGATCTTGATGGGTATCACACTTCTGTCTTTTATGAATGGAAACCGGTTTCCGTATAATGTCCAATCATCCTCGCAATAACTTTTTACATTTAGAGGATGGTTGTCGATGTTCAAGATTATGCTGTGCTGCTCTGCCGGGATGTCCACCAGCCTGCTGGTCAGCAAAATGGTCGATGTCGCGAAAGAACGTGGTTTGCCGGTGAAGATTGATGCGTACGGTGTTTCCGAATTTGATACGCAGTTTCCGCAATACCAGGTTGTCCTTCTCGGACCGCAAGTGAAATACATGTTAAAGACGCTCTCAGACAAGGCGGCGACGCAAGGCATTCCGGTGCAGCCCATCGACATGATGGACTACGGCATGCAGCGTGGCGATAAGGTACTGGACTATGCTCTGTCGCTCATCGAAGCGGCACACTAAAAGGTATTCACATGAGTTCGTTATATCAATCCATGGTCGCGGTAATTGAGCAGTCAATTACCCCGCTGGCCGCGAAGCTGGGTCAGCAAAAGTATGTGATTGCCATCCGCGACGGCTTTACCGCCGCGCTGCCGTTTATGATCATCGGCTCGTTTATGCTGGTGTTCATCTTCCCGCCGTTCTCGGCGGATACCACCAACAGCTTCGCCCGCGGCTGGCTGGATTTCTCACAGACCTACCGCGAACAGCTGATGCTGCCGTTTAACCTCAGCATGGGCGTGATGACCTTCTTCATCTCGGTGGGGATTGGGGCGAGCCTGGGGCGTCAGTTTAACCTCGATCCGGTGATGTCCGGCCTGCTGGCCTTTATGGCCTTCCTGCTGGTCGCCGCGCCGTATGCCGATGGCAAAATCTCGACCCAGTATCTCTCCGGGCAGGGCATCTTCACCGCGCTGATTACCGCCATCTACTCCACCCGCGTCTATGCGTGGCTGAAGCAGAACAACGTGACCATTCGCCTGCCGAAGGAAGTGCCCACCGGCGTGGCGCGCTCGTTCGAGATCCTGATCCCGGTGATGGTGGTGATCGGCACGCTGCACCCGCTGAACCTGTTCATCGAAGCGCAGACCGGAATGATCATCCCGCAGGCGATCATGCACCTGCTGGAGCCGCTGGTGTCCGCCTCTGACTCCCTGCCCGCCATTCTGCTCTCCGTGCTGTTGTGCCAGATCTTCTGGTTCGCCGGTATTCACGGCTCGCTGATTGTCACCGGCATCATGAACCCGTTCTGGATGGCGAACCTCTCGGCAAATCAGGCGGCGCTGGCGGCCGGCGCGGCGCTGCCGCACGTTTACCTGCAGGGCTTCTGGGATCACTACCTGCTGATTGGCGGCGTAGGCTCCACCCTGCCGCTGGCGTTCCTGCTGCTGCGCAGCCGCGTTACCCACCTGCGTACCATCGGCAAAATGGGCGTGGTGCCAAGCTTCTTTAACATCAACGAACCGATTCTGTTCGGCGCGCCGATCATCATGAACCCGATGCTGTTTATCCCGTTCGTGTTCGTTCCGCTGGTCAACGCCTGCCTGGCATACGGTGCAACCAAACTCGGCTGGCTGGCACAGGTAGTGTCGTTGACCCCGTGGACCACCCCTGCACCGATTGGCGCCTCATGGGCGGCAAACTGGGCGCTGAGCCCGGTGGTGATGTGCCTGGTCTGTATGGTGATGTCCGCGCTGATGTACCTGCCGTTCCTGCGCGCCTATGAGCGTACGCTCATCAAAAACGAAGAGCAGAAGGCTCAGGCAACCGTCGGTGCCGCCGAGACCGCCAGCAATTAAGTCAAAGAGGAAGAGTCATGAAATACACATTTCCCGATAATTTCTGGTGGGGCAGCGCAAGCTCCGCTCTCCAGACGGAAGGGGCAAGGGAGGGGGAAACCACGTGGGATTACTGGTTTGCCCGCGAGCCAAACCGTTTTCACAACGGCGTGGGGCCACAGCAGACCTCCACGTTCTATCAGCACTGGAAAACGGATATTCAGCTGTTAAAGCAGCTGAACCACAACAGCTTTCGTACCTCGATTAGCTGGGCGCGCCTGATCCCCGACGGTATCGGTGAAGTGAACCCGGAAGCTGTCGATTTTTACAATCAGGTCATTGATGAGCTGAATGAACAGGGCATCACGCCGTTTATCACCCTGTTCCACTTCGACATGCCGATGGCCATGCAGGAAATCGGCGGCTGGGAAAACCGCGACGTGGTGGAGGCCTACGCCCGCTATGCGCAGATTTGCTTCGAGCTGTTCGGCGATCGCGTGCTGCACTGGTTTACCTTCAACGAGCCGATCGTGCCGGTGGAAGGCGGTTATCTGTACGACTTCCACTACCCCAACGTGGTGGATTTCCGCCGGGCGGCCACCGTGGCGTATCACACCGTGCTGGCCCACGCGAAGGCGGTGCAGGCTTACCGCGCCGGGCATTACGCCGGGGAGATTGGCATCGTGCTGAACCTGACGCCGTCGTACCCGCGCTCGCAGAACCCGGCGGACGTGAAGGCGGCGCACATCGCGGACCTGATGTTTAACCGCAGCTTCCTTGACCCGGTCCTGCGAGGGGAATACCCGGCGGACCTGGTCGCGCTGCTGAAATCCTGCGATCAATTACCCGCCTGTAAACCGGAAGACGGTTTCCTGATTGCGGAAGGGAAAATCGACCTGCTCGGCGTGAACTACTATCAGCCGCGTCGCGTGAAGTGTCGCGACAGCGCGGTGAATCCGCAGGCGCCGTTTATGCCGGAGTGGTTCTTTGATAGCTATGAGATGCCGGGCCGCAAGATGAACCCGTACCGCGGCTGGGAAATCTACGAGCCGGGTATTTACGATATTCTGGTCAACCTGCGCGACAATTACGGCAACCCTCGCTGCTTTATTTCTGAAAACGGCATGGGCGTCGAAAACGAGCAGCGCTTTATTGAAAACGGCCAGATTAACGATCGGTACCGCATCGAGTTTATTTCCGAACATTTAGCCTGGCTGCATAAGGGTATTAGCGAAGGGTGCAATTGTCTCGGTTACCATATGTGGACGTTTATTGATAACTGGTCGTGGTGCAACGCGTATAAAAATCGCTACGGATTTATTCAGCTCGATTTAGAGACGCAAAAACGCACCATTAAGAAAAGCGGAGAGTGGTTTGCCGCCACCGCGTTAAATAATAGTTTTGATAAAGAGTAATGATGATGATCGCATTAGAAGAAGCCGTAATGGAAATTATCGTCAATGCCGGACAGTCCCGCAGCCTGTGCTTTGAAGCGCTGCACGCGGCGCGCCAGGGCAACATTGACGAAGCCAAAAGCCTGCTGCGCGAAGCCGACGGCTACGCGCGCCAGGCGCACAAGATGCAGACCAAACTGATCGAGCAGGATGCGGGCGAAGGCCGCCAGCCGATGACGTTAATTATGGTGCACGCGCAGGATCATTTAATGAATTCCTTATTAGCGCGTGAACTATCCGAAGAAATTATTCATTTATATCAGAGATAGTCTATGGCGAAATAATTCCTGTAATACCTCTGTACCCTAAATAGAGATCCACTTGTTCTGATGATAGCGACATACTCTGTCAGATCGGAGCGGGATGGTTATTGTCTGAATAAAATTAAACTATATTGAGATAACCATGAATACGATTAAAAAACTTCCATTAACCATGGCGGTTATCGCCGCGCTTTGCCCAATTTCCGTGCTCGCGCAGGAATTCACGCAGGAGCAAATCGACGCCATTGTGGCGAAAGCGGTGGATAAAGCCCTGGCCGAGCGTCAGGCCAAAATGGATGCGGCGGTCGCGAAAAAAGCGGACGTGGTCACCGAGCCGCAAAGCGCGGCGCAATCCCCGGATATGGCGATCCCGTTCGGGATTAAATTTACCGGCTACGCCCGCTACGGCGCGCACTTCCAGGCCGCCGATCAGAAATACGTGGCGGTGGACGGCTCCTACAACGGCGCGTCCGCCATTGGTCGTCTGGGTAACGAAGGCAACGGCGGGGAATTCCAGCTATCCAAGGCCTTCAAGGGTGAAAACGGCGCCATCTGGGACATCAACGTGATGATCGACCACTGGGGCGACGAAGTTAACCTGAAAAAAGCCTACGCGGGGGTGACCAACATTATGGCCTCCAACCCGAACGCCTATTTCTGGGCCGGTCGTGACTTCCACCAGCGTCCGCAGCAGGGCATCAACGACTACTTCTGGATGAACCACGACGGCCAGGGCGCCGGGGTGAAGAACTTCGACATCAGCGGCGTGCAGTTCGACGTGGCCGCCGTGGCGGCGGTGGAATCCTGTAGCCCGGAAGTGATGGAAGATGAAGCCAACCCGTCGCGCATCACCTGTACCGGCGGTTCCGGCACGGGCGACAAAGGCAACTACGCCGCGACCTCAAAAATCCACGGCATGAAGCTCGGCCCGATCGACGTGGAACTGTACGCCAACTACGGGTTTGACTCCAAGGCGGTGGAGAGCGACGAACGTCTGAACGCCTGGCAGGGCGGCGTGGTGCTGAGCCACACCAACGACAGCGGCGTGAACAAGGTGATCGCCCGCTACTCCGATAACGCGGACAACAGCGTGTTCAACAAAACCGAGGATCTGACCACGGTCTACGCCAGCTTCGAAGGACTGTACAAATTCACCCAGGCGACGCAGGTGGAGTACATCCTCGCCTTCCACGACTACGACAACAGCCGCGATAAGACCGACAACCGTAAGAACTACAACGCCATCGTGCGCCCGATGCACTGGTGGAACGACGTTCACTCCACCTGGCTGGAAGCGGGCTGGCAGCACGTTGATTATGACAACGGCGGCGACAATAAGGGCTGGAAGCTGACCCTGTCGCAGAACATGTCTATCGCCATGGGGCCGGAGTTCCGTCCAATGCTGCGCTTCTACGTGACCGGCGGCAAGGTAGATAACGAGCGCACCGCGCGCGTGAACGGTACCATAGACGAAACCCTCGACGACTTCAACGTCGGCGCGATGTGGGAGGCGTGGTTCTAGTACAGCGACGTTTGTTTCGCCCGGCGGCGCTGCGCTTGCACGGGCCTACAAAACCTTGTAGGCCGGGTAAGCGCAGCGCCACCCGGCAAGATCCCATGTTATGCTACAAAAAAACCAACATCGCAGGGGAGAACATGGGTTCCACACGTAAAGGGATGCTAAACGTCCTGATCGCCGCCGTTTTATGGGGCAGTTCAGGCGTTTGCGCGCAGTACATCATGGAGAAAAGCCACATTTCTTCGCCTTACCTGACCATGGTTCGCCTGCTGTTTACCGGCGTGATCCTGCTGACGCTTTCCTTCGTTCACGGCGACAAGATTTTCTCGGTCATCAAGCATCGCAAAGACGCCCTCAGCCTGCTGATTTTCTCGCTGGTCGGCGCGCTCACCGTGCAGCTCACCTTCCTGCTGACGATTGAAAAATCCAACGCGGCGACCGCTACCGTGCTGCAGTTTCTGTCGCCGACCATCATTGTGGCGTGGTTCGCCCTGGCGCGGAAAAAGCGCCCCGGCGTGTTTGTGCTGTCGGCCATCATGACGTCGCTTGTCGGCACCTTCCTGCTGGTCACCCACGGCGACCCAACCTCGCTCTCCATCTCGCCTGCCGCGCTGTTCTTCGGCATCGCATCGGCGTTTGCCGCCGCGTTTTACACGACGTATCCGTCAACGCTGATCGCCCGCTACGGCACGCTGCCGATTGTCGGCTGGAGCATGTTGATCGCCGGGCTAATGCTGACGCCGTTCTACGCCGGACGCGGAACCACGTTTGTGATTGACGGCAGCCTGCTGCTGGCGTTTTTCTACCTGGTGGTGATTGGCACGGCGCTGACGTTCAGCCTGTATCTGAAAGGCGCGCAGATGATCGGCGGGCCGAAGGCGAGCATTCTGAGCTGCGCCGAGCCGCTGAGCAGTGCGCTGCTGTCGGTGATTTTGCTGGGCGTGGCGTTCACCCTGCCGGACTGGCTGGGGACGCTGCTGATTGTGTCGTCGGTGGTGTTGATTTCGATGGATTCGAGAAGACGGGTTCAGACATCGGCGTAGCCTGATGTCCCCTCACCCCGGCCCTCTCCCCAAAGGGGCGAGGGTGAAAAGACAGCACCGAACAGTCCCCTCTCCCCGATGGGGAGAGGGTTAGGGTGAGGGGGAAAATTTACTACTTCGCCTTCACCTTCCCCGCCACCAGCAGCGCCGTCAGCAGCATCAGCGTACCGGAGATCACCAGCGGTGACGTCAGCCCCAGATGGTCGAGCGCCACGCCGCCAATGGCCGCGCCGCAGGTATTCGCCAGCTGGATCACCGCCACCTGAATCGACCCGGCTTTTTCCGCCTGATCGGCAAGCGAGCGGGTGATCCACGTCGACCAGCCCACCGGCACCAGCGCAAAGGCAAAGCCCCAGATAATCGCGATGGCAGAGGCCACCCACTTATCGCCGCCCCACAGCACCAGCACCGCCGCGCTCGCCGCAAGCACCAGCGGCGCACCCGCCAGCGCCACCTTCAGGGAGCGTTTCAGGAACTGCGAAGACAGCGAGGTGCCGACAAAACTCGCGATACCGAAGCTCAGCAGCACCAGCGTCAGGCCGTCGACGTCAAAGCCTGCCATGGTCATAAACACCGGGCGGATATAGGTAAAGAAGGCAAACTGCCCGGCAAAGGACATAAAGATAGCGGTCATCCCCGCCAGCACGCCGGGGCGCTTCAGCAGCGCGAACATGTTCTGTTTGTGGTGCGCCGCTTCGCCCGGCAGCGACGGCAGCGCTTTCCACACCCAAATGATGCAGAGCAGGCCCATCACCGCCGCCGCGTTGAAGACGTTACGCCAGCCGATAATCCCGCCGAGGAAGCTGCCGAGCGGCGCGGCAATCACCAGCGCGATAGAGACCGCACCGAAGATAACGGAAAGCGCTTTTGGCACCGTCCGCGCGGGCACCAGGCGCATGGTGAGCGAGGCCGACATCGCCCAGAAGCCGCCGAGTCCCAGCCCAAGACAGGCGCGACCGAGCAGCAGCAGGGTGAAGCTTTCCGCGAAGGAGACCAGCAGGCAGGAGAGCGTCAGCAGCACGCTGAAAAGGATGACCACCTTGCGGCGGTCGATGGTGCCAATCACCTGGGTGATAAACAGGCTGGCGAACATCGCCACAAACGCGGTGACGGTAACGGACTGCCCCGCCACGCCTTCGGAAATGCCCAGATCCTGCGCCATCGGCGTCAGCAGGCTCACCGGCAGAAACTCTACGGTAATCAGGCAGGCGACGCAGAACGCCACGGCGAAAACGGCCGACCAGTTGGGGCGTGAAACCTCTTTGGTCTGCGGTCTGGTCGTGGGCTGGATATGTTCTGTCATGGCGTCACCTGAAGATAAAAACGTGCGGAAAAGTCGCGCAGTTTATCATCAAAAGTGTGACGGATTTAACGATTTGACAACTTTTGTCGTTTTTATTGAGCCTGGAGGGAGAGCGTCGTCGACTGATACCTTTTCAGCATAACGAAAATGAAAATTCAGTATCCACATTTGAGGTGAAACAATCATAGCGTCTGAAAAGGAGAAACTATGAAAACACGTTTTTTATCTCAAAATCTTACCGTCAGTGCCGTCGGCTATGGTGCCATGGGTCTGAGTGAATTTTATGGCAAGACTGATGACAACGCCTCGCTGCAGGTATTGCATAGCCTCATCGATCTGAACGTGACGTTTATTGATACCGCAAATTTATATGGCCGTGGTCATAATGAAAGACTAATCGGTCATTTTCTTGCCGGGCTGGATAAAAGCACTCGCGAGCAGTTCAAAATAGCCACGAAATGCGGCATCGATCGCTCGCCTGACGAGTCTTATGCCCGCACCATCAACAATACGCCTGACTATATCATCCGCTGCTGTAATGAGTCCCTCAAACGGCTTGGCGTGGAGCGAATCGACCTCTTTTATCTACACAGACTGAGTAACGCCACCCCGGTCGAAGAGAGTATGGATTGTCTGCGCGCCCTGGTTAAAGAGGGCAAAATTAACCACATCGGCCTTTGCGAAGTGTCGGCGTCAACGCTGCAACGGGCCCATGCAGTACATCCGGTCACCGCGCTGCAAACGGAATATTCTTTGTGGACACGCGATATCGAGGAAAGCATTCTGCCGGTCGTGAAAGAGTTAGGCATTGGTCTGGTGCCCTACTCGCCTCCTGGCAGAGGCTTCCTGACGGGAAAATACCTGAACAATAGCGAATTTGCAGAGGGTGATTTCCGTAAAAATAACGAGCGCTTTGTGCAGTCCAGCCTCGATCATAATCGCCAGCTGCTCGATGTCATCCACCCGCTGGCGGCGAAATACGGCTGTACCGCAGGTCAGATTGCCCTTGCCTGGCTGTTAGCGCAATACGAACGACTGGTTCCTATCCCGGGCACTAAGCACACCGGCTATCTGGCCGAGAACGCGCGCGCTGCCGATATTGTGCTTGAGAAGAGTGACATTGAATTATTGAACAGCCTGCATCGCCGGATAGAGATTAAAGGCGATCGCTATTCTGCAGAGGGTATGAAAGGCGTGAATGCCTGATACCTCATCGTGAAAATAAAAAAACCGGGCTTCACCGGTTTTTTTATCCGTTGTCGGCAATGATTATTTTTCATCCATGCTATAAGCGGGCGTTAACTGGACTCATACGATTTCTCCATCCGGGATTGTTTTGCGGTCAACGTGGCAGGGATAAACACGACAAGCAGAACGGAAAGGCCGATGGCCGTGGCAGCGACGATATACAGGAGCGGCAGTGAAAATGATGAAACCATCCAGGCACCGGCTGATGCGCCGATACCAATGGCAGTATTGAAAAATGACACGTAGATCGCAGAGGCTGGGAAGGTTTTATCCTCTGCCATACGTAAAATCCACGTCTGGAAGCCGACAAATATTCCTGACACGGCCACACCCCAGATAATCATGCCGGTGAATATCAGCCCAGCAGATAGCGATGATCCTGACAGGCCCAGGATGAACAGCACGGCACATATCAATAGTACAGATATAGAGACCATCAACTTAAGATACTTATCAATCAACACGCCGGTCAGGAGATTACCGGCCAGACCCGAAATACCGTAAACAAAAAGCACAGCAGGAATAAAGGCGTTTGGCAGTAAACTCTGCGTATGTAGCCAGGGTTCAATATAGGTAAAGGCGGAAAAATGGGCCGTCACAGCCAGCATGGTTGCTAAATATATTTTCCATAAGGTAGACGATTTCAACACGCTCTTTAACGCATCCAGTCCAAGCGCACTTTTACTGGTAATGTGGGGAATAAGAACGCTAATGCCCGCAAAGGCAATTACGCTCAGCGCGGCCATCATCCAAAATGCCTGCCGCCAGCCGAAGTGAATACCAATATAGTTAGATACCGGCACGCCAAAAACGCTTGCTGCGGAAACGCCTCCAAATACGATTGACGTCGCCGCCCCAATATATCTGACAGGTACGATGGCTACCGCCGTCGTGCCGATCATCGCCCAGAATGCTCCATGCGCAAGTGCACCCAGGACGCGAGCGCTAAGCAGCATATTGTAGCTCGTTACCGTTGCGGCCATAACATTGGAGATCAGAAGCACCATGGTGAGCACGAGTAAAAGCCGCTTCCTGGACACATTCCCTAAAAAAACTGAAGCAAACAGTGCACTTAACGCCCCCACCCAGGCATAAAGAGACACGGTCATGCCCACCGCGGACTCCGATGACTGTAGCCCATCAGCAATGGGCGTTAATAATCCTACTGGCGCCAGTTCAGTGGTAACAATCGTAAACGTTGAAATAGCCAGAATAAATAAAGCAAGCCATGACTTTAAGGTCATTTTTTGCGGAAAACGTTCTACAGCCATAATCGCCACCTCAATATAATAATCAGTAGATTTTTTACGAATTGCATAAATGTTGAATGTTGTTACCCGCAAACGGGATACTCAATATCTTCGGGCCAACGATGATATTTCTGAGAACCGTATATAGTTTCCTCGGAATACTTTAGAACAGAGATATCCTTTTAATAAAAATAAGAAAAACAGAAATTAATTTATCAACTCAGCGCATAAGTGGAATTATTAAATTTGTAATATACTTTTTGTATTACTATTAAATTAGGTTTTTCTTCATAGCGTTAGCGTGTAATATCGAAAATGAAAAAAGACTAAATACCTTTTCGCATTCAGGACTGACGTATGGCCACAGCAGAACATTTAATCAGCAATAACCTGCCCAGTATCAAACAATTACAATGCTTTCTCGCTGTCGCACATGAACTGAATTTCCGAAAGGCTGCCGAACGTCTACGCATGACTCAACCGCCATTGACGCGTCAGATAAAATGCCTTGAAGCGGTTCTGAAACGTCAGTTGTTCAGCCGCAGCACGCATGACGTTAGCCTCACTGAAGCAGGCCGTGCGCTGGTGGTTCAGGCTGAAAAAATACTCAAAGACATCAGCGATTTAAAAGAAGACCCGCACTCTTCTGAAACGAACCTGCGTATCGGACTCACGCGGACGCTTAATTTTGAATACATAGACCCCGTGAACACCCAGCTTCAAAAAATGAACGCGGAAGATGATGTCGAAACGCCGGACCTGACGTCAGCCCAACTGCTGCAAAGCCTGTCTAAAAATATGCTGGATCTGGTGCTGACCGGTGAAAAAGGAACGGGTCATGAAGACATTGTTCAATACCGCTGGGTCTGCCAGGAACCGTTGCTCATCGCAATGCCCTCTTTACATCCTGCCAGTCTGAAAGAGAAAGTCGCGCTGGAGGACATTAGCGATCTTCCCATTTTCTGGTTTTCCAGAAGTGCCAACCCGTCATTTTACGACAAAAGCGAAAGCTACTTTGAGACGCTGAAAACGCCGCTGAAGCGGATAAAAGAGCCGGATGATACCCTTGTGATGCTAAGCCGTATCGCAAGAGGGAAAGGATTTGCGCTGCTGCCTCAGTCGAAATGCACCTTTAATCAGGAAGGTCTTTGCTACCGTGAACTCACGGACGCGGAGGCAAAAAGGTTAAACATAGATATCTATGCCGCCACCCGCCTCAATGAAAACAGAGAAGAGATTCTTAACGCTCAAAATATCCTGTGCGGAAAAACGGCTTAATGCAGGTAAAACACACCCTCTTCCGGCAGGAAGAGCTGGTTGTAGCGCAGCTGGAAAGCGTTAAGCTCCTGCGGATCGGGCTCCATCTCGCGCATGAAGCCGAGCGCCAGACGAATTTGCGCATCGGTAATCGGTGCGGCAAGGCGGGCTTTACGCAGCATGCGGTGCCAGACGTGCAGGTTCTCTTCGCTGCCGTCGACGATGCAGACCTGCCAGATGAGCAGCACCTGCGCGGCGTTTTGCAGATGCGCCTCGTCCGGCCGCTCAAGGTAGTGGATAAACTCATTCCCGGGCGTCTTTCCGAACTGGTCGATCATCGACTCAACCGGCATCGGGGTGATCCCCAGCCGTTCGCTTAATCGTTTGATGGCGCGGCGGGAATCTGAGGTCAGGACGCGAAATCCCACCACAAACACCACGGCAAGCGTTGCCAGCATTATCCAGACCATGCGTTCTCCTTAGACTAGCCGCTCATCATAGCGGGAAACGCAGCGCCTCGACAGCAGGCGGCACCATAATAGTGTACTGAAAAGATGTTGATGAATTGGGAGAGGAGGCGTTAACGCCGTCGGGATCAATATAAAAAAGCCCGGCATCACACACCGGGCAAAGAAGTTACCTGCACACTCAGGCTGTTTTTAATTTCTGCGCACGATTCTCACGGCGAATCTTACGTTCTTCCAGCACCGCTACCATCGCCATCAGGACGATACAGCCGATTGCTGCCGCATCCAGCGCCGCGAAGGTGCCCGCCCAGCCGGTGAGGCCGAAAATTGGCGTGCCGTCGGCGATCATTCCCAGACCCAGCTTGGCGAAGCTGTCGCCGATCAGGTACGCGAAGGTGCCTTTAATGCCATCGGCGGCGCCGATCGCTTTTTTCGGTACGAAGCCGACTGCCGCCACGCCGATCAGCAGTTGCGGACCAAATACCAGGAAGCCGAGCGCGAACAGGGACGCCAGGTAAACGTACTGGTTGCTGGCGTGCTGGTAGACGCCGAGCGTGGCGATAATCAGCGCCAGCGCGACGCAGGCCACCAGCGCGCGACGGCCGTTGGCGAGATCCGAGAGCCAGCCCCACAGCAGCGTGCCGACCAGCGCGCCCACTTCGAACAGGGTGAAGCCCTGAATCGCCACTTCTTTAGAGAGCTTCAGCTCCTGGAAAGCATAAACGGTCGACCACTGGTCGATGCCGATACGCACCACGTAGAGGAAGATGTTTGAGAAGCACAGCAGCCAGATCACTTTGTTTTTCAGCACGTACTCAACAAAGATCTGCCATTTGGACATCTCGTTTTCTTCGGTCTCTTTGTCCTCTTCGCTGATCTCCTCGCCGAACAGCTCTTCGGCTTTGCCGAGGCCGTAAGATTCCGGGGAGTCGCTGCCGTAGCGCAGGCCGATAAAGCCGACAATCAGGGCGATAATCGACGGGAAGATAAACATCCCGATTACGTGGCCGTCGAACAGGTAGTTTGCGCCAAACAGCGCCACGCCTGCCGCACCCGCCCCGCCGAGGTTGTGGGAGATGTTCCACATGCCGAGGTACGAACCACGCTTGCGGCGCGGGGTCCATTTGGTGATGGTGGAGTAGCTGCACGACCCGCCGGTACTCTGGAAGAAGCCGCTCAGGGCGTAGAAGGCGATCATCATGAACAGGCTGACGGAGCCCGCGCCCATGCTGGCGCTGAAGCCGAGCATACAGATGGCGGAGAGGATCAGCATAAACGGCAGGAACTGCTTGGTATTTTTGCCGTCCGCGTAGTAGGAAACGACGGTTTTACCCACGCCGTAGGTGATGGAGAAGCCCAGGCCAATCATCCCCAGCTGCGTCATGCTCAGCCCGTAGGTTGAGATCATGTCGTTCTGCGCGATGTTAAAGTTTTTGCGGATCAGGTACATGGTCAGGTAGCCGATGAAGACCACCAGATAGGACTGCATGAACGGTTTGAACCACATCTTGCGCCGCACGTCGAGCGGCAGATCCAGGGTCGGCTTGCGCACCTGATTTAAGAAGGCCAGCATGACTGAGTTACTCCTGAGCTGATTTTTGCAGCATTGTAAAAATCAGCCGGGAGAGATGCCTGAGACAGCGTCCAGGTAAAACCGGGAAAATTTCCTAGTTTTGCGCCACTCGGGGCGAAAAGGTGAGGCGCATCACGCTTCGCTCACCTCGCGCGGCGCCTGCGCTTTCAAAAACGGCAGCAGCAGCAGGGCGGAAATCCCCGCCGCGATAGCGATCACCGCGAAGAAACCGCTCCAGTGCCAGACGTCGATCACCCGCGCCAGCGGCCAGCCGGAGAGCGATGCGCCGAGGTAGGCAAACAGCCCGACAAAGCCCGTCGCCGCGCCCGCCGCCTCTTTGTGGGAACACTCCGCCGCCGCCATGCCGATCAGCATCTGCGGGCCAAACACGAAGAAGCCGATGGTAAAGAAGCACGCCGCCTGCATTACGTAGCTGGCGAACGGCATCAGCCACAGCGAGCCGACGGAGAGCAAAATTCCGGCGGCAAAAATCAGGTTCATCGGCCCGCGGTTGCCGTTGAACAGCTTGTCCGATCCCCAGCCCGCCACCAGCGCGCCGATAAACCCGCCCAGCTCGAACATGGTCACCGCCGAGTTGGCGGTCACCAGATCCACGCCGAGCGTCTCGGACATGTACAGGTTGCCCCAGTCGTTGATGGCCGCGCGCACCACATAGACCAGCACGTAGCAGAGCGACAGCAACCAGATGTACGGGTTTTTCAGCACGTATTTGGTGAGGATCTCCCTTCGGGTTAGCCCCGCGCCCTCCTGCTGCTGGGCAATCTCCATCTCGTCGTGCCGCCAGTCGCCCACCGGCGGCAGGCCGACGGTTTGCGGCCTGTCGCGCAGGCGCCAGCAGAGGAAAAGCCCGGCGACAATCGCGAGGCCACCGGCAATCATCATCCCCGCGCGCCAGCCGTAGTGCAGCGCCGCCGCGCCCACCACCATCGGGATCAGCGCCCCGCCGACGTTATGCGCGGTGTTCCAGATTGCCCACCAGCCGCCGCGCTCGTTGCGCGAGTACCAGGCGGTCAGCAGACGAGCGCAGACCGGCGCGCCCCAGCCCTGGAAAAAGGCGTTCAGCGCCCACAGCAGGGCAAAGGCCCACAGCGACGTCGAGAAGCCAAACAGGATATTCACTACCCCGGTCGCAATCAGCCCAACGCCCATGAAATAGCGCGCGTTGGAGCGGTCGCTGACGATGCCGGAGAAGAACTTCGACAGGCCGTAGGTGATGTAAAACAGCGTCGCCAGCAGGCCGATATCGGTGCGCGTCATCACGCCGCTGGCGAGGATTTCCGGCGCGGCGGCGTTGAAGCTTTTGCGGGTGAAGTAGAATAGCGCGTAGCCGAGCCAGATGGTAATCAGGATATGGCGACGCCAGTAGCGGTAGCGGGCGTCAATTTCCGCTTTATCGCCAATCGGCGCGGCGCTGGCAGGGGTTTTAAACATGGTAACTCCGTAGCGGCAGGCTGACGCTGACGCGCGTCCCGTGGGTGCAGGAGAGGTTCAGCGTGCCGCCCAGCGCCTTCACGCGTTCGCGCATGCCCGCCAGGCCAAAGCCCTGCTGGCCGGAGCCCGGCGGCAGGCCGCAGCCGTCGTCTTCAATTATCAGCTTCAGGCTGTCGTCCTGCTGCCAGCCCTGGATGGTAACCGCGCTGGCGCTGGCGTGCTTGACGATGTTGTTCAGCCCTTCCTGACAGACGCGGAACAGCGTCACGCGCTGGCCTTCGCTCAGGGTGGCTTCATTAATACGCCAGTCGAGATGGCTGACAATGCCGCGACTTTCCAGCTCCATCTCGCGCATCAGGGAACGCACCGCCTGCTCAAGCGACAGGTCGTCAAGCTGGCGCGGGCGCAGCCGTCCTAACAGGCGGCGAACGGAGTCATAGACACCCAGCGAAAGCTGTTCGATATGCGCCCCGCCCTGCTTCACGCTCGCGTTTTCCGCCGCCAGGCGCTGGACAATGCCTGCCTGGGTGCGGATGGCGGTAATGGTCTGGCCGATATCGTCGTGCAGCTCGCGGGCAACCTCCTGCCGCACGCTCTCTTCCGTCTCCAGCAGACGCTCCGCCAGACGGCGGTTGCGCGCCAGCTCGGTTTGCAGGGACTGGTTCAGCTCGCGCAGGCGCTGAATACCCGCGCCGAGCAGCAGCCCGGTCAGGCTCTGGGCCAGCAGGGAAAGCAGCAGATCCACCGGATGATCGTGCCAGGTCTGGCTGGCAATCAGCGCGATGGCGTTCATCAGCGTCGCTATCAGCGCCCCCTGCCAGCCGTAGTGCCAGGCCAGGGCGATGATTGGAAGCGCCAGGCAAAACGGCGTGAAGCGTGAAAGCTCGGCGGGAAGGCCAAGCTGGAGCCACAGGCTCACCACAAACAGCAGCAAATACCAGATGAGGTGCCGGGCGCGCCAGTTCACCGGTTGGGAAACCAGCGCCGGGCCGAGCGGCTGCCAGACGGTGCTGGTGAGGTAGTGCCAGATCACGAGGCAGGTTGGGGCCAGCGTCAGACCGCCGGTCAGGGTCAGCAGCAGGGCGTTGAGCATCTCCTTCTCGCCAATCCACGGAAGCGACTGCAGCAGCGCGGCGGCAATCAGCGCCGCCCCCTGACGCAGCAGCGTGCGCCAGTCGCGCTGGTGGCGGTAGCGGGAAATCAGCGCAACCGGGAGAAGCGTGAGCAGGCTTCCGGTCATCAATAAAGGCAGGTGCGCGAGGGCAACTTCCTGCGCCAGCCAGACCAGCATCAGCCACTCTGCGCCGAGTAAAACCGGCCAGTAGCCGCGCGGACACTGGAGCATTAACCCCAGACGCAGCCCGAAGGGGAACAGCAGCACCGCCAGCTCGGGGCGTTCCACCAGGTGCAGGCTGATGCTCCACAGGCAAAACCAGGCGGCGGAGAAGATAAAAAAGCTGGCGACAACGGCGATCAGCCGCGAAAAGACGGGACTCATTGCCAGCTGTCGAACATGCGGCGCGCCAGCTCGACGTCGTTGCTGACGTTAAGTTTTTCCATCAGATTGGCGCGGTGAACGTGTACGGTTTTCGGGGAAAGATCCAGCTCGGCGGCAATCTCTTTTACCGACATTCCCTGCGCGAGTTTTTCCGCAACCTGGCGCTCGCGTCTGGTGAGCGGATCCTGACGTCCGGCCGCCAGCTTGATGGCGATATCCGGCGTTAAATAGCAGCCGCCGGTGGAGACGGTGCGCACCGCGGCGATCAGTTCGTCGGGGCTACAGCGCTTGGAGAGGAAGCCGCGCGCGCCCGCATTGAGCGCCTGCTCGACCAGCGCCGGGCTGTCGTGGACCGACAGCATAATCGTCGCCATCCCTTTCGGCAGCTGGCTTAACAGCTCCAGCCCGGAGAGATCCGGCATCGAGATGTCGCAGATACAGACCTGTACTCCGCGCCCCGGCAGGCCCGCCAGCGCCTCGCGACCGGAGCCAAACTCGGCCACGACCTGGAAATCCGGTTCGAGGTTCAGAAGCTGGGCAAAGCCGGAGCGGACGATAAGGTGGTCGTCGATGAGAGCGATGGTGGTCATGGGTTGATCCTGATGCGTGAACACGCCGGATGGCGGCGTGAACGCCTTATACGGCCTACGTGTAAAGTCCTTGTAGGCCGGATAAGCACAGCGCCATCCGGCAAAAGCCTCTTACCTTAAGTGATTTACTCGAAAAACACCGCAATTTTGTTAAACATGGTGGGATCGGACTGGTTGCGCGCCACTTTAGTCACGTCTTCCAGCTTGTCGATCTGCGCCATCATCTGCTCCAGACGCTGATCGTCGTTGACCAGCAGCCAGATGCGGCTGTGCTCGCTGCCCTGAATCGGCAGACAAAGAATGCCTTCCACGTTGAACGCCCGGCGGGCAAAGAGCCCGCAGACGTGGGTCATGACGCCAGGGTGGTTGCGGACGGTGAGTTCCAGAAGGACGTTATCATGTTGTTTCTGCATGGCTTATTCTCCCACCATCTCAGTATTTGCCGCTCCCGGCGGCACCATCGGATACACTTTTTGTTCAGGGTCGATACGCACGTGGATCAGCGCCGGGCCGGGGCGAGAAATCGCCGCCTGCAGCGCCGCGTGGGCATCCTCTTCGGCGTTCAGATCGCAGGTGTGCAGGCCAAAACCGGCGGCGATCTGCATAAAGTTAATCATCCCCGGATAGGTCGCCGCAAACACGCCCTGCTTGTAGAACAGGCTCTGCTGCTGGTGCACCAGACCCAGCGCCTCGTTGTTCATCAGGATGATTTTCACGTCTAACTGGTTTTCGGCCGCGGTCGCCATTTCCTGAATGTTCATCATCAGGCTGCCGTCGCCGGAGAAGCAGATGACCTTGCGGTCCGGGTTGGCGAGTGCCGCACCCACGGCTGCGGGCAGGCCAAAGCCCATGGTTCCCAGACCGCCGGAGGTCAGCCACTGGCGCGGTCGGTTCAGCGGATAAGCCTGGGCGGTCCACATCTGATGCTGGCCGACGTCGGTGGTGATAATCGCGCTGTCGTCCACGCAGGCGGCCACGGCGTTGATCAGCCCGTAGTGGCTCAGCGGGTCGCCTTCGGTTGGGATGGCGCCCGGGAACTCGCGCTGCAGATCGGCCACCAGCTGGCGCCAGTCGGCGCGCTCGGCTGCGTCCGTCTGCGGGATCAGCTGCGCCAGCACCTCGGCCACGTCGCCCTGAATCGCCACGTGCGGCTGCTTGATTTTACCCAGCTCGGCGCGGTCGATATCCACGTGAATGATTTTGGCGTTCGGGCAGAACTGCTCGGTTTTGCCAATCGCCCGGTCATCAAAACGCGCGCCCATAACAATCAGCAAATCCGCCTCTTGCAGGATGTAGTTGGTGCTGCGCGCGCCGTGCATGCCCAGCATACCTAATGACAATGGGTGCGCTTTAGGCAGCATGCCCAACGCCATCAGGGTCATGGTGGTCGGCAGGTTGGCTTTTTCCGCAAACTGACGGATTTCATCCGCGGCGTTAATCGCTCCGCCGCCCAGATAGAGCACCGGGCGTTTGGCGGCGTTAATCATGGCGGCGGCATCGCGCACGCTCTCAGCGCTGAATTCCGGCGCTGGGGCTCGCTCGCCCGGCTCCGGCAGAACGTCTATCTCGATCTCTGCGGTCTGGACATCCTTAGGAATGTCTATCCACACCGGGCCCGGGCGGCCGGACTGTGCAATGCGGAACGCATCGCTGATAACCTGAGGCAGCTCGCTGATATCGCGAACTAAATAGTTATGTTTGGTGATGGGGATAGAGATGCCGTAGGTGTCCACTTCCTGGAACGCATCGGTGCCGATCATCGAGGACGGTACCTGGCCGGTAATGCAGATCAGCGGAATGGAGTCGAGACGCGCGTCGGCGATGGCGGTCACCAGGTTGGTTGCGCCCGGACCGCTGCAGGCCATACAGACCGCCGGTTTGCCCTGCGTACGCGCCATGCCCTGAGCAATAAAGCCTGCCCCCTGCTCGTGGCGCGCCAGCACGTGGCGGATCTGCGTGCTTTGGCTTAACGCATCGTACAGCGGCAGCACCGTGCCGCCCGGGATACCTGCAACTGTGGTGATGCCCTGCCGTTCCAGCAAATGAACGATCAGCTGCGCGCCGGTAAAACGCGTTCTGGTGGATGTTGTGCCCGAAATTGCCATGCTCCAGTCCTTTTCTTCTGGGCCGACGTTACGCGTCGTATTTCAGGTTGCAGATGCGTTGGCTGCGTTCACTCACCCCAGTCACGTACCTGTGTACGCTCCCGGGGATTCGCTCACTTGCCGCCTTCCTGCAACCCGAACTACTTAGCGTATCCGGGAGGGGTCCTAAACGAAAAACCCCGCCCGGTTTGCGCCGGCGGGGTTTTGGATTCGTGTGTTGATCCAGTCCCTACGGCGCATTGCCGACGACCACCACCACACGCACGACGACCACTGCGGCTGGTTGCGCAGTTTTTAGTAGGGTCGAAGTGAAGATGGATGAAGTCATTGGGGACCTGTGTTTGGAATCATTGATGGAATTTATACAAACACAGGTTTTCGGGCGTGACAATGGAAATATTTTCATCTGCGCAAAAATGCGTCAGGGATCACGTTTCGTTTGTTGAGTAATGACACTCAAAAAGTCAGTTTTTACTCACTCAATAAACAGCGCAGGTGAAACCCCAAACCTCGCAGCCAGCTTTTTAATATGGTTCAGAGTAAGCTGTCTCTGACCATTCAGAACCCGTGAAACCATTGATTTACTCCCAATTTCATCCTGAAAATCCGATATCGTCAGGTTGTACTGATCCATCAAGGTTCTTAAAACCGCAATACCGACGGGAACGGACTCCATCTCCTTGCGTAATGCGACTATCTCTGGCCGACTGGCTTCGTAACGGCTAATCCTGGCGCACACAATATCCAGCAAGGGGCTATCGGGCTCGTTCATAAGGAGATACTCAACCAGCTCAAGCGCATCCTTATAATCTTTCTCGCTCGGCTGTTCACCCAGTAAAGGAACGGCCGCAACAAGGGCATGCGTAGCTTTCATTGCATCAGCGACGATCATCATTTCTTCCCCTTAGTGCGATGTTTCTCCGTAAAACGGTCATATTCCTTATGAGTAAAAACATGGCGCACATAAAACTTTTGGCTTTCAAAGAATATGAGAGCCACTACTCTAAGATTGTTGTTTGCAATATCAATAACATAATGCTTATCCAGATACTTAAAGTTATCCAGCGTCGGAAACAGTTTTTTCAGCGCAGCAGGTGTCGGGCAATGGCTCTTTTCGATGGTACGACCCAAAAAAAGGAGTTCTTCCTTATGCTGCGGAAACTGGGTTACCGCATCCAAAATAGCTTTCATAGAAATTAAGTGCATACTGCATGCCTGCCGCGTCCGTTGCCATTATGGCAATGATGACATCCATTGCCAATAAGTCAACAGGCCTGTTTTTATGGGCAGATCAGAAAACAAAAAACCCCGCCTAAGCGAGGTTTTTATCAGGGTTTTGCGGTTGGTCGCCGCAGAACACACTGTGTTACGTCAACGCAAAAAGTATACGCGATCGAAGACGAACGCGCAATTCCGGCACGGATTTTGACGTTTTTGAGTATGGATCGCCTTCCTGATTTTGTCCAAAAAATACTGTTCATGCATACAGTATTTATCTATACTGAGGGTGTTCGCAGTGAGCGAGGGGGCCGCAGTTTTACCGGCGCAACGAAGTCCTGGCTGAAACGGGTGGTGCCGTCAGTGCCTTAACCCCTGAAGTGAGCACACTGTGTTACGTCAATCCAGGTGCTGGCAACAGGCGGCGGAAAGGTACGCCAGCATCGTGCTCCTTTTAACCAAAAGGAGACGCGTATGAGCGTAGTGGATATGGTGATACTTATCCTCAAACTCATTGTTGCAGTACTGCAACTGCTTGATGCTGTCCTGAAATTCCTTCGGTAATTCAGGTTCAAGTCGCACCTGAGAGGGGCGGGCAACCGCCCCTCTTTAATAACGAGGGAATGCTATGTCGCGTCTGTTAATTGAGCCTGTCACACCGGATGAACCGGGGTATATCGCCCTGAAGGCTGAAAGTATCGCACTGAATTTCAACATGCTGCGCAGGCTGGAAGAGAACTGGCAGCGTGGTGAGAACCGATTTAACGCGCCGGGTGAAAAGCTGCTGGGTGCGTTTCTCAACGGCAGGCTGGTCGGCGTGTGCGGCCTCAACCGCGATCCGTTCAGCCAGCAGCCGCGCGCCGGACGCATTCGCCATCTTTACGTCAGCGATAAGTGCCGCGGGCTGGGGATTGGCAAACAGCTTTTAACCGTGGTGATGGCCGATGCCAGCATCTGGTTTGATTTCCTGAATACCCACGCGCCGGAGAGCGCGTACGGCTTCTATCGCCAGGCGGGTTTTACGCTGGTCTCGGACGAACCGCGGGTGACGCACCGCCTTTTTTGTGCCGTGTAGCCTGCTGGCAGCATCAGGGTGTGAATGTTACAGTTGAGTGACAATTCACCACCCGATACGCTATGACCATCACCGTTTTTTGCATTTTGCTCTTCGCCGCGCTGCTGCATGCCAGCTGGAACGCCATCGTTAAGGCCGGAACGGACAAGCTCTATTCCGCCATAAGCGTCAGCGGATCCGCCACGGTTATCGCTCTGGTCTTACTGCCGTTTTCCCCACAGCCTTCTGCTGCAAGCTGGCCGTTTTTGATCGTCTCCTGCGCCTTACAGGTGGTGTACACCGTGCTGGTAGCGAAGACCTATCAGGTTTCCGATATGAGCCAGACCTATCCGCTGATGCGCGGCACCGCCCCGCTGCTGGTGGCGCTGATCGGCGTGCTGGCGCTCGGCGATCGTCTCTCCTGGCTCGCATGGTCCGGTATCGGAGTAATTTGCCTGTCGATTCTGGCTATGGCGATGCATGGCCGCATACAGTCACGCAAAGGGATCGGGCTGGCGCTGCTGAACGCCTGCTTTATTGCCGGGTATACGCTGGTGGACGGCACCGGCGTGCGTCTGTCGGACACCGCGCTGGGCTATACGCTGTGGACCTTCCTTATGAACGGCTTCTGCCTGTTGAGTTGGGCGATGGTGGTGCGTCGGCGCGAGGCGTCCGGCTATCTGCGCCTGCACTGGAAAAAGGGGTTACTCGGCGGCGTTGGCACCATGGGCTCTTACGGTCTGGCGCTTTGGGCAATGACGCAGGCACCGCTGGCGGTGGTCGCGGCGCTGCGTGAAACCTCCATACTCTTTGGGGCGCTGATCGCGTTTGTCCTTTTAAAAGAGAAGGTTGCGGGCCTGCGCATCGCGGCGGCGCTGGGTATTGCCGGCGGCGCCATTCTGCTGCGCATGGCGTAAATCACTGGCAACATTAGTTGCCGATCTTGTTTACAAATCCTGCCTTTCCCGGTTTTTTCATTCACTACGACAATGCTTAAATTGTCATCTCTCTGTGGTAGATTCCTCGCGCATTTATGGGAATGCGCAGTCACTTATTCTTCATTTTTCTCTTTTGGCAAAAGTATTCAGCGACATGAAAAAACAAAGGAACGTTAACTTATTGTTGATGCTGGTGTTACTGGTGGCCGTCGGTCAGATGGCGCAAACCATCTACATTCCGGCGATTGCCGACATGGCAAAGGAATTGAACGTCCGCGAGGGCGCAGTGCAGAGCGTAATGGCAGCCTACCTGCTGACCTATGGCGTTTCGCAGCTCTTCTACGGCCCGCTGTCCGACCGCGTCGGGCGTCGCCCGGTGATCCTGGTGGGCATGAGCATTTTCATGGTGGCGACGGTGATTGCTATTACCACGCACAGCCTGACCGTACTGATTGCCGCCAGCGCCCTGCAGGGCGTCGGGACCGGCGTCGGCGGGGTGATGGCGCGTACCTTACCGCGCGATATGTATCAGGGCACCCAGCTCCGTCATGCCAACAGCCTGTTGAACATGGGTATTCTGGTCAGCCCGCTTCTCGCCCCGCTGATTGGCGGCCTGCTGGACACGATGTGGTCCTGGCGCGCCTGCTACGCCTTCCTGCTGGTGCTGTGCATCATCGTCACCTTTAGCATGGCGCGCTGGATGCCGGAAACGCGCCCGCAGGACGCGCCGCGCACGAAGCTCATTACCAGCTATAAAACGCTGTTCGGTAACGGCTCGTTTACCTGCTATCTGCTGATGCTGATCGGCGGCCTGGCGGGCATTGCGGTGTTTGAAGCCTGCTCCGGCGTGCTGCTGGGCGCGGGGCTGGGTCTGAGCAGCATGGTGGTGAGTATTCTGTTTATTCTGCCGATCCCGGCGGCGTTCTTCGGCGCGTGGTTTGCCGGACGCCCGAACAAACGCTTCTCCACCCTGATGTGGCAGTCGGTGATCAGCTGTCTGCTGGCGGGTCTGATGATGTGGATCCCGGGACTGTTTGACGTGATGTCGGTCTGGACGCTGCTCATCCCGGCAGCGCTGTTCTTCTTCGGCGCGGGGATGCTGTTCCCGCTGGCGACCAGCGGCGCGATGGAGCCGTTCCCGTTCCTCGCTGGCACGGCTGGCGCGCTGGTGGGCGGTTTGCAGAATATCGGCTCCGGCGCGCTGGCCTGGCTCTCGGCGATGATGCCGCAGACCGGGCAGGCTAGTTTGGGCCTGCTGATGACGCTGATGGGGCTGCTGATTTTACTGTGCTGGCTGCCGCTGGCGTCGCGTGTTCCGCATCACGAGCAGCCGGTTTAACCGCATGATGGCCCGGCTTCTCGCCGGGCTTTTCACAGACGGGCGCAATCATCGCCTGCAACAACGGCTCCGGCGCGGGCCGCCAGGCCCCCTCTTCCCCGTCGTAAAACTGGAAATCCGCATTCAGCGCATACGGGATTTTCGCCTTTTGCAGCTCGCAGGCCATAAAGGTGGAGAACGCCATTTGCGAAGCGGTTGGCGTGAGGTGGTTTGACTCTCCCACGCCCCAGCCCCCGACCCAGCTAACGTGCCCGGTTTTTTGCTGCCAGCGCAGCGCGGTATTGATGCGATTATGGATAGCCGCTTTCTCCGCCGCCGTGCCGGATGTCCACGGGTATTTACCGCTATTTTTCAGCGGCCCCCACGGGAAAATATGCCACTCCGCCAGCAGGTAGTTTTGGCTGTGCGCAGGCAGCTTCAGGCTGGATAAATCCTCCGGCGCGGCGCGCAGGCGTGGCGCAACAAAGATCATGCGCTGCGGGTCCATGTCGTGGATCGCTTTAATGGTTTTTTCATACACGCGGTTTAGCGACGCGAGGTTGTGGTTAAGCTTGTCGGCGGGCTCATAAATAAGATCAAAGCCCAGCAGAGGGTAGCTCTGACCGAAATAGTGCGCCACGGCAATCCACCAGTTAATCGTCTCTTTCTCGTTATCGGCTTTCGGGTCGTTTTTATACTCATCAGCCTGATAAGCGATTATCGGGATCACGCCATACTGTTCGCAGGCTTCTACCAGCTTGCGCAGATGGATAAGCCGCGCTTCCGTCGGCTCATCGGCGACGCGAATGCGCACGTGGGTAATGCCTTTTGCACGAAAATCGCGTACCACCAGCGGGTCGAATTCGCGTATGCCGCGCTCGGTGCGCGCCCAGTCCACATCCATCCCGACGCCGAGCTGCTGCGCATAACGGGCAGCCGTCAGCGGCGGCTCAGCGGCAATCGCCCAGCCGGAAGAGATCAGTAATGCACAGGCAATAAAAGGCTTTAACACGGTTTACCCTGGATAAATCGAAAGCATTACCTGTATTTAGCACGCTTTTTCACATTTGGTGTAGAGCGAAAGCGTAATAATTCTTCAACCTGCCAGCTCTCTCAGCCAGCCGATAAAGGCGTCTATTTTCGGCCACTGCCGGCCAGAAAGCGTCGAGATATAGTAGTGCTGATGGCATTTCAGGGTCTTTTCACCAAACGGGGCGATAAGATCGCCCCGCTCAAGCCGTTTCTGCACCAGCCGCTTTCTGCCCATCGCGACGCCGACGTGGTTGATGGCCGCAATAATCGCTAAATCGGAACGATCGAAACCAATGCCCGACGATGGCGGCATATTCACCGCAAAGTGTTGCGCCCAGCTCAGCCACTCATCCGTACCGGAATCGTTGCTCCAGGCCTGACGGTCGTGCAGCAGCGTGCAGTGGCTGAGGTTATCGGGATTTTTCAGCAGTTCATGCTCGCGGGCATACTGCGGCGAGCAGACGGGCAAAATCTCTTCGTCCATCAGGAAGTGATGAGAAAGGTGGTTTGGCGGCGTATCGTCGAAATAGAGCGCCAGATCGACGCCCGTTCGCTGCATATTGACATAATCATTGCCGGTCAGAATGGTGAGTGAAATCGACGGATAGCGGCGGGTAAAGTCCCCCAACATGGGCACCAGCCAGCACTGGGCGATCGACGGCCGGGAGTAGACCGTCAGCGTGCCGGTGAGCGCCTGGTTTTTGATATCCAGGATCTCCTGATTGAGGGTATCGAGGGACGATTTCAGCGTCCAGTAAACGCGCTTTCCCTCCTGCGTCAGCTCAACTTTACGGTGCGAGCGGACAAACAGCTGAATACCCAGCTCCTCTTCCAGCAGATTGATGCGGTGGCTCACCGCGCTGGGGCTGAGCGACAGCTCCTCCGCCGCCAGGGCGAAGGACTCATGCCGGGCGGCCACTTCAAAGGTGTACATTTTCGACAGCTGCCAGCCGTTTAACAGCCGGTTTCTGGCTTCATTTGCATCGGTCATCACAATTCTCACGCGGGGTTTATGCGCTCAGCATACCGCTCAAGGGTGAATTTATGTGAACCTAATAAGAATTAAGTGCGCTTTTTAGAGCATAGTCACTCAGTTGATCCAATCTGGCTCACCTGAACGCTAATTTATATCGTTTGTCAGCCCACGCCGTTTTTTCGTCCAATACCCACAGATGACATAAGGGTGAGGTGAGATATGGGATCTCAGGTCTGGGTTGTGGCAACGCTGCTGGTCAGCATTGTGTTGATTGTTTTAACCATCGTTAAGCTGAAGTTTCACCCGTTCCTCGCGCTGCTGCTGGCGAGCTTTTTCGTCGGCGCGATGATGGGGATGAGCCCGCTGGATATGGTGAACGCCATCGAGAGCGGAATTGGCGGTACGCTGGGCTTCCTGGCGGCGGTGATTGGTCTGGGCACCATTCTCGGCAAGATGATGGAAGTCTCCGGCGCGGCAGAGCGCATCGGAATCGCGTTGCAGCGCTGCCGCTGGCTGTCGGCGGACGTGATTATGGTGCTGGTGGGCCTTATCTGCGGGATCACGCTGTTCGTGGAAGTGGGCGTGGTACTGCTCATCCCGCTGGCGTTTTCCATCGCCAAAAAGACCCACACGTCGCTGCTCAAGCTGGCCATTCCGCTCTGTACCGCGCTGATGGCGGTGCACTGCGTGGTGCCTCCGCATCCGGCCGCGCTGTTTGTGACCAATAAATTAGGCGCGGACGTCGGAACGGTCATTGTCTACGGTTTGATGGTGGGCCTGATGGCCTCGCTGGTCGGCGGCCCGCTGTTCCTGAAACTGCTCGGCAACCGTCTGCCGTTTAAACCGGTTCCGGCGGAATTTTCAGACCTGAAGGTGCGGGAAGAGCACACCCTGCCGTCGCTGGGCGCCACGCTGTTCACGGTGCTGCTGCCGATTGCCCTGATGCTGGTGAAAACCATCGCCGAGCTGAATATGGCAAAAGAAGGCACGCTGTATACGCTGCTGGAGTTTATCGGCAACCCGATCACCGCCATGTTTATCGCCGTGTTTGTCGCCTACTACCTGCTGGGGATCCGCCAGCATATGGGCATGGGTACAATGCTGACGCACACCGAGCACGGCTTCGGCTCTATCGCCAACATTTTGCTGATTATCGGCGCGGGCGGCGCGTTTAACGCCATCCTGAAAACCAGCGGACTGGCGGACTCGCTGGCGCATATTCTCTCGAACCTGCACATGCACCCGATTCTGCTGGCCTGGCTGGTGGCGCTGGTGCTGCACGCCGCAGTGGGCTCGGCAACGGTAGCGATGATGGGTGCCACGGCGATCGTCGCGCCGATGCTGCCGCTCTACCCAAACGTGAGCCCGGAGATCATCACCATTGCCATCGGTTCCGGCGCCATTGGCTGCACGATCGTGACCGATTCCCTCTTCTGGCTGGTGAAGCAATACTGCGGCGCGACCCTGAATGAGACCTTCAAATACTATACGACGGCGACGTTTATCGCCTCGGTGCTTGCACTTGGCGGCACATTCCTGCTTTCCTTCATTATCTGAGCGCGAAGAGACGTATTATGGAAAACGCAACTATCACTACTTTAACCGCACAGTTTCCTCTGGTTGAGGATCTGATTGCCCTGAAAGAAACCACCTGGCTTAACCCGCGTACCACCACGCTTGCCGAAGGGTTGCCGTACGTCGGGTTGACCAAAGCCGACGTGGACGACGCGCACGCTCGCCTCAACCGCTTCGCGCCGTATCTGGCGAAAGCCTTCCCGGAAACGGCGGCAACGGGCGGGATTATCGAATCCGAACTGGTCGCCATTCCGGCGATGCAAAAGCGGCTGGAGAAAGAGTCCGGCAAGGCCATTCCCGGCACGCTGCTGCTTAAAAAAGACAGCCATCTGCCGATTTCCGGCTCGATTAAAGCGCGCGGCGGCATCTATGAGGTGCTGACCCATGCGGAAAAACTGGCGCTGGAAGCCGGGTTGCTGAGTATTGAAGACGACTACAGCATTCTGCTGGAGCCGCGCTTTAAGGACTTCTTCAGCCAGTACAGCATTGCGGTAGGCTCAACCGGCAACCTCGGGATGTCCATCGGCATTATGAGCGCACGCATCGGCTTTAAGGTGACGGTACATATGTCCGCCGACGCCCGCGAGTGGAAGAAAGCTAAACTGCGCAGCCACGGCGTCATCGTCGTGGAATATGAGCAGGATTACGGCGTGGCGGTGGAGCAGGGACGAAAAGCGGCGGAAAGCGATCCGAACTGTTTCTTCATTGACGATGAAAATTCCCGCACCTTATTCCTGGGCTATGCCGTTGCAGGCGAGCGCCTGAAGGCGCAGTTTGCCGAACAGGGCCGCGTGGTGGATGCGGACCATCCTCTGTACGTCTACCTGCCGTGCGGCGTCGGCGGCGGCCCCGGCGGCGTAGCGTTTGGCCTGAAGCTGGCCTTTGGCGATAACGTCCACTGCTTCTTCGCGGAGCCAACGCACTCCCCGTGCATGCTGCTGGGCGTCTACACCGGCCTGCACGATGAGATCGCGGTGCAGGACCTGGGCATTGATAACGTCACGGCGGCGGACGGTCTGGCGGTAGGACGCGCCTCCGGCTTCGTGGGCCGCGCGATGGAGCGCCTGCTTGACGGGTTCTATACGCTCTCCGATCAGAGCATGTACGACATGCTCGGCTGGCTGGCGCAGGAGGAAGGGATCCGCCTGGAACCGTCGGCGCTGGCGGGCATGGCCGGGCCGCTGCGCGTGCCTTCAGATGCCAACGTTACCCACCTGGTGTGGGCGACCGGCGGCGGGATGGTGCCGGAAGACGAGATGGCGAAGTATCTGGCGAAAGGGAAGTAATTATGCCGGGTGGCGGCTACGCCTTACCCGGCCTACGTTCGCGGCAGCTGTAGGCCCGGTAAGGCGTAGCCGCCACCGGGCTTACAGGCTCACAATTTGCTGAATGTGAGTAACTGCAAAGAGTAAAGACAGAGACAGCACAGCCAGCGCGATCAGGAACTTATCCCGCACCGCTTTCGGCTGGACAAAATCATTCTGCGCCACGTCCATCAGGTTACGGCTGCGGGTATAGCGCCATAAAATGATGGCCACCAGCGCCAGCACAACCAGCGAAACCCAGAATGGCACCCCCGTGCGGTGCCAGTTGTGCTTAATCGCCAGGGCAATCAGCGCGCCATACCCCAGCAGCGTGCGCAGCCAGGCGAGTGACGTCCGCTCAGGCTGCAGGCCGGGGTCCGCTTCGCGTCGCGCTTTGCGGCTATCCGCCATAGAACACCAGCACCATCACCACGCCCGCCACCGCCAGCAGAATCGTGCTGATGATGAGTAACCCACGCGTGTAGGGCAGATCCTGCTTCAGACGCATCGCCTTCTCATTGCGCAGCCAGCGCAGATAGCCGTAAATCGCCAGCACGCCCGCGAACAGGCACAGCAGCAGTGCCAGCACTTCGCGAATCAGCGGAGTGGCGAAATCGGGCGCGAGCTGATCGAGACCCACCCCTGCGGCAAGAAAGCCCAGCGCGGTGCGGATCCACGCTAAAAAAGTGCGTTCATTAGCCAGAGAGAAGCGGTAGTCCGGCGCTTCGCCGAGGCGGGAAATTTTCATGAGGGTTCCTTGTCGTGCTTCGGGCAGGCTTCAGCATAGCGTAAATCGACAAGGACAAGGAGACCGGCATCGGGCGATGCCGGTCAGGACGATTAGTGCAGCTCTGGCCAGTAGTCCTTATTGGCCTCGATCAGGTCATCCAGAATCGCTTTCGCGACGGACGCGCTCGGCACGGTTTTCGACAGGGTGATCGCCTGCCAGAGTTTCTGATACGAGCGCTGCTCCCAGGCATCCACCACCAGTTTTTCTACCGCCACCTGCTGGCTCATCAGCCCTTTCTGGAAGTGCGGAATATCGCCCACCGTAAGCGGCTCCGGCCCGTTATGGCCCACCAGGCACGGGATCTCCACCATCGCGTCGGCATCAAAGTTATGGATGGCCCCGTTGTTTGGCACAATCAGCAGCATCCGCTCCTGGGTGTTGAAGGCAATGGCCGTAGCCAGATCGACGATGTACGACGCATGTTCGTCGATTTCCAGCTCACCGGCGGCGGAGTGACCGGCTTCGATAATCGCCCGGCAGGCGCTGAACACGTGCTTCTCACGGTGATCCATCACTTCATTGGCGCGGGTACGTTCCGGATTGGAGTGCGCGACCACGTAGTCCGGGAACAGGTAATACTTCAGGTAGGTGTTCGGCATGGTGTCCGGATCCAGCGCCTGCACGTCTTTTGCTTTGGCAAAGGTATCGTTCCAGCTCGCTTCGGTATGCGCATCTTCTGAAGGCGGAACATAGCCCTTTTTCGCCACGTATTCGCGCAGTTTCGGCATCAGATCGTTGCCGTTCAGATCTTCAATCGACGTCCACCAGCCGAAGTGGTTCAGGCCGTAGTAGCGCACGCGCATCTCTTTGCGGTCCTTCAGGCCGACAATCTGCGCCATGCGCCCTTCAATGCCGATCGGCATATCGCAGATGTTGAGGATTTTGGCGTTCGGACGCAGGCGGCGCGTGGCTTCCGCGACAATCGCCGCCGGGTTGGAGTAGTTCAGCATCCACGCGTTCGGGGAGTACTGCTCCATATAATCCACCAGCTCCAGCACGCCGCCGATAGAGCGCATGCCGTAGGAAATCCCGCCCGGGCCGCAGGTTTCCTGGCCCAGCACGCCGTGGCGCAGCGGGATTTTTTCATCTTTTTCACGCATCGGGTATTTGCCCACGCGGATATGCGCCATCACAAAATCCACATCGGTAAACGCCGCTTTAGGATCGGTGGTGTAGCTGAATTCAATCTCCGGGGCTTGTTCCATAAGGATGATTTTGCACGCTTCGGCGATGGTCTCCTGACGCGCGCCGTCGTTGTCATAGAACTTCAGGGCGCGCAGCGGGAAACGGTCACGGTTGGCTAACAGCATCAGGACGATGCCAGGCGTAAAGGTGCTGCCGCCGCCTGCAATGACAACTGAGAATTTTTTCATGATATAGCCTCTGTCAGGGTGGTTTGTTCATTTGTTAAAGGAGTTTTCATCAGCGATTCCAGCTGGTCGCGCACCTGAGGAACGTGCAGGCCGACAATCACCTGAATGCCGTTGCCGCGTCGCACCACGCCGTGGGCGCCGAGGGCTTTGAAGACGTCATCGCTTTGGGTTTTCGCCATATCCACCAGCGCAATGCGCAAGCGGGTGGCGCAGTTGTTGATGCTTTCGATGTTGGCCGCGCCGCCGAGCGCCTGCAGGAACCCGGCAGCCTGCCCAACCTGCTGGCTGGCCGCTGCCGGGGCGGTGGTTTGCCCCCGCGCCGCTTTATAGTCGGCCTTGCTGTAGAGCTTGATTTCGCTCTCTTCCCGGCCGGGGGTTTTCAGGTTCAGACGTTCGATCAGCGTTTTGAAGACCACGAAGTAAATCCCGGTGAAGCAGATGCCGATGCCAATCTGGGTGAATACCGTCGAGGCGTGGTTATGGAACATCGGGATCCAGTTTTGCGGCAGGAACTGGTCCAGCAGCCCGCCGCCCATGTTCCCGACCACGCCGAAGGCGTACATCACCGTTGCCATAGTCGCCGCCAGCACCGCGTGCACGGCAAACAGCAGCGGCGAGATAAACAGGAAGGTGAATTCGAGGGGTTCAGTAATGCCCACCAGCACGGCGGTGAGCGTGGCCGGGACCAGCAGGCCCGCAACCTTGACGCGGTTTTCCGGCGACGCGGTGTACCAGATAGCGAACGCAATCCCGACCGAGCCAAACACTTTTGAGTTGCCGTGCAGCGCGAATCCGCCTTCCGGGAAGAGGGTTTTCAGCGGCAGGGTGCTCTGGCTGAATTCCTGCAGGTGCTGCGCCCAGTAGACCTGAATCCCGCCCTCCACCGCCGCCGGGCCGAAGATGAACGGACCGTAGACGAAGTGGTGCAATCCGGTTGGGATCAGAATGCGTTCCAGGAAGGTATACACCCACACGCCCAGCGCACCGGCGGAGCGCAGGAACGCCTGCAGGGACTCAATGCCCATCTGCACTTTTGGCCAGCCCAGCAGCGTCAGCCAGGCGCAGGGGATCATGACGAAGAACGCGAGGATAACGACAAACGAGCTGCCCTGGAAAATCCCCAGAAAGACCGGCAGCGGCTTGTCGAAGTAGCGGTTGTGGATGCCGGTGACGATGCCTGAAATCACGATGGCCCCGATGATGCTGGTATCGAGCGTTTTGATCCCGGCAATCATCGCCAGCCCGCTACCGGCCGTCGGTTCGGCGGAGAAGTCGACGCCAAAGAAGTGGCCCCAGGTCATCCCCATCGCGTTAATGAAGTAGTTCCAGGTCAGGAAGCTAATCAGCACCGCCAGACAGGCGCGGCCCTGCGCCTGTTTCGCCAGGCCAATCGGCAGACCGACGGCAAAAATCAGCGGCATATTGCGAAACACCGCCCAGCCGCCCTCTTCAATGATGTGAACGATCTGCGCGAAAAGATGATCGGGGGCCGTTAAGGCTTCGCCGACAAACAGCGGGTTGCGAAGCATGATGGCGATTCCCACCACAATCCCGGCGAACGGAAACAGCAACACCGGGGTAAACATGGCACCGCCAAAACGTTGTATTTGACTGAGCATTTTTAAATCCTCATGAAACAACCTGTAGGGGTAGAGGCCTTTATGGTTTTTTGCTGGCCTGAGGTGAGCATAAGAACTTACTGATGCGCGAACATGGCGTGCCGCTGCGATTCGTGATCGCATTCATGGTTTTATTTTGACCAATCAGGTCTACTTTTTGCGGTAAATATGGACATGCCAGGACGCAATCCACGTCCTGGTAAGGGCAGAGAGGTCTACTGGTGATCTACAAATCAATCGCCGACAGGTTACGGCTGCGGCTGAATTCGTCGGACTACAACATCGGCAGCCCGCTGCCCGGCGAAAAAGCGCTGGCGCAGGAGTTCGGCGTGGCGCGAATGACCATTCGCAAGGCGCTGGATCTGCTGGTGAGCTGGGGGCTGGTTGAGCGGCGGCACGGCAGCGGAACCTTTGTCTCACGCAAAGACGTTCACCACGAAACCACCAACCTGACCGGGCTGGTCGAGGTGCTGCGTCAGCAGGGAAAAGAGGTGCAGAGCAAGGTCTTACAGTTTGAAGTAATGCCCGCCCCGCCCGCCATTGCCAGCCAGCTGCGGATTCAGGTGGATGAGCGGATCTACTTTTCCCGACGGGTGCGCTACGTGGACGGGAAGCCGCTGATGCTGGAGGACAGCTTTATGCCGGTGAAGCTGTTCCGCAATCTGTCGCTGGCGCATCTTGAGGGGTCTAAGTTTGATTACATCGAGAAGGAGTGCGGGATCACCATCAGCGGCAACTACGAGAGCCTGACGCCGGTGCTGGCAGATAAAACGCTGGCCGGTTATATGAACCTGCCGGAACAGACGCCGCTGCTGCGAATTACGTCTCTCTCCTACAGCGACAGCGGCGAGTTCCTCAATTATTCCGTGATGTTCCGAAATACCAGCGATTACCAGGTGGACTACCATCTGCGGCGCATCCACCCGGACGATCTGCTAGCTCATCCCCCAGAACAGCACCGCCAGTAGCTGCGGGGTGATGATGCGCAGGAACATCACCAGCGGATAGACGGTAGCATAGGAGAGCGCGGCCGCCCCGCTGGTGGCGTGCAGGTTGTTGGCAAAGGCCAGCGCTGGCGGATCGGTCATGGAGCCCGCCAGCATCCCGCACAGCGTCAGGTAGTTCATTTTGGCGAACATCCGCGCCAGTATTCCCACCGTCAGCAGCGGGATCGCCGTGATAAAGATGCCGTAACCGACCCAACTCATCCCTTCGCCCTTGACCAGGGTATCGACAAAATCCCCGCCGGATTTCAGGCCGACCACCGCCAGGAACAGCACGATACCCAGCTCGCGCAGCGCCAGGTTGGCGCTCGGCGGCATAAACCAGTAGAGCTTCCCGATACAGCCGATACGCCCGAGGATCAGCGCCATAATCAGCGGCCCGCCCGCCAGGCCCAGCTTGAGCGCCACCGGGAAGCCCGGCACGTACACAGGAATAGAACCGAGCAGCACGCCAAGCCCGATACCGATAAACACTGGCAGCATCTGCACCTGCTGCAGCTTTTGCTGGGCGTTACCCACCATATCCGCCACGGCGTCGATGGACGACGGGCGCCCGACCAGGTTGAGGATATCCCCGAACTGCAGGCTGGCTTCCGGGCTGGCGACCAACTCGACGCCTGCACGGTTAAGGCGAGAGATCACCACGTCATAGCGCTCTTTTACCTGCAGATCGCGTATTTTTTTGCCCAGAACGTGCTCGTTAGTCACCACAACGCGTTCCACGCGCATATCGGTGCCGCGGGTTGAGAGCGAGGTATCCACTTCCTGGCCAATCACCAGCCGCGCGTTGTTTAAATCTCCGGGCTGGCCGACCAGGTGCAGCAGATCGCCCTGCTGAATGACGGTGCCGGGCGCGGGAACCATCAGCATATCGTCACGCTTAAGGCGGGAGCAGATGATATTGGCGCTGTTCAGGATCGGCACGTCCTGAATCGCCATATTGTTCAGGTTGGGGTTATCGACCCGAATGTTGATGGTTTTGATCGGCATATGGCCGTTGGTGAGCGTGGTTTCGTGGTCCTTCGCCTCTTTGTCGACGTTAATGCGAAACAGGACGCGTACCAGCCACATGGAGAGCAGAATGCCGCAAATCCCAAACGGATAGGCCATGGCGTAGCTCATCCCCATCTGGTCGACAATGCCGGGTTCGATACCCAAATCGCGCAGGATTTGCTGCCCGGCACCGAGCGCGGGCGTGTTGGTGACCGCCCCGGAGAAAATCCCCAGCACCACGGGCAGCGGGATATCGAAGATTTTGTGCAGAATTGCGGTGACCAGCCCGCCCATTACCACAATGCCGAGGGCAAACAGGTTGAGCCGCAATCCGGAAACCCGAAGTGAGGCGAAAAAGCCCGGCCCCACCTGAATACCGATGGTATAAACGAAGAGGATCAGGCCGAACTCCTGAGTAAAGTGGAGCATTTCGGCGCTGAGGACCAGCCCGAGCTTGTCGGCGAAGTGCCCGACAAAAATGCCGCCAAACAGTACCCCGCCTATCCCAAACCCGACGCCACGGATTTTGATATTACCTATCCACAGGCCAACAACAGCGACCAGGGCCAACACGCTGACGGTTAACGCGATATCACTCATGACCCACTTCCTTATCATAACCTTAGTTATGCTAAGGATTCTCTCAGAGCCGGGGGCAGTTGTATGGGCGATGGCGCACAAAAAAGCCCTGCCGGGGCAGGGCTTTATCTTTTCACCCTCTCCCTGTGGGGGAGGGACGGGGTGAGGGCATCAGCCCGCACACTATTAACTATTTAACGCCGGCCGCTCGCTAATGGCGATACGCTGCGGCGCGATGGCTTCCGGCACGTTGCGGATCAGGTCAATATGCAGCAGCCCGTTGGTAAACGTTGCGCCGGACACCTCCATATGGTCTGCCAGGGTAAAGCTCAGGCTAAACGGCTGATTAACCAGCCCCTGATGCAGCCATTTGGTCTCGGTCTCTTGTTTTTCCGGCGTACCTTTCACGGTCAGGCGCGTGCCTTCAAGCTGGATGTCCAGATCGTCCTGGCGGAAACCGGCCAGCGCAAGGGTGATGCGATAGTGGTTATCGTCGCTTTTTTCGATGTTGTACGGCGGAAACGTCTGTTGCTCGGTGGTGCTTTGCAGGGCGTTGGCCAGTTTGTCAAAACCAATCCACTGACGCAGCAGGGGGGATAAATCATAGTTACGCATACTAAATCTCCTTCTGAGAAGCGAGTTCGGCACAGTTTTTGTGCGCAGTTGTTCCTGCAAATCCTGATGGATTCGCATATGCTCCCGTTACGGCAAGCAAGTCCGGGTGGGCCGCTCACGCGACCCGCGTAATTAGTTAATTTCGATACGGCGCGGTTTTTTCTCTTCCGGAATCACACGTTCCAGTTCGATAAACAGCAGGCCGTTGACCAGGTTCGCGCCTTTAACGTGAATGTTCTCGGCTAACTGGAACTTGCGTTCAAAGTTGCGCTCGGCGATGCCCTGATAAAGGTAGGTACGTTCTTTCTGCTCGGCCGTATGGGAACCTTTCACCACCAGCAGGTTGTCCTGAGCGGTGATCTCCAGTTCGTTTTCTGCAAAACCAGCGACGGCAATGGCGATGCGGTAGTGGTTTTCGTCAACCAGCTCAACATTGTATGGAGGGTAGCCGTTGCTCTGGCTTTGGTTATTTTCTAAATGGTTAAACAGGCGGTCAAAACCAATTGCAGAACGGTATAGCGGAGAAAGATCGAAGTTACGCATAAATAAAACTCCTGAAATCAGCGAGAAATTGTAGCCTTCCACCATGGACAGGCCTTTGCGCCCCCGAACACCCATCAGGCGAGTTCGTTATCGGGCCACATTCTTAAAATGGGTCTGCTATCGGGCTTTTCAAGAACGACAGCTGCACTTTTTTTTGCACTTTCCTGCATCTCGCTTAGACTGGGACAACAGCACAAAGGGTTAAATTGCGATGGCTGCCACAGTGCGGGGTTATAGGGCTATCCATTTTGGATAAGGCTCGCTATAACCCTGAGTTGCAGGTCAATGCAGTGCCATTAACGATGACTGAGTGATGATGAAAAATGTTCTGATAAAGCTGACGACGTTCAGCGGGGTAGTTTTACTTTGCGGGTGTTCGAGCGTGATGTCTCACACCGGCGGTAAAGAAGGAACATATCCGGGGACGCGCGCCAGCGCGGCGATGATCTCCGATGACGATACAAACTGGGGCACCAAATCCCTGGTTATCCTGGATATGCCGTTTACGGCCGTGGCGGATACGCTTCTGCTGCCGTGGGATATGTTTCGTAAGGACAACTCCGTACGCTCGCGGGTAGAGAAAAGCGAGCAGGAGAATCTGGCGACAAACGCCGTCATCCCGCCCGCTGACATGCCTCCACGCTAGTACTGCGCGGTTTCCGTTACCCAAAGCTGACGGAAACCGGCTGTCTCTTCCATCCACGCAATAACGCGCCCGTCCGGGGAAAACACGACCGCATCAGCAGACGGCGGGTTGCCGTGATCGGACGTCAAAAACGTCACCTCTCCGGTCTGCGCGTCGCAGCAGGCGATCCGATTTTCGAGCACAAACCCCAGACGATCGCCGGAAGGATGCCAGTTAAATGCAGACTGAATATCGCTCCCGGTACGCGTCAACTGGCGCGGCTCGCCGCCCTCAGGAGAGATCAGCCACAGCTGCACAATGCCGTTATCATCCCGCATCAGAAATGCAATCTGTGTCCCCTGCGGGTTGCAGCGAACCCAGTGGCGCGGCACGTTCACCAGGCCTGGATATGCCCTCTGATGCGTAAAGGTCAGACGACGCTGCATCACCCCGGCAGGCGGCGCTGGCAGGGTCTCTGTCGTGCCCTGTAGCGGCGCATCGCCCGCACGCTTCCAGCCCTGCTCGTCTTCCGGCAGGTCGACGATAAACAGTTCGGGTACTTTTTGGCCCTGCGCAGAGAGGGTGTCACCGATAAACGCCAGCCTGTCGTTGCCCACCCAGCCCTCTTCGTAAGCGCGGTTGATTTCATCGCTGCACGGCCGCGGGCCAGGCGTCGTGCGGCTAACCAGCACGCTCCAGAATGTTCCCGAATATTCACGGGGATGGTTCCCCTGCGGGTTCACCGGGCCGTAAGGCGCAGCCACGCCGACGTTGCGTAAATCAAGTTTAGGATCGCGTTCGTGCAGAACATGGTCGTTGTAGGTAAAGCTGACGAGCTGCCCGTTCGGGCTAAAGACATGGACGTGGCTGCCACCGCGCAGCGCGCCTGCGGTGTAAGGCGCTGTGATATCCATCGCGTCCAGGTTGCTCACCTGACCGTTTTGCGCAACCACTCCCTGACGATGATGAAAATCGTAGTGCCAGCCTGCATCCGGGTTTTTCGGGCCGTGGATAAAGACATATTTCTCTTCTGCAGGATGAACGGTCACCACGCCGACGTGCGCGCCGTCAGTGGCGCGATAAACCACCTCTACCTCACCCGTAGCGACATTGACCCGCTCGATGGTTTCACCGGTGAACGACGCACCGGACGGGCGCACGTCGTAGACCAGCCACTGGCTGTCCGGCGTCCAGGTATTGATGTTGGTCAGCTGGTGGTTACGGGAGGCGAAGGTGATTTGTTTCATGAGGATACCCTGATGCACAGTTATCGCATCAGGGTATCGCAAGCGGGTTTTTAGTTCAGCACAAACTTCTCAATGGCATAAGCCACGCCGTCTTCGAGGTTGGATTTGGTCACAAAATTAGCCACTTCTTTCACCGATGGGATCGCGTTATCCATCGCCACGCCCATACCGGCGAATTCGATCATCGCGATGTCATTTTCCTGGTCGCCCAGCGCCATGATCTCTTCCTGTTTAATGCCCAGCGCATCGGCCAGTGATTTGACACCGGTGCCTTTATTGACGCGTTTATCGAGGATTTCGAGGAAGTACGGCGCACTTTTCAGCACGGTGTACTTCTCTTTTACCTCTGCCGGAATGCGCGCAATCGCTTTATCCAGGATCTCTGGCTCGTCGATCATCATCACTTTCAGGAACTGCGTCGCCGGGTCCATTTTCTCCGCTTCACAGAACACCAGCGGAATGGTCGCAACGTAGGATTCATGTACCGTGTAGTAGCTGATATCGCGGTTGGCGGTATAGAGCGTATTGCGATCGAGCGCGTGGAAGTGGGAACCCACTTCACGGGACAGTTTTTCCAGGAACAGATAGTCATCGTAGCTCAGCGCGGTTTGCGCAACCGTACTGCCGTCCGCGGCTTTCTGCACCAGCGCGCCGTTATAGGTGATGCAGTAGTCGCCAGGCTGATTCATGTGCAGCTCTTTCAGGTAGCTGTGTACGCCCGCATACGGACGCCCCGTGGTCAGGACCACATTCACGCCCTTTGCGCGCGCCGCGGCGATCGCGTTTTTAACGGCTGGAGAGATGGTGTGATCTGGCAGCAGCAACGTGCCGTCCATGTCGATTGCAATGAGTTTGATAGCCATGAGTTCCCCGGAATAAATGAGTGCTGCCTCATGCTAACGCGATTAAGCACACAAAAATAGAGCTATATTGCGCAACAGGAATGCCCCTTTTACGTTTATTCCGGGGAACAAAGGCTTACTCGCGGGTGAGCACAATTTTACCGAACGCGCCACGATCCAGATGTTCAAAGGCCTGTTCAAGCTCGTTAAAACGGTAGCGATGCTCGATCACCGGCTTCAGCCCCGTGACGTCAACTGCGCGGACAAAATCTTCCAGCGCCCGGCGATGCCCCACGCCAATCCCCTGAATGACGGGGGATTTCAGCAGCAGTTCGCCAGCAGAGAGGGTAATCTCCGTCCCGGCCAGCACGCCAATAACGGAGATACGTCCGTGAACGGCAACGGCGCGCAGGGAATGCTTCAGGTTCTCTCCACCGACGGTTTCGATAATATGGTCGATACCGCGATCCTGCGTGAGCGCCAGCGTATTTTCAGCCCAGTCGCCTTTCAGCCGGTTGATTCCGTGGCTGGCCCCCAGCGTTTTGGCCAGCGCCAGTTTCTCATCGCTCCCCGAGGTGACAAACACCTCAGCGCCGTGCGCTTTTGCAATTTGCAGAGCGAATATCGCCACGCCGCCCGTGCCCTGCACCAGCACCCATTGCCCGGCGCGCAGCTGACCGCGCTCCACCAGCGCAAACCAGGCGGTGAGCCCTGCGCAGGGCAGCGTGCTGGCCTCGGCGTCATTCAGAGTCTCCGGGGAGGCCACCAGCGCGTCTTCCTTCACAATCACATACTCGGCCAGCATGCCCTGGAAGTATCCGCCGGACGTTTTATAGGGCAGATTGCGCGCGTCCGCCTGCGGTTTACCGTCGATCCACTCGGGGAAGAAGGTTGAGATGACGCGCGCGCCGGGTTTGAAGCGCGTAACGCCTTCACCAATACTGTCCACCACGCCCGCCATGTCAGACGCCGGGGTAAACGGGAAGGAAAGCGGGATCGGCATTGTGCCTTCAACAACCATTTTATCGCGATAGTTAAGCGCAACGGCATTTACCCTTACGCGCACTTCACCCGGGCCGGGCTGTGGGACGGGCGCCTGAGTCAGCTTGAGGTTCTCGCGCCCGAGGGCGTCCATGGACCAGCGTTGCATTGTTTCTGTCATTTTATTTCTCCTGCCATCAGATGAGCTTTAGTCCTGACAGTCTACCGTTGACTAAAGGTCGCCAGTGGCGATAAGTTTTCTCTTTATTGACGCCATAATAGATACAATCCATGACCGATACGCTGAAGGATATTCCTGTTTTTGTAGCCGCCGTTGAGGCGGGAAGTTTTGCGCAGGCCGCTATTCGTCTGCATTTGTCACGCTCGGCGGTCGGAAAAAGCATCGCTCGCCTTGAACAACGACTGGGGGTACGTCTTTTTCAGCGCACCACCCGCAGCCAGAGTCTGACCGATAACGGAGCCCTTTTTTATGAACGCTGTCTGCGCGCGCTGGAGGAGATTCGGGGTGCGGAATCGCTGCTTGAAACGGGGAAACAGCAGGTCAGTGGCCGCCTGCGCGTTGCCATGCCGGTGCTGTTTGGTCGCCAGTGCGTCGCCCCGCTGCTGATAGCGCTGGCTCAGGAACACCCCGGGCTTGAGCTGGAAATGTCATTCAGCGACCGCGTGGTGGATCTGGTCGAGGAAGGGTTTGATATGGCGGTGCGTAACGGCACGCTTCAGGACAGCAGCGTGCTGGTCGCCAGAAAGCTGGGTGAACACCGCATGGTGCTGTGCGCCGCGCCGGAGTATCTGCTGAAGAAAGGCCAGCCACAAAGCGTTAATGATTTATCCCAGCATACGGCCATCAACTATTTGAGCGCAGGCAGAGTGTTGTCCTGGCAGCTGATGGATAACGAAGGAACGTCGCACACCTTTACACCCCGATCGTCGCTCAATATGGATGATTTGCAGGCGATCTGCGACGCTGCGCTGGCCGGACACGGCATTGCATGGCTGCCCTGCTGGATGGTCGTCAAAGATATTCACCAGGGTAAACTCGTCCCGCTCCTGAAGCAGGCACCGGATGTGCATTTCAACGTTCATGCCGTGTGGCAGCAGACGCCGCATCTGCCGCTGAGGGTAAGAATAGCGATAGATACGCTGGCGAGCCGTTTACCGTCTGTGATGTCGCTGGATATGCCTGCGCCCATAAAAAAGCCGCGCTAAAAGCGCGGCCAGTTATCGTGCGGCATAACGACGATTAAATATCGATATTTGCCGCTTTCAGGGCGTTCTCTTCGATGAAGGCACGACGTGGTTCAACCGCATCGCCCATCAGGGTCGTGAACAGCTGGTCCGCAGCAATCGCGTCTTTAACGGTGACGCGCAGCATGCGGCGGCTTTCCGGATCCATGGTGGTTTCCCACAGCTGGTCCGGGTTCATTTCGCCCAGACCTTTATAACGCTGGATAGCGAGGCCACGACGAGACTCTTTCACCAGCCAGTCCAGCGCCTGCTCGAAGCTGGCTACCGGCTGACGACGTTCGCCACGTTCGATGAACGCATCGTCTTCGATCAGGCCGCGCAGCGTCTCGCCGAGCGTGCAGATACGGCGGTATTCCGGACCGGTAACAAACTCGTGCTCAAGCGGATAGTCGGTGTCAACGCCGTGGGTACGCACGCGAATAATAGGCTCGAACTGCTTATCGGCGTTCTGCTGGATATCGCATTTCCACATGCTGCCGTGCTGCTCTTTCTCGTTGAGATCGGTCACCAGGGCGTTCACCCAGCGGGTCACGGTCTGCTCGTCGCTCAGATCGGCTTCGGTCAGGGTTGGCTGATAAACCAGCTCCTTCAGCAGCGTTTTCGGATAGCGGCGTTCCATACGCGTGATCATTTTCTGAGTCGCGTTGAACTCGGACACCAGACGCTCCAGCGGCTCACCGGCCAGTGCAGGGGCGTGCGAGTTCGCATGCAGGGTCGCGCCATCAAGGGCGATCGCGATTTGGTACTGATCCATCGCTTCGTCGTCTTTAATGTACTGTTCCTGCTTGCCTTTCTTCACTTTGTACAGCGGCGGCTGTGCAATGTAGACGTGGCCACGCTCAACGATTTCAGGCATCTGACGATAGAAGAAGGTCAACAGCAGCGTACGAATGTGCGAGCCGTCGACGTCCGCATCGGTCATGATGATGATGCTGTGATAGCGCAGTTTGTCCGGGTTGTACTCATCACGGCCGATGCCGCAGCCCAGTGCGGTGATGAGGGTCGCCACTTCCTGAGAAGAGAGCATCTTGTCGAAGCGCGCTTTCTCAACGTTGAGGATTTTACCCTTCAGCGGCAGGATAGCCTGGTTCTTACGGTTACGGCCCTGCTTCGCAGAACCGCCCGCGGAGTCCCCTTCCACGAGGTACAGTTCAGACAGCGCCGGGTCGCGTTCCTGGCAGTCAGCCAGTTTGCCCGGCAGGCCTGCTAAGTCCAGCGCGCCTTTACGACGGGTCATTTCACGGGCTTTACGCGCCGCTTCACGGGCACGCGCCGCATCGATAATTTTACCCACCACGATTTTCGCATCGGACGGGTTTTCCAGCAGGTATTCGCTCAGCAGTTCGTTCATCTGCTGTTCAACCGCCGATTTCACCTCGGAAGAGACCAGCTTGTCTTTGGTCTGTGAGGAGAACTTCGGATCCGGCACCTTCACGGAGACAACGGCAATCAGGCCTTCACGGGCGTCATCACCGGTGGCGCTGACTTTCGCTTTCTTGCTGTAGCCTTCTTTGTCCATGTAGGCGTTCAGGGTACGGGTCATTGCCGCACGGAAGCCTGCAAGGTGCGTACCGCCGTCACGCTGTGGAATGTTGTTGGTGAAGCAGTAGATGTTTTCCTGGAAACCGTCGTTCCACTGCAGCGCCACTTCCACGCCGATACCGTCTTTTTCGGTGGAGAAGTAGAAGATATTCTGGTGAATTGGCGTTTTGTTCTTGTTCAGATACTCAACGAACGCTTTGATACCACCTTCGTAATGGAAGTGGTCTTCTTTACCGTCACGCTTGTCTTTAAGGCGGATAGAGACGCCGGAGTTCAGGAACGACAGTTCACGCAGGCGTTTCGCCAGGATGTCGTACTCGAATTCGGTGACGTTGGTGAAGGTTTCATGGCTCGGCCAGAAACGCACCATGGTACCGGTTTTGTCGGTATCGCCAGTGACGGCCAGCGGTGCCTGCGGCACGCCGTGCGTATAGAGCTGACGGTGGATTTTGCCTTCGCGCTGGATAACCAGCTCCAGCTTCTGCGACAGGGCGTTAACCACGGAGACGCCTACGCCGTGCAGGCCGCCGGAAACTTTATAGGAGTTATCGTCGAACTTACCGCCTGCGTGCAGCACGGTCATGATCACTTCCGCGGCAGAGACCCCCTCTTCCGGGTGAATACCGGTTGGGATGCCACGACCATCATCGGTGACGGAGACGGAGTTGTCCGCATGGATGGTGACCACGATGTCTTTACAGTGACCCGCGAGCGCTTCGTCGATAGCGTTATCTACCACCTCGAATACCATGTGGTGCAGACCGGTGCCGTCATCCGTGTCGCCGATATACATACCCGGGCGCTTACGCACCGCATCCAGCCCTTTCAGGACTTTGATACTGGAGGAGTCATAAGAATTCGACATCAACGTTTCTCGCTCATTTCAACTTGGGTTAATCCGTTATTTTACCCTTTTCCACGGTAAACATCTTCGAATTTTCGTCCGACATGTCTATAACGTGTTCAGCGCTAATGGCGCTGACGAAAACCTGCGACTGCGTGGCTTTTAAGCGGCTGGCAAGCAGCCCGCGCCGCGCGTCGTCGAGTTCCGAGGCAAAATCATCTATCAGGTACAGGCAGCGTCTTCCGCTCTCGCGGGTGAGAAACTCTCCCTGTGCCAGGCGCAGCGCACACATCAGGAGCTTGAGCTGCCCGCGCGACAGCGTATCTTCCACCGGCGCACCGTCGGCACGAATGCGGAAATCCGCCTTGTGCGGGCCGTGCGCTGTGTAGGTCAACATGCGGTCACGCTCGAAGCTTCTCTCTAACACCTCAGCATAATCCGTCTCTTTCTCCCAGCCTCGCTGGAAGGAGAAGGTGAGAGAGAACTCGGGTAAAAACTGTTTGCAGGTGTCGGCCATGTCTTCGGCGATACCTGCGCTGTATTCGGCACGCCAGTTGCTGATTTGTTCCGCGAGAGGGATTAACTCCATGTCCCACGGACGCAGCTGGGCGTAACGGGTAACCTGGCGCAGAGCAGCGTTACGCTGCTTGAGCAGACGCTTCAGGTTGCTCCAGGCGTTAAAGAAACCGGCTTCGTTGTGAAAGCATCCCCAGTCGAGGAATGCTCTTCTGTATTTAGGGCCGCCGTTGAGTAAAGTAAACCCCTCCGGCGTAATCAGCTGCATTGGCATCAGCAGCGCCAGCTCCGCCACTTTATGGCCGTCGGTGCCGTCGATGCGCACCTTACTGTCGCCCTGCTTGTCTTTGGTCAGGCCGATGGCGGTTTCGCGCTCCGCCCCCTGCAAACGCCCGTGCAGAACAAAGGATTCCTGCTCGTGGCGAATGACGCGACCAATCTGCAAACTGCGAAACGCCCGACCGTGGCCGAGCGTATAGATGGCCTCAAGCACGCTGGTTTTGCCGCTGCCGTTTGCGCCAACCAGGAAGTTAAAGCCGGGGGATAAAGCGAGATCCGCGCTTTCGATATTGCGAAAGTCGCGGATCAACAGACGGGTGAGCGACATTACAGTCTCATTGGCATGACAACATAAGCCGCGCTTTGGCTGGCCGCATCTTCAATCTGTACGCTTGAAACGGAGTCGGTCAGCAGAATGCGCACGTTCTCGCATTTCAGTGCATTCAGCACATCCAGCACGTAGCTGACGTTAAAGCCGATTTCCATCTCGGTTCCGGCGTAGGTGACGTCCAGAATTTCTTCTGCCTCTTCCTGCTCCGGGTTGTTAGCGGTGATTTTGATCTGGTTTTCACTCACGTACAGGCGCACGCCGCGGAATTTCTCGTTAGAGAGGATCGCGGCACGGGCAAACGCCTGCTTGAGGCTATCGCAGCCCGCTTCCAGCGTTTTGTCCGGATTCTTCGGCAATACGCGGCGATAATCCGGGAAACGACCATCAACCAGCTTAGACGTGAAGACAAAATCACCCACGTGTGCGCGGATGTTGTTGCTGCCGATCTGCACGCGCAGCGGCGTGTCGCCACCGTCGAGCATACGCATTAGCTCAATCACCCCTTTACGCGGCACGATCACCGAATGGTTTGGCAGCGCGTTGCCAATCGGCATAGAACAAACCGCCAGACGGTGGCCGTCGGTAGCCACGGTACGCAGCTCTTCACCTTCGGTTTCGAACAGCATGCCGTTTAAGTAGTAACGGACGTCCTGATGCGCCATGGAGAACTGCGTGGCTTCAATCAGACGCTTCATCGTCGCCTGCGGCAGGGTGAATTCAACTTCGCTCTGCCAGTCGTCCAGGTTCGGGAAGTCCGCAGCAGGCAGCGTGGAGAGCGAGAAACGGCTGCGGCCAGAGCGCACCAGCATACGGTCGCCTTCCAGCTGCACGGCGATTTCAGCGCCTTCCGGCAGCCCGCGGCAGATATCAAAGAATTTACGTGCCGGAACCGTGGTCGCGCCCGCGTCGTGCGGCTGCGTCAGCGTAACGCGCGCGATCATTTCCATTTCCAGATCTGTACCGGTCAGCGACAGCGTACCGTCCGCGACCTGAAGCAGCAGGTTTCCGAGAATAGGCAGCGTTGGGCGGCCACCTAATGGGCCACTCACCTGTTGCAGCGGTTTTAATAAATGTTCACGTTCAACGGTAAATTTCATAGCGTCACGATGATAATGTTCTGATTAGATTGGAAAAATCTTCTTTTATGTCGTGGCTTTCTTCGCGTAACTGCTCAATCTTGCGACAAGCGTGCAGCACGGTCGTATGGTCACGGCCACCAAACGCATCCCCGATTTCCGGCAGACTGTGGTTGGTTAACTCCTTTGCCAGCGCCATCGCCATCTGACGCGGACGCGCCACCGAGCGGGAACGACGTTTAGACAGTAAATCTGCCACTTTGATCTTGTAGTACTCAGCCACCGTCTTTTGAATATTGTCGATAGTGACCAGTTTTTCCTGCAATGCCAGCAAATCGCGCAGCGCTTCACGCACAAAATCGATGGTGATCGCACGACCGGTGAAGTTGGCATTGGCGATAACGCGGTTCAGTGCCCCTTCCAGCTCGCGCACGTTGGAGCGCAGACGCTTGGCAATGAAGAACGCCACTTCGCCCGGCAGGCGAATGTCGTTTTCATCGGCTTTCTTCATCAGGATCGCGACGCGGGTTTCCAGCTCCGGTGGCTCGATCGCCACGGTCAGGCCCCAGCCGAAGCGGGATTTCAGACGATCTTCAACGCCGTTGATCTCTTTTGGGTAACGATCCGAGGTCAAAATGATCTGCTGATTGCCTTCCAGCAGGGCATTGAAGGTGTGGAAAAACTCTTCCTGCGATCGTTCTTTATTGGCAAAGAACTGGATGTCATCGATGAGCAGCGCGTCAACGGAACGATAGTAGCGTTTAAACTCTTCGATCGCATTGTTTTGCAGGGCTTTTACCATGTCCTGAACGAAGCGCTCGGAGTGCATATACACCACTTTGGCATTGGGCTTGCGCGCCATAATGCCGTTGCCCACCGCATGCAGCAGGTGCGTTTTACCCAGGCCCGTGCCGCCATAAAGGAACAGCGGGTTGTAGGCCCCACCGGGATTATCAGCAACCTGACGAGCCGCCGCGCGCGCCAGCTGGTTCGATTTACCTTCAACGAAGTTATCGAACGTGTGTTTCACGTTAACGTTAGAGCGGTAGGTTGGCTCAGCGGGCGCAGGGACGTTATCCCAGCCCTGACGAGCGGGTGCGACGCGAGGGGCCGGAGCAGGAGCGGCCTGAGCAGGCGCTGCTACGTTCACGGTTTCACGAACGGTTTGGGTGACCGGCTTTGTGCCCACTTCAAAGCGCAGCTGCGGGGCATCTGACCCGCAGAAATCGTTCAGCAGTCCATTGATGTTATTAAGGTACTTGTCCCTTACCCAATCGAGCACAAAACGGTTTGGCGCATACAAAGCCAGCGTGTTATCGCTCAGTTCCGCCTGCAACGGGCGGATCCACATACTGAATTCTGTGGCTGGTAACTCATCCTGCAATCGGGCAAGACACTGCTGCCAAAGCGAAAGTGACACGGCGGACTCCACTCGAACAATAAAAGAAAACTATTGAATATTCATGATTGTTGGCGCACATCGACATGACCCTGTGCAAAAGGGTGATGTGCGAACCGCTATCTGCGGTTGTACACTTCATCGTTCAAGCCGTCTCTGCGTTGGCTGCACTCGCTCGCCCCAGTCACGTACTTGTGTACGCTCCAGGGGACTCGCTCCTTTGCCGCCTTGATACAGCGTGAACGATTTTGTGTCATACCCGGCCAGGATCGCTGGATCCCGATCGGGACCGCGGATCATAGCCTAAACTGAGCCAGAGATCTTCTGTTTCTCACAGATTCTTCCCGATTTATCCACAGGAAGATCCGGAACCGGATAAGTGTAAACGATCCTGGCGCCAGTACCCCACGATTTAGTCCGCATATTGGAAAAATTAATGAGCACAGACAATTTATTGCTTAAATGATCTAACGAAGATCCGGGACGATCCTTGCGCTTTGCTGGCGAGGCCGTATAATCCTCGACCCGGCGCGTGATGCTCATCTTCCTGCGTCGTCCGTTGCTCATTTTCCACGCGAAAACGTGCGGAAATACGCGGGAAATAAGGAAAGAGAATTGACTCCGGAGTGTACAATTATTACAATCCGGCCTCTTTAATCACCCACGCTGAGGCGTTAGTCGTTCGAAACTCGTTCGGGTATACGCAAAAGTCAGTGAATTTATTCAAGTTTAGGTAGAAATCGCCATGAAACGCACTTTTCAACCGTCTGTACTGAAGCGCAACCGTTCTCACGGCTTCCGTGCTCGTATGGCTACTAAAAATGGTCGTCAGGTTCTGGCACGTCGTCGTGCTAAAGGCCGCGCTCGTCTGACCGTTTCCAAGTAATAAAGCTAACCCCTGAGTGGTTAAGCTAGCATTTCCCAGGGAGTTACGTTTGTTAACTCCCGCTCATTTCACTTTCGTCTTCCAGCAGCCACTACGGGCTGGCACGCCGCAAATCACCATCCTCGGCCGCCAAAATTCGCTGGGGCATCCCCGCATCGGTCTCACAGTCGCCAAGAAAAATGTTAAGCGTGCGCATGAACGCAATCGGATTAAACGTCTGACGCGTGAAAGCTTCCGTTTACGTCAGCACGAACTGCCTTCAATGGATTTCGTGGTGGTGGCTAAAAAAGGGGTTGCCGACCTCGATAACCGTGCTCTCTCGGAAGCGTTGGAAAAATTATGGCGCCGCCACTGTCGCCTGGCTCACGGGTCCTGATAGCCCTCATTCGGGTCTATCAACGCCTGATTAGTCCTCTACTCGGGCCGCACTGCCGTTTCACACCAACATGCTCAAGCTACGGAATTGAGGCATTGCGCAGGTTTGGAGTGATAAAAGGCAGTTGGTTGACGGTGAAACGCGTATTAAAATGCCACCCTTTACACCCCGGTGGAGACGACCCCGTCCCTCCAGGACCCTTTGATACCAGAGAACACTAACGATGGATTCGCAACGCAATCTTCTTATCATCGCTTTGTTGTTCGTGTCTTTCATGATCTGGCAGGCATGGGAGCAGGATAAAAATCCTCAACCCCAGCAGCAGACCACGCAGACTACGACCACCGCAGCGGGTAGCGCCGCCGACCAGGGCGTACCGGCCAGTGGCCAGGGGAAACAGATTACGGTTAAGACCGATGTGCTTGAGCTGACAATCAACACCCGTGGTGGTGATGTTGAGCAGGCGCTGCTGTTGACCTACCCGAAAGAGCTGAAGTCTAACGAACCGTTCCAGTTACTGGAAACCACGCCTGAGTTTATCTACCAGGCGCAGAGCGGCCTGACCGGTCGTGATGGCCCGGATAACCCGGCTAACGGTGCGCGTCCACTGTATACCGTCGAGAGCGACACCTTTGTACTGGCTGATGGTCAGAACGAACTCTCGATCCCGATGACGTACACTGACGCCGCAGGCAACACCTTCACTAAAACCTTCACCCTGAAACGCGGTGAATATGCGGTGAATGTGGGCTACAGCGTACAGAACGCCAGTGCGAAACCGCTGGAGCTGTCGACCTTTGGCCAGCTGAAGCAGTCCATCAATCTGCCGTCTCACCGTGACACCGGAAGCAGCAACTTTGCGCTGCATACCTTCCGTGGCGCGGCGTACTCCACGCCAGACGCGAAGTATGAGAAATACAAATTCGACACCATTGCCGATAACGAAAACCTGAACGTCAGCGCTAAAGGCGGTTGGGTGGCAATGCTGCAGCAGTATTTCGCCACTGCGTGGGTGCCAAATAACGACGGTACCAACAACTTCTATACCGCGAACCTGGGTAACGGTCTTGCAGCCATCGGCTACAAATCTCAGCCGGTTCTGGTTCAGCCGGGTCAAACCGGTAAGATGGCAAGCACCCTGTGGGTCGGCCCGGAAATTCAGGACAAAATGGCCGCTGTTGCGCCGCACCTGGATCTGACCGTCGATTACGGCTGGTTGTGGTTCATCTCTCAGCCGCTGTTTAAGCTGCTGAAGTTCATTCACAGCTTCCTGGGTAACTGGGGCTTCTCCATCATCGTTATCACCTTCATCGTTCGTGGCATCATGTACCCGCTGACTAAAGCGCAGTACACCTCCATGGCGAAGATGCGTATGCTGCAGCCTAAGATTGCGGCGATGCGTGAGCGTCTGGGCGATGACAAACAGCGTCAGAGCCAGGAAATGATGGCCCTGTATAAAGCAGAGAAAGTAAACCCACTGGGTGGTTGCTTCCCGCTGCTGATTCAGATGCCAATCTTCCTTGCGCTGTACTACATGCTGATGGGTTCCGTTGAGCTGCGCCACGCGCCGTTCGCCCTGTGGATCCATGACCTGTCCGCACAGGACCCGTACTACATCCTGCCGATCCTGATGGGCGTGACGATGTTCTTCATCCAGAAGATGTCGCCGACCACCGTGACCGACCCGATGCAGCAGAAGATCATGACCTTTATGCCGGTCATCTTCACCGTGTTCTTCCTGTGGTTCCCGTCAGGTCTGGTGCTGTACTATATCGTCAGCAACCTGGTGACCATCATCCAGCAGCAGCTGATTTACCGTGGTCTGGAAAAACGTGGCCTGCATAGCCGCGAAAAGAAAAAGTCCTGATTCGGTAAGTTAACGCTAAAATAAGGGCGGTCGATTGACCGCCTTTTTTATTTGTATTGAACGAGACCAACCATGAGCCATAACGACACTATCGTCGCCCAGGCAACCCCACCGGGACGCGGTGGTGTAGGCATTCTGCGCATCTCCGGCCTGAAGGCGCGCGAGGTGGCCGAAGCGGTGCTGGGTAAACTGCCAAAGCCGCGCTACGCTGATTACCTGCCGTTTAAAGATACCGACGGCACGCCGCTGGACCAGGGCATTGCGCTGTGGTTCCCCGGCCCGAACTCCTTCACCGGCGAAGACGTGCTGGAGCTGCAGGGCCACGGCGGCCCGGTTATCCTCGACCTGCTGTTAAAACGTATTCTGACCCTGCCTGGCCTGCGAATTGCGAAGCCGGGCGAGTTCTCCGAGCGTGCTTTCCTCAACGACAAGCTCGACCTGGCGCAGGCAGAAGCGATTGCAGACCTGATCGACGCCAGTTCTGAACAGGCGGCCCGCTCCGCCCTGAACTCGCTGCAGGGGGCATTCTCCGCCCGCGTAAATCACCTTGTGGAAGCACTTACTCACCTGCGTATCTACGTCGAAGCGGCTATCGACTTCCCGGACGAAGAAATCGACTTCCTCTCTGACGGTAAAATCGAAGCGCAGCTCAACCAGGTGATGAACGATCTCGACGCCGTTCGCGCCGAAGCGCGTCAGGGCAGCCTGCTGCGTGAAGGAATGAAGGTGGTGATTGCCGGACGTCCTAACGCCGGGAAATCGAGCCTGCTGAACGCCCTGGCGGGCCGTGAAGCGGCGATCGTCACCGACATTGCCGGCACCACCCGCGACGTGCTGCGCGAGCATATCCACATCGACGGGATGCCGCTGCATATTATCGACACAGCGGGCCTGCGCGATGCCAGCGACGAAGTAGAGCGCATCGGTATCGAACGCGCCTGGCAGGAGATTGAGCAGGCCGACCGCGTGCTGTTTATGGTGGACGGCACCACGACCGACGCCGTTGACCCGGCGGACATCTGGCCAGACTTTATCGCCCGTCTGCCGGCGAAACTGCCCATCACCGTGGTACGCAACAAAGCGGACGTCACCGGCGAAACGCTGGGCATCAGCGATGTGAACGGTCACTCACTAATTCGCCTGTCGGCGCGTACCGGTGAAGGCGTTGACGACCTGCGCAACCATCTCAAGCAGAGCATGGGCTTTGACACCAGCATGGAAGGCGGCTTCCTTGCGCGTCGTCGTCACCTTCAGGCGCTGGAAGAGGCGGCAAACCACCTTGTTCAGGGTAAAGCGCAGCTGATCGGCGCGTGGGCGGGCGAGCTGCTGGCGGAAGAGCTGCGTCTGGCGCAGCAGAATCTGAGCGAGATCACCGGGGAGTTTACGTCGGACGATCTGCTGGGAAGGATCTTCTCGAGCTTCTGTATCGGGAAGTAAAAGTACACACAAGTAGCTTTACGCCGCTTGTGTGTAACTTAATAATCAAGTAAATCATGGATCTCAAGACTGCTTAAAACAGACACTTTAAGCAGTCCATTGTTTTTTCTAAAAAAAACCTTTTGATGGGAAATCACATCGAAAGGAATCTCTTCATTTTCCTTAGGATGAATACTGGTTCTCACAAGTGTCCGACCATCAAAAAAAGCTTCAAAAAATCTGTTCCGAAGACCTTTTGATATTGCTAAATCAAAGAGCACCTTACCAGAGAAGTTCAGACGTACCAACTCCTCAGCCACGTTATTGAACTGATTTGTAATGGGTTTATGTGGCAATTCTGTAACTATTGCCAAATCATAACTGAGTACTTCAATGTGAGTCATGGGGCCTAAACTGATAGAGTTTTTCAATGCATTTCTTAGTATCAGTGATTAAAGTTAGTGCAGTACCGAGATCTGAAATGCAGTAGCTGAAGATGAGTTGTTCATTCATATGAAACAGAGGGTGGCGCTTACCTGAGTAATGATTATAACCTTCTTCAAGTGCCTCGACCAACTCTTTTGATTGAATTATAGCCACATGCTGGCTTGCAAGAGAGAACGTTTCATCTGCTTTTCGTTTATACATTACCCCCAACCTCGAATCACCAGCATCAGTAAAATTTGAAGAATAGAGTCCAAATGCGCTGAGACAATCATGTAGCGCACCTTCCAATGCTCGCAGATCTGGATACAAAAGCATCGAATAATCAACCATTTTAGGAGAGGCCAAAGAAACACATAGGCCACTAAGCATTAGTTTTTTAATAGGTTCTGGCGCTTTTTGAAACGTATGGGGATAATGTTCCTTCAAAAAATGCCCAGCTACAGGAACCGATACCATCTCTTGCTTTGTTTCATCTCTTCGGTTTAATATTTTCTCTATCCCCCATAAATCAAGAATATCAATTAGATGGAAGCTAAGACGCTTATAGGTAAAAAGAGGCTTCCCCTGAATTTGCAGTTTATGAGTTGTTCTGTAAAATTTTAAAACTAGATTGTCTTTATGGCGTAAGCTACTAATTCTTAATTGGATTAGTGTGGAATTATCTTGTTCAATGCCACAGCTAAACATTTTTTCCCCGTCAGGGTAGCTATCACCACGCAAAGCAACAAACAGAGGCTCAACATCCGTTTCGCGCAAGTCTTGAAGTGTCATTTCTATTGATTCGAACTCGTTAGGATTAATTTTACTTTTGACAAATTCAGCTAATAACAATCCTAGTTCGTGGTTTTTACCAGTTTTATAATGGATAGTAGTTGTTCCATCACCATTACAGATAAAATCAATTAAAGCACTTGGAACAGATGCTCTACCGAATGTATAGCGTTGGATAGTACATCCGTTTCCACTTTCAAATTCTATATGTTCATCCAGTCTAAGATCATTAGCATCAATAAATTCAGCGACATACCCACCAATCATTTCCTGAGCTAAGGGTAAAGATTTATACGGCATCTGAGTGATTCCTTTTAAGTACAGCGTAAATTCAACAAGTTGATAAGGATAATTAAAAAGACTGATTCTTTGTCGGAATCAAGATCGCAACTTTTCTAAAAAATGTATCACTTATAATGTTTCCTCCCAGGAAATCACCATTGTCCAAATGGCAACTCGCCTAATCCCTTTTCACCCCCTATCCTGCATGCCTGCATCTATGGGGGGTTTATGGCGCGTTTTCTGTTTTGTAGTTTCGCATTAGTTCTGCTTTATCCGTCTGGTATTGATATGTATCTGGTGGGATTGCCGCACATCGCCCGCGATCTGGGCGCCAGCGAGGCGCAGCTGCACATCGCGTTTTCGGCCTATCTCGCGGGGATGGCGTCGTCGATGGTCTTTGCCGGTAAGATCGCGGATAAAGCAGGCCGTCAGCCCGTCGCGATAACAGGCGCCATCATTTTTGCCCTGGCCTCTCTGCTCTGTTCACAGGCGCAAAGCAGCACCGTGTTCCTGTCCGGACGATTTATCCAGGGCATTGGAGCCGGTGGCTGCTACGTCGTCGCTTTTGCCATTTTACGCGATACTCTCAGCGCCCAGCGCCGCGCTAAGGTGCTGTCGATGCTGAACGGTATTACCTGCATCATCCCGGTGCTGGCCCCGGTCGTGGGATATCTGATCATGCTGAAATTCCCGTGGCAGAGCCTGTTCTGGACCATGGCGGCGATGGGTGCGCTGGTGTTTATCCTGTCCATCGCCGTGCTGAAAGAGACCCACCCGGGCTCGCAGAATACCGGTCATACCCCAACGATTCACCCAGCCGAGAAGCTGCTTAACCGCTTTTTCCTCAGTCGTCTGGCCGTGACCACGTTAAGCGTGGCGGTGATCCTGACCTATGTAAACGTTTCCCCGGTTTTACTGATGGAGACCATGGGCTTCGATCGGGGTGAGTATTCAACGGTGATGGCATTAACCGCCATGGTCAGTATGGCGGTCTCGTTCTCTACCCCGTTTGCGCTAAATGTTTTCAGCCAGCGTGCGTTGATGCTGACCTCACAGGTTTTATTCCTCACGGCTGGCGCGATCCTGGCAACCGCCAGCTCACATGCGGTAATGCTGGCGGGTATTACCCTCATTTGCGCCGGGTTCTCGGTTGGCTTTGGCGTGGCGATGAGTCAGGCACTTGGCCCCTTCTCGCTGCGGGCAGGCGTGGCAAGCTCGGTGCTGGGAATTGCGCAGGTCTGCGGCTCGTCGCTTTGGATTTGGCTGGCAGCGGTCATCGGGCTTAACGCGCTGAATATGCTGATCGGGGTTCTGATTGGCTGTAGCATACTGTGCATCACCTTACTTATGGTCATCCAGCCCGCGGCGCATTATGAAGAAGCCCATCAGCAGTCTCGATCTTAACCTGTTGCTGTGCCTGCAGCTTTTGCTGCAGGAGCGCAGCGTCACCAAAGCGGCGAAGCGGATGAACGTGACGCCGTCGGCGGTGAGTAAATCGCTGGCCAAGCTGCGCGACTGGTTTGACGACCCGCTGTTTGTCAAAACGCCGTTGGGGTTGCTGCCGACCCCGCTGACGGTAAGCCTCGAGCAGGATTTGGCTGACTGGATGCAAATCGGCAACCAGATCCTTGATAAATTTCACCATGATTCGCCGGGCGGGCTAACGTTCGTGCTGGCCGCCGAAACGCCGCTGATGCTGATCCGCTTTAACGCCCTGCTGGAGCAGGTGAACCAGCGCTATCCGCAGGCGACGGTGAAGATGCGTCACTGGGATTACGATTCGCTGGATGCCATAACGCGTGGAGAGGTAGACCTTGGCTTTACCGGCCGAGAAACGCATCCGCGCTCCCGCGAGCTGCTGAAGCTGTTGCCGTGGTTTATCGACTACGAGATCCTGTTCAGCGACCGTCCGTGCGTGTATCTGCGTGAGGATCACCCCGCGCTTCAGGATGAATGGAACCTCGAAACCTTCCTGCGCTATCCGCACATCAGCATCTTCTGGGAACGCAGCGACACCTGGGCACTGGACGAAGTGCTAAAGGAGATGGGTCGGGAAAGAAACATTGCCATGTGCGTGCCGGGCTTTGAGCAGTCGATGTTTATGGCGGCGCAGCCCGGTCACAACTATATCGCCACGGCTCCGTACTATTGTCATCACTACAATGAACTCCACCAGCGGAAGCTGATCGCGCTGCCCATTCCCATCGACGAAGCGCAGGCTGAAAAGCTTACCGTTCCCTTCACGCTGATCTGGCATAAACGGAACAGCCATAATCCGAAAATCCTCTGGCTGCGGGAGACCATCAAGGCGCTCTACGGTGCCAGCGATCCAATTTTTGCCTAAGAAAATGTAAAGTTCGGTCCTAAGGCTTCTCTTACTCCCATTTACTGATTAAAACAGGAGTCAAGTTAAGCGATAATCATGTAACCGTTTAACCGATTACGACCATTATCAAGGAGCGAAAAATGGCTACGCACTTTGCAAGAGGGATACTTACGGAAGGACGTCTCGTATCGGCAAGAATTTCTTCATCCTGTCACAGTGAAGCACTCACTCTCCCGGAGCACCGCAGAACGCGGTTTTTAGCGTCCAGGGCGCTTCTCGCAGAACTGATGTTTATGCTGTACGGCACCAGCGAGCTGCCGGACATCATTACCCAACCCGAAGGCCGCCCGGTCTTTGCCGACCCGGATCTCCCTCGTTTTTCGATTGCCTACGCGGGCAATATCATTGGCGTCGCGCTGACCACCGAAGGGGATTGTGGGCTCGACATGGAACTACAGCGCGCGACGCGCAGCTTCCATGGCGGTAATGCGCATGAAGACTATCCGCTCTCCAGCAATGAGAAGCTGTGGGTACGCAACCAGAACGATCCTGTCGAAGCCAGAGCCCAGCTCATTACCTTGCGCCAGAGCATCCGCAAGCTCTGTGGATGCGCCTCAGACGACGCCAGCCTGCTGCAGCTGCTGCCAGGCTCCGGACGTCTTCGTGCCACTCAGGCCACGCTGGTAGAGGCGCTCAGCGACGCAGAGGATGTGCTCATTTGGTCCATTGCGGTTACCCCCGCCATCGAACGCATGAAAATCTGGGAATTTGACAGTCAACAGGGATGGCGTAGCCTTCCTGATGTGCCCGAGCGCGCCAACGAGCCCGCCGCACGCCTGATGCGTTTAACCAGTTTACCGGCAGAAAAAGCATTCACCCTTAGCTGATCCAATCAGGGTCATCATGATGAAACAGGAGTAATCATGTCTGATACGTTGAAAGTAGTTACGTTACTGGGAAGCCTGCGCAAAGGTTCATTTAACGGGATGGTTGCCCGCACGCTGCCACAGCTGGCACCGGCAGGAATGGAAATTAGCGCCCTGCCGTCTATTGGCGATATTCCGCTGTATGATGCGGATGTCCAGCAGGAAGAGGGGTTCCCGCAGAGCGTTGAGGCGCTGGCAGAGCAGATCCGCCAGGCCGACGGCGTGGTCATCGTCACGCCGGAGTATAACTATTCGGTTCCGGGTGGTCTGAAGAATGCCATCGACTGGCTGTCCCGCTTACCTGAGCAGCCGCTGGCAGGCAAACCGGTGCTGATCCAGACCAGCTCAATGGGCGCCATTGGCGGCGCGCGCTGCCAGTATCATCTGCGCCAGATCCTGGTGTTCCTGGATGCGATGGTCATGAACAAGCCGGAATTTATGGGCGGTGTGATTCAGAACAAAGTCGACCCGCAAACGGGTGAAGTGGTGGATCAGAGCACGCGCGATCATCTGTCTGGCCAGCTGACGGCGTTTGGGGATTATATTAAGCGGGTTAAAGCCTGATAAAAAAGCCCGGTGGCGCTAGCGCTTACCGGGCCTACACTCGTCAGTAGGTCAGGTAAGCGAAGCGCCACCTGACACCACAAACCGCACCTTAGTGCGCGTCAATAAACACAATCTTCAGCACAAACAGCAGCGCCACAACAATCACGCATGGGCTGAGGTCGCGGAAGCGTCCGGTACCGATCTTCATTACGCAGTAAGAGATAAAGCCCAGCGCGATACCTTCGGTAATCGAGAAGCTGAAAGGCATCATCACGGCGGTAATAAACGCCGGCACCGCTTCGGTTAAATCATCCCACTTCACGCGTGACAGGCTGGAGGTCATCAGCACACCCACATAGATCAGCGCGCCGGCTGCCGCATACGGTGGAACCATACCCGCCAGCGGAGAGAGGAAGATCACCAGCAGGAACAGAATACCCACGACCACCGCCGTCAGGCCGGTACGGCCGCCCACGGACACGCCGGAAGAAGATTCAATGTACGCGGTAACGGACGAGGTTCCGATAAAAGCACCGGTCACAGAGGAGACGCTGTCCACAAACAGCGCCTGCTTCATGCGCGGGAATTTGCCTTTTTCATCCGCCAGACCCGCTTTGTCGGTCACGCCAATCAGCGTGCCGGAGGAGTCAAACAGGTTGACCAGCATGAAGGAGAAAATCACGCCCGCCAGGCCCAGGTTCAGGGAGCCCGCCAGATCGACGTGACCAATCACGGTAGAGACGCTCGGCGGCGCGGAGACGATACCGTTATAGTGAACGTCGCCCAGCATCCAGCCCAGCAGGGTGGTGACAACGATAGACACCAGCACCGCCGCGTGAATATTGCGGGAAGCCAGGATCGCGATGATAAAGAAGCCCAGCACGCCCAACAAAACGTTATGAGAGGTCAGGTGACCGATGCTCACCAGCGTATCCGGGTTAGCGACGATAACGCCGGCGTTTTTCAGCCCCATCATACCGATGAACAGACCAATACCGCTGGTGATGCCCACGCGCAGGCTCACGGGAATGTTTGCAATCATCCAGTAACGCACGCGGAAAATGGTCAGCAGCAGCAGGCCAACCGCGCCCCAGAAGATGGCGCCCATGCCAACCTGCCACGGCAGCCCCATCGCCTGAACGACCACGAACGCGAAGAACGCATTCAGGCCCATCGCCGGTGCCAGCGCAACAGGCAGGTTAGCGAACACACCCATCAGAATGCTGCCAAGGGCCGCAATCAGGCAGGTAGTTACAAAGACGGCGCTGGTATCCATGCCAGCAACGCCCAGAATTTGAGGGTTCACAAAAACGATATAGACCATCGTCAGGAAGGTGGTGAAACCAGCGATCACTTCGGTGCGTGCCGTTGTGCCGTGCTCGCGCAGTTTGAAAACGCGCTCAAGCAGACCCTGACCAGATGTCTGGGTAGTGTGTTGTTGACTCATCATCAATTTCCGAACAAGGAGGGAAAATTCGTCGCTATCCTATACCAAAATGCGACAATAGTGGCGGTTATGAGATACTTTTTTCATTGATTTTGCTTATACGGCAACGATTGCGTCTCGTTAAACTGCCGTACGTAAACGTTAAACTTGTTAAAAGGGAAAGGCATGTCCGGAATTGAAGCGGTATTTTTCGACTGCGACGGTACGCTGGTCGACAGTGAGGTCATTTGTTCCCGCGCGTATGTCACTATGTTCCAGAAATTTGGCATTACGCTGGAACTCGAAGAGGTGTTTAAACGCTTTAAGGGCGTGAAGCTCTACGAGATCATCGACATCATTAACCAGGAACACGGTGTGGATCTGGCGAAAGCAGATCTGGAACCGGTGTACCGCGCCGAGGTCGCACGCCTGTTCGACTCCGAGCTGGAGGTTATCTCCGGGGCTAACGCGTTGCTGGATGCGATGACGGTGCCGGTCTGCGTCGTCTCTAACGGCCCGGTCAGCAAAATGCAGCACTCGCTGGGCAAGCTTGAGATGTTGCACCATTTCCCGGAAAAACTGTTCAGCGGCTACGATATCCAGCGCTGGAAGCCAGACCCGGCGCTGATGTTCCATGCGGCAAAAGCGATGAACGTTAACGTAGAGAACTGCATTCTGGTGGATGACTCGTCTGCGGGCGCGCAGTCGGGGATTGATGCGGGGATGGAGGTATTTTACTTCTGCGCCGATCCGCACAACAAGCCGATCGATCATCCGAACGTGACGACCTTTACCGATCTGGCGCAGTTGCCTGAATTGTGGAAGGCACGCGGGTGGAATATTACTCGCTGAGTTTTCCCCTCACCCCGCCCCTCTCCCCAGGGGAGAGGGAGAAAACCGAATTGTCCCCTCTCCCTGTGGGAGAGGGTTAGGGTGAGGGTAAAAATCATTCTTTCGGATCTTTACCCGCCAGCAGCTTGTCCAGCTCGTCGCCGCCCACGTGACGGAAGTCCTGACCTTTCACGAAATAGAAAATATATTCGCAAATGTTCTGGCAGCGGTCGCCGATACGCTCGATGGAGCGCGCGCAGAACAGGGCAGTCAGTACGCTTGGGATCGTACGTGAATCTTCCATCATATAGGTCATCAGCTGACGCACGATGCCTTCATACTCCTGGTCGACCTTCTTGTCTTCACGGTAGATACGCACCGCTTCGTCCAGATCCATACGCGCAAATGCATCCAGCACGTCGTGCAGCATCTGCACGGTGTGGCGGCCCAGCGACTCCAGGCTCACCAGCAGCGGCTGGTGCTGCTGAGAGAACTTCTCCAGCGCGGTGCGGCAGATTTTATCCGCAACGTCACCAATACGCTCCAGCTCGGCGATGGTCTTGATGATCGCCATTACCAGACGCAGGTCGCTCGCCGTCGGCTGACGTTTCGCGATAATGCGCACGCAGGCTTCGTCGATAGCGACTTCCATCATGTTGACGTTTTTGTCGCCTTCAATGACGCGCTTCGCCAGCTCGCTGTCCTGGTTGTGCATTGCCGTAATCGCATCAGAAAGCTGCTGCTCAACCATGCCACCCATGGTCATCACCTGCGTGCGGATGCTTTCCAGCTCTGCGTTGAACTGGCCTGAAATGTGTTTATTAAGATTGAGGTTGTCCATGGTTTCTCCACATGCACTAAGGCAAATCAACCGTAGCGGCCAGTAATATAATCTTCGGTTTGTTTCTTCGCGGGCCTGGTGAACAGCGCGTCCGTATCGCTGAACTCAATCAACTCGCCCAAGTACATAAACGCCGTGTGATCGGAACAACGTGCAGCCTGCTGCATGTTATGGGTCACGATAACCACGGTGTAATCCTGCTTCAGCTCGGTGATCAGCTCTTCAATACGGCCGGTTGAGATCGGGTCCAGCGCTGAACACGGCTCATCCAGCAGCAACACTTCCGGGCGAATAGCAATACCGCGCGCAATGCACAGACGCTGCTGCTGGCCACCGGAGAGAGAGTAACCGCTCTGGTGCAACTTATCTTTGGTTTCGTTCCATAATGCGGCCTTGGTCAAAGCCCACTGCACGCGCTCGTCCATATCGGCACGGGAGAGCTTTTCGAACAGACGAACGCCAAAGGCGATGTTGTCATAAATGGACATCGGGAACGGCGTTGGTTTCTGGAACACCATCCCCACTTTGGCGCGCAGCAGGGCGATATCCTGAGCCTGGGTCAGAATGTTTTCGCCGTCCAGGATGATTTCACCTTCAGCGCGCTGCTCCGGATAGAGCGAATACATTTTGTTAAAGGTACGCAGCAGCGTGGATTTTCCACAGCCGGACGGACCGATAAATGCCGTGACCTGGTTCTTTGCGATATCCAGGTTGATGTTCTTCAGGGCATGGAATTTGCCGTAGTAGAAGTTCAAATCACGAACCTGAATCTTACCCGGGGCAGTATCAACCATACTCATTGACTCATTTCCTCATTCGGCGCCGCGAGCTGCCGCGCCGTAAAAAATTAACCGTGTTTCTTCTTCGCGAAAATGACGCGCGCCAGAATGTTCAGCAACAGTACGCAAAGGGTAATGATCAGCACTCCGGCCCAGGCCAGCTGCTGCCATTCCGCGAATGGGCTCATCGCAAATTTAAAGATCGTCACCGGCAGGTTGGCGATCGGCTGCATCATGTCCGTGCTCCAGAACTGGTTGGAGAGGGACGTAAACAGCAGCGGCGCCGTTTCACCCGCGATACGCGCAACTGCCAGCAGGATACCGGTCATAATCCCGGAGACGGACGCCTTCAGCGTAATCGCAGAGATCATCTTCCATTTCGGCGTACCCAGTGCATAAGCCGCTTCGCGCAGGCTGTCCGGCACCAGTTTCAGCATGTTCTCGGTAGTACGAATAACAATCGGCACCTGCAGCAGCGCCAGTGCAATCACACCCGCCCAGCCGGAGAAGTGTTCCATCTGCGCCACCACCACGGTGTAAACAAACAGACCCACGACGATAGAAGGTGCAGACAGCAGAATGTCGTTGATGAACCGAATCACTTCCGCCAGCCAGGATTTACGACCGTATTCTGCCAGGTAGATGCCCGCCATGATGCCCAGCGGCGTGCCGAAGACCGTCGCCCAGAGGATTAGCAGGCCGCTGCCCGCCAGGGCGTTCGCCAGGCCACCACCCGCCGTGTTCGGCGGCGGCGTCATTTCGGTGAACAGCGACAGTGACATCCCGTCAATCCCGCGAACGACCGTCGAGAAGAGGATCCAGACCAGCCAGAACAGGCCGAATGCCATCGTCGCCATAGAGAGCGACAGGGCAATACGGTTTTTCATGCGGCGTCTGGCCTGCATTTTACGGCGGGATTCCGCCAGTTCAGCGGTAGCTTGCATTTCGAGAGTGGCCATTAGCGTGCTCCCTCATTTTTAGCGAGGCGCATAATCATCAGCTTGGAAATCGCCAGAACAATGAAGGTGATAACGAACAGAATCAGACCCAGCTCCATTAGCGCCGCCACGTGCAGCCCCGATTCCGCTTCCGCAAATTCATTCGCCAGCGCCGAGGTAATACTGTTACCCGGCATGTAGAGCGACGCGCTGTCGAGCTGGTAGGTGTTACCGATGATAAAGGTGACCGCCATGGTTTCACCCAGCGCACGACCTAAGCCCAGCATTACGCCCCCGATCACCCCATTTTTGGTGAACGGAAGGACAATGCGCCAGATAACTTCCCAGGTAGTACAGCCGATGCCGTAGGCCGACTCTTTCATCATCACCGGTGTTTGTTCGAAGACATCGCGCATAACCGCCGCAATGTACGGAATAATCATGATGGCGAGGATCACACCTGCCGCCAGAATGCCGATACCGAAAGCCGGGCCAGAGAACAGGGCACCCACAAACGGAATGGCAGAAAGAACGTTACCGACCGGTTCCTGGAAGTATGTGGCGAACAGCGGAGCAAAGATGAACAGGCCCCACATGCCGTAAACGATACTCGGAATGGCCGCCAGCAGTTCGATGGCAATACCCAGCGGACGTCGCAGCCAGCCCGGCGCCAGCTCCGTCAGGAACAGGGCAATACCAAAGCTCACCGGAACCGCAATCAGCAGGGCGATGAACGAGGTCACCAGCGTGCCGTAAATCGGCACCAGGGCACCGTAGATGTCGTTCGGCGCGTCCCACTCTTTGGTCCACAGGAAGGAAAAACCGAATTTCTGGATGCTCGGCCATGAGGAGAAAATCAGAGACACGATAATGCCGCCCAGCAGCAATAGCACAATCAGCGCAGCCAGTTTAACCAGCGCGCTGAAAATCATGTCACCTTTTTTACCCGGAGGGTTAAATGCAGGCTTGGTTGCAGCCATAAATTACTCTTCTGTTTGAGACGTTTTTACGAATATGCCCGGTGGCGCTGACGCTTACCGGGCCTACAGCTTAAACCGTAGGGCGGGTAAGCGCAGCGCCACCCGCCATCTTCGTTAAATATATCCTGTTAGTACAGCGCTTTACCGCTGCTGTCTTTCACGTTGGTTTTCCATGCAGCGCGAATCTGCTCAACCACGTTGTCCGGCAGGGTAGCGTAATCCAGGGCGTTAGCCTGTTTGCCGCCGTTTTTGTACGCCCAGTCGAAGAACTTCAGCACTTCGGCGCCCTGCTCAGGTTTTTTCTGCTCTTTGTGAACCAGGATGAAGGTGGTAGAGGTGATTGGCCACGCACCTTCGCCTTTCTGGTTAGTCAGATCCTGCGCGAAGGATTTGCTCCAGTCAGCGCCTTTCGCCGCGTTAGCAAAGTTCTCTTCGGTCGGGCTAACCGGTTTGCCGTCGGCTGAAACCAGTTTGGTGTAGGACAGGTTGTTCTGCTTGGCGTACGCATACTCTACGTAACCAATTGAGCCAGGCAGACGCTGTACGAACGCGGCAATACCGTCGTTACCTTTACCGCCCAGACCGGTTGGCCAGTTAACGGTAGAGCCGGAGCCGACTTTAGATTTCCACTCTTCGTTCACTTTTGCCAGGTAGCTGGTGAACACGAAAGAGGTACCGGAACCATCCGCGCGGCGAACCACGGCGATGTTCTGAGAAGGCAGCTTCAGCCCTGGGTTGAGTTTAGCGATCGCTTCGTCATCCCATTTTTTGATTTTGCCCAGGTAGATGTCACCCAGCGTTTTGCCGTCCAGCACCAGCTCACCCGACTTCACGCCCGGCAGGTTGATGGCCAGAACCACACCACCGATCACGGTAGGGAACTGGAACAGGCCTTCCTGAGCCAGTTTGTCATCAGACAGCGGAGCGTCTGATGCGCCGAAATCAACAGTGTTCGCGGTAATTTGTTTAACGCCACCGGAGGAGCCGATACCCTGATAGTTAACCTTATTACCGGTTTCTTTCTGGTAGGTATCTGCCCATTTGGCATACACCGGCGCAGGGAAGGTTGCACCAGCGCCAGTCAGGCTTGCTTCTGCAAATACAGAGAACGCGCTCAGAGATAAGGTCGCGGCGACAACAGTTGCGACAGTGGTACGCATAACTTTCATAATGTCTCCTGCAAGATTTTCGTAAATCGTTGTTTAGTGGCTACGATGAGCAAAATAGGACAAACAGGTGACAGATAAATGTACGAATTATGACAGTTTTATGACAACGTAAATTTCACTTAAAAACCAGCAAAAGAAAGTTTAATTTTCATCGAGTTAGCCGTTTTTATGACAAGACGTTTTCAGAAATATTTTCTTTATGTGACACTGAAAAAAGTAGCTGAAGATGACAAATTGTCATTATTAAAAACGAGAAAGGATTGATTAAAAACAAGCCGGGCAGGATAAAAAAGCTCCACCCGAAGGTGGAGCCTGAAGGGATTATTCTACGGTAACCGATTTCGCCAGGTTACGCGGCTGGTCAACGTCGGTGCCTTTGATCAGCGCCACGTGATAGGCCAGCAGCTGCAGCGGAACGGTGTAGAAGATTGGTGCGATAACCTCTTCCACATGCGGCATCTCAATGATGTGCATGTTGTCGTTGCTGACAAAACCGGCATCTTTGTCGGCGAAGACGTACAGAACACCACCGCGGGCGCGCACTTCTTCGATGTTAGACTTCAGTTTTTCCAGCAGTTCGTTGTTTGGTGCCACAACGATGACCGGCATATCCGCGTCAATCAGCGCCAGCGGGCCGTGTTTCAGCTCGCCTGCCGCATAGGCTTCAGCGTGAATGTAGGAGATCTCTTTCAGCTTCAGCGCGCCTTCCAGCGCAATCGGATACTGATCGCCACGACCCAGGAACAGGGCGTGATGTTTGTCAGAGAAATCTTCCGCCAGCGCTTCAATGCGTTTGTCCTGAGACAGCATCTGCTCAATACGGCTAGGCAGCGCCTGCAGGCCGTGAACGATGTCGTGCTCAACGGAAGCATCGTCGCCTTTCAGACGCGCCAGCTTCGCCACCAGCATCAGCAGAACGGTCAGCTGAGTGGTAAACGCTTTGGTGGAGGCCACACCGATTTCGGTGCCCGCTTTGGTCATCAGCGCCAGATCGGACTCACGCACCAGCGATGAGCCAGGAACGTTACAGATGGCCAGCGAGCCCAGGTAACCCAGCTCTTTAGAGAGACGCAGCGCTGCCAGCGTATCCGCCGTTTCACCAGACTGGGAAAGGGTGATCATCAGGCTGTTACGACGCACCGCGGATTTGCGATAGCGGAATTCAGACGCGATTTCCACATCGCACGGCACGCCCGCCAGGGATTCAAACCAGTAGCGAGAGACCATACCGGAGTTGTAGGAGGTGCCGCAGGCCACGATCTGAATATGCTCGACCTTGCCGAGCAGTTCGTTCGCGTTTGCGCCCAGCTCGCTCAGATCCACTTCACCGTGGCTGATGCGCCCGGTCAGCGTGTTTTTGATGGCGTTTGGCTGCTCGTAAATCTCTTTCTGCATGTAGTGACGGTAAGCGCCTTTGTCGCCCGCGTCGTACTGCAGATTCGATTCAATTTCCTGACGTTTCACCTGCTCGCCTTTGGTATCGAAGACGGTCACGCTGCGACGGGTCACTTCCGCGATATCACCCTCTTCGAGGAAGATAAAGCGACGGGTAACCGGCAGGAGCGCCAGCTGGTCAGAAGCGATGAAGTTTTCGCCCATGCCCAGACCGATAACCATCGGGCTGCCGGAACGCGCGGCCAGCAGCGTGGACGGGTCGCGGGAATCCATGATTACCGTACCGTACGCACCGCGCAGCTGAGGGATAGCACGCAGCACCGCATCACGCAGCGTGCCGCCCTGCTCCAGCTCCCAGTGCACCAGGTGAGCAATCACTTCGGTGTCAGTTTCAGAGACGAAGGTGTAGCCGCGCGCTTTCAGTTCTTCGCGCAGCGGTTCGTGGTTTTCGATAATGCCGTTGTGCACGACCACGATGTGTTCAGACACATGCGGGTGCGCGTTACCTTCAGACGGTTCGCCGTGCGTCGCCCAGCGGGTGTGCGCAATACCGGTCCCACCGTGCAGCGGATGTTCTTCCGCGGCCTGGGCCAGCATCTGCACTTTACCGAGACGACGCAGACGGGTCATATGACCTTCTGCATCGACAACAGCCAGACCGGCAGAGTCGTAACCACGGTATTCCAGACGACGTAAACCTTCGAGAAGGATTTCAGCAATATCACGCTGCGCAACTGCGCCAACAATTCCACACATAATTTTAGATTCCGAATTTAGGCATTATGCCTGCGTTGTCGCTGACCTGTATTTGCCCTTTCCGGGCACCCCGAGCCTTGTAGAGAGTGGGGTTATTTTTATGGGTACTGCTTGTGGGGGGAGATATATATTTATCTCCTCTCCCGGGTTTGCCTGATGACGGCTACGCCTTATCAGGCCTACTCAATCGTAGGGCGGGTAAGCGTAGCGCCACCCGCCTTGTTGTTACTTTTTCTTCACCGGGCGTTTCCAGCCCTGCTTGCTGACCTGCGGAACGCGGCTTAACACCAGCTCGTTCTCGGCCACATCGCGCGTAACGGTTGTTCCGGCGGCAATGGTCACCCCGTTACCCACGGTAACAGGCGCCACCAGCTGCGTATCGGAGCCAACGAACACGTCGTCACCGATGATGGTTTTAAACTTATTCGCGCCGTCATAGTTACAGGTAATAGTCCCTGCACCAATATTCACGTTATTGCCAATTTCCGCGTCGCCCAGGTAGGTCAGATGACCGGCTTTCGAGCCTTTACCCAGACGCGCTTTTTTCATTTCCACGAAGTTACCCACGTGAGCGCCTTCCAGCAGCTCAGCGCCCGGGCGCAGACGCGCAAACGGGCCGATGGTACAGGCGGCATCCAGACGGGCATCTTCCACCACGCTGTACGGGCTGATTTCGCAGTCGTCACCGATGACGCTGTTTTTAATCACGCAGCCGGCGCCAATTTTGACGCGATTGCCCAGCGTGACGTGACCTTCGATGATAACGTTTGTATCAATTTCAACGTCACGACCGTGAGATAACGAACCACGCAGATCGAAACGCGCCGGATCACGCAGCATAACGCCCGCCAGCAGCAGTTTTTCGGCCTGCTCGGACTGATAAATACGCTCAAGACGGGAAAGCTGCAGGCGGTTGTTCACGCCGTCCGTTTCGCTGATGCGCGCCGGATGAACGGCGGCAATTTCACGCCCTTCGTGGTACGCCATCGCAATGATGTCGGTGATGTAGTATTCACCCTGCGCGTTGTTGTTGTCGAGTCTGGACAGCCAGCGCTTCATATCCGCGCCGTTGGCAATCAGGATACCGGTGTTGATCTCCTGAATCTGGCGCTGTTCGTCGCTGGCATCTTTATGCTCAACAATACCCGTGACGTTGCCGTTTTCACGGGTGATGCGGCCATAACCGGTTGGATCGTCCAGCACGACGGTCAACAAACCGATGCCGCCCTGCGGTTTGGCTTCACGCAGGCGAGTCAGGGTTTCAACGGAGATCAGCGGGACATCGCCGTAGAGCATCAAAATGTCTTCGTCATCTGCAAAGAAAGGCGCTGCCTGCTGCATCGCATGGCCTGTGCCCAGCTGTTCGGCCTGAAGCACCCAGTTGAGCTTGTCATCGCTCAGCTTCTTTTTAAGCAGATCGCCGCCGTGGCCGTAGACCAGGTGGACCTGACCGGCACCCAGCTCGTTCGCTGCATCAATGACATGCTGCACCATTGGCTTTCCTGCAAGCGTGTGGAGCACCTTAGGCAGATCGGAATACATGCGGGTCCCTTTGCCAGCGGCAAGGATCACCACGCTCATCGCACTGTTTGACATACGCATCCTGACGGTAGTTTGAGTGTGAAGTAAAAACGTTTGATGCTTAAAATTCTACATCTTTTTCATCATGAATTAAGGCCGAAAAAAAAAGCCAGCCTGGTATCCAGACTGGCTTTTGTGCTTTTCAAGCCGGTGTTACATCGCTTTTTTGGTCAACTCGATAACGCGCAGTTTCGCGATCGCTTTGGCCAGCTCCGCAGACGCCTGAGCGTAATCCACGTCACCATGAGAGCTGCTAATGTGCTCTTCAGCCTTACGCTTCGATTCCAGGGCTCGCGCTTCGTCGAGATCCTGTCCACGGATAGCGGTATCGGCCAGAACGGTCACACTGCCAGGCTGCACTTCAAGAATGCCGCCGGACAGATAGATAAACTCTTCGTGACCGAACTGTTTAACGATGCGGATCATACCAGGCTTAATGGCGGTGAGCAGCGGTGCGTGACCCGGGAAAATACCCAGTTCACCTTCACTACCCGTTACCTGGATTTTCTCGACCAGACCAGAGAACATTTGTTGCTCTGCGCTGACGACGTCCAGGTGGTAAGTCATTGCCATATCACCCTCCGATTAAGGCGTTAAAGTTTTTTGGCTTTTTCCACGGCTTCGTCGATGGAACCAACCATGTAGAACGCCTGCTCCGGCAGGTGATCGTATTCGCCTTCCATGATGCCTTTAAAGCCACGGATGGTGTCTTTCAGGGAAACGTATTTACCCGGAGAACCGGTGAATACTTCCGCAACGAAGAACGGCTGGGACAGGAAGCGCTGGATCTTACGCGCACGTGCTACCACCAGTTTGTCTTCTTCAGACAGTTCATCCATACCCAGGATGGCGATGATGTCTTTCAGTTCCTGGTAACGCTGCAGCAGGGACTGTACGCCACGCGCGGTGTCGTAGTGTTCCTGACCCACAACCAGTGGATCCAGCTGACGGCTGGTGGAGTCCAGCGGGTCAACGGCCGGGTAGATACCCAGAGACGCGATCTGACGGCTCAGTACCACGGTTGCATCTAAGTGCGCAAAGGTGGTTGCTGGAGATGGGTCAGTCAAGTCATCCGCAGGTACGTATACCGCCTGAACGGAGGTGATAGAACCGGTTTTGGTAGAGGTGATACGTTCCTGAAGAACACCCATCTCTTCCGCCAGCGTAGGCTGATAACCTACCGCTGAAGGCATACGACCCAGCAGTGCAGATACTTCCGTACCGGCCAGGGTGTAACGATAGATGTTATCAACGAACAGCAGAACGTCACGGCCTTCGTCACGGAACTTCTCAGCCATAGTCAGACCGGTCAGCGCAACGCGCAGACGGTTTCCTGGTGGCTCGTTCATCTGGCCGTAAACCAGGGAAACTTTGTCCAGAACGTTGGAGTCGGTCATTTCGTGGTAGAAGTCGTTACCCTCACGAGTACGTTCACCTACGCCCGCAAACACGGAGTAACCGGAGTGCTCGATCGCGATGTTACGGATCAGCTCCATCATGTTTACAGTTTTACCAACACCCGCACCACCGAACAGACCGACTTTACCGCCCTTCGCGAACGGACACATCAGGTCGATAACTTTGATACCGGTTTCCAGCAGTTCCTGAGAGCTGGACAGCTCTTCGTAGGAAGGTGCCGCGCGGTGGATAGCCCAACGCTCTTCTTCACCGATGTCGCCTTTCATGTCGATTGGCTGACCCAATACGTTCATGATACGACCCAGTGTTGCTTTACCTACCGGGACTTCGATCGGGTGCTCAAGGTCTTTGACTTCCAGACCACGACGCAGACCGTCGGAAGAACCCATCGCGATGGTACGCACGATACCGCCGCCGAGCTGCTGCTGAACTTCCAGCACCAGGCTCTCGTTACCATTCTGTACCTCAAGCGCGTCGTACACGCGTGGTACGGCGTCCTGAGGGAACTCGACGTCCACCACGGCGCCGATTACCTGGACAATCTTTCCAGTAGCCATCTTGAATCCTCTACGTAATTCGTAAACCTGGTTAAACCGCGGCGGCCCCCGAGACGATCTCGGTGAGTTCCTGAGTAATGCTGGCCTGACGAGCTTTGTTGTAAACCAACTGCAGCTCTTTAATCAGGCTGCCGCCATTATCGGTCGCGGCTTTCATCGCCACCATTCGTGCGGCCTGCTCGCTGGCCAGGTTTTCTACAACGCCCTGATAAACCTGAGATTCAACGTAACGACGCAGCAGGGTATCCAGCAGCGGTTTCGGATCGGGTTCATACAGGTAATCCCAGGCTTTTTGCTTCAGCTCGTCATCTTCTGATGCCGGTAACGGCAGCATCTGAGTGAGCGTTGGAACCTGAGACATGGTGTTAATGAATTTGTTGCTGACAACGTACAGTCTGTCCAGACGGCCTTCATCATAGGCCTGCAACATCACTTTAACCGGGCCGATCAGTTCGGACAGGGACGGGTTATCACCCATACCGGTCACCTGAGCGACAATGTTGGCACCAACGGAGTTAAAGAAAGAGACGCCTTTAGAGCCGATCATTGCGATATCGCACTGAACGCCTTTTTCAGACCATGCTTTCATATCCGCCAGCAGTTTTTTGAACAGGTTAATGTTCAAGCCGCCACACAGACCACGGTCGGTCGACACCACCAGGTAGCCCACGCGCTTAACGTCGCGTTCTTCCAGGTAAGGGTGCTTATATTCCAGATTACCGTTTGCAAGGTGACCAATCACTTTGCGCATGGTTTCTGCATAAGGACGGCTGGCCGCCATGCGATCCTGCGATTTACGCATTTTGGAAGCGGCGACCATCTCCATCGCTTTAGTGATCTTTTGCGTGTTCTGGACGCTTGCGATCTTACTACGTATCTCTTTTGCGCCGGCCATGAGCTTCTCCTCAATGCCAGGCGGCTTGTCCTGAGACAAGCCGCCGGACGATTACCAGGATTGGGTTGCTTTGAAGGAATCGAGGATAGCTTTCAGCTTGCCTTCGATTTCGTCGTTATAGCCACCGGTCTGGTTGATCTCTTGCATCAGCGGAGCGTGATCACGGTCGACGTAAGCCAGCAGAGCGGCTTCGAAGCTACCGATTTTCGCCAGTTCCACATCTTCGAGGTAACCGCGTTCAGCCGCGAACAGTACCAGGCCCTGCTGAGCAACAGACATTGGTGCGTACTGTTTCTGCTTCAGCAGCTCGGTCACTTTCTGACCGTGGCTCAGCTGTTTACGAGTTGCTTCGTCCAGATCGGATGCGAACTGAGAGAACGCAGCCAGTTCACGATACTGTGCCAGCGCGGTACGGATACCACCGGACAGTTTCTTGATGATCTTGGTCTGAGCAGCACCACCAACACGGGATACGGAGATACCCGGGTTAACCGCCGGACGAATACCGGAGTTAAACAGGTTGGTTTCCAGGAAGATCTGACCATCGGTAATGGAGATTACGTTGGTCGGAACGAACGCAGAAACGTCACCCGCCTGGGTTTCAATGATCGGCAGAGCGGTCAGAGAGCCCGTTTTACCCTTCACTTCACCTTTGGTGAAGTTCTCGACGTATTCCGCGTTAACGCGGGAAGCACGCTCCAGCAGACGAGAGTGGAGGTAGAATACGTCGCCAGGGAACGCTTCACGTCCAGGTGGACGACGGAGCAGCAGGGAAACCTGACGATAAGCAACAGCCTGTTTAGACAGGTCATCGTATACGATCAGCGCATCTTCACCGCGGTCACGGAAGTATTCGCCCATTGCGCAACCGGCGTATGGCGCCAGGTATTGCAGTGCAGCGGATTCAGACGCGGTTGCTACCACAACGATGGTGTTAGACAGCGCGCCGTGCTCTTCCAGTTTACGAACCACGTTAGAAATGGTGGACGCTTTCTGGCCGATGGCCACGTACACACATTTGATACCGGAGTCACGCTGGTTGATGATGGCGTCGATAGCCATCGCGGTTTTACCGGTCTGACGGTCACCGATGATCAGTTCACGCTGACCACGACCGATTGGGATCATGGCATCAACGGACTTATAACCTGTCTGAACAGGCTGATCTACGGACTGACGATCGATAACGCCTGGTGCGATAACTTCGATTGGAGAGAAGCCATCGTGCTCAACCGGACCTTTACCGTCGATTGGCGCACCCAGGGTGTTAACAACGCGACCCAGCAGGCCACGGCCAACCGGCACTTCCAGAATACGGCCAGTACACTTAACCTTCATGCCTTCGGCGAGGTCAGCGTATGGACCCATCACAACTGCACCTACGGAGTCGCGCTCCAGGTTCAGTGCGATAGCGTAACGGTTACCCGGCAGGGAAATCATCTCACCCTGCATACAATCGGCCAGGCCGTGGATGCGGATAACACCGTCACTTACAGAAACAATAGTACCTTCGTTGTGAGCTTCACTCACAACACTGAACTGAGCAATGCGCTGCTTGATCAGTTCGCTGATTTCGGTGGAATTCAGTTGCATGCTCCAGTCCCCTTAAGACTGCAAGACGTCTGCAAGGCGTTCAAGACGGCCGCGTACGCTGCCATCAATGACCATATCACCCGAACGGATGATTACGCCTGCCATTACAGACTTATCGATTTTGCAATTCAGCTTAACTTTGCGTGACAGACGTTTTTCCATCGCGGCGGTGATTTTCGCAAGCTGTTCATTACTCAGTTCAGTCGCAGAAGTCACTTCGACTTCAGCGGTTGCTTCACTAAGGGCACGTAAGTGCTCAAACTGCTCGAGAACATCCGGGAGCACACGGAGACGACCATTTTCTGCCATCACCTTAATCAGGTTCTGGCCGTTGGCATCCAGTTGCTCTCCGCACACGGCGATAAACGACGCGGCGAGAGTTTCAGGTGCTAACGCACCGGAAAGCAACTCAGCCATTTGTTCGTTTTTCGTCACCTCAGCGGCAAACGCCAGCATATCCTGCCAGCGATCGACATTTTGGTGTTCGACAGCAAAGTCAAAAGCTGCTTTGGCGTAGGGGCGAGCTACCGTAACAAATTCAGACATCAGCCCCTCCCTCCTTACAGTTCAGCGACAAGTTTGTCCACGATGTCGCTGTTAGCAGCTTCATCCACGGAACGTTCGATGATCTTCTCGGCGCCAGCAACAGCCAGAATCGCAACCTGCTTACGCAGTTCTTCACGAGCACGTTTACGCTCAGCATCAATTTCTGCCTGAGCCTGTGTCACGATCTTAGTACGTTCCTGTTCTGCTTCAGCTTTGGCTTCGTCCAGGATCTGAGAACGGCGTTTGTTAGCCTGTTCAATGATTACCTGAGCTTCAGCTTTCGCTTTTTTCAGCTGGTCTGTCGCGTTGGCCTGTGCAAGGTCCAAATCTTTCTTAGCGCGTTCTGCGGAAGCCAGACCGTCAGCAATTTCTTTCTGACGTTTTTCGATGGCAGCCATTAAAGGCGGCCATACATACTTCATGCAGAACCAGACAAAGAGAATAAACGCGATGGCCTGGCCGAGGATTGTTGCGTTCATGTTCACAGCACAATACCTCTTTAATTTCTGTGGCTTAGGGTTTTAAAACTACTACTACGCGACAGCAAACATCACGTACAGACCCAGACCTACAGCGATCATTGGGATAGCATCCACCAGACCCATAACGATAAAGAACTGAGTACGCAGCAGAGGAATCAGATCAGGTTGACGCGCTGCGCCTTCCAGGAATTTGCCCCCGAGGATGCCGATACCGATCGCAGCACCGATAGCCGCCAGACCCATCATCACAGCGGCAGCCATGTACAGCAGATCCATATTCAGGTTTTCCATGACAGTCTCCAGTTTGTTTCAATTAAAACGTAGTAGTGTTGGTAAAAAATCAGTGCTCTTCAGACGCCATCGACAGATAGACGATCGTCAGAACCATGAAGATAAAGGCTTGCAGCGTAATGATCAGGATGTGGAAAATGGCCCATGGCACATTCAGAATCCACTGTGACCACCACGGCAGAAGACCCGCGATCAGAATGAAAATCAGCTCACCCGCATACATGTTGCCGAACAGTCGCAGACCCAGTGAAACAGGTTTGGACAGCAGGCTAACGCCTTCCAGGATCAGGTTGACCGGAATAAACGCCCAGTGGTTGAACGGCTGCAAGGTAAGCTCTTTCACAAAGCCGCTTACGCCTTTCATTTTGATGCTGTAGAAAAGAATCAGGATAAACACGCCCAGCGCCATCGACAGGGTGATGTTCACGTCCGCAGACGGTACAACACGCAGCGCTGGCAGGCCGAAGATGTGCTCGCCGATAAACGGCAGCAGATCGATTGGCAGCAGGTCCATCAGGTTCATCAGGAAGACCCAAACGAACACGGTCAGGGCCAGCGGAGCAATCAGCTTGCTCTTGCCATGGTACATGTCTTTGACGCTGCCATGGACGAAGCCGATGATCATTTCGATGAAGGTCTGGAATTTCCCTGGTACACCGCTGGTCGCTCGTTTAGCAACACCGCGGAACATGGCCAGGAACAGAAGACCCAAAACCACCGAGAAGAACATGGAGTCGATGTTGATCGTCCAGAAGGTGGCCGGGGGGTTATGTGGATCCACCAGCGAGAATGTACGCAGGTCCAGCTGAAGGTTATTCAGATGGTGACCTATGTAATCCTGCGGCGTCATATTTTCTGAAGCCATGATGCCTTTTACCCTTTGTTATTGATTACAGCTGGAGCCAGAACTTGTACCACCAGCACCAAAACCCACGTTGCTATCAGCGGCATGAAGACCACTTTCAAAACCGCCAGCGCCATCACCAGTAGAGCAAAGGTCAGCAACACCTTACACACTTCGCCGAGGGCGAAGGACCAGGCCACGCGGCCTTTGGCGGGTGTATGCGCCTGATGACGCCAGGCAAAAATCATAAACAACACGTTTGGCAGCACAACCGCCAAACCCCCGCACACGGCGGAGATGCCCCAGAAGGGGTCTTTGAGGCTAAACAGCAGTCCACTTGCTATCACAGCCAGAAACTGAATGAACAGAAGCTTACGAGCAACGTTTCTACTCAAGAGCGACACAGACATCACGTTTTTACTCCTGCTCCCTTCGAGGTATGCCGCGTGTCGTATAAAACGTCCTTTAAGGCTCAGAGTCAAGCATCAAAAAGCGGTCAAATTATACGGTGCGCACCCGTGATTTCAAACATTAAGTAGCGAAAAGGTGAATAAATGTTTAAATATTTTTCCCCACCGCTATTTTTTAACTTTCGCTGAAAGCGTCAACCTTCGACCAAAACTGCAAACAGCGCGAAAACGTTGGCGATAAAGCGTGCACGAGATCACAAAACACACATTTGCGATAAGGTTGTATTTATCAAAGGCGCAAATCGCATAAATTTATCTTTATGAAATTAAAAGCAAAACGTCGTAACTATTTTCAAAACAGCCCAGTACACAATAAAAACGTTTTATTGACATTCTTAATAAACAATTAACATTGCGTTCTGGTTACTGCCTTCCACTTTTAGCAGACTTATATTTTCACAGATGACTATCTTCTGGGTGAATAAAAGTGGCCAGGTTAACCAGAAGAAAAACCTTAGTGAAGCAGAGGTTAAAAGCTCCCCGATAAAACCCCGGTAGTTGTGCTGTTTTTTAACATGATAAGAACAGCACGAATTCCACATTTTTTATTAATTTTTTAAAAATTGTTTGGCTTAATTATCACCAGATGACGCTCCCCATCGAGCTGAGGAATGTGTAATTTCTCGATGGATTCAACAGCAAAACCGTCCGGGAGCTGTTCAATCTCATCGCCTGGCAACTGCCCTTTCAGCGCATAAAAGCGGCCATTCTCTGCAGGCAAGTGCTTACACCAGCTCACCATGTCATTGAGCGAAGCAAACGCGCGGCTGATAACACCGTCAAACGGCGGCTCTGCCGGGAACTCCTCTACCCTGCTCTGCACAGGCGTGATGTTTTCAAGCTTCAGCTCATGCTGTACCTGACGTAAAAAGCGCACGCGCTTGCCAAGGCTGTCCAGCAGCGTGAAGTGGCTCTCAGGGCGAACTATCGACAGCGGAACGCCCGGTAAACCAGGTCCCGTCCCCACGTCGATAAAACGCTCACCTTTCAGCCACGGGGCAACCACGATGCTATCGAGAATATGGCGTACCAGCATCTCGTTGGGGTCACGTACTGAGGTCAGGTTGTACGCTTTGTTCCATTTGTTCAGCATATCGACATAGGCCACCAGCTGATTTTTCTGGTGATCGGTGAGCGAAATACCTGCCTGATCCAGCAGACGAGAGAGTTTGTTGAGCACGGTGAATACCTGTTTAGAGATTTTTCGCCCGGTGGCGCTGCCGCTTACCGGGCCTACGAATAAGTAGGGCGGGTAAGCGAAGCGCCACCCGCCAAAAGCAATGTCAATTACGCGCTGCGGCGCAGCATGCCCTGCTTTTTCAGCCAGACCAGCAGGATTGAAATCGCCGCTGGGGTAACACCCGAGATACGGGATGCCTGGCCGATCGATACCGGTTTGTGATCGTTCAGCTTAGCGATCACTTCGTTGGAAAGGCCCGTCACCTGGCGGTAGTCCAGCATTTCCGGCAGCAGCGTGTTTTCGTTACGCTGCTGTTTTTCGATCTCATCCTGCTGACGCGCGATGTAACCTTCGTACTTCACCTGGATCTCAACCTGCTCTGCCGCTTCAGCGTCTTCCAGGCCCGGCGCGAACGCGGTCAGTTTGACCAGGTTCTCGTAGGTGACTTCAGGACGGCGCAGCAGATCTTCCCCGCTGGCTTCACGCGACAGCGGCGCTGTTAAGTGAGCGTTTACTTCGGCAGCGGTTTCCGCCTGCGGATTGACCCAGGTGGTTTTCAGGCGCTGGCGTTCCTGTTCAATGTGCTCCAGCTTCTCGTTAAAGCGCGCCCAGCGTTCGTCATCCACCAGACCCAGCTCGCGGCCCATTTCGGTCAGACGCAGGTCGGCGTTATCTTCACGCAGCATCAGGCGATATTCCGCGCGAGAGGTAAACATACGGTACGGCTCTTTGGTACCCAGCGTGCAGAGATCGTCAACCAGCACGCCCAGATACGCCTGAGAACGGCCTGGCGCCCAGCCCTCTTTCTCAGCAGAGAAGCGCGCGGCGTTCAGACCGGCAAGCAGGCCCTGTGCAGCCGCTTCTTCGTAGCCGGTGGTGCCGTTAATCTGACCCGCGAAGAACAGACCGTGGATGAATTTGCTTTCCAGGGTTGGCTTCAGGTCGCGCGGATCGAAGAAATCGTACTCAATAGCGTAGCCAGGGCGAACGATTTTCGCATTCTCCATCCCCTGCATTGAGCGAACAATTTGCATCTGCACATCGAACGGCAGGCTGGTGGAGATGCCGTTCGGGTAAATTTCGTTTGAGGTCAGCCCTTCCGGCTCCAGGAAGATCTGGTGCTGGTTACGATCGGCGAAGCGCATCACTTTGTCTTCGATCGACGGGCAGTAGCGTGGGCCGATCCCTTCGATCACGCCGGCATACATGGGGCTGCGATCGAGGTTATTGCGGATCACGTCATGGGTTTTCTCGTTGGTATGCGTGATGTAGCACGGTACCTGCTGCGGATGCTGAGCCGCATTGCCCATGAACGAGAATACCGGCATCGGATTATCACCGTGCTGTTGCGCCAGCACGCTGAAATCAATGGTGCGCGCATCAATACGCGGCGGCGTACCGGTTTTCAGGCGGCTGACGCGCAGCGGCAGTTCACGCAGACGGCGAGACAGTGGAATAGACGGCGGATCGCCGGCACGGCCACCGCTGTAGTTATCCAGACCGATATGAATTTTACCATCCAGGAATGTGCCCACGGTCAGCACCACGGCTTTCGCACGGAATTTGAGCCCCATCTGGGTCACGGCACCTACGACGCGATCGTTCTCAACGATAAGATCTTCAACCGCCTGCTGGAAGATCATCAGATTCGGCTGGTTCTCCAGGGCGGTACGCACAGCCTGACGGTAAAGCACGCGGTCTGCCTGGGCACGGGTCGCCCGAACAGCAGGCCCTTTGCTCGCGTTTAGTATCCTAAACTGGATGCCTGCATGATCGATCGCTTTCGCCATCAGGCCGCCAAGTGCATCCACTTCTTTTACCAGGTGTCCTTTCCCAATGCCGCCAATCGCCGGATTACAGGACATTTGTCCCAGCGTGTCGATATTGTGTGTCAAAAGCAGGGTCTGCTGACCCATACGCGCTGCGGCCATTGCGGCCTCAGTGCCTGCATGACCCCCGCCAATGATGATGACGTCAAAAGGATCCTGATAAAACATGGTGGTCTGCCTCGCGTAAAGCGGTATGAAAATGGATTGAAGCCCGGGCCGTGGATTCTACTCAACTTTAGTCTTTCGAGAAAGCATTGGGATCCTGGGCTATTAAAAAGAAGATCTTTTTATTTAGAGATCTGTTCTATTGTGATCTCTTATTAGGATCGCGAACCTGTGTGGATAAGTCCGATCTCATAAAGAAGATCATGTAGTTAGAAAGGATCGTTTGCTGTGAATGATTGGTGATCCTGGACAGTATAAGCTGGGATCAGATCGCGACTTTATACACAGGTCAAAAACGATGCAATAGTTGTTCTTTGGATAACTACGGGTTAATACGAGCTTTTAACCAGAGTTATCCACATCTGTTCGCGCGATCTTTAATCGTTTTTGAGTAAATTTTTCCATTCCGCGAGCCAGATCTCGGCTGGATCCTCCGGAATGTCATGATCGAGGATGTTGATCTTGAGCGTTTCGCCCAGCTGTTTTGCTCCGCAGGAGGTAACAGCGGCTTCAACTTTCTCTATTGCCCCGCAGAAGGTGTCATATTCACGACTGCCGATCCCCACCGCGCCAAAACGGACGTTTGACAGGTCGGGCTGCTGTTCCAGCAGTTCGTCATATAAAGGTTGCAGGTTATCCGGCAGATCGCCCGCGCCGTGCGTGGAGGTGATCAGCAGCCAGACCCCGTCAGTCGGGAGATCTTCAAGCAACGGGCCGTGCAGGGTTTCCGTGGAAAAGCCCGCATCTTCCAGCTTTTCAGCCAGGTGTTCCGCTACGTATTCCGCACCACCAAGGGTACTGCCGCTGATAAGGGTAATGTCCGCCATTGATCGCTCGCCCAGATAAAGAGACGGCCATTGTACGCTGTGAACGAGCTGGGATCTACCTGTGGAAAATGTGGGAATGAATTTGCCCGATCACGGGCGGATGGTACGCATGATCGGGTTTTGCAGGGAGATCAGCGTCTCGGTGGACTGAATTTCATCGATTGTTTGGATCTTGTTGATAAGTACCTGCTGGAGGGCATCGATGGATCGGCACATGACTTTAATAAAGATGCTGTAATGCCCGGTGGTGTAATACGCCTCGGTGACTTCATCCAGCGCGTTCAGCTTCGCCAGGGCGGAAGGATAGTCTTTGGCGCTTTTAAGAATGATGCCGATGAAGCAGCAGACGTCGTAACCCAGATGTTTAGGACTGACGTCAATGCGTGCGCCGGTAATGATCCCCGCCTGCTTCATCTTCTCTACGCGAACGTGGATGGTTCCCGGGCTGACGCCAAACTGTTTTGCCAGTTCGGCGTAGGCGGTACGGGCATTGGCCATTAACGCCTCCAGGATGCCGCGGTCGAGATTGTCGATCTGATAATTTTCCATAGTTTTTTCTTATGAAGATTAATGAATCACTCTATTCTAGCGTTTAATTTTATCGAATCAAAAGTTAAGGCGGCTTTTTATTGATGGGTTATTGAATCTGATGCCATTTCTGTTGCTTAATCAATATCAACAGGACGCAGGAGTATAAATAATGAAAACCGCTTACATCGCAAAACAACGCCAGATCAGTTTCGTTAAATCCCATTTTTCCCGCCAGCTGGAAGATAAACTTGGGCTAATTGAAGTCCAGGCGCCAATTCTGAGCCGCGTGGGTGACGGGACCCAGGATAACCTGTCTGGATGCGAAAAAGCGGTACAGGTGAAAGTGAAAACACTGCCAGACGCTCAGTTCGAAGTGGTTCATTCCCTGGCGAAGTGGAAGCGTCAAACCCTGGGGCAACACGACTTCAGCGCGGGCGAAGGGCTCTACACGCACATGAAAGCCCTTCGTCCCGATGAAGACCGCCTCACCCCAATTCACTCTGTCTATGTTGACCAGTGGGACTGGGAGCGCGTGATGGGTGACGGCGAGCGCCACGTTGGCACGCTGAAATCTACCGTTGAGGCGATCTACGCCGGAATCAAAGCAACCGAAGCGGCCGTGAGCAAAGAGTTTGGTCTGGCACCGTTCCTGCCGGATACGATCCACTTTGTTCACAGTCAGGAATTGCTGAGCCGCTTCCCGGGTCTGGATGCCAAAGGCCGCGAGCGTGCGATTGCCAAAGAGCTGGGCGCGGTATTTCTAATTGGGATCGGCGGGAAATTGTCTGACGGCAAACGTCACGACGTTCGCGCGCCGGACTATGATGACTGGAGCACTGTGGGTGAGGGCGAATTTGCCGGTCTGAACGGTGATATTCTGGTGTGGAACCCGGTTCTGGAAGACGCATTCGAGCTCTCTTCTATGGGGATCCGCGTGGATGCTGACGCGCTGAAGCGCCAGCTGGCGGTCACCGGTGATGACGATCGTCTCAAACTCGAGTGGCACCAGGCGCTGCTGCGCGGTGAAATGCCTCAGACGATCGGCGGCGGTATCGGCCAGTCCCGTTTGACCATGCTGCTGCTGCAATTACCCCATATCGGTCAGGTTCAGTGTGGCGTCTGGCCGCAGCAGGTGCGCGAAAGAGTTGGCTCTCTTCTGTAATTAACGCCGCCAGCGTCTGAGCAGGCGGCTACGCAGCCCGGTATCAAAGCGCCAGATATGATCGAAGATGCGCATGATGCCGGGTTTTCCATGAGCGGACATCGCCACCGCATGAAAACGGTGCTGATGCACCCGCTGTAACTCCTTCACCTTATTCACCACGTCATCCGGCAGCCGCTGGGCAATAAAATCGGAAATCACCACCGCGTCAGCGTCGTACCAGTCGCCGCCCTGCATACGCTCCACAATGCTGCGAAAGCAGCTGGCCAGATCCGTGCCGCCGCGAAAGCGCTGGCTCAGGAAGCGGATTGCCTGCTCGATCCCCTGCTGGTTCGTCAGCTCATAGCCCACCACCTCGCTGGAGAAGAGCATGATGAAGCAGCGACGGCGATCGGCAAGAGCCACGCGCATCAGTGCCAGACAGAATGCCTTCGCACACTGCTCGTTAAACCCGCCCATCGATCCGGACGTATCCACGCAAACGATGAATGGCCCGCGCGGCTGTTCATCAAAGTCCTGATGGACCACCGGCCGTTGGCTGACTTTCTCGCGCCAGGCTTCGCCGTGCAGTCGGTAGGTGAGAAGCTGTTTTTCCACCAGCCGACGATAGAACTCATACTCCAGCTCGGTCATCCCCAGCGTGCTCAGTTCCGTGGGCAGCAGGCGTAAGATGTCGTCGCTCTGCTGGAGCCCGTCCACCTGCTCCGGCACGGTAGCCGGTTCGCGCACCAGGGTGCGGAAGGTTTCCATCGGGGCATCTTTCTTTGGGACCGACTTTGCCTCCCTTGAGCGACCCAGCTGTTCTGCAAGCTTCATCAGCTCGGGCTGCTGCGCCAGAAAATCGCCGTATTTGACGATCAGCTGATAATCCCCGCGCCGGAGCTGACCGGCGCTCATATCCCAGAGACGCCCTGCGGCGTTTTCATTCTCCACCAGCACCTGTTCTAGCTGGCCGCTCAGCGTCATCCGTTCCTGAACTTCACTGAGCAGCTGTTCACGCTCTTCGTCCAGCAGCTGCTGGTTCAGCGTTGTGGCCTGAACCACCAGGCTGAGGCGCCAGCGCTGTAAGAAGAGGGTATGCAGTGCGGGTGTAAACGTGGCGTTATCCGTGACCAGCGCCCGGGCCTGGCTGGCAAACGGAGAGTGGACTTTATCAAGCAGCGTAAGGGTTTGCGGGAGCTGGACGATAAACTGCGACGTGGAGAGCCGCTGGCACTGCTGATAGCAGGCCACCTCTTCCGTTAACTCAGGCGGAACTTCGGTCTCCCTGAACCGCTGACGCAAATTTTCCCGCCAGCGGGGCAGATCGTCCGTCATCGCCTTTTTAAGCTTTGGAAATTTTTCAAAAAACGCCGCCAGCTGCGGCGACGCCAGAAGGGTAATGACCACTTCTTCGATCAACCCCTCCTCGCTGACGGCCAGCATGACGTTAAGCGTATCCAGCGTTAGCATTGACGCGCCTGTTTGATCTGCGCGCTGACGTCCTGCAGGCTGGCTTCGATGCGACCTAACCAGTCGCTATGAATAAAGAGGCATTTTTGCTGCTCGCTAAAGCGGGTGTGCTGCTGATGCCATTCGGTATCCAGCGCTTCCAGCTGCTGCTTAATCTCTTCCGGCACGCTGTCAGAGGCGGTTCCCGGAAGCGCCAGACGCGATCCCTGGAGGCTGACGTCGCGGATCACCAGGTGCTGGCTGCTGTCCACTTCCATATTCAGCGGCTGCGCGAAACCAATGCCGTTGAGTTTTCCTCGGATCTCTCCGCCCTTATCCAGCCACTGCGCCAGCGCCTCGCGCTCAATCGTTATGTGCACCACCTGCATATCATGCAGTTTGAGCGGCTGCTGGAGCAACAGCGTGAGCGTTGCGCCGGTCAGATCGGCTGGAAGCTCATAGTGCGGTTTGCGCGCGAACATGCCCCCAAGGCGATTCACTTTCAGCGCGGTTTTATCACTTTGCTGCTGCTGGAGCTGGATGCGCCGCTGGGCAATCGCCCCCAGCTGGTTGAGCATTGCCTGCTGTCCCCAGGCGTGTCCGGTCATCAAAACGTCAAGCTGCTGCTGCATCAGGTTCATGCCTTCAGCATCGTGCCAGAGACAATCTTTCAGCAGGATCAGATCGATTGGCGCGACGGCATCACGCCCGCTGAACAGGGCGCTCGCCTGCAGCAGGCGGATCGCTTTTTTCCACCGGCGATCGGAGACATAGGGCGCTGAAGGAATGAGATCAAGCTGCTGGCGCAGCAGATAGATCAGCTCGAATACGGCGTCAGGCAGTTTGATTTTGCCGATATCCTGCTGCCACTGTTGATACTCCTCATCCGTCACCTGCAGCGAAGCGGATACCGGGTTTTCACTTTCATCCTGCTGGCTGACCAGCATGGAGCGGAAGTTGGACTTATCCTGCACTTTGTCCAGCCACAGGCGGATCAGCATACGGTCATACAGCGCTTCCAGACTGCTGTCGGCTTCAGGCAGTTCGTTAGAGGCGGCCACCAGCAGGCGCATCGGGATTTTCTCTTCACTGGCGCCGTTACGGAATCGACGTTCGTTTATCGCCGTGAGCAGGGTGTTCAGAATAGCCGGGCCGGCTTTCCAGATCTCATCAAGAAAGACGATTTCAGCCTCAGGAAGATATCCCGCCGTCAAACGCTCATAGCGCCCTTCATCTTTCAGCGCCTGAATAGAAAGCGGGCCAAAAACTTCTTCTGGGGTGGAAAACCGGGTCATGAGATATTCGAAAGCGCGGGCGTTCTGAAAAGCAAATTTTAGCCTGCGGGCAATCAGGCTTTTGGCAATGCCCGGCGGTCCCAGCAAAAACACGCTCTCACCGCTCAACGCCGCCAGTAAACAGAGGCGGATGGCGTGGCTACGCTCGAATAGGCCTTTCTCCAGCGCGCTGCTGAGGCGGGAAATTCTTTCTGCTAATAAATGTGAGTGAGCCATAATAGTTTTGCATCCTTTCGCCGTCGTGGCGGCCAATTGAAGCGAGTATAGACGTTTCAGTCAGGGCTGGTAATAGACTGAAGTGCGGCGCAATTTTCTTTGCGCTACATTAATGCGGTTGCATTTAGGGGTACGATTTTGCAATGAATCGTGCATACTGTGCGCTTTTTGTGGGCCAAGGGACCGGGAACACATTTGTTATTTAAACGAAAAGACTAGTCTATGAGCACTGATAATAAGCAATCATTACCCGCAATAACGCTTGCGGCGATCGGGGTTGTCTACGGTGATATCGGCACCAGCCCGCTTTATACGCTTCGTGAATGTCTGTCCGGCCAGTTTGGTTTTGGTGTTGAACGCGATGCCGTGTTTGGCTTCCTGTCCCTCATTTTCTGGCTGCTGATCCTGGTGGTTTCCGTTAAATATCTCTCCTTCGTTATGCGTGCTGATAACGCAGGTGAAGGTGGGATCCTGACCCTGATGTCTCTTGCCGGGCGTAATACCTCGGCCAGGATGACCTCGGTGCTGGTCATTATCGGCCTGATTGGCGGCAGTTTCTTCTACGGGGAAGTGGTGATAACGCCGGCTATCTCGGTGCTGTCGGCGATTGAGGGGCTGGAGATTATCGCTCCGCAGCTCGATTCATGGGTGGTTCCGCTGGCCATTATTGTCCTGACTCTGCTGTTCATGATCCAGAAGCACGGTACAGGGCTGGTGGGCAAACTGTTTGCGCCGATTATGCTGGCCTGGTTCCTGATCCTGGCGGCGCTTGGCTTGCGCAGCATTATCGCGAACCCGGAAGTGCTGCATGCGCTGAACCCTTATTGGGCCGTGCATTTTTTCCTCGAATACAAAGTGGTTTCCTTCGTGGCGCTGGGGGCCGTCGTGCTCTCCATCACCGGTGTAGAAGCGCTGTATGCTGACATGGGCCACTTCGGGAAGCTACCTATCCGCGTGGCATGGTTTATTGTGGTGCTGCCGTCGCTGGTGCTGAACTACTTCGGTCAGGGCGCGCTGCTGCTTAAAAACCCGGAAGCGATCAAGAACCCGTTCTTCCTGCTGGCGCCCGACTGGGCGCTGGTGCCGATGCTGATCCTGGCGACGCTGGCGACCGTTATTGCCTCCCAGGCGGTGATTTCCGGCGTGTTTTCTCTGACGCGCCAGGCCGTGCGTCTGGGTTATCTCTCGCCAATGCGCATCATCCATACCTCAGAGATGGAGTCGGGCCAGATCTACATTCCGTTCGTTAACTGGCTCCTCTATTTCGCTGTTGTTATTGTTATCGTCAGCTTCGAGCACTCCAGTAACCTGGCTGCGGCGTACGGTATTGCGGTAACGGGTACGATGGTGCTGACATCGATTCTCTCCACCACGGTGGCGTACCGAAACTGGCACTGGAATAAATTCCTCGTGGCGATGATTCTGGTGGGCTTCCTGTTTATCGACGTGCCGCTGTTCTCTGCGAACCTTGACAAAATTGTCTCCGGTGGCTGGCTGCCGCTGACGCTGGGTCTGGTGATGTTTATTGTCATGACTACCTGGAAAAGCGAGCGCTTCCGCCTGCTGCGCCGCATGCACGAGCACGGGAACTCTCTTGAGGCGATGATTGCTTCTCTGGAGAAATCCCCGCCGGTCCGCGTGCCGGGTACTGCGGTATATATGTCTCGCGCGCTGAACGTCATTCCGTTCGCGCTGATGCATAACCTCAAGCACAACAAAGTGCTGCACGAGCGCGTGATCCTGCTGACGCTGCGTACCGAAGATGCGCCGTATGTTCACAACGTGCGTCGCGTGCAGATCGAGCAGCTGTCGCCGACCTTCTGGCGCGTGGTGGCAAGCTACGGCTGGCGTGAAACGCCAAACGTGGAAGAGGTATTCCACCGCTGCGGCCTGGAAGGGCTGAGCTGCCGGATGATGGAGACCTCGTTCTTTATGTCGCACGAGTCGCTGATCATCGGCAAGCGTCCGTGGTATCTGCGCCTGCGCGGCAAGCTGTACCTCATCCTGCAGCGTAACGCCCTGCGCGCGCCTGACCAGTTTGAGATCCCGCCTAACCGCGTGATTGAGCTGGGGACGCAGGTCGAGATCTAAGTCTTTGTGCGGCCTGATGCCCTCACCCCGACCCTCTCCCACAGGGAGAGGGCGCAAACATAAAAAACGGTAACCTTGGGGTTACCGTTTTGCATTTACCTCCACTCCATTTCACTTAGCGAAACGTTTCGACGTCGATCACAAATCTGTTACGTCATGATGGTTTTCTGAACATTCTTGAGATTAAACTGATGTCAGCGAAACGTTTCGCTAGTGGAGCAAGAAAATGAAGAAAGGCACGGTACTCAACTCAGAAATCTCATCGGTTATTTCCCGCCTTGGGCATACCGATACGCTGGTGGTTTGCGATGCAGGCTTACCGGTTCCGCGCAGCACAACCCGTATCGATATGGCGTTAACGCAGGGTGTACCCTCGTTTATGCAGGTGCTGGATGTGGTGACCGCGGAGATGCAGGTTGAGGCAGCCATTCTCGCGGCGGAAATCAAACAACATAATCCGCAACTCCACGAAACGTTGCTCAGCCATATTGAGCAACTGCAACAACACCAGGGAAACACCATAGAAATTCGTTACACGACGCACGAACAGTTCAAACAACAAACCGCAGACAGTCAGGCGGTGATTCGCAGCGGGGAGTGTTCCCCGTATGCGAATATCATTCTCTGTGCTGGCGTCACCTTCTGAGGCCATCATGGACGCATTACTGCAGCTTAAAGGGATCGATAAGTCGTTCCCGGGCGTAAAAGCCCTCTCCGGCGCGGCGCTGAACGTCTACCCCGGGCGCGTGATGGCGCTGGTGGGCGAAAACGGTGCCGGCAAATCCACCATGATGAAAGTGCTGACCGGTATCTATCAACGCGATGCCGGTTCACTCGTCTGGCTGGGGAAAGAGACCACCTTCACCGGCCCGAAATCCTCTCAGGAAGCGGGAATCGGTATTATTCACCAGGAGCTGAACCTCATTCCTCAGCTCACCATTGCGGAAAACATCTTCCTCGGCCGCGAGTTTGTTAACCGGTTCGGCAAAATCGACTGGAAAACCATGTACGCCGAAGCGGACAAGCTGCTGGCGAAGCTGAACCTGCGCTTTAAGAGCGACCGTCTGGTAGGCGATCTTTCGATTGGCGATCAGCAGATGGTGGAAATTGCCAAGGTGCTGAGCTTTGAGTCGAAGGTCATCATTATGGATGAACCGACCGACGCCCTGACCGATACCGAAACCGAATCCCTGTTCCGCGTGATCCGCGAGCTGAAGTCGCAGGGGCGCGGGATTGTCTATATCTCTCACCGTATGAAAGAGATCTTCGAAATCTGCGATGACGTCACCGTCTTCCGCGACGGGCAGTTTATTGCCGAGCGCGAAGTGGCGACGCTGACCGAAGATACGCTGATCGAAATGATGGTGGGACGCAAGCTCGAAGATCAGTATCCGCATCTGGATAAAGCGCCGGGTGAGATCCGCCTGAAGGTGGACAACCTCTGCGGTCCGGGCGTGAACGACGTGACCTTTACCCTGCGCCAGGGCGAGATCCTGGGCGTGGCGGGCCTGATGGGTGCCGGACGTACCGAGCTGATGAAAGTGTTGTACGGCGCACTGCCGCGCACCAGCGGTTATGTCACTCTCGACGGTCATGAAGTGGTCACCCGCTCTCCGCAGGATGGTCTGGCGAACGGCATCGTCTATATCTCCGAAGACCGCAAACGCGACGGCCTTGTGCTGGGGATGTCAGTTAAAGAGAACATGTCCCTGACCGCGCTGCGCTATTTCAGCCATAGCGGCGGTAGCCTGAAGCATAAAGATGAGCAGCAGGCGGTGAGCGATTTTATCCGCCTCTTTAACGTCAAAACCCCGTCTATGGAGCAGGCGATTGGCCTCTTATCCGGCGGTAATCAGCAGAAAGTGGCGATTGCGCGCGGGCTGATGACGCGCCCGAAAGTGCTGATCCTCGACGAGCCAACCCGCGGCGTGGACGTGGGCGCGAAGAAAGAGATCTATCAGCTGATTAACCAGTTCAAGGCCGACGGTCTGAGCATCATTCTGGTCTCTTCCGAGATGCCAGAAGTATTAGGCATGAGCGATCGCATTATCGTCATGCATGAAGGGCATCTCGGCGGTGAATTCACTCGCGAGCAGGCCACCCAGGAAGTTCTGATGGCTGCCGCTGTGGGCAAGCTTAATCGCGTGAATCAGGAGTAAGAAGATGACTACCCAGGCTGTTTCTGGTCGCCGCTATTTCACAAAGGCATGGCTGATGGAACAAAAATCGCTGATTGCCCTGCTGGTGCTGATCGCGATTGTATCGACCATGAGCCCGAACTTTTTCACCGTTAATAACCTGTTCAACATTCTGCAGCAGACGTCGGTGAACGCCATTATGGCGGTCGGCATGACGCTGGTGATTTTGACCTCGGGTATCGATCTGTCCGTCGGTTCCCTGCTGGCGCTCACCGGTGCGATCGCCGCTTCGATTGTCGGCATTGAAGTCAACGCGCTGGTGGCCGTGGCCGCTGCCCTGGCGGCAGGCGCGGCGATTGGTGCCGTAACCGGCGTGATTGTGGCAAAAGGCCGCGTTCAGGCGTTCATCGCCACGCTGGTGATGATGCTGCTGCTGCGCGGTGTGACCATGGTTTACACCAACGGCAGCCCGGTCAATACCGGCTTTACCGATAACGCGGATCTGTTTGGCTGGTTCGGTATCGGTCGCCCGCTGGGTGTCCCGACGCCGGTCTGGATCATGGCTATCGTCTTCCTGGCGGCGTGGTACATGCTGCACCACACCCGTCTGGGTCGTTATATCTATGCGCTGGGCGGTAACGAAGCGGCAACGCGCCTGTCCGGTATCAGCGTTAATAAAGTCAAAATTATCGTTTATTCCCTGTGCGGTCTGCTGGCGTCACTGGCAGGCATCATCGAAGTGGCGCGCCTCTCCTCCGCGCAGCCGACGGCGGGTACGGGATATGAGCTGGATGCTATCGCGGCAGTGGTTCTGGGCGGTACGAGTCTTGCGGGCGGTAAAGGTCGCATTGTTGGGACATTGATCGGCGCACTGATTCTTGGTTTCCTGAATAATGGTTTGAATTTGTTAGGTGTTTCCTCCTATTACCAGATGATCGTTAAGGCAGTGGTGATTTTGCTGGCGGTACTGGTAGACAACAAAAAACAGTAACTGACGACACTACAGGACATCTTAGATATGAACATGAAAAAACTGGCTACCCTGGTTTCTGCTGTCGCGCTGAGCGCAACCGTAAGTGCTAACGCCATGGCGAAAGAAACCATCGCGCTGGTTGTCTCTACCCTGAACAACCCGTTCTTCGTCTCCCTGAAGGACGGTGCGCAGAAAGAAGCGGACAAGCTGGGCTACAACCTGGTGGTTCTGGATTCACAGAACAACCCGGCGAAAGAGCTAGCTAACGTTCAGGACTTAACCGTTCGCGGCACCAAAATTCTGCTGATCAACCCAACCGATTCTGATGCCGTAGGCAACGCCGTGAAGATGGCAAACCAGGCGAAGATCCCGGTAATCACCCTGGACCGTCAGGCAACTAAAGGCGAAGTGGTCAGCCACATTGCGTCTGATAACGTGCTGGGCGGCAAAATCGCCGGTGATTACATCGCGAAGAAAGCCGGCGAAGGCGCGAAAGTTATCGAACTGCAGGGGATTGCCGGGACTTCCGCAGCTCGCGAGCGTGGTGAAGGCTTCCAGCAGGCTGTGGCTGCACACAAATTCAACGTGTTGGTCAGCCAGCCGGCAGACTTCGACCGTACTAAAGGTCTGAACGTTATGCAGAACCTGCTGACCGCGCACCCTGATGTGCAGGCGGTATTCGCGCAGAACGACGAAATGGCGCTGGGCGCGCTGCGTGCCCTGCAGACCGCAGGTAAATCTGATGTGATGGTTGTCGGATTTGACGGCACGCCGGATGGTGAAAAAGCGGTAAACGATGGCAAACTGGCTGCGACCATCGCTCAGCTGCCTGAGCAGATTGGCGCCACTGGCGTTGAAACTGCCGACAAAGTGCTGAAGGGCGAAAAAGTTCAGGCCAAATACCCGGTTGACCTGAAGCTGGTCATCAAGCAGTAAAAGGCGAATCAGGCAGTCGCTGGCTGCCTGAGGGACACCAATAAAGAAAAGTGTGGCATACGCCACCGGGTAACACCGGTGGCGCTCTCAGATGGACAACCCAACCATGAAAACCGCAGGCAACCTCGTCGTCCTTGGCAGTATCAATGCCGATCACATTCTTAACCTTGAATCGTTCCCTGCACCGGGCGAAACCGTCACGGGTAACCAGTATCAGGTGGCATTTGGCGGTAAAGGTGCCAACCAGGCCGTCGCCGCCGGTCGTAGCGGGGCGAATATTGCGTTTATCGCCTGCACGGGTGATGACGATACCGGTGAGCGCGTACGCAAACAGCTGGCGAGCGACAATATTGATATTGCACCGGTCAGCGTGGTTGCAGGGGAATCGACCGGCGTGGCGCTGATTTTCGTTAACGCTGAAGGTGAGAATGTCATCGGTATTCATGCGGGTGCTAACGCTGCGCTGACGACGGAGCGCGTCGAAGCGCAACGTGCCATCATCGCCGGAGCGGAAGCCCTGCTGATGCAGCTGGAGTCACCGGTTGAAAGCGTGCTGGCCGCTGCGAAAATTGCGCATGAAAATCATACCACTGTCGTACTTAACCCGGCCCCAGCCCGTGTATTATCAGACGAGCTGCTGGCGCTGGTGGACATCATTACGCCGAACGAAACCGAAGCCGAAAAGCTGACGGGCATTCGCGTAGAAAATGATGACGATGCCGCGCGAGCCGCGCGTGCACTGCATGATAAGGGCATCGGCACCGTGATTATCACCCTGGGTAGCCGTGGGGTGTGGGCAAGCGTCAATGGCGAAGGCCGTCGCGTGCCGGGTTTTAAGGTCAAAGCGATTGATACCATCGCAGCGGGAGATACCTTTAACGGTGCACTGGTCACCGCGCTGCTGGAAGGCAAGAGAATGGATGACGCTATTCGCTTCGCACACGCAGCTGCCGCGATTGCGGTGACGCGCAAGGGCGCACAGCCTTCCGTTCCGTGGCGTAAAGAGATCGATGAATTCTTAAGTCAGCAGGGGTAACGCTTGGCCACAATGAAAGATGTCGCCCGCATGGCGGGCGTTTCTACCTCGACGGTCTCCCACGTTATAAACAACGATCGCTTCGTCAGCGAGGCGATTCGGGAGAAAGTTGAAGCTGCGGTAAAAGAACTCAACTATGCGCCGTCTGCGCTGGCGCGCAGCCTTAAGCTCAACCAGACGCGCACCATCGGTATGCTGATCACCGCCAGTACCAACCCCTTTTATTCAGAACTGGTTCGCGGCGTGGAGCGCAGCTGCTTCGAGCGTGGCTACAGCCTTGTGCTGTGCAATACCGAGGGCGACGAGCAGCGCATGAATCGTAACCTGGAGACGCTGATGCAAAAACGCGTCGACGGTCTACTCCTGCTCTGCACCGAAACGCACCAGCCCTCGAAAGAGATCATCCAGCGCTATCCCTCGATTCCCACAGTGATGATGGACTGGGCGCCGTTCGACGGAACCAGCGATCTCATTCAGGATAACTCCCTGCTGGGCGGTGATATGGCGACTCAGCATCTGATTGATAAAGGCCACACTCGCATCGCCTGTATTACGGGGCCGCTGGATAAAACTCCGGCGCGTTTGCGTCTGGAAGGGTATCTCTCTGCCATGGAACGGGCGGGGCTCGCCATTCCTGATGGCTACCGGATCACCGGCGACTTTGAGTTTAACGGCGGTTTCGAGGCGATGCAGAAACTGCTGGAGCAAAAGCCGCGTCCGCAGGCGGTGTTTATTGGTAACGACGCGATGGCGTTTGGTGCCTACCAGGCGTTGTATCAGGCGGGGCTACGCGTGCCTGATGATATGGCGGTGATTGGCTATGACGATATCGAACTGGCCAGCTACATGACGCCGCCGCTGACCACGATCCATCAGCCAAAAGATGAACTGGGCGAGCTGGCCATCGATGTGTTGATCCACCGTATGGCGCAGCCCGCGCTGCAACAGCAACGCCTGCAGCTTACTCCTGTTCTGATGGAACGCGGTTCGGTTTAGCTTTCTCTTTGTGACGCTCTTTAATCAGGTTTCGGCCGTCTTTCGGTTTTAACAGCATAAAGACCAGCGCCGATACCACGGTAAGTGCGCCCATGGTGATAAAGGTATAGTGGAACTGCTCAACGGTATTCGCGCTGTCAAAACCTTCATAAAACCTCAGCACCGCTGCACTCACGGCAACCCCTAAACTGATCGACAGCTGTTGCGTTACCGCCAGCACGCTGTTGCCGCTGCTGGCGTTCTCGTCAGTCAGATCGGCGAGGGTGATGGTGTTCATTGACGTGAACTGCGTCGACATCGCCATGCCCAACACAAACAGCGGCAGGATCAGCATCCAGACAGGTAACGCGGCGGATTGCAGCGAGAACTGCGCAATCATCAGACCGATAAAGACCGTCACGCCAACCAGCGTCTTACGATAGCCAAACCAGCGCAGCACCTGTGTAACGGTTGATTTTGCCAGAATCGAGCCCATTGCCGTGGGCGCCATCATGCAGCCAGCAATCAGGGCCGGGTAGCCGAAACCCACCTGCAGCATCAATGGCATCAGGAACGGTACGCAACCCGTCCCCAGACGAGACGCAATGTTCCCTGCAATCCCAACGGAAAACGTTCGGGTGTTAAAGAGCCCCAGGGAAATTAACGGCGTCGGGTGACGGCGCGCGTGACGTATATAAAGAAGGAATAACAGAATACCGCCGAGGATAACGGAGAGCGCTAACCACGTCGCGACGATCTTCTCGCCAAACAGCTCCATTCCGCTGGAGAATAACACCAGGCTCAGGCCAAACAGGAAAAAGCCGCCCATGTCGAAGCTGCGTCTTGGCGTGGTGAAGTTCGGCATATATTTGCGGGCATACAGCAGCCCTGCAACGCCAATTGGAATATTAATCAGGAAGATCCAGTGCCAGCTTGCCCAGGTGACAAACACGCCACCGAGTACCGGGCCAAGAATCGGACCGACCAGGCCCGGCATGGTGACGAAGTTGAGTACGGGAAGCAGTTCGCTCCTGGGGTAGGCTCGCAGCAAGGCAAGGCGCGCCACCGGCATCATCATCGCGCCGCCAATGCCCTGTAGTACGCGGAAGATAACCAGCTCCGTTAAGGATGAGGAGAGCGCACAGGCCAGCGAACCGAGCGTAAAGAGCGTGACGGCCAGCATGAAAACTCTGCGGGTGCCAAAGCGGTCGGCCAGCCAGCCGCTGACCGGAATTAACATTGCGACCGTCAGGGTGTAGCTGATGATGGCGGACTGCATCGCCAGCGGGGAGCGGTTAAGGCTTTGCGCAATAGCGGGAAGCGCTGTGTTGAGGATGGTGGCATCCAGTGCCTGCATAAAAAACGCCATGGCTGCAATCCACGGCAATCCGGCCATGCTGCGCGCTTTTTTCTTTGTCATTTATTTACCTGCTGGTGGGTTGGCGCGGCCAGCAGTGCCTGGCACGCACTCAGGGCTCGCTGCCCGTCGCTTTCCTGGATGGCATCCACTATCGCCTGGTGCAAATCCAGTTTTACCACTTCGTTTTGCGTAATAGAGGTAAAGTAGGTGTGATACACCGAATGAAATAAAGAGGCAAAAGAGGTGAGGAACGGATTGGCGCTCATCATATAGATGTGTTCATGCCAGGCCATATCGACCTCAACCCAGCGTTCGCGGTTGAAGTGCTTTTTCAGGAACACCATCTCTTCCATCAGCGCGTTAAGCTGTGCTTTCTGCTCTGCCGTTCCTAGCGTGGCGGCAAGCAGACATGCCTGAGGTTCAAGGCTGCTGCGCATCACCAGAAAGTGATCGACGACCTGATGAAAGTTATCTTCCGTCATCCACCAGGAGAGCAGCTCCTGATCGAGAAAATTCCAGTTACTCTGTGGCATCACGCGTGTGCCAATACGAGGACGTGGAAGCACCATACCTTTTGCCGTCAGGGTTTTCACCGCTTCGCGCACGGCGGTACGGCTCACCCCAAACTGCTCACCCAGCTCCATTTCACCCGGCAGGATGCTACCCGGGGCATATTTACCCGCTAAAATCCGCTGGGCCAGCTTTTCTGCCAGCACGTACGACAGGTTTTTTTGGGCGGCCAGCTGTTGTGCGCTTAATGGCATCGCTTTTATTCCTTAAAGATTCATGCTGATAATTATGCCACCTCGAATGTGATTGTGGTTGCAGATACATCAAATAGAACAATTTGTAGCTTGATTTCACCTCTATTGGTGAAAAAAAACGCGGATGGAAACTTTTTTTAAATTTCCTCTTGTCACGTCGGAATAACTCCCTATAATGCGCCTCCACTGACACGGAACAACGGCACACACGCCGCCGGGTCAGCAGAGAATAGCGAAAATAAACGCTTGACTCTGAAGCGGGAAAGCGTAATATGCACACCCCG
>NZ_AZUA01000008.1:0-204606 GCF_000568075.1 Enterobacter sp. DC1
CCTGGCGGCTTTAGCGCGGTGGTCCCACCTGACCCCATGCCGAACTCAGAAGTGAAACGCCGTAGCGCCGATGGTAGTGTGGGGTCTCCCCATGTGAGAGTAGGGAACTGCCAGGCATCAAATAAGTAAAGAGGCCATCCGAAAGGATGGCCTCTTTGCGTTTATACGCTGCACAAACTAATCCCCCAACGCCCTGCTTATACGGTAAACTACCTGCGTTTTTGCATCAGGATAGCGTCTATGAACCACTCCCTTAAGCCCTGGAATACCTTTGGCATTCAACGCAATGCTAATCAAATTGTACGTGCCGATAGTGCACAGCAACTGCTGGATGCATGGCAAAGCGCAACAGAAAATAACGAACCCGTACTGATTCTGGGCGAAGGAAGTAATGTCCTGTTTCTCGATGATTTTGCGGGAACGGTGATCGTTAACCGCATCATGGGGATTGATGTTGAAGAGCGTGCCGATAGCTGGCACCTGCACGTGGGGGCCGGTGAAAACTGGCATCATCTGGTGCAATTCACCCTCGAAAAAGGGATGCCGGGCCTGGAAAACCTTGCGCTTATTCCAGGCTGCGCCGGATCGTCACCTATTCAAAACATCGGTGCCTACGGCATCGAACTGAAACATGTCTGCGAATATGTCGACTGCATCGAACTGGCGACCGGAACGGCTAAGCGTTTAACGGCGGAACAGTGCCGGTTTGGCTATCGTGACAGTATCTTCAAACATGAATATCAGGATCGCTACGTGATTGTCGCCGTGGGTCTGCGTCTGTCGAAGAACTGGCAGCCCGTGTTGACCTACGGGGATTTAACGCGTCTCGATCCGGCTACTGTAACCGCCCGCGACGTTTTTGACTCGGTTTGCCATATGCGGATGACCAAACTTCCCGATCCAAAAGTAAACGGAAACGCCGGCAGTTTCTTCAAAAACCCGGTTATCAGCAGCGAAAATGCAAAAGTCTTTCTTGAAGGATGGCCAGCAGCGCCACATTATCCTCAGGCGGATGGCAGCGTGAAGCTTGCTGCGGGATGGCTTATCGATCAATGCCAGCTAAAAGGCACTTCAGTAGGCGGTGCTGCCGTTCACCAGCAGCAGGCTCTGGTTCTGATTAATCAACGCGATGCGACCAGCGATGATGTTGTACAGCTGGCTCATTATGTTCGTCAGCGTGTGGGCGAAAAGTTTAACGTCTGGCTGGAGCCAGAAGTTCGCTTCATTGGCCGCACAGGTGAAGTCAATGCCGTGGAGGCTATCGCGTGAAAGACAATACTATCCCCTTAACGCTGATTAGCATCCTTGCTGACGGTGAGTTTCATTCTGGCGAGCAGCTGGGTGAACAGCTTGGCATGAGCCGTGCCGCCATTAACAAGCATATTCAGACGCTTCGCGACTGGGGTGTTGATGTGTTCACGGTTCCCGGAAAAGGCTACAGCCTGCCGGAGCCGATTCAATTGCTGAATGAAGAAGCGATCCGCAGCCAGATTGGACACGGCAATGTTGCGGTGCTGCCGGTGATTGATTCGACGAACCAGTATCTTCTGGATCGTCTGCCTGAGCTGAAATCCGGCGATGCCTGCGTTGCTGAATATCAACAGGCCGGTCGCGGGCGTCGCGGACGCAAATGGTTTTCGCCCTTTGGCGCCAACCTCTATCTGTCCATGTACTGGCGACTCGATCAGGGCCCGGCCGCGGCCATTGGCCTGAGTCTGGTCATCGGCATCGTCATGGCGGAAGTGCTGCACGATCTGGGAGCGGATAAAGTCCGTGTAAAATGGCCTAATGACCTGTACCTCAACGATCGTAAACTTGCGGGTATTCTTGTCGAACTGACGGGAAAAACGGGCGATGCGGCACAGATCGTCATTGGCGCAGGTCTCAATATGGTGATGCGCAATGTACAAAATGATGTGGTGAATCAGGCCTGGACTAACCTCCAGGAGGCGGGGATCGTCATCGATCGTAACACCCTTTCCGTGCGTATGATTAAAGAGTTGCGCAGCTCACTCACGCTTTTTGAGCAGGAAGGGCTGGCACCGTTCCTGTCTCGCTGGGAAAAGCTGGATAACTTCATCAACCGCCCGGTGAAACTGCTGATTGGTGATAAAGAGATCTACGGTACTTCCCGCGGTATTGACGCACAGGGCGCGCTGCTCCTGGAGCAGGATGGCGTGATTAAACCCTGGATGGGCGGTGAGATTTCACTGCGAAGTGCCGAATAACCGGATCGAGTTAATTATGCGAAAACCCGTGTGCGCAACGCTGGCCGTCATGATGAGTCTGTTGTTCTCGCCTCTCTCTCATGCGGATCGGGCCTGGGAGAGTTACAAGGCCCGCTTTTTCAAACCCGAAGGTCGCATTGTTGATACCGGTAATGGCGGCGTGTCGCATACGGAAGGTCAGGGTTTTGCCATGCTGATGGCGGTGGCCAACGACGATAAAGCCACGTTCGATAAGCTCTGGCAATGGACAGACAGTCAGCTGAAGAACAAAGAAAATGGTCTGTTTTACTGGCGCTATAATCCCGCAGAGTCCAACCCGGTCGCCGACAAAAACAACGCTGCAGATGGCGACGTGCTGATTGCCTGGGCGTTGCTGAAAGCCGACGCCCGCTGGCATGACAAGCGCTACAGCGCCGCTTCAGATGCCATTACAAAAGCACTGATTGACCACAGCGTGATCCGCTATGCTGGTTACCGCGTGATGCTGCCCGGCGTCCAGGGGTTTAAGCTTGAGGGTGAAGTGGTCCTTAATCCTTCCTATTTCGTGTTTCCGGCCTGGCAGGCCTTCTCCAGACGCAGTCATTTGCCGGTCTGGCGCGATTTGATTAAGGACGGGAAACGCCTGCTGGGGAAAATGGGCTCGGGTAAAGCGAATCTGCCCACTGACTGGGTTTCACTGGCATCAGGTGGCAAGCTGGCTCCTGCAAAAGGCTGGCCGCCGCGAATGAGCTATGACGCGATTCGTGTTCCGCTGTACGTTGCCTGGTCTGATAAGCAAAGCCCGCTGCTGACGCCGTGGAAGGCCTGGTTCGGACAGTTTCCCCGGGAACAAACTCCCGCCTGGGTTAACGTCACGACCAACGAATATGCGCCCTACATGATGGAAGGTGGCCTGCTGGCCGTACGTGATTTCACGATGGGGCAGTCTTCCGGTGAACCCGAAATCACCTCTAAAGACGACTACTATTCGGCAAGTCTGAAAATGCTGGTGTGGATCGCCCAGCAATAATGTCGACATTGTCCCTCTCCCCCGATGGGAAGAGGGACGTCATACCGTGTTACTGCGGATACGGTACCCAATCCCCGCCGTTCAGGCGAACGTAAGGTTTGTTTTGGTATTGAATGACGACCGCATTAGCGTTCTCTGAGACTTCTGCCGTTTGCGGCAGGTTGCTGGTGAGCTGATCCCAGTTCACGCTATCTTCCACAAACAGCTTCCCGTCAACGGCACGGGCAACCAGTTCTGAAATCGCCAGATAGCTGGTTGGCTGTGTAATCTCAATCGGTGCGCCCTGATGCGGTGCCTTCATACCAAAGAATTTAATGCCTGCAGGCACGTTAGTGATGGACGGGCTTGGGATATCACGCAGACCCGACACCTGCATTCTGTCACCTTTCAGCGCTCCACCGTGCTCAGGTACTACAACCACCATCACTTTACGGCCCGATTTTTCCAGCTCCGTGAAGAACGCGTCCAGCTCGTCAAAGAACTTCTGCGCACGCACTTTATAATCTGCCGTTTTGCTCACGCCCGGGAAATGGTTACCGTCGTGGAGCGGCAGGGTGTTAAAGAACGTCGCGCTGCGCGGATTACTGTCTTTTTCGATGGTTTGCAGCCAGCGTTGCAGGACGGCAGTATCGTCATAAACGGGCGAACCGTCGAAGCCCAGCAGAGAGACAGGAAGACCGGTTTGATCCATCAGCGGTGCCTGCATGCCGCCCTGTTCGCGCACCTCTTTCAGGAAGTTACCGAACTGGCCGTTATGCCCCAGCATCAGGTGCTGCGTAAAGCCCAGCTTTGCGAGGTTATCGAACAGATAACACTGGTTGCCAGCGGGTTGATACAGGTTTTTATGCGATGTCTGACCGCAGCTTGCACGCAGCAGGCGGATCGCCGCCGGGCCGCTGTACGAGGTGGCAGAGTTGAAATCTTTAAACTGAATATCGAAGTGTGACCACAGCGGATGAGACATCAAACCGGCGGCGTCCACGTCGGCCCAGGAGAGGGAGCAGATGTTGATCACCAGCAGTTCAAACGGCTGAGCATCCGCCGGCAGCGCATCCGGGAATTTAGTCTGTCGCTTGTCTTCCGCGGTATAGAAACTGGAGAGCCAGGCGTTCAGGTTGGTAGAGGTCGGCGGTGCAGTCTGGGTTGGGATATCGCCCACCACAGGCGTATCGCCTGCCGTTGTGACGGTTGCCGCCGCGCTTCCCCCTGTGGTGGTCACCGTGGCGGTCGGTTGACCGGCAGGCCACAGCGAAAAGTTCGGCCCAGCCAGCGTCAGCACGTTAAGCCAGATCATAATCGCGACGACAAACACCGTGACGCGGATCCACTGTGACAGGAACAGCCAGGCAACCAGCAGCACAAATACCGCGCCAATCATTTGCCAGTTAATAAAGCGCTCGGTCAGATCGAGGACATAGCTGGCGCTAAAGCCCGCCACCTGCGACCCCTGGCTCATAATGCTGTCCGGCCCCGGTAGCCAGGTATCATGCCAGAACAGCGCAAAGCCGACAGGTATAGCGACCCAGTGGCGTAAGCGATGTAGCCTGATATTCGGCAGCGGCATCAGCAGGAAGGCCATAAACACCAGGTTGAGAAGGGGATGGAAATTCAGATAGCCTGCCCACAGCAGGCCAAACTTCACCAGAAAGTAGAAGTTCCAGCCGGAAAGGCCGCGCCAGTATTGCCAGAGCGGCGAGGGTGACGAAGCGGTATAGGTAGAATTAGTCATGTTTTCGGTCTGCCTTGACGTGTGATGCCCGTGTCAGTGTTCCGGCTGGTTTTACATAGCGAGGTTTAATAAACAGCACTCTGGCCGTATCACGGATACGGCGTATGGAATGGCGCGCATAGTAGCCAAGCGGGAAAAAGATCAGCGCACAGAATATAACCAGTTGAATGATATCGCTGATGTTCATGATGATGCGTTCTCCGCGTTGTCTGTTAATAAGCGAAGGGGTTCCGGAACCCGACGCCAGACGTGTCCATCATGCCTGGCATTGAGGATCGGTTTGGCATCGCTCTTGATGGCGAGCGGTTTGGCCCATTGCTCAGGCTGGAGCGCACGCATCTGCACCAGCTCCGCGCTAATCGTATTATCTTCGAACCAAATCATACGGTTCGAGAAAATATCCCCTGTAGGCAGGGGGAAGATGTGGTTAAGCGCCGTATCGAGATCGTTTACCCGGCAGAAGGACAAAAACAGCACCAGGCGATTGTCGCCAATGGTCATGATGTCCCCTGTACGGTTCGGGCGACATAAGGTGAGTGCCTGTTCAACGCGAATACCCGGTACAGGACGCAGGGCAACCATGACCCCTTTTCCGTCAGCAGGAAGAAGCGTGTTGTTCATCATGTTGCCCACAGCGTCGCAGAAGGTATCCCATTTTTGGTACCCACGCAGCTTCATCGGCTGCGTCATGGAGAGCAGCGTGGAAATATCTTCCGGTACGTGGCGGCTAAACTGCTGGCCCTGAACGCTTTCGATAAGCGTCAGGCAGCGTGACAGCGGCGCATTCCATGGAATGACCATATTGGCGCCGCAGCCCAGAAGCAGGCGCTCATCGGTGGCGCGCAGGCTGGTATTATTTTCGCGCACGATGATTTTCAACGCACTTCCGCGCTGGCGGCGTAAGGTGTGGATTTGCCGTGCCAGCGTCTCAATCTGGTTATTCTGCATCAGCGAGAAAATAAGGGTTGCCGCCTGGGTTGTGCGGGCTTCATGGAAAAGGGCTTCGTTAGAATCAAACAGCGTCCAGTTTTCCGACAGGGCGGGTGCCCCCTCTAAAACCGCGATATGGCTCAGGATGCGTTTTTCATCACTGCGCGGTTGCACCACGGTTTCTTCCTGCTGCGCCAGGTGCCACTCGCCCTCGATATGTTTCAGCGTAAGCTGTTGCCTGGCGCTCACGCCTTTTTCGTTACACCAGAAGGCAATATCGTAGAGATAGCTGCCCGCCTGGTCACGAACGCTTGCCAGGCCGAACAGGGAGCGATATTCGCCCATTAAAAGTGAAAACAGCTTGTCATTATTACTGCCGGGATTGACTATCAATAGCGTGCAATTTTGAAATTTTGCCCATTTATTGATTTTTTCAAGCCAGGGCAGGAGTTTTTCAGCGGGCATATTTTGCAGGACGTTATTTGCACATTTCAGAATCACTAAATAGTGATCCGGATCAATAGAACACTGAACGTCGCGGGACAAAAAGTATAGACTATCGGCTTCCGATGTCATGGAAAATAATCGCACCGTCTGGGGGCCGCGACCACTTTCAAGCGTAATAATTTTCTTCGGATCTTCGCCCATGCTAATGACGGCCACGCGGGAATCCTTATCCTGAGCAGCAATTGTCTGGTTTACCAGACTGATAGCATCTTCATTACGGTCCGTATTAATCCACCAGACTCCTCCGACTGGCATGTGGCTCAATTCGTCCCATAATGACTGGATGCCAATAGAAAATATGGAGTCCACGGTGTCCCTCTTTTCGTCTAATTTATCTGTATCTCAGTTTACTAGCGAAAGCGTAGAAATAAACCTAACATTGAAATTAAAGAACATCAGATTTAGCATGTAAATGAAATTTGTCAGGGCAGGAAGCCTCGCAAGTTCTTTAGCGTGCGATTTTCCTTAAAGGGATGGAAAAAGAATGGATAATAACGAACCTGGAACCCCAGTCGACTCGACTCTGGGTTACACATTCCAAAACGATTTTCTGGCGCTGACGCAGGCCTTTTCTTTACCTGAAATAGATTACACCGATATTTCCCAGCGGGAACAGTTGGCCGCGGCTATTAAACGCTGGCCGTTATTAGCTGAATTCGCCCATCAACAATAAGGGAGCCATTGATGGCCATACTCGGATTACAGGGTGTCCGTGGCGGTGTGGGTACCACATCAGTTACCGCGGCGCTGGCGTGGTCATTACAGCTTTTAGGTGAATCGGTGCTGGTTATTGACGCCTGCGCCGATAATTTGTTGCGTATGTCGTTTAACGTCGACTTTTCTCGCGAAGAGGGCTGGGCCCGGGCACTGCTTGATGATAAAAACTGGCAGGATGCAGGGATGCGCTATACCTCCCAGCTTGATCTGCTGCCGTTTGGTCAACTGACCACCACGGAACGCGAGAATGAAGCCGCGTATCAGCGTCTGTTTTCGCAGTTCACGCTGGCGCTGCAAACCCTGAAAGAAAAGGGGCACTACAAGTGGATCCTGCTGGATCTGCCGCACGGCGCCGGCACGCTGACCCGACAGCTTATCGCCCAATGCGATCATATACTTTCCATCGTCAACGTCGATGCGAACTGCCATATCCGCCTGCATCAGCAGGGGCTGCCTCAGAACGCTCACCTTCTGATTAACGATTTGCGCATTGGCAGCCAGATTCAGGACGATCTGTATCAGGTCTGGCTGCAAAGCCAGCGCCGTCTGCTTCCCATTGTCATCCATCGTGATGAGGGGATGGCGGAATGCCTTGCGTCTAAGCAACCGCTCGGCGAATACCGCAGCGACTCACTGGCGGCAGAAGAGATCCTGACGCTGGCTAACTGGTGTCTGCTGAACTTTGCCAACAGGGCGGAGCATGCAGGGAGTTCTGTATGAGTCGTCTCGCCAGCTGGTTACTCATCCCGCCGGTCAGTTCGCGTTTGAGCGAACATTACCGGCATTTCCGCCGGCACGGAGCTTCGGCATTTAGCGCCGCGCTCGGCTGTTTCTGGATGATTCTGGCCTGGATGTTTATTCCACTTGAACACCCGCGCTGGCAGCGCATACGTGCCCGGCACAGTGAGCTATATCCGCACATTAATCCCAACCGGCCGCGTCCTTTGGATCCGGCACGCTATCTCATTCAGGCCATCTGGCTGGTGGTCACGTCATCCCGCTCAGAGAAAATAACGCCGCACTGGCGCAGCTTCTCCCGCGTCCAGCAGTTACGTGAGCGCTACCACCAGTGGCTGGACAGACTGCCCAACAGCGTAAGCGATAAGACCAGCCATCTGGATAACCATAAAGAGCTCGGGCATCTTCACCCGGGCCTGCGGCGTTTTATCCTCGGCGTGATCGTGGTGTTCTCGCTCATTCTGGCGCTGGTCTGTATTACGCAACCTTTCAACCCTCTGGCGCAGTTCACCTTCCTGATCCTGCTGTGGGGCGTGGCGCTGCTGGTCCGCCGTATTCCGGGCCGCTTCTCGGCGCTGATGCTGATCGTGTTGTCGTTGACCGTCTCCTGTCGCTACATCTGGTGGCGTTATACCTCAACCCTGAACTGGGACGATCCGGTCAGCCTGGTGTGCGGCCTGGTGCTGCTGTTTGCCGAAACCTACGCCTGGATCGTGCTGGTACTGGGCTATTTCCAGGTCATTTGGCCGCTCAACCGCCAGCCGGTTCCGCTGCCAAAAGACACCGCGCAGTGGCCGTCTGTTGATCTCTTTGTACCGACCTACAACGAAGATTTGAGCGTGGTGAAAAATACCATTTATGCCGCGCTGGGCATCGACTGGCCGAAAGACAAGCTCAAGGTCTGGATCCTGGATGACGGCAACCGTCCGGCGTTCCGCCAGTTCGCAGAGGAGGTCGGCGTCGAGTACATCGCCCGTCCGACTCACGAGCATGCGAAAGCCGGGAACATCAACAACGCGTTGAAGTATGCCACAGGGGAGTTTGTCTCGATCTTTGACTGTGACCACGTGCCGACGCGCTCGTTCCTGCAGATGACCATGGGCTGGTTCCTGAAGGAGAAAGAGCTGGCGATGATGCAGACGCCGCACCACTTCTTCTCGCCGGATCCGTTTGAACGTAACCTTGGCCGCTTCCGCAAAACCCCGAACGAAGGCACCCTGTTCTATGGCCTGGTGCAGGACGGGAACGACATGTGGGATGCCACCTTCTTCTGCGGCTCGTGTGCGGTTATCCGCCGTAAGCCGCTGGATGAAATTGGCGGTATCGCCGTCGAAACGGTCACTGAAGATGCGCACACCTCTTTGCGCCTGCACCGTCGTGGCTATACCTCGGCGTACATGCGTATACCGCAGGCTGCCGGTCTGGCAACGGAGTCACTGTCGGCGCACATTGGTCAGCGTATTCGCTGGGCGCGCGGCATGGTGCAGATTTTCCGTCTCGATAACCCATTGATAGGGAAAGGGCTCAAGCTGGCGCAACGTCTCTGCTACGTCAACGCCATGTTCCACTTCTTATCCGGTATCCCGCGGCTAATCTTCCTGACCGCGCCGCTGGCGTTCCTGCTTCTTCACGCTTATATCATTTACGCCCCGGCGCTGATGATTGCGCTGTTTGTTCTGCCGCACATGATCCACGCGAGCCTGACGAACTCGAAGATACAGGGTAAATATCGGCATTCCTTCTGGAGTGAAATCTACGAAACGGTGCTGGCCTGGTATATCGCGCCGCCGACGATGGTGGCGCTGATTAATCCGCACAAAGGGAAATTTAACGTCACCGCGAAGGGCGGTCTGGTGGAAGAAGAGTACGTCGACTGGGTGATCTCCCGTCCGTATATCTTCCTGGTACTGCTGAATATCGTTGGCGTCATCGCCGGTATCTGGCGTTACTTCTACGGCCCGGAAAACGAAATCCTGACCGTCTTTGTGAGTATGGCCTGGGTCTTCTACAACCTGATTATCCTCGGCGGCGCGGTAGCGGTGTCGGTGGAGAGTAAACAGGTTCGTCGTGCGCATCGCGTTGAAATCTGCATGCCTGCGGCGATCGCCCGTGAAGATGGACATCTCTTCTCCTGTACAGTGCACGACTTCTCTGACGGTGGTCTGGGGATCAAAATCAACGGCCAGGCGAAGGTGCTGGAAGGCCAGAAGGTTAACCTGCTGCTTAAGCGCGGTCAGCAGGAGTATGTCTTCCCGACGCAGGTTGTTCGCGTGGCGGGCAATGAAGTCGGTTTGCAGCTGATGCCGTTGACCAAAAAGCAACATATCGATTTTGTGCAGTGTACGTTTGCCCGCGCGGACACGTGGGCTCTCTGGCAGGACAGCTTCCCGGAAGATAAACCTCTGGAAAGCCTGCTGGATATTCTGAAGCTGGGGTTCCGTGGCTATCGTCACCTTGCAGAATTCGCCCCGTCGTCGGTGAAATTAATTTTCCGGTCACTTACTTCGCTGGTTTCCTGGGTCGTGTCGTTCATTCCTCGTCGTCCTGAGCGGGATGAGGCGAAGCAGGCGGACCCGGTTATGGCTCAACAATGATGATAACGCGATGAAAACAAAACTTTCCTGGTTATGTGCAGTGGCAATGGGGATGAATGTCCTCCCCGCAACAATGGCTAACGCAGCTCCTGGTAACGCAGCGGCAACGCCTGCGCCAACGGTACCTGTCGTCGCGCAGGCAACCGATCCGGTTGTCACCGCGGCACCTGGTCAAACAGAAAATATCATGCCGAATCAGCCAACGGAGGGGAACACCCTACCGGCAGACGGCCAGGTTATCGGGCAGGTAATGCCGGGCGTCCGGGGGGCGAATGCACCCGTCGTTGCGGACAATGCGCCGTCGCGTGACGTGAAGTTGACCTTCGCGCAAATTGCACCGCCTCCGGGCAGTATGGTGCTGCGCGGCATCAACCCTAACGGCGGCATTGAGTTTGGCATGCGCAGCGATGAGGTCGTCTCTAATGCGGTGCTGAACCTGGAATACACGCCGTCGCCGTCTCTGCTGCCGACGCAGTCCCAGCTGAAGGTCTACCTGAATGATGAGCTGATGGACGTACTGCCGGTCACCAAAGAGCAGCTGGGCAAGAAAACCCAGGCTCAGGTGCCGATCAACCCGCTGTTCATCACCGACTTTAACCGTATCCGTCTGGAATTTGTCGGCCACTACCGCGATGTCTGCGAAAACCCGGCCAGCAACACGCTGTGGATGGACGTCGGGCGTAACTCCTCGCTGCAGATGACCTACCAGTCGCTGGCGCTGAAAAACGATCTCTCGGCATTCCCGGTTCCGTTCTTCGATCCGCGTGATAACCGTCCGCTCACGCTGCCGATGGTGTTTGCATCATCCCCGGACGTGACCGAGCAGCTGGCGGCCACCATTGTGGCGTCCTGGTTTGGTTCACGTGCCGGCTGGCGTGGACAGAGCTTCCCGGCGATGTATGACAAACTGCCGGACAGAAATGCCATTGTGTTTGCGACCAACGCGAAACGCCCGGCCTTCCTGCGCGATCATCCGGACGTCAAAGCGCCAACCGTTGAGATGATAAGCCACCCGGAAAACCCGTACGTGAAGCTGCTGGTGGTCTTTGGCCGTGATGATAAAGATCTGGTGCAGGCCGCAAAAGCCATTGCCCAGGGCAACGTCCTTTTCCGCGGTGACAGCGTGGTGGTGGATGAGGTCAAACCGCTGCTGGCGCGTAAACCTTATGATGCGCCAAACTGGGTGCGTACCGACCGTGCGGTGACATTTGGCGAGCTGAAAACCTATGAAGAACAGCTGCAGGCGACGGGGCTTGAGCCAGCGCCGATTAGCCTGTCACTGAATCTGCCGCCGGACCTGTATCTGCTGCGTACCAACGGCATTGATATCAATCTGAACTACCGTTATACCGCGCCAGCGACCAAAGACAGCTCGCGCATGGATATCAGCCTGAACAACCAGTTCCTGCAATCGTTCAGCCTGCAAAGCACGCAGGATACTAACCGCCTGATGCTTCGCCTGCCGGTGTTGCAGGGGCTGCTGGACGGTAAAACGGATGTCTCCATTCCGGCACTGAAGCTCGGCGCGATAAACCAGCTGCGCTTTGACTTCCAGTACATGAACCCGATGCCTGGCGGCTCGGCGGAAAACTGCATCACCTTCCAGCCCGTACAGAACCACGTTGTGATTGGCGATGAGTCGACCATCGACTTCTCGAAGTACTATCACTTCCTGGCGATGCCGGATCTGCGCGCCTTTGCTAACGCGGGCTTCCCGTTCAGCCGCATGGCCGATCTCTCTGAGTCCATCGTTGTGATGCCAAAAGCGCCTAGCGAAGGGCAGGTCACGACCCTGCTGGATACCATGGCGACCGTTGGGGGACAGACGGGATTACCGGCGATTAACGTCACGTTGACGGATGATGGCAGCCAGATCCAGAACAAAGATGCTGACATCATGGTGATAGGCACCATTCCGGATAAGCTGAAGGATGACAAACGTATCGATCTGCTGGTGAAAGCGGCCCAGTCCTGGGTTAACACGCCGCTGCGCCAGACCGAGTTCCCGAGCATTATGCCGGATGTGAACGACCGTCAGGCCAGCGCGCAGACGACCGTAACGTCTCAGGGGGCAATGGCCGCGGTGGTGGGCTTCCAGTCACCTTACAACGAACAGCGTAGCGTGGTGGCTCTCCTGGCGGACAGCCCGCGCGGTTATGAACTGCTCAATACGGCTATGAACGACAGCGGTAAACGTGCCGCGATGTTTGGTTCCGTTTCGGTGATCCGTGAGTCCGGCGTCAATAGCCTGCGCGTGGGCGATGTGTACTACGTAGGCCATCTGCCGTGGTTCGAACGCCTGTGGTATGCGCTGGCTAACCATCCGGTTCTGCTCGCCATCCTGGCGGCGGTCAGCGTGGTCTTGCTGGCATGGGTGCTGTGGCGTCTGCTGCGTATCATCAGCCGTCGTCGCCTGAACCCGGATGAGTAAGATGTGATGAAAGCCTTTCGCTGGTGTGCATTAGCAGCGTTGATGCTGGCGGCGCTTCCTCTTCGCGCCGCCTGTACCTGGCCTGCCTGGGAGCAGTTTAAAAAGGATTACATCAGTGAGGGCGGGCGTGTCGTTGATCCCAGCGACACGCGCAAAATTACGACCTCGGAAGGGCAAAGTTACGCCTTGTTCTTTGCCCTTGCGGCGAACGATCGCAGCGCGTTTGACCAGCTGCTGACCTGGACGCGCGATAATCTTGCCAGCGGCAATCTCAACGACCATCTGCCCGCCTGGCTATGGGGACAGAAAGATAAAGAGACGTGGGCGGTAATTGATACCAACTCCGCCTCTGACGCCGATGTCTGGATCGCCTGGTCTCTGCTCGAAGCGGGCCGGTTGTGGAAACATCCGGACTATACCCGCACGGGTAAGGCGCTGCTGAAACGCATTGTCAGTGAGGAAGTGGTGAAAGTGCCAGGGCTCGGCGCAATGCTGCTTCCCGGTAAAGTCGGTTTTGCCGATGAAAACGTCTGGCGTTTTAACCCCAGCTATCTTCCTCCGCAGCTAGCGAGTTATTTCACGCGTTTTGGTACCCCGTGGAGCCAGCTTCGTGAAACCAATCAGCGTCTGCTGCTGGAGAGCGCGCCGAAAGGTTTTTCGCCGGACTGGGTTCAGTATCAGAAAAACAAAGGCTGGCGGTTACAGCAGGATAAATCGCTGGTGGGCGGCTACGATGCCATCCGCGTTTATCTCTGGGTGGGAATGATGAGTGATAAAGATCCTCAGAAAGCCCGGCTGCTGACGCGCTTCCAGCCGATGGCGGCAAAGACAATGAAACGGGGTGTGCCGCCGGAGAAAGTGGATGTGGCGACGGGTAAACGCACCGGGAATGGCCCGGTCGGGTTCTCTGCCGCCATGCTGCCGTTTTTACAACAACGTGATGCCCAGGCGGTTCAGCGCCAGCGCGTTGCAGACCATTTTCCCGATAATAATGCCTATTACAGCTACGTGCTGACTCTCTTTGGGCAAGGATGGGATCAGCATCGTTTTCGCTTCACCGCAAAAGGTGAATTAATACCGGATTGGGGCCAGGAATGCGCAAGTTCACAGTAAATCTACTCACTTTATCGCTTGGCCTGGCCCTGATGCCGATGGCTGAGGCCGCCAACTCTCCGCAGCAGAAACAGCTGCTGGAACAGGTTCGGCTGGGCGAATCGACACAGCGTGAGGATTTGGTTCGTCAATCGCTTTATCGTCTGGAGCTGATTGACCCGAACAACCCTGACGTCATTGCCGCACGCTTTCGCTACCTGCTGCGCCAGGGCGATAACGCCGGTGCGCAAAAAGAGCTGGATCGTCTGAAAGGGATCGCGCCGGGCTCGAGTGCGTATCAGTCATCCCGCAACACGATGCTGCTGTCGACGCCGGATGGCCGCCAGCAGCTCCAGCAGGCGCGATTGCTCGCCACCACGGGACACACGCAGGAGGCGATTGCAGCTTATGACAAGCTGTTTGACGGCAACCCGCCGGGCGGCGACGTGGCGACGGAATACTGGAACGTCGTGGCGAAAGACCCCGCTCGCCGGAATGCGGCCATTAATCAGCTCAAGAAAATCAACACCAGCAGCCCCGGAAATACGCAGCTGCAGGCGACGCTGTCCCAGCTTTTGTTCCAGAGCGGACGCCGTGATGAAGGCTTTGCGGTATTGCAGGAGATGGCTAAATCGACCAACGGGCGCAGCCAGGCGTCTGATATGTGGTATGACCAAATCAAAGGCCAGCCTGCCAGCAGCGCCAGCGTCAGCGCGCTGCAAAAATACCTGAGCGTATTCAGCAGTGGTGATAGCGTCGTGGCGGCGCGTGCCCAGCTCGAAGAACAGCAAAAACAGCTCGCTGACCCGGCGTTCCGCGCGAAAGCGGAAGGGCTGGCGGCGGTAGATGCCGGGCAGGGGAGTAAGGCGGTGGCTGAGCTGCAAAAAGCCGTCAGCGCCAACCATGCCGACAGTGAAGCGGTGGGTGCCCTTGGTCAGGCCTATTCCCAGAAAGGCGACCGCGCCCGCGCGGTGGCGCAGTTTGAAAAGGCGATTGCCCTCGATCCCCAGAGCGATAACCGGGGTAAATGGGACAGTTTGCTCAAGGTTAACCGTTACTGGCTGCTGATCCAGCAGGGCGATGCGGCGCTCAAGGCGAATAACCCGGCGCAGGCAGAGCGTTACTATCAGCAGGCGCGCGGTATCGACAATACCGACAGTTATGCCGTGCTGGGGCTGGGCGATGCCGCCGCGGCGCGTAAAGATAACGACGCGGCGGAACGTTACTATCGCCAGGCGCTGCGTATGGACAGCGGCAACAGCAATGCGGTCCGCGGCCTGGCCAATATTTACCGCGCGCAGTCCCCGGAGAAGGCCTCGCAGTTTATCCAGTCTCTCTCCGCCAGCCAGCGCCGGAGCATTGATGATATTGAACGCAGCCTGACCAACGAGCAGCTCTCCGCTCAGGCAGAACAGCTGGAAAATCAGGGGAAATACGCCCAGGCGGCAGAGATTCAGCGTCGTCGTCTGGCGCTCTCTCCCGGCGACGTGTGGATAACCTATCGTCTCTCGCGCGATCTCTACAGCGCGGGTCAGCGCAGCCAGGCGGATACCCTGATGCGTCAGCTTGCCAGCCAGAAACCGTCCGACCCGGATCAGGTGTACGCCAGCGGGCTCTATCTTTCCGGCAACGATCAGGATCGTGCCGCGCTGGCGCATCTGGACACGCTGCCGCGCAGCAAGTGGAACGGCAATATTCAGGAACTTGCCGACCGTCTGCAAAGCAACCAGGTGCTGGAAACCGCCAACCGTCTGCGCGACAGCGGCAAAGAGCAGGAGGCGGAAAACCTTCTGCGTCAGCAGCCGACCTCCACCCGCATCGACCTGACGCTGGCGGACTGGGCGCAGCAGCGTGGCGATCTGGCGTCGGCGAAAACGACGTACAACGCCGTTCTGCAGCGTGAACCGCAGAACGAAGATGCGATCCTCGGTCTGACCGAGATTTATAGCGCGCAGGGGGACAAAGATGCCGCGCGCGCAGAGCTGGCGAAACTGCCCGCCGCGCAAAACGGCCAGCCGCTGTCGCTCAACATGCAGCGCCGGATCGCGATGGCGCAGGCAGGCCTGGGCGATTCCGCTGCCGCAGAACAGACCTTCAACAAAATCATTCCGCAGGCTAAATCGCAGCCCGGCTCCATGGAAAACGCGCTGGTGTTACGTGATGCCGCGCGTTTCCAGGCGCAAAACGGACAGCCTCAGCAGGCGCTGGAAACCTATAAAGACGCGATGGTGTCGTCCGGCGTCACGACGACCCGTCCGGCCGACAACGACAGCTTCACTCGTCTGACGCGTAACGATGAAAAGGACGACTGGCTGAAGCGCGGCGTGCGCAGTGATGCCGGTGACTTGTACCGTCAGCAGGATGTTAACGTCACGCTGCAGCACGACTACTGGGGCTCCAGCGGCACGGGCGGCTATTCCGACCTGAAAGCGCACACTACCATGCTACAGGTGGATGCTCCGCTGTCTGACGGGCGCATGTTCTTCAGAAGCGATCTGGTCAACATGGACGCCGGTTCATTTGATAACAATAACGGGACCTACGATCCAAAATGGGGGACCTGCTACGAAACGCCGTGTAGCGGCAACACCCATCAGTCCGACAATGGCGCAAGCGTCGCCGTCGGCTGGCAGAATAAAACCTGGGCGATGGACATTGGCACCACGCCAATGGGCTTTGACGTCGTCGACGTGGTGGGCGGTATCAGCTACAGCAGCGATCTGGGCCCCATCGGCTATACCGTTAACGCCCACCGCCGCCCAATCTCCAGCTCTCTGCTGGCGTTCGCCGGGCAAAAAGATACCAACACCGGCACCACCTGGGGCGGCGTACGTGCCACCGGTGGCGGCGTAAGCATGAGCTATGACAAAGGGGAAGCGAACGGCGTCTGGTCAAGCCTGAACGCGGAAACGCTGACGGGTAAAAATGTGGAAGATAACTGGCGCGTCCGCTGGATGACGGGTTACTACTACAAGCTCATTAATAAAAACAACGAGCGCCTGACGGTCGGCGTCTCCAATATGCTCTGGCACTACGACAAAGACCTGAGCGGTTATACCCTGGGTCAGGGCGGCTACTACAGCCCGCAGGAGTATGTCTCCTTCGCACTGCCGGTGACCTGGCGTAAACGCACGGAGAACTGGTCCTGGGAGCTGGGTGGCTCGGTGTCCTGGTCTCACTCTAAAACCAAAGACGAGCTGCGCTACCCGATTCAGAATCTGATCCCGACCGATGAGCCAGACCGCTATACCGACCGGGGCGCGATGGAAACCGGCAGCAGTTCCTCAGGCACGGGTTATACCGCGCGCGCCATTATCGAACGCCGCGTAACGTCCAACTGGTTTGTGGGCATGGGCGTGGATATTCAGGAAGCGAAAAACTATACCCCAAGCCATGCGCTCATTTATGTGCGTTACTCTGCTGCAGGCTGGCAGGGCGATATGGACTTACCGCCGCAGCCGCTTATCCCTTACGCGGACTGGTAATCGGATTTTCCTTAATCCATTTGTAAGTCTCTCTTAATAGCGCGGCAATCGGGTATACTCAGGCGCGCCAGGTTTACACCCTGGCGCGCCCTGCGCTTCGAGTTTTGTGGAGAGTCATTTTGCGTGTCAGCCGTTCCTTAACAATCAAACAGATGGCGATGGTTTCTGCCGTCACCATGCTGTTTGTACTGCTCTTCTGCGTAATTTTGCTGTTTCATTCCGTACAGCAGAATCGCTATAACACGGCTTCGCAGTTGGAAAGTATCGCCCGCTCGGTGCGTGGCCCGCTTTCTGCCTCTATCCTGAAAGGGGATATTCCCGAAGCGGAAACCATTTTAAAACGCATTCAGCCTGCCGGCGTCGTGAGCCGCGCCGACGTCGTCTTGCCCAACCAGTTTCAGGCGCTGCGGATGAGCTTTATTCCGGAGCGTCCCGTTCCGATGATGGTGATGCGCCTGTTTGAACTGCCGGTGCAGATTTCGCTGCCCGTTTATTCACTCGAACGCCCTGCCAACCCGCAGCCGCTGGCCTACCTGGTATTACAGGCGGACTCTTACCGCATGTATAAATTCGTCATGAGTTGGGTAGTTACGTTAGTGACCACTTGCTTACTTATGACGCTTATTCTCAGCGTGGCGCTCACCTGGTGCATTAACCGGCTGATTGTTCATCCGCTGCGCCGTATCGCCCGCGAGCTGAATACGCTTGCGCCGCAGGATCAGATGGGGCATCAGCTTGAGCTGCCGCGTCTGCATCATGACGATGAGATAGGCATGCTGGTGCGCAGCTACAACCTCAACCAGCAGCGCATCCAGCGCCAGCAGGATGAGTTAAACAGCAGCGCCACGCGCTTCCCGGTGTCGGAGCTTCCCAATAAAGCCTTCCTGATGGCGATGCTGGAGCAGACCGTTGCCCGTCAGCAAACCACGGCGCTGATGGTTATCGCCTGTGAAACCCTGCAGGACACGGCTGGCGTGCTCAAGGAGAGCCAGCGCGAAATGCTGCTGCTGACGCTGGTGGAAAAAGTGAAGTCTGTCCTTGCCCCGCGCATGGTGCTGACCCAGGTCAGCGGTTACGACCTGGTGGTGATTGCCAACGGCGTCAAAGAACCCTGGCATGCGATCACTTTAGGTCAGCAAGTACTCACTGTCATTAATGAGCGGTTGCCTATTCAGGGTATCCAGCTTCGTCCAAGCGCCAGTATCGGTATTGCGATGTACTATGGCGATTTAACGGCAGAGCAGCTTTATCATCGCGCGTTCTCGGCGGCGTTCACCGCCCGGCGCAAAGGCAAAAATCAGATCCAGTTCTTCGCGCCGGAAGAGATGGAAAAGGCGCAGCAGCGCCTGACGGAAGAGAGCGACATCCTGACCGCGCTGGATAACCGCCAGTTTGCCCTCTGGCTACAGCCGCAGGTGAATTTGCTGACGGGAGAAGTGAAAAGCGCCGAGGCACTGCTGCGCGTGCAGCAGCCGGATGGTTCATGGGAGCTGCCGGAAGGGCTGATTGAGCGCATTGAGTCCTGCGGCCTGATGGTTACCGTCGGCTACTGGGTGCTGGAGGAGTCCTGCCGTCAGCTTGCTGCCTGGCAGGAGCGCGGCGTGACGCTGCCGCTGTCGGTCAATTTGTCTGCCGTGCAGCTGATGCACCCAACCATGGTTTCAGAGATGCTGGAGCTGATCCATCGTTACCGAATCAAGCCTGATACGTTAACTCTGGAAGTGACGGAGAGCCGACGCATCGACGACCCTAATCAGGCGGTCGCAATTCTGAAACCGCTGCGTAATGCCGGGATTCGCATTGCGCTGGACGATTTTGGCATGGGATACGCCGGGCTGCGTCAGCTTCAGCACATGAAAACCCTTCCGGTGGATGTGCTCAAAATTGATAAAGCGTTTGTCGACGGTCTGCCGGGCGACAGCAGCATGGTGCAGGCGATTATCCAGATGGCGCGCAGCCTCAACCTGCATCTTATTGCCGAGGGAATTGAAACCGAAGCGCAACGCGCCTGGCTGGCAGAGGCGGGCGTGGAGAGCGGACAAGGCTTCCTTTTTGCCCCTGCTGTTCCTTCGGATGTCTTTGAAGAACGATACCTTTCTGGTGCTGACAATAACGCAAAAGTGTAATTTTGTTGCTGGCTTGTGCGAGCCAGCTCAAAGTTCTTAACATTTGTGTTTCAAATTTGAACTGAGTTTATTTCTGTCCTGTTATGTGGGTGTTATTTTAAAGCCGCAGGTTAACCATAACCTTACAAAGCCTGTGGTTTTTCTTCCCAAGGACACCTTATGAAAACCTCACTCTTCAAAAGTCTTTATTTCCAGGTCCTGACAGCCATCGCCATCGGTATTCTGCTGGGTCACTATTACCCTGAGCTGGGCGCGCAAATGAAGCCGCTTGGCGACGCGTTCGTTAAGCTCATCAAAATGGTCATCGCTCCGGTGATCTTCTGTACCGTCGTGACGGGCATCGCTGGCATGGAAAGCATGAAGGCGGTAGGTCGTACCGGCGCAGTGGCGCTTCTCTATTTTGAAGTGGTCAGTACCCTTGCGCTGATTATCGGTCTGATTATCGTCAACGTGGTGCAGCCGGGCGCGGGGATGAACGTAGACCCGTCAACGCTGGATGCCAAAGCGGTCGCGGTGTATGCCGAGCAGGCGAAGGATCAGGGCGTGGTGGCCTTCCTGCTGGACGTGATACCGGGCAGCGTTATTGGCGCGTTCGCCAGCGGTAACATCCTGCAGGTTCTGCTGTTCGCCGTGATGTTTGGCTTTGCCCTACACCGTCTGGGCAGCAAAGGCCAGCTTATCTTTAATGTAATTGAAAGCTTCTCGCAGGTGATCTTCGGCATCATCAATATGATCATGCGCCTGGCGCCGATCGGTGCCTTCGGCGCGATGGCCTTCACCATCGGTAAGTATGGCGTCGGTACGCTGGTGCAGCTGGGTCAGCTGATTATCTGCTTCTATATCACCTGTATCCTTTTCGTGGTCGTGGTGCTGGGCTCCATCGCCCGCGCGACGGGTTTCAACATCTTCAAATTTATCCGCTACATCCGCGAAGAGCTGCTGATTGTTCTGGGGACCTCCTCTTCAGAATCGGCGCTGCCGCGTATGCTCGACAAGATGGAAAAGCTGGGATGCCGTAAATCGGTGGTCGGGCTGGTGATCCCGACGGGTTACTCCTTCAACCTGGACGGCACCTCGATATACCTGACGATGGCGGCCGTGTTCATCGCGCAGGCGACCAACAGCCATATGGATATTTTTCACCAGATTACCCTGCTGGTGGTGCTCCTGCTCTCCTCTAAAGGCGCGGCAGGCGTGACGGGCAGCGGATTTATCGTGCTGGCTGCCACCATTTCCGCCGTGGGTCACCTGCCGGTGGCGGGTCTGGCGTTGATTCTCGGTATCGACCGCTTCATGTCAGAGGCGCGTGCGTTAACCAACCTGGTGGGTAACGGCGTGGCAACGGTGGTGGTGGCGAAATGGGTGAAAGAGCTGGATCACAAAAAGCTCGACGATACTCTGAATAATCGTTCAACTGACAGCAAAAATCCTGGCTTATCCTCTTAATCTTGTCACAAATGCCCGTATTCCCTTGTCGGGATGCGGGCTCCTGCGCATAATAACTGTTCGTACCTGTCATAATTCGACAAGATTTTTTTTGGGTATATTTCACTTCGGACCGTGACGTTTTGCCGAACGCGCGGTCTAATCGACGTGTTTTCATCGTCATCTTTAAGAGTGAAGCGCGTCGCGAAACACTCTTTTTTAACCAGGAATGTTGATCAGGGGTTCACATGCAGGGCACAAAAATTCGACTCTTAACCGGCGGTTTGCTGATGATGGCAGCAGCCAGTTATGTGCAGGCAGATGCGCTCCAGCCAGACCCGGCCTGGCAACAAGGGACATTAGCGAACGGTTTTCAGTGGCAGGTGTTAGCCACTCCGCAGCGCCCCAGTGACCGTATAGAAATCCGTCTGTCCATTAATACCGGTTCCCTCACGGAAAGCACTCAGCAAACCGGTTTTAGCCATTTTATTCCCCGGCTGGCGCTCACGCAGAGCGGCAGCCTGCAAGCGGTTCAGGTGCGTTCGCTTTGGCAGCAGGCCATCGATCCGAAACGCCCGCTTCCTCCGGCTGTGGTCTCGTATGACTACACCATGTTTAACCTGAGCCTGCCTAATAACCGTAATGACCTGCTTAAAGAAGCGCTTACGTATCTCTCCGATGCCTCTGGCAATCTGGCGATTACGCCGGACACCGTCAACTATGCGCTGAGCAACAGCGACATGGTGGCGACCTGGCCCGGGGATACCAAAGAGGGCTGGTGGCGTTACCGCCTGAAGGGCTCGACGCTACTGGGACATGATCCGGCTGAACCGCTGAAACAGCCGGTGGATGCCGAACAGGTAAAATCGTTCTACCAGAAGTGGTACACCCCGGACGCAATGACGCTGATCGTGGTGGGTAACGTGGACAGCCGCGCGGTGGTGGAGCAGATCAACAAAGCGTTTGGTGATTTGAAAGGCAAGCGTGAAACGCCAGCCCCTGTTCCGACGCTCTCTCCGCTGCGTGCAGAGCCCGTCAGCATTATGACGGACGCCGTGCGTCAGGATCGCCTCTCCATCATGTGGGATAACGCCTGGCAGCCAATCCGCGAGTCCGCGGCGATGTTGCGCTACTGGCGTGCCGATCTGGCGCGTGAAGCGCTGTTCTGGCACGTTCAGCAGACGCTGAGCAAGAACAACGTGAAGAATATCGGTCTTGGCTTTGACTGCCGCGTGCTGTTCCAGCGTGCGCAGTGCGCCATCAACGTTGAATCGCCGGGCGATAAGCTGAATGCCAATCTGGGCGTGGTCGCGAAAGAGCTGGAAAAAGTGCGTAAAGAGGGGCTTTCCGAAGAGGAATTCAACGCTCTCGTGGCGCAGAAAAAACTCGAGCTGCAGAAACTGTTTGCGACCTACGCTCGCGCCGATACCGATATTCTGATCAGCCAGCGTATTCGTTCCCTGCAGAATCAGGTGGTGGACATTGCGCCTGAACAGTACCAGAAACTGCGTCAGGACTTCCTGAACGGTCTGACCGTCGAGATGCTCAATCAGGACCTCCGTCAGCAGCTGTCGCAGGAGATGGCGTTGATCCTCCTGCAGCCGAAGGGCGAGCCGGAATATGACATGAAGGAACTTCAGACGACCTGGGATTCCATTATGGCTACCGCGCCGCAGCCCGCGCAGGCCGCCACGGCCGATGATTTACATCCAGACGCGACGGATATTCCGCAGGGGCAGTAATGCTTAAACATTCCCTCTCCCACAGGGAGAGGGTGTTCATCGTCCACTCTCCCTGTGGGGAGAGTAATTCCCAGTAATTTTTTACCTGAAGCGATGAATGTTGCTTCAGGAAAATGAATGACTTACAGCAATGCCCTGGTCCGGCTGTAAATCGCTGAGGCGTTTCCTGCAGGCCGGGGCGAGGCGCAGGGATGCGCCGAGAGGGCGGGCTTTACAGGGACGTTACCTCCGCCCGTACCCGACAAGCCGGAAGGAATAAGCCGAGGGCACCGCGAAGCGGCGATTTACCGCCGGGAGCCCGGGTCGCCAGGGCGGCGGCGACTGAGCCGCCATGGCACGTTCACCGGTCATGTTGTTACAGAGTAGCAAGGAACATAAAGTGAACGGAATGACCGCCAGAGCCGTATGTTCCCCCTCACCCCAACCCTCTCCCTCAAGGGAGAGGGGGTCGTCCGTGCTGGCATTATTTTGTGGGGAATCCTCAGCCCTGTGGGAGAGGGTTAGGGTGAGGGCATCAGCCCGCACCTTACTTAAACAGGCATCGCCTCACGCGGAATAATCGCCCCGCGATACTGAATCACCGTGCTGGCCGTCAGGTGCCCACGCTGTGCCGCCGCTTCCGGCGTTCCACCCGTCAGACGTACCGCCAGATACCCCGCGCTGAATGAATCGCCGGCCGCCGTGGTATCAATCACTTTCTCTTTGGCAAGCTTCACCGCCGGAACGTCAACCAGCGCTTCGCCCGCCACCGCGACCAGGCACGAATCTGCCCCGCGCTTAATCACCACTTCGCTCACGCCTGCCGCCTGTGTGCGTGCTATCACGTCCTCTACCGGTTTCTCACCCCACAGGGCGTCTTCATCGTCGAGCGTCAGGAAGGCAATGTCGGTGCACTGCAGCATCTGCTGATAGACCTGCTGCGTCTCTTCGCGGCTGGCCCACAGGCGCGGGCGGTAGTTGTTATCGAAAATAACCTTGCCGCCGTTTGCACGGCATTCGCGCAGCAGCGAGAGCAGCTTTTCACGGCTGGTGGGGCTCAGGATCGCCAGGCTAATGCCGCTCAGATAGAGATAGTCAAACGTCGCCAGCTCTTCGCAGATGGCCGCGGCCGCGTCGCTCTCCAGCCAGAATTTGGCCGCGGCTTCGTTACGCCAGTAATAAAACGTGCGTTCGCCGGTGCTGTCGGTTTCGATGTAATAAAGCCCCGGGAGGCGGTTTTCCATACGCTGAATCAGCGACGTTTCAATATGTTCACTCTGCCAGGCCTCCAGCATTTGCTGGCTGAAGCTGTCCGTGCCCAGGGCGGTAACGTAGTTCACGGTAAGCGCGTCAGGCGCGACCTGACGGGCAATATAAACGGACGTGTTTAACGTATCGCCACCAAATCCGCGGCTAACTTCCGCGCCTTTTTGTGACAGCTCAATCATGCATTCGCCAATCACGGCAATTTTTTTGGACATAGTCGTGAACCTGAACAGAAGAATTATCAGCAGTGTGCGCTGAGTGAATTAACCGGTCAACTATATTAAAACAACGTTCCATTATTTTATTTGAGCCAGCGCGTGTTCCCGCGCATTTCTGTCATCTTAATTTCATTTTCCCGGTGAATTGAACATAAAGTTCTCAATTGTCGCGCCGATAATCCTGTGACGAGTCCAGAAAGGCTATCCCAACAACAGGACATCTGAAATGAAGTCAGAGCAGGTTATCCAGCGGCTGAGCACTACGCCTGAGGCAAGTATTGAGAACTTGCAGGAGCATCGCTACTGGCTGCAATGTGAGCGTGCGTACACCTATCAGCCGATCTACCGAACAGATGGTCGACTGATGGCAATTGAAATTTTGACCGTCGTTACGCATCCCTCAAACCCTACTCAGCGCATCGCGCCGGATCGCTATTTTGCCGAAGTTGCCGTTCGCCAGCGCCTGGACGTGCTGGAAGAACAGCTTCGTATGCTGGCGACGAAGCAGCCCTTTTTCGAACAGCACGATATCCTCGCCTCGGTGAACGTTGATGGTCCAACCCTGCTGGCGCTACGCCAGAACGCGAAATTGCAGGAGCTGATCGCCACTCTTCCGTGGATGCGCTTTGAGCTGGTGGAGCATGTCCGCCTGCCGCAGGATTCCTCGTTTGCGTCGATATGCGAATACGGCCCGCTGTGGCTGGATGACTTTGGCACCGGCATGGCGAACTTCTCCGCCCTGAGTGAAGTACGCTACGACTACATCAAAGTGGCCCGCGACCTGTTCATTATGCTGCGTCAGACCCCGGAAGGGCGGAATCTGTTTACGCTGTTATTGCAGCTGATGAACCGCTATTGCCAGGGCGTGATTGTTGAAGGTGTGGAAACACTGGAAGAGTGGCGTGATGTGCAAAACTCTCCCGCAGCGGCGGCGCAAGGCTATTATCTCTCCCGCCCGGTACCCATGGATCGCCTCGATAGCGTTATAACGACCCTCTGATAAGCCCGCTTCCCTTTGTCTGGACTATAGTTTTACAGAACAGGTCATCAGGAAAGGGGATAAAAATGACGAGAACAACCAGGGTAATCTCCTGGACAGCAGGGATTTTCTTGTTGTTGATCGTGGTCGTCGCCATCATTATTGCGACGTTTGACTGGAACCGTCTCAAGCCGACCATCAACCAGAAAGTCTCAACCGAACTGAACCGTCCCTTCGCCATCCGCGGTGATTTAGGAGTGGTGTGGGAGCGTCAGAAAGAGGAGCCCGGCTGGCGCAGCTGGATCCCCTGGCCTCACGTCCATGCCGACGACATCATTCTCGGCAACCCGCCGGATATCCCGGACGTCACCATGATTCACCTGCCGCGCGTTGAAGCCACGCTGGCTCCGCTGGCGCTCTTCACCAAAACGGTCTATCTGCCGTGGATCAAACTTCAGCAGCCCGATGCGCGCCTGATCCGACTCTCAGAAAAAAACAACAACTGGACGTTTAACCTTGCCAGCGACAGCGAAAAAGATCAGAATGCCCAGCCTTCTTCCTGGTCATTCCGTCTCGACAATATTCTTTTCGATCGCGGACGGATCGCCATCGACGATAAGGTCAGCAAGGCGGACGTGGAGATCCTCGTCGATCCGCTGGGCAAACCGCTGCCGTTTAGCGAGGTCACGGGCACGAAAGCAAAAGGCGACGCGGCAAGCGTAGGCGACTATGTCTTCGGCCTGACGGCAAAAGGACGCTACAACGATCAGCCTCTCAGCGGTAAAGGGAAAATAGGCGGCATGCTGGCGCTGCGGAGCGAAGGCACGCCGTTCCCGGTGCAGGCGGACTTCCGTTCCGGTAACACCCGAGTGGCGTTCGTCGGCACGGTCAACGATCCGATGAATATGGGGGGCGTCGACCTTCAGCTCAAATTCGCCGGCGATTCGCTGGGCGAGCTGTATGAACTGACCGGCGTGCTGCTGCCGGATACCCCGCCGTTCGAAACGGACGGGCATCTGGTTGCCAAAATCGATACCGAAAAATCGTCCGTTTTTGACTATCGGGATTTCAACGGCCGCATCGGCGACAGCGACATTCACGGCACGCTGACCTACACCACCGGAAAACCGCGACCGAAGCTGGAAGGGGATGTTGAGTCCCGTCAGCTGCGTCTGGCCGACCTGGGCCCGCTAATTGGCGTGGACTCGGGTAAAGGTACCAAGTCGAAAGAGGTCAAAAAAGATGTTCAGCCTGCCGGCAAAGTGCTGCCATACGATCGCTTCGAAACCGACAAATGGAACGTGATGGATGCGGATGTGCGCTTCAAAGGCGGAAAAATTGAGCATGGCAGTACGCTGCCGATCAGCAATCTTTCGACCCATATCCTCCTCAAAAACGCCGACCTGCGCCTGCAGCCGCTGAAGTTTGGCATGGCGGGCGGGACGATCTCCTCGAACATTCACCTGGAAGGCGATAAGAAGCCGATGCAGGGACGGGCGGAGATCCAGGCGCGTCGATTGAAGCTGAAAGAGCTGATGCCGAACGTAGAGCTGATGCAGAAAACCCTCGGGGAAATGAACGGTGATGCCGACATTCGCGGCGTGGGGAATTCGGTGGCGGCGCTGCTCGGCAGCGGCAATGGTAACCTGAAGCTGCTGATGAACGACGGGCTGGTGAGCCGAAACCTGATGGAGATCCTGGGGCTGAACGTCGGTAACTACGTCATCGGGCAGATCTTCGGTGATGACGAGGTGCGGGTGAACTGCGCGGCGGCCAATCTGGATCTGGTTAACGGCGTGGCGCGTCCGCAGATATTTGCCTTCGACACGGAAAACGCGGTGATTAACGTGACCGGGACCGCCAGCATGGCCTCGGAGCAGCTTGATTTGACGATTGACCCGGAAAGTAAGGGGATCCGCATCATCACTCTGCGCTCTCCGCTTTACGTGCGCGGAACCTTCAAAAATCCGCAGGCGGGCGTGAAGCCCGGACCGCTTATTGCGCGCGGTGCGGTGGCCGCGGCGCTTGCGACGCTGGTCACCCCAGCCGCAGCGCTGCTGGCCTTGATTTCGCCGTCAGAAGGCGAGGCCAATCAGTGCCGGACTATTTTGTCGCAGATGAAGAGGTAAGGTGTGGCCTGTTTTTGCCGGGTGGCGCTGCGCTTACACGGCCTACGGGACTTCCTCCCTCTCCCTGTGGGAGAGGGGCGGGGTGAGGGCATCGGGCCGCAGTGAATTACAGAGCCTGGTGCTTTGTCTCGTGCGTCAGCAGCAGCGCAATCAGCGTCAGCGCCGCCATGGCCGCCAGATAGACCCCCACGTAGAACAGACCATAGTTCGCCTGCAGCCAGGTGGCGATATACGGCGCAACGGACGCGCCCAGAATAGAGGCAACGTTGTAGGAGAACGACGCACCGGTATAACGCACTTCCGTCGGGAACAGCTCAGGCAGCAGCGCGCCCATCGGGCCGAAGGTCAGCCCCATCAGGCTCAGGCCAATCAGCAGATAGGCCATCACCAGCGCCGGGCTACCTGAACCCAGCAGCGGCGGGAAGACGAACAGCGCGAACAGAATGATCAGCGTGGTGATCGTAATCATGCTCGCACGACGACCGAATTTATCCGCAAGCAGGCCTGCAATCGGCACCATCACGCCAAACCCGATCACCGCCATCATCAGCATCCACAGCACTTCGTTACGCGGCAGACCCAGGCCAACCGGCGCGGCGGCGGTACTGAACGTCATGGAGTAGACGGTCATGATGTAGAACAGCGTATAGGTTGCCAGCATGATGAACGTGCCCAGCACGGTCACGCGGACGTGTTTGGTCAGCAGCGTACCCAGCGGCACTTTCACCTGCTTGTTCGCCGCGGCCACTTTCGCAAAAACAGGAGTCTCATGCAGCGAAACGCGCACATACAGGCCAATCAGCACCAGCACGGCTGAGAAGATAAACGGGAGACGCCAGCCCCAGCTCATGAACTGTTCATCCGTCAGCAGCCAGGAGAGCAGCAGGAACGTCCCGTTGGCAAAGAAGAAGCCAATCGGTGCGCCCAGCTGCGGGAATGAACCGTACAGCGCGCGCTTGCGCGCCGGGGCGTTCTCGGTGGCCAGCAGCGCCGCGCCGCCCCATTCACCGCCCAGCCCCAGACCCTGGCCAAAACGCGCCAGCGCCAGCAGGACCGGCGCCAGAATGCCGATGGTTTCATAGGTCGGCAGCAGACCGATGGCCACGGTGGAGATGCCCATCGTCAGCAGCGAGGCCACCAGGGTGACTTTACGGCCAATGCGATCGCCAAAGTGTCCAAACAGCGCAGAGCCAATTGGACGCGCAACAAACGCGATGGCAAAGGTCGCCAGAGACTGCAGCGTGGCCGCCGTCGGATCGCCCTGCGGGAAGAAAATATGCGGGAAGACGATGACCGCGGCGGTGGCATAAATATAAAAGTCGAAGAACTCAATGGCGGTGCCAATCAGCGAGGCGACGACAACTTTATTGCGCGAGTTTACCGGAACGTTTTCCGTTCCTGAATCGAGTGTGGTGGCTGTTGCTTGCATAATATTTTCTTATTTTTGTCGAACGAAAGGCCATATTACGCACAGCAAAAGCGACATTTCAATCTGTAACAAAGCCGCGCGCTGGTGATAAAAGCAACAAAAAGCGGATAATTTTCAGGCCAGCGAAAACACGTCTATGAAATGCTTCACAGATTTTAAATATCAGTCAATTAAACTGGTTTTCAGTTAAATAAAAGTTACGGACTGGATTTATATGCTGAAATGATGAATCGGGCTGAAATTTCAGCCCGAGAGCGGAGCTAGCGGTGGGTTTTACCGGGCATTCGCGTGTCGCCTTTGTACTCGGCGGTGGCAATCCATGCCGCGCAGAACAGCGTCAGGCGGGCGAAGAAATAGAAGAAGGCCATCAGTCCCAGCACCGAGCCAAACGCCGCGCCGGAAGGGGATTTCACCAGCGACGGCAGCGTGTAGGTCATCACAATTTTGATCACCTCAAAGCCGATCGCCGCAATCAACGTGCCGCGGATCAGCGCCTTCTTGCGCGGACGATGGCGGGGCAAGCGCCAGAAGATCCAGAAGAACAGCAGGTAGTTGGCGAAGATGGAAATGGCCAGCCCAATGCCGCGCCAGGCGGGCTTCAGCCATTCTATGTAATCAAGGTAAAGCGCGGAGATGATCATCTGCTGCGCCGAGCCCGCCACGGAGGTAATGGAAAGCGTCACGATGAGCGCGACAAGCAGGCCAATCAGCGAAACAAAATCGCGGAGATACTTAACCCAAATTTTCTCCTGGTCCTGCGGCTTACGCTCCCAGACGTCGCGCGACTGGGCGCGAATGGCCTCGCGCAGGTTGCCCATCCAGTTAACGCCGGAGTAAAGGGCAATCAGCAAACCGACGATGCCGACGGTGGTACGCTGCTGAACGGCGGTATTTATAGTGCTTTTGAGCGTGCTGGCCAGGGTCGGGTCACTGACGTTATTCAGGATCTTACTGAAGATATCCTGCAGTAGCGTCGGGTGCGACGCGAGCACAAAACCTGCCGCTGCAAACGACACCATCAGGATTGGTATCATCGACAGGAAGGAAAAATAGGTGATGGCGGCACCAAACTGATTCCCCATGCGGTCATTAAAGCGCTCGGTCGCGCGGATCAGGTGCGCAACCATGGGAAACTGCTGAATTCTCGCGGCGATGCCGGTGACGGTCCCCAGCGCTTTGCTGGCGGTGCCTGGCGTTTTGGGCTCTTCGGGCCCGGTTTCCATCTTTTTGACGGGCTCATACTCTAAATGTTGGGTGGGTCGTTGCGGGTTGTTTTCCGGCGTCACGCGCATTTTCCTTTTCGTTGAGCTGGATGTGTTTTTGAATTATAGCTTGCGGCTAGTCCACGTAAGCTTTTGTGAGTTCGGTAAGCCACTCCATGAACAGATGGACCCGGCGGGAGAGGTTGCGGCGGTGAGGGTAAATCAGGGAGACGGGCATCGCTTCGGCCCGGTATTGCGGGAGGATCTCAATCAGTTTCTTCGCGCGCAGTAAATCGCGCACCCCAACCCGCGGAACCTGAATAATGCCTAGCCCGGCGAGACAGGCAGCCTGGTAAGTTTCCGTGCTGTTGACGGTTAACACCCCGCCCGTTTTTATCCACTGCGTCGCACTGCCGTTATAAAACTCAAAGCCCTGCGGTCGGGTTCCCAGCATCGCGGCGTAGTGGATCACGGCGTGCGAGCCTAAATCGTCCAGCGTTTCCGGGTAGCCGAATCGTGCCAGATAATCCGGGCTGGCGCAGTTAATCACCGACAGCTTGCCCAAGGGACGGGCAATCAGCCCTGAATCCTTCAGCGCGCCGACGCGGACGACGCAATCAAACCCTTCACGGATCACATCCACCAGGCGATCGCTGCTGCTGAGTTCCAGTTCAATGCCCGGATAGTGCTGCAGAAAAGCAGGCAGTTTGGGGATGACTAAATTTCGAGCAACGCCGACGGGCATATCCACGCGGAGCCGACCGCTGATGCTGGAGGGATCGTGCTGAAACATACCGTCGAGTTCATCAAGGTTTGCCAGCAGATCTTTTGCCCGTTCGTAATAGACCATGCCGTCCTGCGTCAGGCTGACGCGGCGCGTGGTGCGGTGCAATAGCTGGGTGCCAAGCCGGTTTTCCAGGGCCTGAATTTGCCGCGAGACGCTGCCTTTCGGCAGGGTTAATGTTTCGGCCGCGCGGGAAAAACTCTCCAGTTCCGCGACGCGGACGAACAACTGCATTGCGTGAATTTTATCCATAGAGAAAGCTCATTGTTGTTTCTGGTGAAACAGTGAAGCGTTTTAACCCATCTTTATTGATTTTCTATCACCTAATAAGCTCTTTCTCAATCTCCTTAACAGCCAAAACGAGGTTTATGATGAGTGAACGTATCGCATTAGTGACGGGTGGTAGCCGTGGTCTGGGTAAAAACGCTGCGTTAAAGCTGGCGGCAGACGGCACGGGAATCGTCCTGACATACAACCGTAGCCAGCAGGAAGCGCTGGACGTTGTGCATGAAATTCAGCAAAAAGGCGTCAACGCAGCGGCATTACAGCTTAACGTCGGGGATATCGCGAGTTTTGAACATTTTGCCCAACAGCTTCAGGAAACCCTTAAGACCGTCTGGCAGCGCGAAACCTTTGACTATTTATTGAACAATGCAGGAACGGGTTTATATGCGCCCTATGCCGACACGACGGAAGCTCAGTTTGATGAAGCGCTGAACATTCATTTCAAAGGACCTTTCTTCCTGACCCAGCGCCTGCTGCCGCTGCTTAACGACGGGGGACGTATCCTCAACGTCTCCAGCGGGCTGGCCCGTTTTACCCAGCCGGGCTCAGGGACCTACGCGGCCATGAAGGGGGCGATGGAAGTGCTGACGCGCTATCAGGCGAAAGAGCTGGGCGCGCGCGGAATTTCCGTCAATATCATTGCGCCGGGCGCGATAGAAACGGACTTTGGCGGCGGACGCGTGCGCGACAACGCGGAGCTGAATCAGCTGCTGGCGTCGCAGACGGCGCTGGGACGGGTGGGGCTGCCGGACGATATTGGCGATGCCATTGCGGCACTGCTCAGCGATAAGCTGGGCTGGATGAATGCGCAACGTATTGAAGTATCAGGCGGTATGTTCCTGTGATGCACGGGCTTAAGGGGAAGGAACCCCTTAAGGAAACCCTTAATATGGATGTGTCTGCATACTGACAGTGATAAAGAACGCAGGCAGCCATAGCCGATAACCCATTTTCATCACAATATTTCTCCAGAGAAAGACCGGGATGTTTTTTTATTAACGCAATGGCCGCCGAAAATATTTTCAGCGAATGACGTTTGATATTCGTTTCCTCTTAATAGCGACACTGAAGAGGAAACGACGTCCGGGAAATATCTGCTAAAAAGCGGTTGGTCAGGAATTAATATTCAGGTATTCCTGCTGTAATAAACCAAATAGCCAGTCATTTTGCCAGCGCCCAGAAAGGTAATAGCTCTCGCGTAATTCACCTTCCAGGCGAAAGCGGGCTTTTTCCAGCAGGCGTCTTGACGCGACATTTCCCGCGGTGACGGTGGCGGTGAGTCGCCGTATACCGCCCTGATGAAAAGCGTAATCGCAAAGCACTTTCAGGGATTCAAAGCCGTAACCTTTCCCCTGCGCCTCGGGTGCGAAAAGGAAGCCCACTTCTGCGCAGTCCTCCTCCCGATGAATATATCCGGTAACGCCCAGCGGGGCCTGTGAGGCGGTGTCACGTACGACGAGACAAAGCCAGTGCGCGCTGCCCGGTGCCCATGGGGTCAGGCGCGAATCAAACGCCTCGCGGATCGCCGCGACGGGACGGTCTTCCGCCACAAAGCGCATCACGTCCGGGTGCTGCTGTAGCGCCAGAAAAAAGGGCCAGTCTTGTTCCTGCAGGGGCGAACAGGTCAGGCGAGAGGTAATTAAAACCGGCATTCAGATTCTCCTGAAACATTTTAAATCATTTTAGGGTTGTCACTTTATTTCAACAGAAAGTCAGGTATGGTTAACCGCGTATAAATAAAAAGAAAAAAGGGCATCTCGTGCCCATTCCGGATGTCTTCGTTGTCGCTTAAGGAAAACAATGACTCTCAGCACATCACACCATATTCGCGAACAGTTTGAACACTGTCTGGCGGTCATTCGCCATGCGTCGGTGGAAATTTTACTCCTTCTGAATGTACATGCTTCTGAGGGAAAAGATCCACGCTGGTTCCTGGAACAACTCGACAGCGCGCGATTAGCTCTGGGCGGCTGGGGAGCCGTGGCGAAAAAACTCAACCTCAATGATGCCGAGATGTCGGAATTTACGCTCCAGCTGCGCCTGCTGCAGCAGCGCGTTCCGCAGTATGAAAGCGGACAGGATGTGAGTGAAAACCAGCTTATTGCGGCGATGCGGTTTGTGACCGCGCTGGAACATCTTCGCCTGCAGCAACCGCTGTTGACCTACAGCACTGACCTGGCACCGGGAAGCGAACTCCAGCAGCAGCAGGCGCACAAGCAGGTACGCGCGATTGAGCTGATGATTAAAGGGCTCATCCAGCAGGCCTGGCCCGATCAGGTGCGGCTGAACAACCATCTTAAGACCCTGTTTAACGCTGACCGCGTACGGCGCTGGCTGAAGCTTGGCGAGATCAATGATGTCCTCAGCGGCATGATGTTCAGTGAACTGGCGCAGATGCTGGTGGATAAAAAAGAGTTCAGCCGCTATTACGCTTCGCTGTTCAGCGACCCGTCCATGCTGACGCTGCTGGTTGAACCGCGCAAAACGCTGCAAACCTTCCTCGATGACATTCGGCAAATCCGCAACAGCATCACCGTTCAGAAAACGCTAAGCTCGGCGCAAATCCAGCTGCTGGATAACTACTACGCGCAGATCGCGCGGCCCGTTCAGCGCGCGTTTGAAGAGGGGAGAACGCGCGTCAATCCGGCCGGATTCATGGCGGTAGATGCCAGCGAATTGCATACCTTCTGGGAAAAGGCGCAGAAAATGGATCGGGTCACCGGTGGGGATCTGTTTGAAGTCCGGGACACCATTGAAAAGCCGACCCAGCGCGCGCCGCGAACGCCTGAACAACGCGAGCAGCTCATTTCCGGTGCGCTATGGGGGGCGGTTGGCGTCATGGTGATTGCCATCGTGGCGGGGGGCTTCTGGCTGGTGACCAGCAGCAAACCGCAGCCTGCAACCGCCAGCGCGGCTGAAGCGGCCCCTCCGCAGGAAATGCGCGAGACGCCTTCTTCGCGCGAAACGCTCACGCGCATGGGAGTCACCTGGGACGAAAATAATTTCCGCTCGGCCATTAACCGCAACGATACCCGAGTGACCCTGCTATTTTTGCAGGGCGGCATGGACTGGAAGCTGTCCTGGACCGAAGAGGCGATGTCGGCAGGCTATGACGATGTGCTGGAGCTGATGTTACGCTACCGGCAGAACATGGTGGAAGAGAAGCCGTGCCGTCGCTTCATCAACACGCTCAGCCACGCCATGTCGAACGGCGAGTCTCTGACCTCGGTACGTAAAGAGTATCTCAAAGCTTTCTGCACCGTGCCTGCCGTGGTGAAACGCCAGCAGCACGATCTCGACATGGCCACACGCCGCGCGCAGTCGCAGCCGGATGCCACCACGAAAAAATGGCAGTCCATTCAGACTGCCATTTATGAGGTGATTCGCTAAAATTATTCCCCTCACCCCAGCCCTCTCCCCATTGGGGCGAGGGAGATGGAGATGGAGAGCGCACCGTACAGTCCCCTCTCCCCTCTGGGGAGAGGGAGATGAAGAGCGCACAGTGCAGTCCCCTCTCCCCTCTGGGGAGAGGGTTAGGGTGAGGGGTGAGGGCACCAGACCGCACCCCGCTTAAGGCTCCCCATACAACCCAATCAGCCGCCGCACCACGCCGTTCGTCCAGCCGAAACCGTCCTGCAGCGGATACTCACCACCGCCACCTTCGCGCGGCGTGCTGCTGGCGATGTGATACTTCTCAATCAGCTTGTGATGCGTCTTATAAAAATGGTTCACCGTATGCAGCCAGCTCCAGGCGATCTCATCGCCCAGCGAGTCGTTGCCGTACTGCTTGAACCCCTGAATCGCCATCCACTGCAGCGGGGCCCAGCCGTTGGGTTTATCCCACTGCTCGCTGGTTTCGTACTCGGTCGCCAGAATTCCGCCCGGGGTCAGCAGCCGCGCCTTGACCGCATCCGACAAACGTTCTGCCTGCTCGTGCGTCGCCATTCCAACATACAGCGGCACAATGCTGGCGGCAGAAAACAGCGCCAGCTCTTCGCGTCGCCAGTCGTAATCGCGGTAGCAGCCGCTCTCCTCGTCCCACAGATAGCGGTTCACCGCCGCGCGGCGCTCGTTGGCTTTCTGGCGGAACGCCTCTGCCGTCTCTTTATCCCCTTTCGACGCGGAGATGTTGGCGATAGCGCTTTCCAGCTTGAACAGGAAGGCATTCAGATCGATGGGGATAAACTGCGTCGTGCGGATGCTGGCGAGCCGCGACGGATCGCGCAGCCAGCGGGACGAATAATCCCAGCCGGATGCCGCACCCGCGCGCAGATCGCGATACACCTCATTGGGCGGACGACCCGAGTGGCGGGCGGTTTCCACGTCCTCAATCCACGATTCGTCGCGCGGGGTATCACGGTCGTCCCAGTAGCGGTTGAGCAGTGAACCGTCCGGCATACGCACGGCGCTGCGGTAAGCCTGATTGAGCAGCAGCGACTCCGCGCCGTCCATCCAGAAGGCGTACTCCATTTTGAGGTGATCCAGATAGCGTTTCGCACCGCGCACGCCGTCCTCCTCGAACAGCTCCACCATCAGGGCAAAGACCGGCGGCTGCGAGCGGCTGAGATAATAGGTGCGGTTGCCGTTGGGGATATGCCCGTAGCGTTCAATCAGCCAGGCGAAGTTGTCCGCCATACACTTCAGCAGATCGTTACGGCCGCTCTCCGCCAGCCCCAGCATGGAGAAATAGGAATCCCAGTAGTAGGTCTCGCTGAATCGCCCGCCGGGGACGATATAGGCCTGCGGCAGCGCCAGCAGAGAAGACCAGGGAATATGATCCTGCGGCTCGCGCGTCAGCACCGGCCACAGGTTATCAATGTGCTCTTTCAGGGAGAGCCCCGGGTCGGAGACATATTCTGTGCCGTACGTTTCCGGCATCCAGAAGTGGTTCTCCACAAACTGGCGCAGGTCGAAATCCCGGTGGCGTCTGACCTTGCGGTAGCGGATCAGGATATCCAGCGGATCCATCTTCGGCGCGCAGTCGGGGAAGGTTTTACTGTCCGCAAACAGCCGCGTCGACTGCACATGCTCGAACAGTTCAAGATAGCGGTCTGCGGGCGTCAACGCATCGGAGGCGGGTAGCCCCTCGATCATTTCGGGTTCCGGCTCCGCCTCAATCATTTCATCCAGTTTCAACTCGCAGGGATCGGTCTCGTAGCGCAGCTCTTCTGCAATCTCGAACTCGATGTTCTCGGTAGCCTGTAGTTTCTGGTTGAACATGGTGATAGGGACCTCCGGTTGTGTGTTCAAAAGACAGGTTTATCCGGGCGTCCTATAAGCGTAGACATTCGCTTCGGTAGTTGGGGAGGGATATGTGCGGTAGATCACTATTTTCGGAGCATTCGTTTTGCAACGATTTATGTATGTTAAAAAAATGCCCCTCCGGGGAGGGGCATCAGGATTAACGCATGGTCACAAACTCTTCCGCGGCCGTCGGGTGGATGGCCACCGTGTTGTCGAAGTCTTTCTTCGTTGCGCCCATCTTCAGCGCCACGGCGAAGCCCTGCAGGATCTCGTCCATGCCGAAGCCGATGCCGTGGATACCGACAATCTTCTCGTCCGGGCCCACGCAGACCAGCTTCATGCGGCACGGCTGACGGTGTGAGGTGACGGCGGTGTACATCGCGGTAAACGCCGATTTATACACTTTCACCTGGTCGTCGCCATACTGCTCGCGCGCCTGCGGCTCGGTTAAGCCGACGGTGCCGATTGGCGGATGGCTGAAGACTACGGTTGGGATAAGGTTGTAATCCAGATGCTCGTCCGGCTTGTTGTTGAACAGACGTTCGGAGAGACGACGACCCGCCGCAACGGCCACCGGCGTCAGCTCAACCGCACCGGTATTATCGCCGACCGCATAAATGCCCGGTACGCTGGTGTTCTGGAATTTATCGACGACGATATAGCCTTTTTCGTCGGTTTTCACGCCAGTTACGCCGAGGTTGAAGTTATCGTTCGCAGGTTCACGGCCAATCGCCCAGATCAGGCAATCGACGGTCTGGCTGCGGCCATCTTCCAGCTCAAGGGTCAGGCTGCCGTCCGCGTTTTTCACGACCGCTTTTGGCACGGCGTTGGTGTGCAGGGTCGGGCCTTCGGTGTTCATCACTTCAACCAGCGTATCGACGATCAGCGGGTCAAAGCTGCGCAGCGGCGCGTGTTTACGTACGAACAGGTGCGCTTCCGCGCCCAGGCCGTTAATCACGCCAGCCAGTTCCACCGCAATGTAACCCGCGCCAACAACGGCAACGCGTTTTGGCAGGGCAGGCAGCTCGAAGAAACCGTCGGAATCAATGCCGTATTCCACGCCCGGGATGTTCGGGTGGCTCGGACGACCGCCGGTGGCGATCAGGATGCGATCGGCGGTGATCGTCTCGCCGTTCACTTCGATCGTTTTCGCGTCCACAAAGCGGGCGAAACCGTGGATAACGTCGACGTTATTTTTACCCAGCACGTTGTCGTACGAGGTGTGAATACGGTCGATATAGGCGGTACGGCTGGCGATCAGTTTGTCCCAGTCGAAGCGGTTGATGGTGGTGTCAAAGCCGTAGTCCGGGCCATACATATGGATAGCTTCGCGGATCTGCGCCGCATGCCACATCACTTTCTTCGGTACACAACCCACATTCACGCAGGTGCCGCCCAGCGCTTTGGCTTCAATCAGCGCGCACTTCTGGCCGTACATGGCCGCACGGTTGATGGAGGCGATGCCGCCGCTGCCGCCGCCGATTGCGATGTAGTCATAATGCTTAGTCATTGCTTTTGTCCTTAATCGTGAATTGCCGCGATTGTATACCTGAAATCAATAGTTTCCACCGATGGCTGCGATTACTCCGGCACGATCCAACTGACGGTGGCGTGGCCTGTACCCGCTGGCACCAGCGTTTTATGCAGCCACGGCAGCACGTTGTTCATCTGCGCTTCGAGCTTCCACGGCGGGTTGATCACAATCATGCCGGAGGCGGTCATGCCGCGCTGATCGCTGTCCGGACGAACTGCCAGCTCGATCTGCAGGATCTTGCGGATGCCGGTCGCTTCCAGGTCTTTGATCATGCGTTTGATTTGCGCGCGCAGCACCACCGGATACCACAGGGCGTATGTCCCGGTGGCGAAGCGTTTGTAGCCTTCGTGGATACCGGTCACCACCGCCTGATAGTCGGTTTTGATTTCGTACGGCGGGTCGATCAGCACCAGGCCGCGACGGGAAACCGGCGGCAGCTTGGCTTTCAGCTGCTGATAGCCGTCGGATTTTTCCACGCGGGCGCGGCTGTCTTTCTGAAATTCAGAACGCAGCAGCGGGAAGTCGCTCGGATGCAGCTCGGTCAGCTGGAGGCTGTCCTGCTCGCGCAGCAGCTGGCGCGCAATCAGCGGTGAGCCGGGGTAGTAGCGCAGCTGGCCGTTGCGGTTGAAGTGATTCACCACGCCGATGTACGGCTCCAGCTCGGCAGGCAGATCGTCCTGCTGCCAGATGCGGGCAATCCCTTCCAGATATTCACCGGTACGCTCGGCATGCTCGCCGCTCAGCTGATAACGGCCCGCGCCCGCGTGCGTGTCCAGATAGAGGAACGGCTTCTCTTTCTCTTTGAGCGATTCGATGATCAGGCTCTGAACGGTGTGTTTAAGGACGTCGGCGTGGTTGCCTGCGTGGAAGCTGTGGCGATAACTGAGCATGGGTAATGATATTCCGCTGAAGTGACGATTTGCCACAGTTTACAGCAGAACGGCGCAGATTACCCGTAGGCCCGGTAAGCGCAGCGCCACCGGGCTCTTTTCCGCCACGTCCGGCATTGAAATCCTCTACACTTAACCCCATTCTAGATCCCATATGCACAGCGCCGGATGCGCGCTTCATTCACCTATTTCAACAGGACAGCGTTTATGACCAATCCATTACTGACGCCTTTTTCGTTGCCGCCGTTTTCTAAAATCCTCCCTGAGCATGTGGTTCCAGCCGTTACGCAATCGCTGGACAACTGCCGCGCGGCGGTAGAAAGCGTGGTAGCGCAGGGCGCGCCGTACACCTGGGAAAATCTGTGTCAGCCGCTGGCCGAAGTGGACGACGTGCTGGGGCGTATCTTCTCCCCGGTGAGCCACCTGAACTCGGTAAAAAACAGCCCGGAATTGCGCGAAGCCTACGAACAGACCCTTCCGCTGCTCTCTGAGTACAGCACCTGGGTTGGCCAGCACGAAGGGCTCTACAAAGCCTATCGCGACCTGCGCGACGGCGACCACTATGCCGAACTGAACACGGCGCAGAAGAAATCGGTCGATAACGCCCTGCGTGATTTTGAACTGTCCGGGATTGGCCTGCCAAAAGAGAAGCAAACCCGCTACGGTGAAATCGCCGCGCGCCTGTCCGAGCTGGGCAACCAGTACAGCAACAACGTGCTCGACGCTACCATGGGCTGGACGAAGCTGATTACCGACGAAGCTGAGCTGGCCGGTATGCCGGAAAGCGCGCTGGCGGCGGCAAAAGCCCAGGCCGAGGCGAAAGAGCAGGACGGTTTCCTGTTAACGCTGGATATCCCGAGCTATCTGCCGGTGATGACCTACTGCGACAACCAGGCCCTGCGCGAAGAGATGTACCGCGCGTACAGCACCCGCGCCTCCGATCAGGGGCCGAATGCCGGTAAGTGGGACAACAGCCCGGTCATGGCGGAAATCCTCGCCCTGCGTCACGAGCTGGCACAGCTACTGGGCTTCGAAAACTACGCCGATAAATCCCTCGCCACCAAAATGGCGGAGAATCCGCAGCAGGTACTCGACTTCCTGACCGATCTGGCGAAACGCGCCCGTCCTCAGGGTGAGAAAGAGCTGGCCCAGCTGCGCGCCTTCGCGAAAGCGGAGTTCGGCGTGGACGAGCTGCAGCCGTGGGACATCGCCTACTACAGTGAAAAACAGAAGCAGCACCTCTACAGCATCAGCGACGAGCAGCTGCGCCCGTACTTCCCGGAAAACAAAGCCGTTAACGGCCTGTTCGAAGTGGTGAAACGCATCTATGGCATCACCGCCAAAGAGCGTACCGATATCGACGTCTGGCATCCGGACGTGCGTTTCTTCGAGCTGTATGACGAGAAAAACGAGCTGCGCGGCAGCTTCTATCTCGATCTCTACGCGCGTGAGAACAAGCGCGGCGGGGCGTGGATGGACGACTGCGTGGGCCAGATGCGTAAAGCCGACGGTTCTCTGCAGAAGCCGGTCGCCTACCTGACCTGTAACTTTAACCGTCCGGTGAACGGCAAACCGGCGCTGTTCACCCACGATGAAGTGATCACCCTGTTCCACGAGTTCGGTCACGGTCTGCACCACATGCTGACCCGCATCGAAACCGCAGGCGTGGCGGGCATCAGCGGGGTGCCGTGGGATGCCGTCGAGCTGCCAAGCCAGTTTATGGAAAACTGGTGCTGGGAGCCGGACGCGCTGGCGTTTATCTCCGGCCACTATGAGACCGGCGAACCGCTGCCGAAAGAGCTGCTGGATAAAATGCTGGCGGCGAAAAACTACCAGGCGGCGATGTTCATCCTGCGTCAGCTGGAGTTCGGCCTGTTCGATTTCCGCCTGCACGCCGAGTTTAGCCCGGAGCAGGGCGCGAAAATCCTTGAGACCCTGGCCGAGATTAAAAAGCAGGTTGCCGTTATTCCTGGGCCAACCTGGGGCCGCTTCCCGCATGCCTTCAGCCACATCTTCGCTGGCGGCTACGCGGCGGGTTACTACAGCTACCTGTGGGCAGACGTGCTGGCGGCAGATGCCTTCTCTCGCTTCGAAGAAGAGGGGATCTTCAACCGCGAAACCGGCCAGTCGTTCCTCGATAACATCCTGACCCGCGGCGGGTCTGAAGAGCCAATGGTGCTGTTCAAACGCTTCCGCGGCCGCGAGCCGCAGCTGGATGCGATGCTTGAGCATTACGGGATCAAAGGCTGATTGTTACGTGAAGATCTGCTTAGTTGATGAAACAGGCGCCGGAGACGGCGCCTTATCTGTTCTGGCGGCCCGCTGGGGGCTGGAGCACGATGAAGAAAACCTGATGGCGCTGGTGATGACGCCGGAACATCTCGAATTACGCAAGCGCGACGAACCGAAGCTCGGCGGGATTTTCGTCGACTTTGTCGGCGGCGCGATGGCGCACCGGCGCAAGTTTGGCGGCGGTCGCGGCGAGGCAGTGGCCAAAGCGGTCGGCATTAAAGGGAGCTACCTCCCGGACGTGGTCGATGCCACGGCGGGGCTGGGGCGCGACGCGTTTGTGCTGGCGTCTGTCGGCTGTCGCGTGCGGATGCTGGAGCGTAATCCGGTGGTCGCTGCGCTGCTCGACGACGGGCTGGCGCGGGGCTATGCGGACCCGGAAATCGGCCCGTGGCTGCAGGATCGTTTGCAGCTGATCCACGCCTCCAGCCTGACGGCATTGACGAATATCACCCCGCGCCCGCAGGTGGTCTATCTCGACCCTATGTTCCCGCATAAGCAGAAAAGTGCGCTGGTGAAGAAAGAGATGCGGGTGTTTCAGTCGCTGGTGGGGCCGGATTTGGATGCCGATGGTCTGCTGGAGCCGGCTCGTCAGCTCGCGACGAAGCGGGTGGTGGTAAAGCGTCCGGATTATGCGCCGCCGCTGGCGGACGTTGCGACCACTAACGCGGTGACCACGAAAGGGCACCGGTTTGATATTTATCCGGGGACGCCGGAATAGTGCGGGTTGATGCCCTCACCCTAACCCTCTCCCACAGGGAGAGGGAACAAACATTAAAAACGGCAACCATGTTGCCGTTTTGCTTTTACCTTGTAGGCCCGGTAAGCGTTAGCGCCACCGGGCTTTTTTGCACTTACTCGTCTTCTTCGTCACGCAGTGGAACAATCAGCATATCCACGTGAACTGTGTTTATCAGCTGGCGCGCTGAAGACATCAGCTTGCTCCAGAAGTCCTGATGGTGACCGCAAACCACCAGGTCCATGTCGTATTTCTTGATCGCATCAACCAGCACCTGGCCCAGATCGCCGCTGCCGCTCAGGGTTTCGGTAATTGGATAGCCCGCGTTGGTGGAGAGTTCGCTCAGGGCATGGTGAGTCTCTTCGGAAATGCGTTTTTGCATATCGCCAAGATTCACGTCGATCAGACCGGTGTAGAGGTCGGAGTAATTCACGTCAACGTGAATCAGCGAAACTTTCGCGTTGTAGGGACGTGCCATGGATACCGCTTTATCAACCAGCACTTTGCTCTCAGGGGAGAGGTCAACCGCGATGAGAATGTGTTTGTAAGCCATAGTGTTACTCCTTCCTTAAGTTATCGATGACTAAGTGAGAATGCCGTCGTCTGATACTTTCATTACGGCCCAGTTAAACATATTTTTCAAGCTTTGGTGTTGATAACGATTAACCTTGTGGCAAAAAAATTAACGGATCTCCTACACTATAAAATGAGCCGTTCGGATATTAAAACGCGAACCGGATCGACTTCTGGTCATTCTTTCACTGAACTGTCTGTCAGGGCATTGGGGTGCGGTAGCTCAGGAGCCTTGCTTCGTGGGCGGACGCCGGGGAGGATGTATGATTAGCACCGTCGCATTGTTTTGGGCGTTATGCGTGGTTTGCATAGTGAATATGGCGCGCTACTTCTCATCGTTACGTGCGCTGTTAGTGGTACTTCGTGGTTGCGATCCGTTGCTTTATCAGTATGTGGACGGTGGAGGGTTCTTCACCTCGCATGGACAGCCCAGCAAGCAGATGCGTCTGGTGGGATACATCTACTACCAGCGCTACCGCGATCATCACGATGAAGAGTTTATTCGTCGCTGCGAGCGCCTGCGTCGTCAGTTCATTTTGACCAGCGCCCTGTGCGGGCTGGTCGTGGTCAGTATGATTGCATTGATGATTTGGCACTGAGCATCACAGCAGGCGGGGAATGCCCCGCCTTCTTTCATCTGGCTCAGGGCTTAACTGAGAACCGGAGACTGGAGATATTGTTCTCAATCGAAATAACCTTTCCGCTATAGGCAATGTTCACTTCCCCGCTTGTATCAATACTGGCCGAGGTTATCGTGCCTGTACCTTCGATTACCGGATACTTCATAGCAAGCTGATGGATAATATTAGTGTCTTTCCCTGCAAGCGCCCCCGAGAGATAGTAACGGTAGATTGGTTGTACGGTTGTGCCAGCCTGATTGTTCACGGTCATATAGAGCCAGACGCTATCGGATAATTTATAAACGTGCTGTAGCTCATCGCTATTTCGCTGATTGGGCTGATGGTTTAACCAGAGAAATCCAATGACCAGAACCAGAAGCGAAACGGTAACAAGGCGATGAATCCATTTAATAGCCGTTTTGAATGGCATAGTCTATTCCGTCATGGGTGTTGTTTGGACTGAGAACATTCGCGAGGATAATAGTTATTTGTGCAGTAAAAATCTGAACAGATAGTGTTCAGATTGTCCTGATTACAGCACTGGATTGAGTAAAAAAAACAGCCATAAAAAAAGCGGGTCAGTTTCCTGACCCGCTTTTTTGTCGTCTTCAACCGATTAAATCAGCTTCAGCGAAATCCAGTACAAACCGCCAGACAGCAGGATGGATGCCGGAAGGGTGAACACCCAGGCCATCAGAATGTTGGTCACGGTTTTGCGCTGCAGACCGCCACCGTCAACAATCATGGTACCTGCCACGGACGAAGAGAGTACGTGGGTGGTGGATACCGGCATACCTGTGTAGCTCGCCAGACCGATAGACACTGCCGCCGTCATCTGCGCGGACATACCCTGCGCATAGGTCATGCCTTTCTTACCGATCTTCTCGCCGATGGTGGTCGCCACACGACGCCAGCCAATCATCGTACCGATACCGAGCGCCAGCGCGACGGCCATGATGATCCAGATTGGCGCGTACTCGATGGTGTTGAGCATATCGCCTTTCAGTTTCTTCAGGAGACGCTGGTCGTCCGCATTCACGTCAGGCAGCTTCGCCACTTTATCCGTCACATCAGAGATGCACAGCATAATGCGACGCAGCTGACCACGCTGCTCAACGGTCAGTTTGTCATAACTTTCGATATTGCCCAGCATGCCTTTCGCACGTTCCAGCGCGTTAATCGCGTTTGCCGGATGGCAGTGGAACTCGCCTGGTGCAGTCGTGGCACCGGCTTCCGGAGAAGGGATTAACTGGTCAACGCCCGTCGCCTTCTTCAGCAGTTCAGGATGCTGCTGGAAATAGGTTTCGACGTTATTTACCGCATCGCGGGTACGGGTGATTTCGTAGCCGGAGGCATTCATGTTGACCACGAATCCTGCCGGTGCAACGCCAATCAGTACCAGCATCACCAGACCAATGCCTTTCTGACCATCGTTCGCGCCGTGTGAGAAAGCCACGCCGATAGCGGAAATGATCAGGGCAATACGCGTCCAGAATGGCGGCTTTTTCTTGCCGTCTTTCTTTTCACGCTCTGCCGGCGTCAGGTGAATACGGGAGCGTTTTTTGGTATTGCTCCAGTAACGACGCAGGATGAAGATCAGCCCGCCAGCCACCACCAGACCCACGATAGGGGAGACGATGAGTGAGGCAAAGATCCCCAGTACTTTCGGGATATTTAACGCATCAACAACCGAGGTACCGGTCATGAGGGCATTCGTTAACCCGATACCGATAATCGCGCCGATGAGGGTGTGAGAACTGGATGCAGGCAGGCCGAAATACCAGGTACCGAGGTTCCAGATAATTGCAGCAAGCAGCATTGAGAACACCATAGCGAGGCCATGGCCAGAACTAACGTTAAGCAGCAGATCCGTTGGCAGCATATGCACGATGGCATACGCAACGCTCAGTCCGCCCAGGAGGACACCAAAAAAGTTAAATACCGCCGCCATAACAACCGCAAGCTGCGATCGCATTGCGCGAGTGTAGATAACCGTCGCTACTGCGTTTGCAGTGTCGTGGAAGCCGTTGATCGCTTCGTAAAACAGTACAAAAACCAGAGCAAGCAATAATAAAAGCCCGGTATGTAAATCCAGGCCGGCAAACAAATGTAGCATAGGACGTTACGCCATTTTGAGGACATGAACGCGGCGCATTATCCAGGACAAATGCGCGGCGGGCAAAGTGAAATATAGACTTTTTTTGACATACCACCTGATTTGAGAAAAGCACCAGAAAGGATATTCTTTAAATTTCAATGGAATGGCTTTGTAATATCTTTTTACGCTGGTGTGACCACAGAGGAAACTTTACAATCCGCGGCAGTTAACAAAGAGGGTTTTGACGTGGAAAGGTTTGATGCCGTGGTAATTGGCGCCGGTGCGGCGGGTATGTTTTGTGCGGCAATGGCCGGACAGGCGGGTCGTCGCGTGCTGCTGCTGGATAACGGTAAAAAGCCCGGCCGTAAGATCCTGATGTCCGGCGGCGGGCGCTGCAACTTTACTAATCTGTATGTTGAACCCGCGGCCTATTTGAGCCAAAACCGTCATTTTTGTAAATCTGCGCTGGCGCGCTACACCCAATGGGATTTTATCGACCTGGTGGGTAAGCACGGCATCGCGTGGCATGAAAAGACGCTGGGACAGCTGTTCTGCGACGACTCCGCGCAGCAGATTGTCGATATGCTGGTGGCCGAGTGCGAGAAGGGCGGCGTTGTCATGCGCCTGCGCACGGAAGTGCTGGAGGTCGCCCGCGACGACCAGGGCTATACGCTGCAGCTGAACGGTGAAACCGTCAGCGCGGATAGCCTGGTGATCGCCAGCGGCGGCCTGTCTATGCCGGGACTGGGCGCCTCCCCGTTCGGCTATAAGATTGCCGAACAGTTTGGCCTTAAAGTCTTGCCCACTCGCGCCGGGCTGGTGCCGTTTACGCTGCACAAACCGCTTCTTGAACAGCTTCAGACGCTGTCTGGCGTGTCTGTTCCCTCGGTCATTACCGCCGAAGACGGGACGGTGTTCCGCGAAAATCTGCTCTTTACCCATCGCGGCCTCTCCGGCCCGGCGGTACTGCAAATCTCCAGCTACTGGCAGCCGGGGGAGTTTGTCACGGTGAATCTGCTCCCCGATTGCGATCTCGACGCGTTCCTTAACGAGCAGCGTACCGCGCACCCGAATCAAAGCCTGAAAAACACCCTGGCAATGCAGCTGCCAAAACGTCTGGTGGAATGTTTGCAGGCGCTGGGGCAGATCCCGGACGTGTCGCTTAAGCAGCTTAACAGCCGCGAGCAGGAGATGCTGGTGGAAACCCTGACAAACTGGCGCGTTCAGCCAAACGGCACCGAAGGCTACCGTACGGCGGAAGTGACGCTGGGTGGCGTTGACACGAATGAGCTTTCGTCCCGCACTATGGAAGCACGCAACGTGCCGGGGCTCTATTTTATTGGCGAAGTGATGGATGTGACCGGCTGGCTCGGCGGGTACAACTTCCAGTGGGCATGGGCAAGTGCCTGGGCGTGTGCTCAGGCGCTGGCAGAAGACAAGTGACATAAGATCACTGCCACTCGTCGCGGATGGCTTTACGGACCGACGGGGGGGACGTCCGTCACGGCCAGAATATTGCTCGCGGCCACGGTCCCCATCTTGATATATGACGCTGCGGTAACGCCGCCAATATGCGGTGAAATAACCACGTTTTCTACGGACTGCCAGAGGTGCGGCGCGGTTAGCGGCTCGTGGGTAAAGCTGTCCAGCGCTGCGCTGTGCAGCGTGCCATCCCTGAGCGCCGCCAGTAACGATTCACTGTCGATCAGCCCACCGCGTGCCGTATTGACCAGAATTGCGTTCCGCTTGCAGTGTGCAAGCGTCTCGCTATTGATCATCCCCCGATTCTCATCGGTCAGCGGACAGTGTAAAGAGATAACATCGGAACGGGAAAGAAGTCCGTTCAGCGTCTCTGCGCGTTCGCACAGGGCAGGCATGGACTTCGCGTAAGGATCGTAAGCCAGCACCTTCATGCCGAAAGCGTGACCAATAGCCGCCACGCGCGAGCCGATGGCACCTAATCCGATGAGCCCTAGGGTTAAGCCCTCCAGTTCAATGGATTTATGCGTCGCCTTATCCCAGTGCCCGTCTCGCAGCCGCTTGTCCAGAGGCACCACTGACTTTGCGCAGGCGAGGATCAGCGCCCAGGTATGTTCAGCCACTGCCGCCGCGTTTGCGCCTGGCGCAGCCCGGACGGCGATGTTGCGCTCGGCCGCTGCCGTCTGGTCTATCACATCGATCCCGCTTCCGTGCTTGGAAATAACCTGCAGAGCCGGGGCGGCATCCATAACTTTCGCGGTGATCCTGCCGTAACGTACCAGGATCGCCACAGGATTGTGTCGTTTACACAGCGCGATCAGGTCATCTTCTGTGGGCTGGCGGCCCGCAAACACTACCTCAAAGCCCTGTAACATGACCATGGCCTGCTCCGCCAGGTCGCTTCCTGTAACCAGAACTACGTCTTTGCCCCCCATCACAGCGTCTCCCCGTCGCTCAACATACCTGCCTTACGAAGCGCGTCATCAAGCCAGTGTGGACGTAAATCGCCTTCACGGATGGCGGCAAGACGCCGGGTCTCCATCTCCAGCTTTTCTTTTGCCAGAGCGATAACCTCCTGAACCTCATCGCGCGGGATAACGACCACGCCGTCGATATCCGCGACAACCAGATCCCCGGCCTGAACCGTCGCCCCGGCGACTGAAATGGGATGATTCACCCGGCCAGAAATTAACTTTGTCGGGCCGCAGGGGTTCAGACCGGCAGAAAAGACGGGGTAGAGACCTTTGCTCAGGGTATCGGCGTCACGTACAGCCCCGTCAATAATAATGCCCGCAATGCCGCTCGCCTGAGCCTGAGTGGCCATGATTTCCCCCAGCAGCGCGCAGCTCAGGTCGCCTTTGCCATCGACGATCAGGACATCGCCGGGCTGCGCCACCGCCATCGCGGCATGAATCGCCAGATTATCACCCGGACGGACTTCAACGGTGATGGCCGGACCCGCAACGGACATGTGTGGGGCCAGCGGTTTGATGCGGCCATGAAGCGTACCGCGGCGACCGGCCACGTCGGCCAGAATAGCTGCCTGATACTCGGCAGCCCGACGAACGTCCTCAGCAGAAACGCGCTCGAACTGGCGATTAATCGGTTTTTTATCAGTAACGGACATAAATGCCTCCATATTGTTTTACTGAGTACAATGCAGGTGTACAGAACAAAACAACTATAGCGGTGTTGCTTTCCTTTTAGCCAGATCCGAGATGGCGTTTGTGATGTAAACACGAAGTGACTCACAAAATTTGAGGTACACTCACTGCCGGGCTAACAAGGAGATAATGATGGGGAATGAAGGCGTTGTAGCGGTTGAAAAAGCGCTGGCTTTACTGGATTGCTTCCGTCCTGGGGATGAGAGCCTGACGCTGACCGCGCTGGCACAGCTGTCGGGTTATCACAAAACCACGGTTTACCGCTTGATGAATTCTCTTGAACGGATGAATTACGTCGTCAGGCATGAAGACGGCAATTATGCGCTGGGCCCACGTCTGCTTTACCTCGGCAAGCTGTATGAACAATCTTTCCATCTTTCCCGGGTGGTTCAGCCAGAGCTTCAGGCCTTATCCCTGGCGTCTCAGGAAAGTGCCAGCTGGTATGTGCTGGAGGGAGGGCAGCGGCTTTGCCTGTTTCGCGCTGAAGCGTCGCACGGCCTGCGACACAGCAATCTTCCCGGCAGCCAGTTCCCGCTCGATAATTCGGCCATCAGTAAGGTATTGCGTCATTGGGGGCTCAATGAAAGCCTGCCGGAGGAAGACGCTGAACTCCCATTCTACACGTCAGGCGCACGCGATCCCCACACCGCTGCGTTTGCGATGCCTGTCTTCGGCGTTCACGACAAGCTGGTTGCGGCGTTAGCCCTGACCGGCCCCATCTCGCGGTTGACGGAAGATCGTCGTGAGAAGGAGATAGGGCAGTTGATGAAGGCGGCTGCAAGCCGTCTGTCGCAGAAAATGGGTGCCAGCAAGCCCTTCTGTCAGCAGTTCTTTGGTGAAACGAGCGACGCGGCGGAAGAAAATCTTTAAACGCAGAAGCGGGACAAATGTCCCGCTTCTGTCATCGCTAATGCGTAACCTGTTTTTCGTGTAGCTGAGCGCGGCGGGCCTGTCGGCCCATAATGAGCACCGCGATGCCCCCGGCCACGCACAGCGCGGCCAGCGGAAGCATAGCCAGCGTGTAGCTGCCCGTCCGCTCATTGATAATGCCGTACGCGTTTACCATCACCGCCCCGCCTATCAGGTTTGCGATGGCGCCGATCGCGGCCAGTCCCGCCGCCGCTGAGGTACTGCTCATCCAACCGGACGCCAGCGCCCAGAAAGGCCCTTTCATTGAATAAGCGCCTATCAGCATAATGCTGAGGATAACGATCGTGGCAGACAGCGAGACGCTTACAAAGGCGGCGAACACGCCGGCGGCAATCATGAACAGCGTGAGCGCGGTATGCCAGCGGCGTTCGTTGGTACGATCGGAATTCCGTCCCCATACAATCATCAGAACCGATGCCAGACCGTAAGGAATGGCGTTAAACAGACCTGTCTCAAGGTTATCGAGATGGAAGGATTTAAGCAGTTGAGGAGACCAGACGCTGATGGTGGTGCCCGCGGACGATGCGCCCGCGTAAATCAGCGCCATCAGCCAGATTTGGCGATGCTTCAGCAGCTGCCACGTGGTCTGGTGTCCAATGTTCTTTTGCTGGCTACGCTCGGTCTCAAGCGTGGTTTCCAGCCACTGTTTCTGTTCTCTGCTAAGCCAGCTCGCCTGATGAGGGCGATCCCGAAGAATAAACCAGGCTGCAATACCCAGCAGCACCGCCGGCAAGCCTTCAATAATGAACAGCAGATGCCAGCCGCGAAGACCCAGCCAGCCATCCAGTGACAGTATCAACCCGGAAAGCGGCGAGCCGATGAAGTTAGCGAGCGGAATAGCGACCATAAAGGACGCAATAATGCGTGCGCGATAGCGGGACGGGATCCACCAGGTCAGATACAGCACGACGCCCGGGAAGAAGCCCGCCTCTGCAGCACCGAGAAGAAAACGGACGATATAGAGCGACGTAGTGTTCTGCACCAGGGCCATACACATGGAGACGATGCCCCAGCTGATCATAATGCGCGGGATCCACAGCCGGGCGCCGACTTTCTGCATGGCCAGGTTGCTGGGTACTTCAAACAAAAAATAGGCCACGAAATAAAGGCTGCTGGCGAAGCCAAACGCGGCTTTGCTGAGGCCAAGGTCCTCATTCATCTGCAGCGAAGCCATGCCGATATTCCCGCGATCGATAATGGAGACCAGGTAACTGACAATCAGAAACGGGAGAATACGCCAGATCACCTTCCGCATCGTCTCTCTTTCTATGTCCTCGGTGGCGGTAGCGCCGTTACGTAAATGTTCTGTCATTGTGTCCTCGCAGGGTTTGTTCTTTTGTTTTATTAGGTACAACTTAGTTTTATTAAACAAAACCACTATAGCGACGGCGCGTGATTTTTATCCAGTTAATGGAAGGTTTAAATGATGTAAATAAGAGGTGACTCACAGATAGTGCGCTTCAGATATATCGCTCAAAGCAGTCGAACCAGCCGCAAAGAGGGCACGCTGCAAGGGGAATAATCACGCAGCGCAATTATTGCACCAACTTTTCCTCGCCATTCAACTAAGCTTCGACCAGATGCCCCGCCTCGTTCGCGGGGCCATATCCCTTTTGGTCGAGCACGCATCATGCAGCTACTCAGTATTATTATTTTGCTTACCCTCACCGTGGTGATCCATTCGCTGTGGATGTTTGGCGTTTTAAAATTCATTACGTTAGAAGTCGATTCTGCGGTACGTATTGTGTTACGCAACGTCGGTATCGTCATCTCCATGATCTTCGCCCATCTTCTTGAGGCCGGACTGTTTGCTGCGTTTTATTCTGCCATCGACGCGTTTAATGACTGGAACACCAGCTTCTACTTTTCGCTGGTGAGCTACGCGACGGTAGGATACGGCGACGTCACGCTACCCCAGCACTGGCGGCTCATCGGCGGCGTGGAAGGGCTGGTGGGCGCGTTGATGGTGGGCTGGTCCGTGGCGGTTCTGGTGGCGGTGCTGCAGCGTTTGCGCGGCATGAGCGCCTAAACGGCAGATGCACGAACCCCGTCGGGTAAGGTAAAGTACCCCTCCTTGCGCGGCCAGAAGGCTGCGATTTTGAGGGCGAAGAGGCTGATTAACGGCCCGCCCTTTTCTGTTCCTGGTTTACGCCAGTTTGCATGGTGTTGTGTTTTGTCTGCCAAAAGGGTTTTGTATGTCTGCTGCTCATCTCGGTTTCCCGACGGAAACCGTTGTTGTCTTTGTGGTGATGGCCGTTGGGGCGATGTTTATCGACCTCTTTATGCACCGTCACGATAAACCCGTCTCGCTGAAAAGCGCGGCGATGTGGTCCATTTTCTGGGTCATGATGGCGATGGCCTTCGCCGGATTCCTGTATGTTCACCACGGCGCCGAAATGGCGAGCCTGTTCCTCACCGGCTATGCGCTGGAAGAGGTGCTCTCCGTCGATAACCTGTTCGTGATGATGGCGATCTTCGCCTGGTTCGGCGTGCCGGATAAGTACCGTCACCGCGTGCTCTACTGGGGCGTGCTGGGGGCGATTGTCTTCCGCGGCATCTTTGTGGCTATCGGCACCAGCCTGTTAAGCCTGGGGCCGTACGTTGAGGTGATCTTCGCGCTGGTCGTCGGCTGGACGGCGGTGATGATGCTCAGGCGCAATGAAGAGAGCGACGAAGTGGAGGATTACTCGGGTCATCTCGCCTATCGCCTGGTGAAGCGCTTCTATCCGGTCTGGCCGAAAATCAGCAGCAACGCCTTTATTCTGACCCAGAAAGAGGTGGATGCGGAGCTTGAAAAACCGGAAAACCAGGACGTGATGGTCGGACGCGTGAAGAAGGCGAAGCGCTATGCGACGCCGCTGCTGCTTTGCGTAGCCGTCGTCGAGCTCTCTGACGTCATGTTCGCTTTTGACTCCGTGCCGGCCATTATTGCCGTGAGCCGCGAGCCGCTGATTATCTACAGCGCAATGATGTTCGCTATTCTCGGCCTGCGTACGCTTTACTTCGTGCTGGAAGCGCTGAAGCAGTATCTGGTGCACCTCGAGAAAGCCGTGGTGCTGCTGCTGTTCTTCGTGGCGTTCAAGCTGGGGTTAAATGCCACCGACCACTTCTGGCATCACGGTTACAGCATTGGTGCCACGGCCAGCCTGTTTGTGGTATTAGGCGTGCTGGCGCTGGGGATTATTGCGAGCGTGATGTTCCCGGGGAAACGTACTGCCTGATGCATCGCCCGGTGGCGCTTCGCTTACCGGGCCTACGGTTTGATTTTCTCCCTCTCCCTGTGGGAGAGGGCCGGGGTGAGGGCACCAGACCGCACCTAACCCTTAATCGGTGAATTCCGGCGCTTGCGCGGGTGATGGAAGTGTCGCCAGTGCGGATCCTGCGCCGCCGCCAGCAGCTCGTGGTCGCCGCGGGTGTCGCCCCAGGCGCGCAGGTGATAGGCGTTCAGATCGCCATACACTTTTTCCAGCCTTGCCACCTTCTGGGCGCAGCGGCAGTTATTGCCCGTGATGCGCCCCGTCAGCTTGCCGTCTTTCACTTCCAGCTGCGTGCCAATCAGCTTAATGCCGAGCTTATCAGCCCACGGCTGGAGCACCAGCGCCGGGGACGCGGAGCAGATGGTCACCTCCGCACCGGAATTTACCTCAGCCGCCACCGCCAGAACCCCTTCAGGGCGCATCAGCTTGTTCCAGTATTTTTCGCAAAAGGCTTCCGCCTGCTGGCGCAGCCAGTGTTCATCCACGCCCGTCAGGAACGTTTTGATCAGCACTTCCTTCAGCTCATCGCGCGTCAGCTTGCGGCGCACGCAGTGGAGCGTAGGCAGCGCCATGCGCACCAGGCGGCCCGCGAAGTAACGTTTACCGAAGGCAAAACGCAGGAAAGGAATAAAGCTGTCGTGGTGCGTTAATGTCCCGTCAAAGTCAAAGACAGAGAGCACGCTGGATTTAGCCACCGTCTCGTCGGCAATCATATTGGTCATAAATACGTCTTAGCTGAAATACACATTCTGCGGATCAGTTTACCTGCTTTAGCTGGACAGTCCTTATATCAACACTCTTTTTTTCTCGATCTTGCGATCTCAAAGTGAGTCCATTTTTGGCCTCGATAACAATTGGTGAAAAAACGAGCTGTCTATATTATCGCCACATCGCAAGATATTTAGGGGAACCATTGGCCCCCACAGGTAAGGAAAAACTCACTCACTACTTCTTTCTTGATATGACTCTTAGATCGCTTATTTCAATCCTCACGTTAAGTTTTGCTTCGTTTTCTGCGTTCAGCTTTCAACTTCCAGCGTCGATGTTATCGATGAACAGCGAGCTGGCAGCATCACCGGCGAAATCTGCGCTGGCGCATCAGGAAACAGGCCCGCTGCGCTCGCGTATTCTCGATCAATACCAGAAGTGGAAAGGCACCCAGTACCAGTGGGGCGGAACCACGCATCGCGGGGTGGATTGCTCCGCGCTCGTGCAGCACCTGTTCACCGATGCGGCGCATCTTAATTTGCCGCGCACGACGAGTGAACAGATCCATCGCGGCGTGCAGGTGGCACAATACCGCCTGAGAGCCGGCGATCTGGTCTTCTTCCAGACGGGCCCGAACCGCAAGCACGTCGGCGTTTATATTGGCAAAAACCAGTTTATTCATGCCTCAACCAGTCAGGGCGTAACGGTTTCAACCCTGACGGATGATTACTGGCAGGCACACTACATTACCGCCCGTCGCATTGCAGGCAGTGCGGCCTGACAGCATCAGATGATGTCATCCACTACGCCACCATCGACGCGCAGCGCCGCGCCCGAGGTGGCGGAGGCCTGGGTCGAACAGACATAAATCACCATATTGGCTACCTCTTCAACCGTGGCCGCGCGCTGGATAACCGAGCTGGGGCGGTTGGCCATCACAAACTCTTTCGCCAGCTGCTCCAGCGATTTGCCGGTTTTTTCGATTCCATCTTTCATCATCTCTGCGAAACCGTCAGACATCGTCGGGCCCGGCAGGACGCTGTTCACCGTCACGCCGCTCCCCGCCACGAACTTCGCCAGCCCGCGCGCCAGCGAGAGCTGCGCCGTTTTGGTCACGCCGTAGTGGATCATATCCGCCGGGATATTGCAGGCCGACTCGGAGGAGATAAACACCACGCGTCCCCAGCCTTTCTGCACCATGCCCGGCAGCAGGGCGCGGGAAAGGCGCACGCCGGACATCACGTTGGTCTGCCAGTAACGCTCCCAGGTCTCATCGTCGGTGGCATAGAAATCCTGAGGACCGTAAATCCCGGCGTTGTTGACCAGAATATCGACGTTATTCGCCACCTTCAGAAGCGACTCGACCCCTTCCGCCGTGCTGAGATCGGCAATCGCGGCGCGCACCTGCACGCCCGGCACCACCTGCTGGAGCTGCTGAATGCCTTTATTCACCGATTCCGTGCTGCGGCCATTGACGATCACTTCCGCACCGCTTTCTGCCAGACCTCTGGCAATGGCGAACCCGATCCCGCCGGTTGAGGCGGTCACCAGCGCCACTTTCCCCGCAAAGTCGATTTTCATCATCTGCTCCTTCTCGATTTAACGTTCGGACCTTAAAGCGTAGCAGGTGAGGATGACGGCTCCTGGCTAAAAAGGCGCAATAGCGTCTCAACCTGTTCATCAAGCGGGGCGAGGGAACGCTTAACAATCAGGTGTAGCGGCGTTGCCCTGCGCGCGCCGTGGCTCAGCGGCAGGCGTTTCAGTACGCCCTGATCCAGCTGGGTCTGGATGCGTTCCTCTGGCAGCCAGCCGTAGCCGACCTGAGAGACGACGGCCTCTATGGCGGCGTCGATGGTGGAGAAGGTCCACGACTCGCCGGCCGCACGCGCGGCGGGCTGGCTGTCCGCAATCTGGATGAGCGGCCACGGGCGCAGCATCTCATCATTGAGCGGCGCGTCGAGGTGAAAGAGGGGATGCCGGGAATGGGCCACGGCAACAAAGTCGATATTCATCAGCCATTCGCCGAGCCCGGTGATATCCTGGCGGCGGGTTAAGACCATCACATCGGCTTCGTCGTTAATGGCGTCGGCGCGGGTATTTTCCAGCACCTCGGTGAGACGGACCTGGGTCTGAGGATACTGCTGCTGGAACTGACGCAGGATAGCGAACAGGCGGCGGCGCGGGAAAATGGAGTCCACCACCAGATCTAACCGCGTGCGCATCCCGTTGCGAAGGGTTGCTGCGCGCGTCTCAACGTACGAAAAAGCTTTCAGCAGCGGTTTAACCTGGTTGAGAAGAAGCTCTCCGGCCGGGGTTAACACCGCCCGTCGCCCCTCCGGCACCAGCAGCGCCACGCCGAGTCGCTCCTGCAGCAGCGACAGGTTATAGCTCACCGAGGACTGGCTGCGGTGGGTTTCTTCCGCGGCTTTGGCAAAGCTGCCCGCTTCCACCACTCTTTCCAGTAAAGCCCATTGTTCCAGCGTCGTCTTATGCATGATTTATCTAAAATTTGGATGAATTTGATTAAAACATAGCGTTATTCATTCATTTTTTGAAGGGGTACGATCGTCTCATCAAAACAAAGGAGACATCTTATGAACACCTTCGACAAACACGACTTAAGCGGCTTCGTTGGCAAACATCTTGTATATACCTACGATAACGGCTGGAACTACGAGATTTACGTAAAAAATGAGACTACGCTTGATTACCGTATTCACAGCGGTCTCGTGGCCAACCGTTGGGTGAAAGATCAGCAGGCTTACATCGTGCGGGTAGGGGAAAGCATCTATAAAATTTCCTGGACCGAGCCAACCGGTACCGACGTCAGCCTGATCGTGAACCTGGGCGACAAGCTGTTCCACGGCACCATCTTCTTCCCACGCTGGGTCATGAACAATCCGGAAAAAACCGTCTGCTTCCAGAACGATCATATTCCGCTGATGAACAGCTATCGCGATGCGGGTCCGGCGTATCCAACGGAAGTGATTGATGAATTTGCTACGATCACCTTTGTGCGCGACTGCGGTGCCAATAATGAAAGCGTTATTGCCTGTGCGGCCAGTGAATTGCCGAATGATTTTCCTGCTAATCTTAACTAAGCGCGACAGTTGATTCCGCGACAATTGATATTAATAGAAAGTTCCCGGAGGATGACGGAATTCCCTCCAAACCTCCGGGATTTTTATTTTGGTTGAGTATTCATTTACTTTTCTTATAATTTTAATGTAAACGAAATGAAATAGTAGAGTAATCGCTGTGAGTCCACCCGCAAAAAACAAAAAAATAGTTAGAATCACTATCTTGCTGTTGTAAAACGATTTTCTATTCCCTTCTATGTGCTGTTTCCCTTCTGCTTCTCACCTGTCTTAATTTTTTCCTAAGAAAACGACGCTACTTTTGCTTCAGTTGATGGTTTGTTGACATAACTGTAATAGCGACTTAATTTTATTTGGTCTTTATTTAATAACCATCTTGCATGATTCCATTGAGCTGCCCATTACGACAGCGCAGTAAAAGATGACGCCTTTAATACAGCAAGGAAATTAATAATGAGTGATTTTCTGCCTTTTTCGCGACCGTCGATGGGCGCTGAGGAAATTGCGGCGCTTCAGGACGTTTTGATGTCGGGCTGGATCACCACTGGGCCAAAGAATCAGGAACTTGAAGAGGCATTCTGTCAGCTTACCGGGAATCAGCATGCGATTGCCGTCTGTTCAGCCACCGCGGGTATGCACGTCACGCTGATGGCGCTGGATATTGGCCCGGGCGATGAAGTTATTACCCCTTCCCAGACCTGGGTATCTACGCTGAATATGATCGTGTTGCTGGGCGCCACGCCGGTCATGATCGATGTGGACAAAGATACATTAATGGTGACGCCAGAAGCCGTTGAAGCCGCCATTACCCCGCGTACCAAAGCCATTATTCCCGTTCATTATGCCGGCGCGCCGTGTGAAATCGACGCCATTCATGCCATCGGTGAACGTCACGGTATTCCGGTTATTGAAGATGCGGCCCATGCCGCCGGAACCTACTACAAGAACCGTCATGTGGGCTGGAAAGGAACGGCGATTTTTTCCTTCCACGCCATTAAAAATATGACCTGCGCGGAAGGGGGTTTAGTCGTCACGGATAATGCCCAGCTGGCGCAGCGGATCCGCAGCCTGAAATTCCATGGCCTGGGCGTAGATGCCTATGACCGCCAGACGCACGGCCGCGCGCCGCAGGCGGAAGTGATCGCGCCGGGCTATAAATACAACCTGGCGGACATCAACGCCGCGCTGGCGCTGGTGCAGTTAGGCAAGCTGAAAGAGGCCAACAGGCGCCGCCAGGAAATTGCTGAACGCTATCTGCGTGAGCTTGCCGATACGCCGTTCCAGCCGCTCACCATTCCGTCATGGCCGCACGTGCACGCCTGGCACCTGTTTATTATTCGCGTTGACGAAGCGCGCTGCGGAATTTCCCGCGACAGCCTGATGGCGGCGCTGAAAGAGAAAGGCATCGGTACTGGCCTCCACTTCCGCGCGGCGCACACCCAAAAATACTACCGCGAGCGTTTTCCTGATGTATCGCTCCCGAATTCTGAATGGAATAGCGCGCGTATTTGTTCTCTCCCTCTTTTCCCGGACATGACTCATGACGACACAACCCGCGTCATTACCGCACTCCATCAGCTTGCAGGACATTGATATGTTCAGTGCACCGCCCGTACAAAAAGTTTCCGTGGTAATCCCGGTTTATAACGAGCAGGAGAGCCTGCCCGAACTGATCCGCCGTACAACCGCCGCCTGCGACACGATGGGCAAGGCTTATGAAATTCTGCTGGTAGATGACGGCAGTAGCGATAATTCCGCGCTGATGCTGACTGAGGCCGCGCAGGCAGAAGGCAGCCATATTGTTGCCGTGCTGCTCAACCGCAACTACGGCCAGCACTCGGCGATTATGGCGGGGTTTAGCCACGTCACGGGCGATCTGATCATCACCCTGGACGCTGACCTGCAAAACCCGCCGGAAGAGATCCCGCGTCTGGTCGCCAAAGCCGATGAAGGCTATGACGTGGTCGGCACGGTGCGTCAGAACCGTCAGGACAGTCTGTTCCGCAAGCTGGCCTCACGCACCATCAACCGTCTTATCCAGCGAACGACCGGTAAAGCGATGGGCGATTACGGCTGCATGCTGCGCGCCTACCGCCGCCACATTGTCGACGCGATGCTGCACTGCCATGAGCGCAGCACCTTTATTCCGATCCTCGCCAACACCTTTGCCCGCAAGGCAACGGAAATTCCGGTTCTGCATGCCGAGCGCGAGCACGGGGAGTCGAAGTACAGCTTTATGCGTCTCATCAACCTGATGTATGACCTCATCACCTGCCTGACCACCACGCCGCTGCGTCTGCTGAGCGTTTTCGGCAGCATCATCGCCGTGGCCGGGTTTGCGCTGTCCGTTCTGCTGGTGGTGCTGCGACTGGTCTTTGGCCCGCAGTGGGCGGCGGAAGGGGTCTTCATGCTCTTTGCCGTGCTGTTTATGTTCATCGGCGCCCAGTTTGTCGGGATGGGCCTTCTCGGTGAATACATTGGCCGTATCTATAACGATGTTCGCGCGCGTCCGCGCTACTTTATTCAACGTGTTGTCCGTCAGGAACACAAAGCATCTCAAGAGGAAATTCACCCATGAAAGCTGTTGTATTTGCCTATCACGATATGGGGTGCACGGGCACGCTGGCCCTGCTGGAAGCGGGCTATGACATTGCGGCAATCTTTACCCATCCGGACACGGCCGGAGAGAATAACTTTTTTGGCTCCGTGGCGCGTATCGCCGCCGAGCGCGGGATCCCGGTTTATGCACCGGACGATGTAAACCACCCGCTGTGGGTGGATCGCATCCGCGCGCTCGCGCCTGACGTGATTTTCTCGTTCTACTATCGCAATCTGCTTTCCGACGAGATCTTAGGTCTGGCCGCAAAAGGCGCCTTTAATCTTCACGGCTCTCTGCTTCCCGCCTACCGTGGCCGCGCTCCGCTGAACTGGGTGCTGGTGAACGGTGAAACGGAAACGGGCGTGACGCTGCACCGCATGGTGCGCCGTGCTGACGCGGGCGCTATCGTGGCACAGCAGAAGGTCGCTATTGATGCGGACGAAACGGCGCTGCAGCTGCATCAAAAGCTGAATGCAACGGCGCAGACGCTGCTGCGTGATGCCCTTCCCGCCATCCTCAGCGGCACCTTCAGCGAGACCGCGCAGGATGAGAGCAAGGCAAGCAGCTTCGGCCGCCGCGCGCCGGAAGATGGCCGTCTGGACTGGAACAAGCCCGCCCGCCAGCTGCACAACCTGGTGCGTGCCGTGACCGATCCGTGGCCGGGCGCGTACAGCTTTGCTGGCGTAAGCAAATTTATCGTCTGGAAATCCCGCGTGCGTGACGACATCCCTGCTGCCAAACCGGGCACCGTCGTCTCTGTCTCCCCGCTGATTGTGAGCTGCGGCGAGCAGGCGCTGGAGATCGTCACCGGACAAACCGACAACGGCCTGTACGTTCAGGGCACGCAGCTGGCACAGTCTCTGGGTCTGGTGGCCGGGGCGCTGATCACCAGCGCACCGGTTGTTGCCATCAAACGCCGTACCCGCGTGCTGATCCTCGGCGTGAACGGCTTTATCGGTAACCACCTGACAGAACGTCTGCTCAAAGACGATAACTACGAGATCTACGGTCTGGATATTGGCTCAGATGCGATCAGCCGTTTCCTCGATAACCCGCGTTTCCACTTCGTGGAAGGGGATATCAGCATCCATTCCGAGTGGATCGAATACCACATTAAAAAATGCGACGTGGTGCTGCCGCTGGTCGCCATTGCCACCCCGATTGAGTACACCCGTAACCCGCTTCGCGTGTTCGAGCTGGACTTCGAAGAGAACCTGAAGATCATCCGCGACTGCGTGAAATACGACAAGCGCATCATCTTCCCGTCCACGTCTGAAGTGTACGGCATGTGTACCGATAAGAACTTCGATGAAGACACCTCCAACCTGGTGGTCGGGCCGATCAACAAACAGCGCTGGATTTACTCCGTCTCCAAACAGCTGCTGGACCGCGTGATTTGGGCCTACGGTGAGAAAGAGGGCCTGCGCTTTACTCTGTTCCGTCCGTTCAACTGGATGGGCCCGCGTCTGGATAACCTGAACGCGGCGCGTATCGGCAGCTCCCGTGCGATCACCCAGCTGATCCTGAACCTGGTGGAAGGCTCGCCAATTAAGCTTATCGAAGGCGGGAAACAGAAACGCTGCTTTACCGATATCAGCGACGGTATCGAAGCGCTGTTCCGCATCATCGAAAACAAAGATAACCGCTGCAACGGTGAAATCATCAACATCGGTAACCCGGACAACGAAGCGAGCATTCGCGAGTTGGCAGAGATGCTGCTGGCCAGCTTTGAGCGTCATCCGCTGCGCGATAAATTCCCACCGTTTGCCGGCTTCCGCGAAGTGGAAAGCAGCAGCTACTACGGCAAAGGTTATCAGGACGTTGAGCACCGTAAGCCAAGCATTCGCAACGCGAAGCGCTGCCTGAACTGGACGCCGACGGTGAAGATGGAGCTGACCATCGATGAGACGCTCGATTTCTTCCTGCGCACCGTGGAGCTGTCGGAACAGGACTCATGAAAAAAGTCGGTTTACGCATTGATGTCGACACCTTCAGGGGAACGCGTGACGGCGTACCCAAACTGCTGGAACTGCTGAGCAAGCACGGTGTGCGTTCCAGCATTTTCTTCAGCGTGGGGCCTGACAACATGGGACGCCATTTATGGCGTCTGGTTAAACCGGCATTTCTGTTCAAAATGCTGCGCTCGCGCGCAGCATCCCTCTACGGCTGGGATATTTTGCTGGCCGGCACCGCCTGGCCCGGCAGACGTATCGGCGCGGGTAATGAAGCCGTTATCCGAGAGGCGGCCCGGCTACATGAGGTGGGTCTGCACGCCTGGGACCACCATGCCTGGCAAGCCTGGGCGGGCGTCTGGGATATCCCGCGCCTGTCCCGTGAGGTTGAGCGTGGGATGCTGGAGCTGGAGGCCATTACCGGTCAGCCCGTGCGCTGCTCCGCCGTGGCGGGATGGCGTGCGGATCAGCGCGTCGTGAAGGCCAAAGAAGCCTTCGCGTTTCGCTACAACAGCGATTGCCGCGGAACCGGGCCCTTTTTGCCGCTGTTAGGCGAAAATCGCTACGGTACCGTGCAAATTCCGGTCACGCTTCCTACCTGGGATGAAGTGGTCGGGCGCGAGGTGAAGGCTGATGAGTTCAATCGCTACATTCTGGACCGCATCCATCGTGACGCCGGCACGCCGGTGTATACCATCCATGCCGAAGTGGAAGGGATTGCGTATCAGCATGATTTCGACGAACTGCTGACGATGGCCGCTCAGGAGGGCATTGAATTTTGCCCATTGAGCGAGCTGCTGCCGGACGACCTCAGCACCCTGCCCGTGGGTAAAGTCGTACGCAATGAAATGGCTGGCCGGGAAGGCTGGCTTGGCTATCAACAAACCGTGAGTCCGGTCCCATGAAAACAGCCCGTTATGGCTTAGCGCTTTTCGCACTGTTTATCGTTTACTACCTCATTCCGGTCGATGTCCGTCTGCTCTGGCAGCCTGATGAAACGCGCTATGCGGAAATCAGCCGCGAAATGCTGGCATCCGGAGACTGGGTTGTCCCGCATTTTCTGGGGCTGCGTTACTTTGAAAAACCGATTGCTGGCTACTGGATCAACAGCATCGGGCAGCTGCTGTTCGGGCACTCCAACCTCGCCGTGCGCGCCGGTTCTATATTCTCTACCGGGTTAGCGGCGCTGCTGGTTATCTGGATGGCCTGGCGTCTCTGGCGAGATAAGCGGACCGCCATTTTCGCCGGTCTTATCTTCCTGACCCTGTTCCTGGTGTATGGCATCGGCACGTATGCGGTGCTGGATCCTATCATCACCCTGTGGCTGGTGGCGGCGATGTGCAGCTTCTGGCTGGCCTCACAGGCACAAACCGTTGCAGGAAAAGCGGGTGGCTATGTGCTGCTTGGGCTGGCCTGCGGGATGGGGGTGATGACCAAAGGCTTCCTGGCGCTGGCGGTACCGGTGATTGGCGTGCTGCCGTGGGTGATCGCCCAGAAGCGCTGGAAAGAGGTGCTGATTTTTGGCTGGCTCGCGATCCTGAGCTGCGTGCTGATTGTTCTGCCGTGGGGGCTGGCTATTGCCCAGCGTGAGCCTGACTTCTGGCGTTACTTCTTCTGGGTTGAGCATATTCAGCGTTTTGCCCAGAGCGACGCGCAGCACAAAGCCCCGTTCTGGTACTACATACCGTTCCTGATTGCGGGCAGCCTGCCGTGGCTTGCGCTTTTGCCCGGCGCGTTTCGTCTCGGCTGGAATGACAGACAAAACGCGGGTGGCGGGTTCTATCTGCTGGGATGGGTGGTGATGCCGCTGCTGTTCTTCAGCATCGCCAAAGGCAAGCTGCCGACCTATATCCTGCCGTGCTTTGCCCCGCTGGCTATCCTGATGGCGCGCTATGCCTGCCTCGCGGCGGAAAAAGGTGCCAGAGCGTTACGCATTAACGGCGGGATTAACCTGGCGTTTGGCATTATCGGCGTGGTGGCGGCGCTGGTGGTCTCGCCGTGGGGACTGTCTAAGCATCCGGTCTGGACGTCGGTCGAACTGTATAAAGTCTTCTGTGCGGTGGTGGCGTTCCTCATCTGGGCCGCGGTAGGCTGGTTTACGTTCAGACAGAGCCAGCAGCGCTGGTGGCTGGCGGCACTGTGCCCTGCCGGGCTGGCGCTGCTGATTGGTTTTGCCATTCCGAACCTGGTAGTGGATTCCAAACAGCCGCAGTCGCTGGTCGATACCGTGCGCGAGCCGCTTCAGGAAAGCCGCTTCGTGCTGGCCAATAACGTGGGCGTGGCCGCGGGCCTGGCGTGGGAGCTGAAGCGCAATGACATCACGATGTTCGATCAGAGCGGCGAACTGCGCTACGGGCTGGATTATCCCGATGCGAAAGATCGTTATGTTGATAAAGATGATTTCGCGCAGTGGCTGGCGGAGCATCGTCAGCAGGGGCGCGTATCGCTGGTGATTCTTCTGTCAAAACACGATGAAATCGCGCGCGCAAATCTGCCGAAACCGGACAGCCTGTATATCCAGGGGCGTCTGGCCTTGCTGGAGTACCTGCCGAAGTGATGACCTGGATCTGGCTGATACTGGCAAGCCTGCTCAGCTGTGCGGGCCAGCTGTGTCAGAAACAGGCCACCCGTCCGGCGAAAGCCGGGCGGCGCGGGGCGCATATCGCGCTGTGGCTTGGCCTGGCACTGCTGGCGCTGGGCTGCGGGATGCTGGTCTGGCTGGTGGTGCTGCAACGCCTGCCCGTCGGCATCGCGTACCCTATGCTGAGCCTCAATTTTGTCTGGGTGACGCTGGCGGCGAAGGCGTTCTGGCGTGAGCACGTTGCTGCGCATCACTGGCTGGGGGTGGGGTTCATCATCATTGGGATTGTTATCCTGGGAGGGAGCCTGTGAAAGGTGCATTCTGGGCCTTATGCAGCGTGCTGTTAGTCAGCGCGGCGCAGCTGCTGCTGCGCAATGCCATGCAGGCATTGCCACCGGTCAGTGAGATCCTGGCGTTTGTTTCCGCGCTGTGGCACTTCTCGTCCGGCACGGGTGCGCTGCTGCTGGGGTTGACGGGGTACGTGGCCTCGATGGGCTGCTGGTATCTGGCGCTGCACCGTATGGCGCTCAGCAAAGCCTATGCCCTGCTGAGCCTCAGCTATATTCTGGTGTGGGGCGCCGCGATCCTGCTGCCCGGCTGGGGAGAGCGCTTCTCCTGGCACGGGCTGGTGGGCGTCGGGTTTATTATTCTGGGCGTGTTAGTGATTTTTCTGCCCCGAATGTCCCAACGTGAATAATCGACTCGTGGGTCAGGGTATAAGGGGTCGATGTGCAGACGGCAAGGCTCAGCGAGCCGACCTGTAGCTGACTGACCGCGTGCGTCTGCGCGGTGCTGTCGATGCTGACAATCTGCCAGGCGCTGCCGCCACGCTGTTTCACAATCGCTTCTTTACGCGTCCAGATACGCCAGAAGGCGGAAAGCCGTTCCTCGGGCGCTTCACGCTCCAGCTCGTCATGCTCCGTCATGCTGAATACCGCATTAGCCAGCGCCTGCCAGTTTTTCCTCGGGCGAATCACTTCGATATCGCAGCCGACCTCGCCTTCATCGCTCATCAGCAGGGCGATATCGTCACCGCTGTGGCTCAGGTTAAACCACAGCGGATGACCCTTCGCAAAGGCCGGTTTGCCCTGCTCGCCGTAAATGATGTCGGGGAGTGGGTGAGGGGATAACGTTCTGGCGAGCAGCGTCCTCCCGGCCAGCCAGGAGGCCTGTCGGGCACCCTGAGGCGCCCTGTCTGCGAGCGCTGACGCCAGCGGGTCCTCGCAAAGGGTGGAGATTTTTCCCAGTACAAACTGGTACATAGTTACGCCCAGCGTTTAATGATAATCGAGGTGTTGATGCCGCCAAACGCGAAGTTATTGCTCTGCAGATACTCGCAGTCAATCTGACGGGCTTCTCCCATAATATAATCTAAAGCACCGCATTGCTCATCCGGCTGCGTTAAATTGAGCGTCGGGGCAAACCAGCCTTCACGCATCATCTGCAGGCTCATCCACGCTTCCAGCGCGCCGCAGGCACCCAGCGTATGGCCAAAATAGCTCTTCAGCGAGGACACCGGCACGCTGTCACCATAGATAGCGGCGGTGGCCAGGCTTTCAGCGATATCGCCGCGATCGGTGGCGGTACCGTGCGCGGAGATATACCCCATATCCCTGGCGCTTAATCCCGCCATGGCCAGCGACTGCTCCATGCAAATCTGCATGGTTTCACGCTGAGGCTGGGTGATATGGGCCGCGTCACAGTTAGTGGCAAAGCCCACGATTTCACCGTAGATCGTGGCCCCGCGCGCTTTGGCGTGCTCCAGCTCTTCGAGTATCAGGGTACCCGCACCTTCCCCAATCACCAGACCATCGCGCTGCGTATCAAATGGCGACGGGGTGTGTTTAGGCGCGTCATTGCGCTGGCTGGTGGCGAACAGCGTATCAAATACCGCCGCTTCAGACGGACACAGCTCCTCAGCGCCCCCCGCGACCATGACGGTCTGATAGCCGTGGCGAATGGCCTCCCAGGCGTAGCCAATCGCCTGGCTGCCGGAGGTACAGGCGCTTGAGGTCGGGATGACGCGGCCACGTAGTCCAAAGAACAGGCCGGTATTCACCGCCGTAGTGTGCGGCATCATCTGGACGTAGGTTGTTCCGGTGATGTTATTGGTGTGCTTTTCGGTGAGCATGGTCGCGAATTCGCTGACGGGCCCGGTACTGCCAGTCGAAGAACCGTAGGCGATACCGGTTTGACCGCTGGTGAGCACCGCTTCGCCAATCAGTCCCGCCTGCTCCAGCGCCAGCTCGGTGGCGCGGGTCGACATCAGCGACACCCGGCCCATGGCGCGAATACGCTTGCGGGTATAGTGTTCCGGCAGCGTGAAATCATCGATCGGCGCGCCCAGGAGGGTATGCAAGCCATCATACACCTGCCATTCCGGCATTTTACGCACCGCGTTTTCATACGCCAGCAGCCTGCTGGAAACGGATTGCCAGCTTTCGCCAAAGGCGGTCACGCCGCCCATGCCCGTAATCACCACGCGACGCGTCATAGCATGCCTCCGTTAATGGAAATGACCTGCCGGGTAACGTAGCCCGCAATATCCGACATCAAATAGCTTGCCAGCCCGGCGACCTCCTCAGCCTGGCCCATACGTTTCATTGGGATGATGGACATCGCTTCCTTCAGCGCGGCTTCTTCCATCTCAATCATGCCGGTATCAATCAGGCCCGGGGCAATGCAGTTGACGGTGATTTTGCGTTTTGCCAGCTCAATCGCCAGCGCTTTGGTGGCGCCGATAATGCCCGCTTTGGCCGCGCTGTAGTTGACCTGTCCGCGGTTGCCCATCACGCCGGACACGGACGATAAGGTGATAATGCGCCCCCCTTTACGGGTGCCAATCATCGGCATAATGCAGGGGTGAATGACGTTATAAAAACTGTCGAGATTGGTGTGGATCACGCTGTCCCAGTCGTCTTCGCTCAGCGCCGGAAAGGCGCCGTCGCGCGTAATTCCGGCGTTGCTGACCACGCCATACCATGCGCCATGGGCTTCAATCTCCTGCTCCAGCACCTCGCGGCACTGTTCGCGGTTGCCCACATCAAAGGCGAGTAAACGACCGTTGCCACCCGCCTGCGTGATGGCGTCCAGCGTCTCCTGCGCGCCTGCGGCATCACGATGGTAATGCACGCCTACGGTAAACCCGTCGGCGGCAAGCTGGCGGGCGATGGCGCGCCCTATGCCTTTGCTGGCCCCTGTGACCAGTACGGAACGACTCATGCGTTAGATCCCTGATTAAAAAGCGATGTTAATTCTTCTGCGCTCGGCTGGAAGGTGTTGACCCGGCCCGTGGCCAGCGTTTCTTCATTCGCGGAAATCGCGCATTCAAAACTGCCGAAGCGTTCGTCCTGCATCAGCAGCTTAACGGTGATGTCCAGCGTCAGGCCTGCGGCGAAATGCCCGCTGGCGCAAACCAGCTCGCGCGCGCCGAGCACCATGCCCAGCGCGATATGATCCTGCCCCTGCTGCTGGCGATTCCAGCCTGACCAGACGCCGACGGTCTGCGCCATCAGCTCAAGCGCGTACCAGCCCGGCAGGTCGCCATCGGCATTGAGAAACGGCGCCAGCGCGCTTTGCCCGTTGACGGCCACGCGGCAGACCGCCGTGTCGACCGTGACGCACTCAACGGACCCCAGCAGCATCATTGGCGCCTCGTGCGGCAGATAGGCTTCGGGTGATAAGTAGCTCATGAGGCTCTCCCCAGCAGGATGCTGGCGTTATTGCCGCCAAACGCGAACGAGTTAGACAAAATGACCGGTTTTTTCAGAGCGGTGCGGTGGTGCAGCAGGCCGCACGGCGCCAGCGTGTCGTCCGGTGCGTAGCGAGCGAAGTCCTGCGGCGGCAACGGCAGATCGCGCGTCAGGATCAGCCAGCTCAGGGCCGCTTCGGTAATACCGGCGGCGCCCAGCGTATGGCCGGTAAGGTGTTTGGTTGAGCTGCACGGCACGCCTTCCCCGAAGAGATCGTGAACCACCTGCGATTCAATCTGATCGTTGAGCGGCGTGGCCGTGCCGTGCAGGTTGATGTAGCCGATATCCTGCGGCTGCATACCCGCTTCGTTAAGCGCCTGCGCGATAGCCCTGATCGCCCCTTCGCCCTGCGGATGCGGAGCGGAAATATGGTACGCATCGCTGGATTCGCCCGTTCCGAGCAGCGCCACGTCGGCGGGCTCCCGGCTCAATACCATCAGCGCGGCGGCTTCACCAATGGTGATCCCCCGGCGGTCGCGACCAAACGGCTCGCAGAGCGTAGGGGAGAAGGATTCAAGGCTGTTAAAGCCGTTGACGGGCATCCGGCTCAGGGTATCGGCCCCGCCGACAATGGCGATGTCCACCAGCCCGGCTTCAATCAGACGTTTGCCGCCGATCATCGCCCGCGCGCTGGAAGAGCAGGCCGTGGAGATCGTATAGGCCGGGCCTTCGAGCTGAAGCCAGTTGGCGAGGAAGCGGGACGGATCGCCCAGCTCCTGCTGCGGATACTGCCAGCGCGTGCTCGCTTCGCCATGGGTCATGCGGCGCACGTGCTCATCGCCCTCATCCAGCCCGGAGGTGCTGGTCCCCAGCACCACGGCCACGCGGTCGCGACCGACGCGGGCGATGGCCTCGTCAACGGCGGGCTGAATCTGCGCCAGCGCGGCCAGCAGCAGCTGGTTATTGCGGGTGCGGTGTGCGGAGAAGGCGTCCGGGATGGGCGGCAGCTCGCCTTCCACGCCGCCCAGTACGGCTTCGGGTGAACCCTGCAGCCAGCCGGTCCGGGCGTGCATCCCCGGCGCCACGCCAGCCGTCAGGTTTGCGGCAATCTCGTCAGGCGAGTTGCCCAGCGCGTTGACCATGCCAACAGCGGATATATAAATCATCTCAGTCACCCAGATATTGAATGGTGATGTGGTATTTGAACACGTGCTGCTCGATGCTGATCGGCTCGCGCTTGCCTTTGCGCTGCAGGTAGACAATCTCCGTCACCAGCTTGCCGCTGGCGTTACGAAGCTCGCGTCGATCGCCATTGTCCGTTAACGTCCAGCCCTTCGGCAACTGCGGCTGCCAGGCGCTAATCGGCCAGTGGCTGAGCATCACGTCGGCCAGCACCTGGCTGGCGGGCGGCAGCTGCGGCACGACGATCGACTGCTCGGTATGAATACCGGTCTCATCGTACGTTGCCAGGAACAGGCGAATGCCCACGGAAGAGAGCCCGGCCAGCGTGACCTTATGCGCATCCGCGTTGAGCATCACCAGCAGAGACTGCGTTTGTCCGTTAAAGCTGCCGGTCAGCAGCTGCTGGGAGCTTACCGCCGGGCTGATGCCGGGCGGCGGCAGCGTAACTCTGGTGCCCGGCTGGAGCCAGGCCTGAGGCCGCGTCTCTTTGGTATCGGTCGAATGGCTGCAGCCTGCCAGCAGCAGCGCCGCGGCCAGCGCGGCGGCGCGGTATAAAGCGTTCATTTACGTTTTCTCTCTTTCTTATCCGGCATCGCCAGCGGAGCCAGCAGGAAGGCGGTAAAAATACCGCTCACCAGCACGATGCCAAAGCTGCTGATGGCCTGGGTGGCGCTGAAGACGAGCATGCCGAGCGTCAGCAGCGTGGTCATCATGGCCAGCGTAATCGCCAGCATTGAGGTCAGCGGCGTACCGCGCGGGTTGCTGAAAAACAGCGTGTAGTTAATGCCAATGCCGAGCACCAGTACCAGCGCCAGCAGTGAGAACAGATTCACCGGATGGCCCGTTGCGGCCAGCACCGCCAGGCCGCAGCTCAGTGACAGCACGGACGGCACCAGGCTTATCAGCCCTTTACGCCAGCCGAGGCGCAGCATCGCCCCGCAGGCAATCACCGCCAGCGCGGCAAACAGTAGCCCCGTCAGCAGCGTGCGATAGAGTGCAAACAGGCTGTCAAAGCTGGCTTTGCGATCGACCCAGACGACGCCGTCATGGCGCGCGGCCAGTTCACCGAGGTACGCGCTGTTTTTCGCGCCGTCCACCGGCACCAGCACGCCGCTTTCCCCGTCGGGCAGGGTCAGCCAGAGAAGACGCCAGCCTTCGCTGGCCGGGCTTTTAAGCCACGCGTCCACGCTGACCGGCATGGCGTCGAGATTCGGGGATACGGCGTTGAGCCCGGCGCTTTTCAGCACGTTTGTTACCGCAGGCGCGGCGTTCTGCAGCAGCGTAAGATCGCTTTTCTGGCGGGCCAGCGAGTTCAGCGGCAGGGTGCGCCAGCGGGCGATCTCCCCGGCTTTTTGCGCCTCGGCCAGCGCCGGGGTAAAGGCTTCCAGTCGCTCCAGCGTTTGCTGAGGCGAGGCGCCATGCACCACAAACCATTTCTGATCGACGCTCTGTCCGGTCAGGGCGGTAATGGCCTTCTCCTGCGCCAGAATATCCTTCGGCAGGGCCTGCAGCTGGGTGATGTCGTCGTCCACCATCAGGGTGCTCATCCCCACGGCGGAAAGCAGCGCCAGCGCGACGGGCAGGCCAACGGACAATTTTTTATTGCGTCGCCAGGCGGCCAGCCAGCGCAGCATGATAACCATCAGCGGAACCGGGCGCACCGGTAAGCCCCGGCACAGCCACGGATGCCAGAAAATCACCGTCAGGCAGGAGGCGCTCAGCCCCACGGCGGCGAACACCGCCATCTGGCGGATCCCGGGGAAGGGGGCCAGCATCATAATCAGGTAGGCGGCAACGGTCGTCAGCAGCGCCAGCAGCAGCGCATTGCGTACTTTGGCCAGGCTTTGCCAGGGGGAGTGCTCCGCGCCGTGCACCATCCGTTCGGTCAGGTAGTAGAGCGTGTAGTCGGCTGAAATACCGATGATGCTCATGCTCATCACCAGCGTCATCAGGTGCAGTTCGCCAAAGAGCAGCAGCGTCACCACCGTGCCCGCCAGCGCGCCGATGGCAATGGAGAGCACGCTCAGCAGCAGCGGGCGCAGAGAGCGGAACACCGCCACGATGAGCAGGAACACGCCAAGCAGGGTGGCGATGCCCAGCGTCGAGACGTCGCGTTTGGCCTGCTGGCTGGCGTAATCGCTGTAGAACACGGTTCCGCGTGAGAGCAGCTGCGCCTGCGGGAAACGGGCTTTTAGCGTCTCCTGCAGCGCGTTAAGCGTCGTCACCAGCCGGTGGGTCTGCTGCATATCAAATGACGAGCCCTTCAGCTCGCCGTGAAGCAGATACCAGTAGTTTCCCGCCTCATCTTGTGTGACCAGCCAGCCGTCCATCAGCCGCAGCTTCTGGCCGTTTTGCGCCAGCGCGAGCTGGGAGCCGCGAATCAGCATCAGGGGATCGTTTTGCAGCTCTTTGCCGCTGACGCCGGAAAAGGCCGAATAGAGCTGAGATAAAATCCACTGCGCCTGCGCTTCTCCGCCGTTTTGCAGGCGGGCGCGGGTGGCGGGATCGATCAGGCCATTCCGGTGCTGCCAGAAGAATTCTCCCCAGGCCTTTTGCCCGGCGGCGTCCATCGGGCCTTTGACCTCGCTGAGCGAATCGCTGCTTTGCAGCAGCGCCAGCCACTGCTGCGCCACGCGCGGATCGGGCTCTTTGCCGGGGCTGACCATCCAGACCAGCTGGCGGTCAAGACGCTGCATAAATCCGTCGTTGAGCGCTGGCGGGATCGCCCCCAGCGTCTGTTTCGGCAGCATGGCCAGCACGCTGCTGTTCAGACGCGCGCCGGGCAGCAGCGACAGCAGTACGCCCAGCAGAATGAGGCATAGCGTGGCCCACAGCAGCGCCGGGCGCAGGGATTTACGGTGCGGCAAAGCGTTGGCGTTCGTCATCGGTCAGGCTGGCGGGCGTCAGTTGGTGGCGTGAAAGGGCGATATCGGTACGGTCGCCCTGTTTGTCGTTGAGGCGAATCGTCTCCAGATAGGTCGCGCCGCCCAGCTCGAGGGTGGCGAAAATCTTGTCCAGCGGCGTCGTTTTGGGCGTGAGCACCAGCGACCAGCGGCCCGCGCCCAGGTCTTTAAAATCGATGCGGAAGTTCTCTTCAAGCACCTTGCGGTCGGCCTGGAACAGGGCCCGCAGAAGATGGTTGAACTGGAACATCTGCGGATTATTGTCGGCGGTGACGGTCTGCGGCGGCTGGCCGTTAATCGCCTGCACCATCCGCTTGTCGTCCAGCAGGAGAGTCATCGGAAACGGCGCTTTTTGATCCCACAGCAGGCCGCTGTCGCGGGCGATCAGCATCTCGCCCTGCGAGCGCAGCGGCTGCGGCATATCTTTTATCGTGCGAACCTGTTCGAAGTGCGCGCGCACGACAGGCTGCTCGGTGAAGCGCTGCTGCAGTTCATCCAGCGTCACGGCGCTGACCAGCGGGCTGACGATCAGCGCCAGCAAAGGCAACCATTTCATGGCGTCACTCCCATTCGTTCAAACAGTATTGCCGGGCTCACAAAGCACATTTCGCGGGTAGCTTCTTCTACCGCTACCTGGATGGTGTAACCGGTCGTGGTGCGTTTGCCGGTCTGCGCATCGAAAATTTGATAGGCAATGCGCAGACGGTTTTCATACTCTTCAACGTGCGCGCGGACGCGAATACGCTGCTCAAAGGTCACCGCATCGCGGTATTTCACCCGGGTATCGACGACGGGCCAGACGTAGCCGGAGGCCTTCATCTGGCGATAGCCATAGTCAAACTGATTGAGCAGCGCCTCGCGGGCGATCTCAAAGTAGCGGAAATAGTTACCGTGCCAGACCACGCCCATCATATCGACGTCGTGGAACGGAACGGTGATCTCGACTTCAGTCGTAAAGCGGGGATCGGTCAGCACCCTTTACTCCTTCTCTCTGGACTCTGGCAGATGCCAGAAATCGAAAAAATTAAACCAGTCGAGCGGCGACATGAGGGCGTAATGCTCCAGCCGCTGCGCGTAGCGATCGACGGTCTCCTGCAGCGCCTGCTGGCGTTCACCGCGCGGCAGGCGCAGCGGGTCGGCAAACGGTTCGCAGTGCAGGACGAGCTTCCCCCGCTGGTGCAGGGCAAAAATCAGCACCACCGGGCAGCGCAGGATAGAGGCCAGGATAAACGGCCCCTGTGGGAACGGCGCAGGCTGGCCCATGAACGGGCTCCAGATCACCCGCCACTCGCTGCCACGCTGCGGATTCACCGCGATGCGATCGCCCACAATCGCGACCCACTCTCCGCGCTCAAGCTTCTCTTTGATGGCGATGGCGGTGTCCGGGCCGATGTCGGTAACCGACATCAAATTCACGCCCGCCTGGGGCGCCATTTCGCTCATTATCTGCTTAAAGCGCTGGGCGTTCTCGCTGAAGACCAGGGCGGTGATAGTTTTGCTGCCGTCCAGCTGGGCCAGCGCCCGGCAGGCCTCTACGTCGCCAAGGTGCGAGGCGAGCAGGAGCTTGCCCTGCGGCGCCGCGATATCTAGCGCTTCGCTCGCGCCGGGGGCAAAGACCACGTCGCGATCAAACTTCAGCTCACCGCGCCAGCTGGCGACTTTATCCAGCATCGCGTTGCCGAAGCGCATGAAATGGAAAAAGCTGTTGAGCCGCGGGGGAACGGGCATGTTCCGCTGACGCAGCTCGTGCTTCACCCTTCCAATCCACTGCCGCGAGGCCTGCCGCGCCGGACGCGCGATAAGCCAGTACACGCCGATCGTTGGCCACAGCAGGACGGTAAAGGCCCGGCGCCCCATCAGCTTCCAGACGCGCAGCATCAGGCGCATGCCCCGCAGTCCCTTGACCTCGTCCTGCTGCGCCCAGTGCTGGCGGCGTCGACGGAAAAGCAGGCCGGGCATGCGGGGCAGCATGCCGAAGAACAGCCGGGTATGCATCAGGGAGATCCGCACGTTATCTTTTAACGCGTCGAAGTGGGATAACCCGTCCTGCGGATAGGTGACGCGGGTGGGCAGAAAGACGCTGGTGTTGCCCTGCCAGTAGAGACGGACCATCACTTCGGTGTCAAAGTCCATCCGTTTGCCGAGCGTTTCACGCGCTGCCAGCCGCAGCGTGGGCGCGACCGGGTAGACCCGAAAGCCGCACATGCTGTCTTTAAGCTGCAGGGATAAGGTCTCAATCCACACCCAGACGTGGGTTACCCAGCGTCCGTAGAGCCGCGAGCGTGGAATGGAATCATCGTAAATGGGCTGGCCGGAAATCAGCGCGTCCGGGTGGCGCTCCGCCAGCGCCAGCAGTTTGGGAATATCTTCGATGGCGTGTTGACCGTCCGCGTCCACCTGCACGGCGTGGGTATAGCCCGCGCGCGCGCACGCCTCCAGCCCCCTGATGACCGCGGCACCTTTCCCGGCGTTTTGCGCCAGACGGATCAGCGTCATCTGCGGCTGTTCTGCCGCCAGGCGTTCGAGCTCCTGACGGGTGCTCGCTTCGCTGCCGTCATCCACCACCAGGCACGGCAGGCCGAACGGCGCGAGACGCGACATCACGCGGGCGATCATGGCGCCGTGGTTGTAGCACGGGATCAGCACGCAGGGGCGAAAGATCACTGACATAGACGGATTTTTCCGCTGCTGGCGGTATGGCGTTCCGCCCCGGCGTGACGCTGGTAGCTGAAGGTCAGCATCTGACGTTCGGCATGCCACTCAAGCACCAGCGTCACCGTGGTTTCCGGCAGCAGAGGCGCCTGGAACTTCACGTTTTGAATGCTGTGAAAACGGTAGCCCGGCGCCAGTAACGTCGTGGCGTAGTGCATCACCCAGTCAAGCTGCGCAACGCCGGGCAGCAGCGGCTGTACGGCAAAATGGCCATGAAACCAGAACAGAGCCGCGTCGAGATGCAAAATGATTTCCAGCTTCTCCGGCTGTGTCTGGTGGCGCTCAATTTCATGAATTTTCATGAAATAACTCCTCTAACTGCGCATAGACACGCTTGTTCATACTGTTTACCGGCATTTCATCGACAATGCGCCAGTAGCGCGGAACGGCGACCGGCTCAAGCCACGGCAGCAGGGCGCGACGCCAGGCAAATTCCTGCGCTTTTTTATCCTGCATATACCCGCGCTGGCGAACCGCTTCGTCCAGGACCAGCAGTGCGCCAATCCCCTGACGGCCTCCGCGCGTGACAGGCAGTACAGCCGCTTCGCAAATGCCGTCGAGCTCCAGCAGGCGACGTTCGATCTCGTTAAGCGAGATGCGCTTTTCTTCAATTTTGACCACCCGCCCGCGACGACCGGCGATGCTGAACAGCCCCTCGCTGTCGAAGTGGAGGATATCGTCCAGCTGGAGTCCTTCAGCCTCGTGGATCAGTGGCGACGTGACGCGACAGGCTTCATCTTCCTGATGGAAGATAACGCCGGGGAACGCGAGCCACGGCACGTTATCCTGCTGGCGATGGCGCCAGGCGAGGATCCCGGTTTCGGTGCTGCCATAAATTTCATCCGGGCAGATGTTAAGCCAGCCCGCGGTGGTGGCGACGTCACACCAGGGCAGCATTCCGCCTGCTGAAATCAGCATTCTGACGGGCGGCGCGGGCAGCTCCGTATCCAGGCGCTTCAGGAACGCCGGGCTGCTGATGAACAGGTAATGCCGGTCATGAGGAAGGGCGGCCAGCTGCTCTGCGTAGTAGAGCATCGCGGCATGCAGCGGCAGGCCCAGCGCCATCGGCAATACGATGCGGAATGTCAGGCCGTACAGATGTTGCGGTACGACCGAAGCGACAATGCTACAGCCGGCCAGACGATTGCCGAAGCGGTCAGCCAGCAGACGGGCTTCGCGATCCAGGCTGACGATGTGCTTAATCACCCGGCGCGGTGTACCCGTGGAGCCGGAGGTGAACAGTTCAACGAAGCGGCTTTCGTCAATCTCCGGCAGGGGCGCCCAGCGGCTAGCCGTCTGATGGCTGGAGGCCACCACGATCAGCTTGCCATGGAAATCGAGAGTCCGATCGCTCAGAACGCCGCTAAACAACGACTGCTGTTCTTCAAGCTGCGAGACGCGGCTATGGCCGGGGATGACCGGCGTTTTACCGGCATGCAGCGAGGCCAGCAGCGCAACGATAAACAGGTAGCTGTTTTCAAAGCACAGCGCCCAGCGCTCGCCTTCCTGCTGACGCAGGGTGTCGACCAGCAAGGTCACGTCGTGGCGCAGCTGGCCCAGCGTCCAGGTGCGATCGTCAAGCCAGGCAACGGGCATGTCGTCAGGGCGGGGCGCATTTAACCACTGGCCCAGCGGAAGGGGGTTAGTCATTGTGCATCTCTTTTTTAATCACCCGCTGGCGCACCAGCCACTCGGTCGCCATCAGCGTTCCCATCAGGATATAAGCGACCATACCGTTCCACAGCGTCCACAGATGCATATCGCCGTGGAGCACGGTGAACAGCGCCATCGCGCCGTTTCCGATGAAAAAGCCGCACCAGACGACGGTCACCTTGCGGGTATAGCGCACGCCCTCCGGGGGCAGATCTGGCTCGCGCAGGCGCGCCAGCCGCTCGACCAGCGGCATCGCGGTCCACAGTGAACCGCCGAACACGGCCAGCATCACCAGGTTGACGACCACCGGGTAGAACAGCAGCCACTGGTGGGTTTTCAGCAGGTAGCTTGCCGCGCAGAGCGCAATGCCCGCGAGCGCCACGCACTGCACCACATACCGCATCGGGCCAGCGTTACGCCGCGCCTGGCGCAGCCGCAGCAGCAACACCAGCGCCATCACCGGCAACAGCCACTGCAGGCTGTTGTGGGTTAGCCCAAATCCAATCAGGAAGGGCCACGCCAGCAGCATCAGCCCCGTCAGCAGTGGGATGAGCGGGAACGTCCGTCCACCACGCACGCCGTCTTACTCTTCGCGCAGAAGCTGTTCGACGGCGTCTACCACATCCTGAACGGTACGAACCGACTTGAAGGTTTCCGGCTTGATTTTCTTGCCCGTTTTCTTCTGCAGATGAACAATCATGTCCACCGCGTCAATGCTGTCCAGCTCCAGGTCTTCGTAAAGACGGGCTTCGGGCGTAATGTCCTGCGGGTCGATTTCAAAGAGCTTGGTCAGAAGGCCGCAGACTTCCTGGTATATGTTTTCTTGTTCAGTCATCGTTCACATCTCAGGCGCGTTGAGCGTTGATAAAGGACGCCAGCGTGGCGACGGAAAAGAAGTGCTGGCGCATCTCTTCGCTTTCAGCAGAAAGCACCACGCCATACTGGTTTTTCACGGCCAGACCCAGTTCCAGCGCGTCAATGGAGTCCAGACCCAGCCCATCGCCAAACAGCGCGGCGTCGGTATCAATATCCTCTGCGGTAAGCTCGTCCAGATTCAGCGTAGTGATAATGAGATTCTTAATTTCAAGATAAAGCGCTTGCATCATTAATTCCTGACAAAGATTGAAGGCCTGATGTTAATCGATGCTGCAGATGCCGGTTTAACTGCCTTGCCGCCAGCGCCGGTTCTTGTTCATTTGCATCGTAAAATTCGTCGATGTTCACGCGGTCGCGGACATCCACGGTGAAAACAGGTTTTTCTGGCGGTACATCATACCAGCGGCTTTTTTTATCCAGCAGGTGTTCGCTACAGTGGATCAGCACCACCCGCAGATCGCTGTTACAGCGCACGGCGATATTTGCCGCGCCGCGCTGGAGGGAGATAGCCTCCCCAAACCGGGTACGCGTGCCTTCCGGGAAGATTAACAGCGTGTCGCCCTGAGCCAGACGCTGCTGGCTGGCCGCGAGCAGAGGCTCGGCTTCGCTGTTAATCAGGTAATCCGCCGCGCGGATGACGCCGCTGACAAAGGGATTGCGCAGCAGCGCGCTTTTCACCAGGCAGTCGGTTTCGGGCATCACCGACGCCAGAATCACGTAGTCTATTAACGTGGGGTGGTTTGCCACCACCAGACAACCCCGATCGCTTCGCAGCGCGTCAAGATTGTGAATGCGATAGTCCAGTACTCCGAGGCCGCGCGCCACGGTCAGGAAGAAGCGGAAGCTGGCCGCAATGCTGCGACGCGCCAGGCGACGACGGCTGGCGCGGTCGCGCTGGACGATCAGCAGCAGGTTGAACCAGACCAGCGACAGCAGCAGCCCGCCCACGCCAAACAGCGCGAAGCAGAAGCCGGTCATCGCCAGGCGCCATAACCAGTTGATACGGGCAGCAAGGCGGTTCATGCGCGCGTCCATTGCCACAGCAAACGTTCGCCGGGCACCACAAACTGACGTTCCTCGCTGAGATAGCGCTGCAGGAACATCAGGCTTTGCGGCAGGGCGGGTTCTTCACCCGTGCTGCCGCTGCGGGTTTCACACTGCATTTCGTTGCCGGATTCAATCACCAGCGCCAGCGCGTACGGCCAGGTGGGCATCTGCGGCGGTAGCGCCGGATGGTAAAATTCCGGCAGCGCGCCGTCAAAATCGACCAGCAGGACGCGGGAATAGCCCGCCTGCAGCAGGCTCAGCACTTCGCATAAGGCCTGCTGGAAGGTGTCCAGCCCGGCAGAAATGGATGACGAGACGATGGCCTGGCGTGCGGTGATCGTGAGATTACCGACCGCGGAATTGTGCACGGACATCGCGAAGTCGGTGGGTGAAACGGACTGCCCGGTCGCCAGAGCATGCAGAATACGGTCGTTGCGCTCCAGCTCGCCGTGGCGGCTGGCATAGACGACGGCATCAATAGCGTGGTTTTGCAGCATGACAAGACCAATATCCACCGCCAGCTTACTTCCGGAATTGAGGCGGCGCGCGGTCATCATGGGTAAAGCGGTCAGGCGGGGAAGCGGGGCCGCTGGATCGACGGTTAGCTGCAGGCGCGACCACGCCTGCCACTCTGTGGCATCGCTGAGTCCTGGCGCTCTTGCCTGCCAGTCGATAATGTTCAGTGAAAATTTCATCTACGCGCGTCCGCGACAAATAACCGTATTCAAAGGGCAGGCCTGGCCACCCGGGCAGCTAAGCTGCTCTATTGTTCACGTTTGGTGCATATCAGCAGGGTATGACCGACCCCAAGGTTGTCCAGCCGCTGTTCAACGCTGAAACCTGCGCTCTCCAGATAGCGATAAAACTTCTCTACGCTGTAAAACCGGCTATTACCATTCGCCATACAGGTGAAATAGAGCGAGGTGGCATTCAGGCTGAAAGAGGCTGCTTCAAATTTCTGAGCATCCCAGAAAAGCTCCATGATGCACAAACGTGCGCCTGGCTTCATGGCCTGTGCGACGCGCGTCAGCATGGCGACAATCTGATCCGGAGAGAAACAATCCAGGAACTGGCTCATCCACCAGACGTCGGCGTCACCCGGCAATGTTGCTGGGCTAAGCATATCGACAGCATGGAATGCAATACGATGAGAAAAACCTGCTTTTGCGATGTTTTCCTGCGCCAGCGCTATCTGCTGCGGCAGATCGAGGATCGTCACGGCAACATTTTCGTCATAGCGGCAGCAGCGTAACGACCATTTACCCGTATTTCCGCCCACATCGTACAATTTTGTCGGCGAGCTTGCGAATATATATGGCAAAGCAGCGTCAAAAGCGGCGTCAGAATAGTAATGATCGAAGGCGAACCAGCTCTCTTTCGCCGGAGCAGGCAATTGGGATAACGCCGGGTAGATGGTTGGCCAGTTGCCAAACACGGCTAATCCGGCCGGTTTTTCCTCCTGCAGGGCGTCCGCCAGGTGAAATAGCCCCTGATAACAAACGTCCTGGGTGAAATCCATATTTACGCGGGTCATTTCGTCGTGCAGTAAAAAATGGCCCACTTTCGCCAGGAAATAACGTCCATTCTGTTGGGTAACGATTCGACCGCTTAATCCCATATCCAGCAGTACGCTGACGCCATAGCTGCCGAGCGTGCTGTGTTCGGTTATTTCCTCGAGGCTTGCCCCCTCTTTACCTTGTTTATCGAGCCAGGCGAGAACGCCTGAGTTACGCAGACAAAGCGCAGTCTGGAATAACATCGGAGCAAAGGCGATGCGTTGCGCTTCGGTAATGGCATCCAGTGCGCTGAGTGTGTCCTTTTCGTACATTACTGCGTAACCTTTGAGGGCAATAAAGAGAGGTTATCGGGCCATACGCGGCCCGACTTTAGAAAAATATTACAGCGCTGCGCCTGCGGAGAGGTTCAGCTGAATATCGTGGTCGAGGTTATTCACCCAGCGGTTATAATTTTTGTGGATTTTACCGTCTGCCGCTTTCAGGTTAAGGCTGTTTTCATAGTTGATTGAATAGCTTGTTGCCGTGTACGGAATACTCACCTGGACCGAGTGATCGCGTGACTGCAGACGCCCTTTAATCATTCCCGGGCCGGTTTCCGTCATGATCCAGTCGCGTTTTTGGCCTGCTTTCAAAATTGCCGTTTTTACCTGATCGGCAGTATGGCCTGTGCTTACAATAGAGTGAACCTGAGCGATTGGCGCGGTACGCGCGCAGCCTGCCAGCGCGCCAACGAATACGGCAGCAGCACACCATTTAACGATCTTTTTCATCAACAACTCCATATCAATAATAACAATTAAAGGCAGTAGTTTTTACAAATAATATTCATCCGGCTTTTTGTTAGCGCCAGGTGTAATTTTTAATCAATATTAATGTTTGCATTACGTTGAAGCGAAGGTGGGAATAATAACATGGAAAAGAAATAAGGATTTCATTTTTTATAATTTGCGTTAAATCATGAATTGCGTTTGAACGTAATGCGCGTGGCGTAATTAAAAACAGAAAGAATATCGCCTTAACGCAAATAAAAATACCGCGACGGATTAGGGACGCGGTAATTTACGGTGTATTACTGACGGTTTAAACTTACCTGTACAGGCAGGTCCGTTACCCGGGTAATCGGCTTTTCGGCCTCCCCGGCCCGAGCAGGATCGCCAGCTTGCTGCCGCCTTTGGTGGTCTCCATCCAGATTTTACATACGCTGGTCAGAGGAACCGACAGCAGCATACCGACCGGGCCCAGCAGCCATCCCCAAACCAGTAAGGATAAAAATACCACCAGCGTCGACATGCCCAGCCGGTGCCCCATCATGCGCGGCTCAAGAATATTGCCCAGCACCATATGCACCACGAGGAACAGCGCGCCGACCAGCATGCATTCGTAGAATCCGTTAAACAGAAACGCCTGAATCATCGGCGGTACGGCGGAAAGCACCGCGCCAATATTGGGCACGTAGTTCAGCAGAAAGGCCAGCACGCCCCACATCAGCGCGAACTGCACGTCCATCAGCATCAGCCCCAGCCAGACAATCACCCCGGTCCAGACGCTCAGGAGCGTTTTCAGCGCCAGATATTTGGAGACGCCCTTCAGTGCCCGGTGTAAGCCGGCAATGTGAATTTGTGGATTGTTCAGCGCAAAGCGCAGCTTGTAGGGGACGTGGCGAACTTCGAACAGCATAAACACAACGGTCATGACCAGCAGCAGAATGCTGGCCATCGCGCCGGAAAGCCCCGTCATCAGGGTGGTGGCATAGGTCATGACCTTCTCGGAGTCCATCCTGCGCAGCATCCGTTCGGGTGAGATATGCAGATTAAGGAAGGGGACCATCTCCTGCAGCGCGACAATCTTACGCGTCAGCTCTTTATTGTACTGCGGCAGCATAGTGGAGAATTCGCTCAGCGATGCCGCCAGCACGCCGAAGAGCGCCGTCAGGCCAATCAGCATCACGATGACGACGATGGTGATAGCTACCGGACGGCTGACGCCCCGACGTAAAAACCAGGTGACCAGAGGATTAAGCACGATGGCAAAAAAGAGCGCCAGCAGGAGCTGAACAATAATGTCAGCGGCAGCATGGATACCCGCAAGGATAACCACCAGGCAGGCGAGTTTTAATAAGATGTGGAGTCCAGCTTTGTCGGACGGGTTAGCGATCATGCGTGTTCCTTAATATGATGACCCGATAAGTGTAGTGCCCGGGCTTCGCTTCGTCTGGCACCGTTAATCTGAAAGTCGGGGCTGATTTTCTTATTGCGCCGTGGTAATAGTGAAACACTGTTGTAAAAATTCCAGGTAAAACCCCATGCCCGAACCTGCCGCTGAACCGGCACTGAGCGGACTGCGCCTCAATCTGCGCATCGTTTCCGTTGTGATTTTCAACTTTGCCAGCTATCTGACCATCGGCCTGCCGCTGGCGGTCCTGCCGGGCTATGTCCATGACGTGATGGGCTTCAGCGCCTTCTGGGCGGGGCTGGTGATAAGCCTGCAATATTTCGCCACGCTCCTCAGCCGCCCGCATGCCGGGCGCTACGCGGACACGTTCGGACCAAAAAGCATCGTGGTGGTGGGACTGTGCGGCTGTTTCCTCAGTGGCCTGAGCTACCTGCTTGCTGCCACCACCGGCCACTGGCCGCTGGTCAGCCTGGCGCTGCTCTGCCTGGGCCGCGTCATTCTTGGCATCGGGCAAAGTCTGGCGGGAACCGGCTCAACGCTGTGGGGCGTGGGGGTGGTAGGCGCGCCGCACATTGGCCGGGTGATCTCCTGGAACGGGATTGTCACCTACGGTGCGATGGCGCTAGGGGCGCCGCTCGGCGTGGCCTGCTATGCGCTTGGCGGGCTGTATGGGCTGGCCATCACCATTATGGCGGTCGCGCTGCTGGCAATCCTCTTTGCGCTGCCGCGCCCGAAAGTGAAGGCCAGCAAAGGCAAGCCGCTGCCGTTTCGGGCGGTGCTGGGGCGCGTCTGGCCGTACGGCATGGCCCTGGCGCTGGCGACCACCGGCTTCGGTGTGATCGCGACTTTCATTACCCTGTTCTACGACGCCAAAGGCTGGGACGGCGCGGCCTTTGCGTTAACCCTGTTCAGCTGTGCGTTTGTTGGCGCGCGCCTGCTTTTTCCTAACGGCATCAACCGTCTGGGCGGGCTGAACGTGGCGATGATCTGCTTTGCGATAGAGATTGTCGGGCTGCTGCTGACCGGAATAGCTATGGTGCCCTGGGTCGCGAAAGTGGGCGTGTTCCTCGCGGGGGCAGGCTTTTCACTGGTCTTCCCGGCGCTGGGCGTGGTGGCGGTAAAAGCCGTGCCGCAGCAGAATCAGGGGGCGGCGCTGGCGACCTATACGGTATTTATGGATATGTCTTTAGGGATTACCGGCCCGCTGGCGGGGCTGGTGATGGCCTGGGCAGGGGTTCCGGTGATCTATCTTGCCGCGGCGGGGCTGGTGGTGATAGCGCTGCTGCTGACGTGGCGGCTAAAAAAATGGCCCCCGGTGCAGGCACCGGAGGCCACGTCATCGTCGTGAAGCGTTACTGGATCACGATGGTGTTAATGATGTTTTCAGCAGCCGTCTGCGCTTTCTGCTGATCTTCTGCTGGCAGAGTGATCTGCAGGGTCAGCAGTTTGTTATCAACCTTGCCCAGCACCACAGAAGAGTATGCGGTCTGGCCTTTTGCAGAGATGATGCTGTCGAGCTGTTGCAGCGTGTGGCCTTTCAGCTCGATGGATTTATTGGTGACGACCTGCAGCTGAGGATCGCGGCCGCGCTGCTGATCTTCCAGACGTTTGGACAGGACGGCCAGGTCTTCGCTGGTGTCGTCGCCCACAATCACAATGACCGCTTTCTGCCCGGTTGCGTCGGAGTAAACGTGCATGTTGTTCGCCTGGGTGCCCAGCTTGCCGCTCTGGTCAGTCATATCGGCTGGCAGAGAGAAACTGAGTTTGCCATCCATCAGATTCACCGGCTGGCCGGTCGCGTTGCTCTCTGCGGATGCGCCCTGAGCAGGCGTTTTCGTGTCGCTGTTATCACAGGCTGCAAGACCCACAACCAGCAGGCCAATCCCGACATATTTAACCAGATTGCGCATTGACTTCTTCCTTTCGATAAACGGCCATAACGGCTCATTCGCTCATCTTATCACAACTGATAAAGCGAACCCTTAACCAGCCTGCAATGCCGTGATTTCAGATTTATCTGCCAGCCTTTTCAGCAGCATATTGAGCAGCACGCCGTACATCGGCAGGAAGAACACAATGCTGATGAGCACCTTGAAGCAGTAGTCCACCAGCGCGATTTCCATCCAGTGTTCAGCCATGAACGCATCCGGGCTGCGCCAGAAGGCGATGAAGAAGAAGGCCAGCGTATCGCTCACGTTACCGAACAGCGTGGAGGCGGTTGGCGCCATCCACCAGCGATGATTCTGACGCAGGCGGTTAAACACATGCACGTCGAGGATCTGCCCCAGCGCGTAGGCCATAAAGCTTGCCGCGGCGATACGGGCAACAAACAGGTTGAAGTGGGTTAACGCCTCAAAGCCCTGCCAGCTTCCCATATAAAACAGAGACGAAATCACGTACGAGATGAACAGCGCCGGGAGCATGACCGAAAAAATAATGCGGCGAGCCAGCGGTGCGCCAAAGATACGCACGGTCAAATCCGTCGCGAGGAAAATAAACGGGAAGCTGAACGCGCCCCAGGTGGTATGAAAACCAAAGATGGAGATTGGGAGCTGCACCAGATAGTTGCTGGAGGTGATCACCAGCAAATGGAAAAGCGAAAGCCAGAACAACGCTTTTACGCGCTGTGATTCAGAAAACGACGTCATATTGTGACCTTTTTATACGTTGGGGTGAGGGAACCCAATAAAAACCGCAGCATGATACTGCTTTGGCAGGACATTGCAATGGTTAGTTTTTACGCAATCGTTAACCTGGTTTGCATTGATCGCAACCGGGCGTAAACTACAGCCGTTTTTACCAGACCGAGAAGACCATGACCGACCTGTTTTCCAGCCCAGACCACACTCTTGATGCCCAGGGCCTTCGCTGCCCGGAACCGGTAATGATGGTACGCAAAACCGTGCGCAACATGCAGACCGGTGAAACGCTGCTGATTATTGCCGACGACCCGGCCACGACCCGCGATATTCCAGGCTTTTGTACCTTTATGGAGCATGAGCTGGTGGCACAGCAGACCGAAGCGCTGCCGTACCGGTATTTGATTCGTAAGGGTTAAGTTTTGTAGGCCGGGTAAGGCGAAGCCGCCACCCGGCAAAAATACAGCCTCTGCGGCCTGATGCCCTCACCCCGGCCCTCTCCCACGGGGAGAGGGAGCAAACACTAAAAACGGCAATCTTTGATTGCCGTTTTGCGTTTACCTAGCCTTTCATCCACGCCCTGATCCCGTCCAGGAACATCTGCGTCGCCATCATTACCAGAATCAGCCCCATCAGGCGTTCCAGCGCGTTCACCCCTTTCTCACCCAGCAGGCGCAGGAACAGCGACGACTGCAGCAGGATGATAAACGTCCCGCCCCAGGCGATCAGCAGGGCAATCACCAGATGGCTCATCTGGTTAGGATACTGATGCGACAGCAGCATCAGCGTGGCCAGAATGGTCGGTCCGGCGACGAGTGGAATTGCCAGCGGCACAATGAACGGCTCTTCACCCGCAGGCAGGCCGCTGCTGCTGCCTTCCGCGCTCGGGAAAATCATCTTAATGGCAATCAGGAACAGAATAATCCCGCCGGAAATCGACACGGTTTCGGCGCGCAGGTTCAGGAACGCGAGAATTTTTTCACCGGCAAACAGGAAGATAAACATCACCAGCAGGGCGATGAGCAGCTCGCGGATCATGATCGCCCGGCGGCGCTTCGGCTCGGTGTGCTTCAGCACCGACATGAAGATAGGCAGGTTTCCCAGTGGATCCATAATCAGGATCAATAAAACCGCCGCGGAAATGATTTCACTCATCTTTAAATTATCCCTGATACTTAGTAGTGTTATTCCGATGATTAGCGCTTTTTCTGATTGCCGGGCAATCATCGATTAATTTCGCTTGCGACTTTGGCAGCATTTTGTAATGTGAAGCATATCCCAGTTCAATACTGGCTTGCACAATCAGCACACACCCTCAGCAGGAAAAAAATGCTATGAAAAACGTTGGTTTTATCGGCTGGCGCGGTATGGTCGGCTCTGTACTCATGCAACGCATGGTTGAAGAGCGCGATTTCGACGCTATCCGCCCGGTCTTCTTCTCCACTTCCCAGCTCGGCCAGGCTGCTCCGTCCTTTGGTGGTACCACAGGCACGTTGCAGGATGCTTACGATCTGGAAGCGCTGAAGGCACTCGACATTATTGTGACGTGCCAGGGTGGCGATTATACCAACGAAATCTATCCAAAGCTGCGTGAAAGCGGCTGGCAGGGCTACTGGATTGACGCGGCCTCTTCGCTGCGCATGAAAGACGATGCCATCATCATTCTCGACCCGGTGAACCAGGGCGTCATCACCGACGGCCTGAACAACGGCGTGAAAACCTTTGTTGGCGGTAACTGTACCGTCAGCCTGATGCTGATGTCCCTCGGCGGCCTGTTCGCGCAGGATCTGGTGGAGTGGGTCTCCGTGGCGACCTACCAGGCGGCGTCCGGCGGCGGCGCGCGTCACATGCGCGAGCTGCTGACCCAGATGGGCCAGCTGCACCACAGCGTCGCGACCGAGCTGGCAAACCCGGCGTCCGCGATCCTCGATATTGAACGTAAAGTGACTCAGCTGACCCGCAGCGGCGAGCTGCCGGTGGACAACTTCGGCGTACCGCTGGCCGGTGGCCTGATCCCATGGATCGACAAACAGCTGGATAACGGCCAGACCCGCGAAGAGTGGAAGGGCCAGGCTGAGACCAACAAAATCCTCGCGACCGCGAACACCATTCCGGTTGACGGTCTGTGCGTGCGTATCGGCGCGCTGCGCTGCCACAGCCAGGCCTTCACCATTAAACTGAAAAAAGATGTGTCTATTCCGACCGTGGAAGAGCTGCTGGCCGCGCACAACCCGTGGGCGAAAGTGGTACCAAACGATCGCGACATCACCATGCGCGAGCTGACCCCGGCTGCCGTTACCGGCACGCTGACCACGCCGGTTGGCCGTCTGCGCAAGCTGAACATGGGGCCGGAGTATCTCTCCGCGTTCACCGTCGGCGACCAGCTCCTGTGGGGCGCCGCCGAGCCGCTGCGCCGCATGCTGCGCCAGCTGGCGTAATAATTTGTTAACTACCGGGGGTGATTTTCACCCCTTTTTTTTGCGTACTACATGGAGTAACACGCGTATGTCTTATTTTTTATCAGGAGTCATCTAGAGCGTTGGCTATGCTTTAAGGAAGAGTCATTTCTTACCTGAGGTTCGAACGGAGCAGAATGGATGCACATTTTTGTGCTGTCCCGTTCAGGTCACATTAAAAGTCGTCCCGGAGCGCTTAAAAAGGACGACATAAAAAACAGGATGAATACCATGTCCGATCGTGTGGATAGAGACGTGATTAATGCGCTTATTGCGGGTCATTTTGCTGACCCCTTTTCTGTGCTTGGGATGCATCAAACTGAGGATGGCCTTGAAGTTCGGGCACTGTTACCGGATGCCACAGAAGTCTGGGTGATTGAACCCAAAACCGGCCGCAAGGTGGGTAATCTTGAATGCCTCGATTCCCGTGGCTTCTTCTCGGGCGTAATGCCCCGCCGTAAAAACCCTTTTCGCTATCAGCTCGCCGTTCTCTGGCACGGTCAGCAAAACCTGATTGACGATCCTTACAGCTTTGGCCCTCTGCTTAAAGAGATGGACGCCTGGCTGCTCTCCGAAGGAACGCATCTTCGCCCTTATGAAACCCTGGGTGCCCATGCCGATACCATGGACGGCATTACCGGCACGCGGTTCTCCGTGTGGGCGCCTAACGCCCAGCGCGTCTCCGTTGTTGGCCAGTTCAACTACTGGGACGGTCGCCGCCATCCGATGCGCCTGCGCCGGGAAACCGGCATCTGGGAGCTGTTTATCCCCGGGGCGCACCCCGGGCAGCTTTATAAATTCGAGATGATCGACGCTAACGGCAAGTTGCGCATTAAAGCCGACCCGTATGCCTTCGAAGCGCAGATGCGCCCGGATACCGCGTCGCTGATTTGCGGCCTGCCGGAGAAGGTCGTCCAGACGGAGGAGCGTAAACAGGCCAACCGTTTTGACGCGCCCATCTCCGTCTATGAGGTACACCTTGGCTCCTGGCGTCGCCACACCGATAACAACTTCTGGCTGAGCTACCGTGAGCTTGCCGACCAGCTGGTGCCGTATGCCAAATGGATGGGCTTTACCCACCTTGAGCTGCTGCCGGTCAACGAGCATCCGTTCGACGGCAGCTGGGGCTATCAGCCCACCGGGCTGTATGCGCCAACGCGCCGCTTCGGCACGCGCGATGACTTCCGCTATTTCATTGATGCCGCGCACGCCGCCGGGCTGAACGTCATTCTCGACTGGGTGCCGGGCCATTTCCCGTCGGATGACTTTGCGCTGGCAGAGTTTGACGGCACGAAGCTGTACGAGCACAGCGACCCGCGCGAAGGCTATCACCAGGACTGGAACACGCTGATCTACAACTACGGTCGCCGTGAAGTCGCAAACTACCTGGTTGGGAATGCCCTGTACTGGATCGAGCGGTTTGGCATTGACGCCCTGCGCGTCGATGCGGTGGCGTCGATGATCTACCGCGACTACAGCCGCAAAGAGGGCGAGTGGATCCCGAACGAGTTTGGCGGCCGTGAAAACCTGGAAGCGATTGAATTCCTGCGCAATACCAACCGCATTATCGGCGAGCAGGTGGACGGTGCCGTGACCATGGCGGAAGAGTCGACCGACTTTGCGGGCGTCTCCCGTCCGCCGTCATTAGGCGGCCTGGGGTTCTGGTATAAGTGGAACCTGGGCTGGATGCACGACACGCTCGACTACATGAAGCTGGATCCGGTTCACCGCAAGTACCATCACGATAAGCTGACGTTCGGGATGCTCTACAACTACACCGAAAACTTCATGCTGCCGCTGTCGCACGATGAAGTGGTGCACGGCAAAAAATCCATTCTTGACCGCATGCCGGGCGACGCGTGGCAGAAGTTTGCCAACCTGCGCGCCTACTACGGCTGGATGTTTGCCTTCCCGGGCAAGAAACTGCTGTTTATGGGCAACGAGTTCGCCCAGGGACGCGAGTGGAACCACGACGCCAGCCTCGACTGGCATCTGCTGGAAGGCGGCGACAACTGGCACCACGGGGTGCAGCGTCTGGTGCGCGACCTGAACCTGACCTACCGCCACCACAAAGCGCTGCACGAGCTCGACTTCGATCCGTACGGCTTTGAGTGGCTGGTGGTGGACGACCACGAGCGCTCGGTGTTTGTCTTTGTGCGTCGTGACAAAGCGGGTAACGAGATCGTCGTCGCCAGTAACTTCACGCCGGTGCCGCGCGAACACTACCGCTTCGGCATTAACCAGCCGGGTAAATGGCGCGAGATCCTGAATACCGACTCGATGCACTATCACGGCAGCAACGCCGGTAACGGCGGGCTGGTCCAGAGCGACGCCATCGAAAGCCACGGGCGACCCAACTCCCTGAGCCTGACGCTGCCGCCGCTTGGCACCATCTGGCTGATGCGGGAGGGCGAATGACGCAGCTTACGGCAGGTAAACCCGAACCGCTCGGCGCGCGTTTTGACGGAAAGGGTGTCAATTTCACCCTCTTTTCCGCTCACGCTGAGCGGGTAGAACTGTGCGTGTTTGACGGGGAAGGTAACGAGCACCGTTACGATTTACCCGAGCGCACGGGGGATACCTGGCACGGCTACCTGGCCGGAGGACGGCCAGGCATGCACTATGGCTTTCGCGTGCACGGTCCGTGGGATCCGGCGCAGGGGCACTGGTTTAACCCGGCGAAGCTGTTGATTGATCCGTGCGCGCACCGCGTGGACGGCGAATTTAAAGACGACCCGCTCTTCCACGTGGGCTACGGCGAGCCCGACCACCGCGACAGCGCGCCCGTCGCGCCAAAAAGCGTGGTGGTGAACGATCTTTATGACTGGGAAGACGATGCCCCGCCGCAGACGCCGTGGGGCAATACCGTCATTTATGAAGCCCACGTCAAAGGGCTGACGTACCTGCACCCGTCGATCCCCAAAGAGATGCGCGGCACCTATAAGGCGCTCGGGCATCCAACCATGATTGCCTACCTGAAACACCTCGGCATCACCGCGCTGGAGCTGTTACCCGTTGCCCATTTCGCCAGCGAGCCGCGCCTGCAGCGGCTGGGGCTAAGCAACTACTGGGGCTACAACCCGCTGGCGATGTTCGCGCTTGAGCCACGCTATGCCGCCCATCCGGAAAAGGCGCGGGACGAGTTTCGCGATGCGGTGAAGGCGCTTCATACGGCGGGCATTGAGGTCATTCTGGACGTCGTGCTGAACCACAGTGCCGAAAGCGATCTCGACGGTCCGACGCTCTCCATGCGCGGAATTGATAACCGTAGCTATTATTGGATCAGGCAGGATGGCGATTATGAGAACTGGACCGGCTGCGGTAACACGCTCAACCTCAGCCATCCGGCGGTCACGCATTTTGCTTATGAATGTCTGAAATACTGGGTGGAAACGTTCCACGTCGACGGTTTTCGTTTCGACCTGGCGCCCGTGATGGGGCGGACGCCAGCGTTCAGCCAGCAGGCGCCGCTGTTTGAGGCGATAAAAAACTGTCCGGTGCTCTCGCAGGTGAAGCTTATTGCCGAGCCGTGGGACATCGGTGAAGGCGGTTATCAGGTCGGGAATTTCCCGCCGCTGTTTGCCGAGTGGAACGATCACTACCGCGATGCCGCGCGGCGCTTCTGGCTGGAACGGAATCTGTCGCTGGGGGAGTTCGCCGGACGCTTTGCCGCTTCAAGCGATCTCTTTAAGCGCGACGGCAAACGCCCGTCGGCCACCGTCAATCTGTTGACGGCGCACGACGGTTTTACGCTCCGGGACTGCGTTTGTTTCAATCAGAAACACAATGAGGCAAACGGCGAAGAGAATCGCGATGGCACTAACAATAACCATAGCTTTAATCATGGTATAGAAGGGTTAGGCGGAAGCCTGGACGTCATCGAGCGGCGACGTGCCAGCGTTCATGCTTTGTTGACAACGCTTTTATTGTCGCAGGGCACGCCGATGCTGCTGGCAGGCGATGAACACGGCCATAGCCAGCACGGTAACAACAATGCGTATTGCCAGGACAACACGTTAACCTGGCTCGACTGGGGTGAAGCCAACAGCGGGCTGATTCATTTTACCGCTGCGCTGATCCATCTTCGCCAGCAGATCCCCGCGCTGACCGCCGACCGCTGGTGGGAAGAGGGTGACGGCAACGTTCGCTGGTTGAATCAAGACGCGCAACCGTTAAGCGCGCAAGAGTGGCAACACGGCGTACCACGCCTGCAAATCCTGCTGTCGGATAAATGGCTGGTCACGCTGAACGCGACGGATGACGTCGCAGAGATTGTTTTACCTGAAGGGGAATGGCGAGCTGTTCCCCCCTTTGCCGGAGCGGATAATCCGGTAGTAATGGCTGTCTGGCACGGGCCTGCGCACGGAGTGTGCGTATTCCAAAGATGATAAAAAAGGAGTTAGTCATGGTTAGATTAGAGAAGAACGATCCCTTAATGTTGGCACGCCAGCTACCATTAAAAACGGTTGCCCTGATACTTGCGGGTGGGCGTGGTACCCGTCTGAAAGATTTGACCATCAAGCGCGCGAAACCGGCCGTTCACTTTGGCGGTAAGTTCCGTATCATCGACTTTGCGCTCTCCAACTGTCTCAACTCGGGCATTCGCCGTATTGGCGTCATTACGCAGTATCAGTCGCACACGCTGGTTCAGCATATCCAGCGCGGCTGGTCATTCTTCAGCGAAGAGATGAACGAGTTTGTCGATCTCCTTCCCGCTCAGCAACGCGTCCACGGCGAGAACTGGTACCGCGGAACGGCGGATGCGGTGACGCAGAACCTCGACATCATTCGCCGCTACAGCGCGGAATACATCGTGATCCTCGCCGGGGACCACATCTACAAGCAAGATTACTCCCACATGCTCATCGACCACGTCGAAAAAGGGGCGCGCTGCACCGTAGCGTGTCTGCCCGTGCCCGTTGCTGAAGCGACGGCGTTTGGCGTGATGCACGTGGATGCCGACGACAAAATTATCGACTTTGTTGAAAAGCCGGCGAACCCGCCAACCATGCCGGGCGATGACACCAAATCGCTCGCCAGCATGGGGATTTATGTCTTTGATGCAGATTATCTTTATGAGCTGCTGGAAGACGACGATAAAGACGAAAACTCCAGCCACGACTTCGGTAAAGACATCATTCCGAAAATCACTAAAGCTGGCATGGCGTATGCACATCCTTTCCCGCTGTCCTGCGTGCAGTCCGACCCGAATGCGGAACCCTACTGGCGCGATGTGGGAACCCTGGAAGCGTACTGGAAAGCGAACCTCGACCTGGCGTCGGTCACGCCTGAGCTGGATATGTACGACCAGAACTGGCCGATTCGTACCCATATGGAATCGCTGCCGCCGGCCAAATTTGTGCAGGACCGCTCCGGCAGCCACGGCATGACGCTGAACTCGCTGGTGTCAGGCGGGTGCATTATTTCAGGCTCTGTGGTGGTGCAGTCGGTGCTGTTCCCCCGCGTGCGGATAAATTCATTCTGTAATATCGATTCGGCAGTCTTACTGCCTGATGTCTGGGTAGGACGCTCGTGCCGTCTGCGTCGCTGCGTTATCGATCGCGCCTGCGTCATTCCAGAAGGGATGGTGATTGGTGAGAACGCGGAAGAAGACGCGCGTCGTTTCTATCGTTCGGAAGAGGGGATCGTGTTAGTCACACGGGAAATGTTGCGGAAGCTGCAGATCAAACAGGAGCGATGATGCAGGTTTTACATGTATGTTCTGAGATGTTCCCGTTGTTAAAAACGGGCGGTCTGGCAGATGTTCTGGGTGCATTACCGGCAGCGCAAATTGCCGGAGGCGTGGATACCCGAGTCCTGCTGCCCGCCTTTCCGGATATCCGGCGCGGTATTCCCGATGCAAAAGTGGTGACCCGCCGTGAGACCTTCGCCGGACGCATCACCCTGCTGTTTGGACATTACAATGGCGTAGGGATTTACCTGATCGACGCGCCGCACTTATACGATCGACCGGGCAGCCCGTATCACGATACGAACCTGTTCGCCTACACCGATAACGTGCTGCGCTTTGCGCTGCTCGGCTGGGTCGGGGCAGAAATGGCGACGGGGCTGGATCCGTTCTGGCGCCCGGATGTGGTGCACGCGCACGACTGGCACGCCGGGCTTGCCCCGGCGTATCTCGCGGCGCGCGGCCATCCGGCGAAATCGGTCTTTACCGTGCATAACCTGGCGTATCAGGGGATGTACTATGCCCATCACATGAGTGAAATCGATCTGCCATTATCGTTCTATAACATGCACGGGCTGGAATTTAACGGGCAGATCTCGTTCCTGAAAGCCGGGCTCTATTACGCCGACCATATTACCGCCGTGAGCCCAACCTACGCGCGTGAGATCACCCAGCCGGAGTTTGGCTACGGCATGGAAGGGTTGCTGCAACAGCGCCACCGCGAAGGCCGTCTGTCGGGCATTCTGAACGGCGTGGATGAACAGATCTGGAGCCCGGAAACCGATCTCCTGCTGGCGGCGCGCTATGGCCGTGATTCCGTGGAAGACAAAGCGGAAAACAAACGCCAGCTGCAGATTGCGATGGGCCTGAAGGTTAACGATAAAGTGCCGCTGTTCGCGGTGGTCAGCCGCCTGACCAGCCAGAAAGGGCTGGATCTGGTGCTGGAGGCTCTGCCCGGTTTACTGGAGCAGGGCGGACAGCTGGCGCTGCTCGGCGCGGGCGACCCGGTGCTGCAGGAAGGTTTCCTTGCCGCCGCGGCGGAACATCCGGGGCAGGTGGGCGTGCAGATTGGCTATCACGAAGCGTTCTCGCACCGCATCATGGGCGGCGCGGACGTCATCCTGGTGCCGAGCCGTTTCGAACCCTGCGGCCTGACGCAGCTTTACGGCCTGAAATACGGCACGCTGCCGCTGGTACGCCGCACGGGCGGGCTGGCAGATACCGTATCCGATAGCTCTCTGGAAAACCTGGCGGACGGTATCGCCAGCGGGTTTGTCTTTGAGGACAGTAATGCCTGGTCGCTGCTTCGGGCGATTCGGCGTGCTTTCGTCTTGTGGTCCCGTCCATCGCTCTGGCGTTACGTTCAGCGTCAGGCGATGTCCATGGACTTTAGCTGGCATGTCGCGGCGCAGTCATACCGCGATCTCTATCAACGCTTGATGTAACGAGGCGAAGTTACTGATATGAACGCTCCATTTAGCTACTCTTCACCCACGCTCAGCGTTGAGGCGTTAAAGCACTCCATCGCCTACAAGCTGATGTTCACCATCGGGAAAGATCCGGTTATTGCGAACAAACACGAGTGGCTGAACGCCACCCTGTTTGCGGTGCGTGACCGTTTAGTGGAACGCTGGCTGCGCTCAAACCGCGCCCAGCTCTCGCAGGAAACGCGTCAGGTTTACTACCTGTCGATGGAATTTTTGATTGGCCGCACGCTTTCCAACGCGCTGTTGTCGCTCGGTATTTATGACGACGTCAAAACCGCCCTCGAAGAGATGGGGTTAGATTTAGAAGAACTGATCGACGAAGAGAACGACCCGGGCCTCGGCAACGGCGGCCTGGGGCGTCTCGCCGCCTGCTTCCTCGACTCGCTGGCGACGCTGGCGCTGCCGGGCCGCGGCTACGGTATTCGCTACGACTACGGTATGTTCAAACAGAACATCGTCGATGGGCGCCAGAAAGAGTCGCCGGACTACTGGCTGGAGTACGGCAACCCGTGGGAGTTCAAGCGCCACAATACGCGCTACAAGGTGCGCTTTGGCGGGCGTATCCAGCAGGAAGGCAAAAAATCCCGCTGGGTCGAAACGGAAGAGATCCTGGCCGTAGCCTACGACCAGATTATCCCCGGCTATGACACCGATGCCACCAACACGCTGCGCCTGTGGAGTGCCCAGGCCAGTAGCGAAATTAACCTCGGTAAATTCAACCAGGGTGACTACTTTGCGGCGGTGGAAGATAAAAACCACTCCGAGAACGTGTCCCGCGTGCTGTACCCGGACGACTCGACCTACTCCGGCCGCGAGCTGCGCCTGCGTCAGGAGTATTTCCTCGTCTCTTCGACGATCCAGGATATCCTCAGCCGCCACCATCAGCTGCACAAAACCTACGCCAACCTGGCGGAGAAAACCGCGATCCACCTTAACGACACCCACCCGGTGCTCTCCATTCCGGAGCTGATGCGCCTGCTGATCGACGAGCATAAGTTCAGCTGGGACGACGCGTTTGAAGTGACCTGTCAGGTGTTCTCCTACACCAACCACACGCTGATGAGCGAAGCGCTGGAAACGTGGCCGGTGGACATGCTCGGCAAAATCCTGCCGCGCCATCTGCAGATTATCTTTGAGATTAATGACTACTTCCTCAAGACTCTGCAGGAGCAGTATCCGAACGATACCGGGCTGCTGAGCCGCGCGTCCATCATTGATGAATCAAATGGTCGCCGCGTGCGCATGGCCTGGCTGGCGGTGGTCATCAGCCACAAGGTCAACGGCGTGTCCGAGCTCCATTCGAACCTGATGGTGCAGTCGCTGTTTGCGGACTTCGCGAAGATCTTCCCGACGCGGTTCTGCAACGTGACCAACGGCGTCACGCCGCGCCGCTGGCTGGCGCTGGCCAACCAGCCGCTCTCTGAGGTGTTGGACGAGAATATCGGCCGTACCTGGCGGACCGATTTGAGCCAGCTGAGCGAGCTGGAACAGCACATTGATTTCCCGACGGTGAACAAAGCCGTGCGCGAAGCCAAGCTGCTGAACAAAAAGCGTCTGGCGGTCTGGCTGGCGATGCACCTCAACGTGGTGGCAAACCCGAAAGCGCTGTTCGACGTTCAGATCAAACGCATCCACGAATACAAGCGTCAGCTGATGAACGTGCTGCACGTGATCACCCATTACAACCGCATCAAGGCCGATCCAACGGCCGAATGGGTGCCGCGCGTGAAGATCTTCGCCGGTAAGGCGGCCTCCGCCTACTACATGGCGAAGCACATCATTCATCTCATCAACGATGTGGCGAAGGTGGTTAACCAGGATCCGGACATTGGCGATAAGCTGAAGGTGGTGTTCATTCCGAACTACAGCGTAAGCCTGGCGCAGATGATCATACCGGCGGCGGATCTCTCTGAGCAGATTTCTACGGCGGGTACGGAAGCATCCGGCACCAGTAACATGAAGTTTGCCCTTAACGGCGCGCTGACCATTGGTACGCTTGACGGGGCGAATGTCGAGATGCTGGAGCACGTGGGCGAAGAAAATATCTTTATCTTCGGTAATACGACGGAAGAGGTCGAGGCGCTGCGCAGAAAAGGCTACTCGCCGCGTCAATATTACGAAGAGGATGAAGAGTTACGCCAGGTGTTGACGCAGATCGCGACCGGCGTGTTTAGCCCGGATGAACCGAGCCGCTATCGCGATCTGGTGGACTCGCTGATTAACTTTGGCGATCACTACCAGGTGCTGGCGGACTATCGCAGCTACGTGGACTGTCAGGATAAGGTGGACGAACTGTATCGTCAGCAGGAGAAGTGGACCAGCGCCGCGATGTATAACATCGCCAATATGGGGTATTTCTCGTCCGACAGGACCATCAAGGAGTATGCCGAGACCATCTGGCATATTGATCCTGTGAGGTTGTAAAAACAAAGCCCGGTGGCGCTGCGCTTACCGGGCCTACGGGATCGAGTAGGCCGGGTAAGGCGGAGCCGCCACCCGGCTTTTTTCAATTACGACGCCAGCGACAGCTCACGCTTCCCCGCATTTTGCAGTAACCACTGCGCCACGCGAGACTGCTGCTCGGCGTTGAGCCACATCCCTTCTTTGGTACGACGCCAGATTGCATCATCCAGGCGACGAACCCACTCGTGCTCAACCAGGTAGCGCAGCTCGGCTTCATACAGCTCGTGGCCGAAATGTTCGCCCAGATCCGCAATGTCCTTCGCATCGCCCAGGAACAGCTCGGTATTGCTGCCGTAGGTGCGGGCATAGTGGCGCGCCATTCCTTCGGTGATGAACGGGAAGCGACGGCGCAGCTTCGCGGCGTAATCATCGCGGTTATCGCCGATATCACCGCCGGGCAGTACCGCGCCTTTGGTCCATGCCGGGCCAATGCCTTTATAGTACGGAGCCAGTTTTTCCAGCGCGTGCTCGGCCAGCTTGCGGTAGGTGGTCAGCTTGCCGCCAAACACGGAAAGCAGCGGCGCCTGACCGTCAACGTCGTGAATATCGAGCGTATAGTCGCGGGTAATCGCCTGCGGTGAGTCAGACTCGTCATCGCACAGCGGACGCACGCCGGAGTAGGTCCAGACCACGTCATCGCGTGACAGCTGTTTCTTAAAGTGCGCGTTATACACTTTTAGCAGGTAGTTCACTTCGCTCTCGTCGATCTCGACGTTCTTCGGATCGCCTTTGTACTCCACGTCGGTGGTACCGATGATCGAGAATTCGTCCATCCACGGGATCACAAACACGATGCGCTTGTCTTCGTTCTGAAGAATGTAGGCCTGCTTCTGCGTATGCACGCGCGGCACCACAATGTGGCTGCCCTTGATAAGGCGAATGCCGTACGGGGAAGGCAGATGCATGCCGTCGTCGAAGAACTGCTTAACCCACGGGCCGGTAGCGTTCACCAGGCCGCGCGCTTTCCAGCTGAATTTCTCGCCGGTATCGATGTCTTCCGCTTCCACAATCCACAGGCCGTTTTCACGACGGGCAGCGGTCGCGCGGGTGCGGGTTTTCACCTCGCCACCTTTCTTCTCGACCATCTGGGCATTCGCCAGCACCAGACGCGCGTCGTCCACCCAGCAGTCGGAATATTCGAAACCGCGCACGATTTCAGGCTTAAGGACCGATTCTGAGCCAAAACGCAAACCTTTCGAACCCGGGAGGCTGGTGCGTTTACCCAGATGATCGTACATAAACAGACCAATTCGGATCATCCACGCCGGACGCAGATGCGGGCGATGGGGCAGGCGGAAGCGCATCGGAATAGCCAGATGCGGTGCCATTTTCAGCAGCACTTCACGTTCGGCCAGTGCTTCACTGACCAGGCGGAATTCGTAGTGTTCCAGGTAGCGCAGGCCACCGTGAATCAGTTTGGAGCTGGCGGACGACGTCGCGCAGGCGAGATCGTTAGCTTCCAGCATCAGTACGGATAAACCGCGTCCTGCGGCATCGACCGCAATACCGGCACCGTTGATGCCACCGCCTATCACAATCAGATCTTTGGTTTCCATAACACCCTCATGCACTTTCGTTAAAGCTCAGAAATGTTCGATATCGCTCATAATAGCAAAGGAACGCGCTTTTGGTAACATCAAAAAAACAATTTAGAGTGATATGGATAACATAATGGCGTTTACCCGCCGCCAGGACGTACACTACGGGGTAAAATAGTGCGGTCTGATAGCCCTCACCCCAGCCCTCTCCCACGGGGAGAGGGTATGGTGAGGGGAAAAACGCACCACACCTGAATATAAGATGAGAACACCATGGATCAGTTTGAATGTATTAACGTAGAAGAAGCCCACCAGAAGATGCACCAGGGAAAAGCGGTGCTGGTGGACATCCGCGATCCGCAGAGTTTTGCGATGGGCCACACGCCGGGCGCGTTTCATCTCACCAACGACACGCTGGGCGCGTTTATGCGCGATAACGACTTCGAGACGCCGGTCATGGTCATGTGCTACCACGGCAACAGCAGCAAAGGTGCGGCGCAGTATCTGCTTCAGCAGGGCTACGACGCGGTGTACAGCGTCGACGGCGGTTTCGATGCCTGGCATCGTCATTTCCCGGCAGAAGTTGAATACGCTTTTGAGCGCTGATCCCGCTATACTGTCCCCTTTTGTGTGGAAATAAGCGACCGCTGCCCATGTTGATGATCACCTCTTTTACCAACCCGCGCGTCGCCCAGGCGTTTGTCGACTATATGGCGACGCAGGGCGTTATTCTGACCATTCAGCAACATACGCAGACCGACGTCTGGCTGGCCGACGAGAGCCAGGCCGCGCGCGTAAACGAAGAGCTGGCGCGTTTTCTTGAGAACCCCGGCGACCCGCGCTATCTGGCGGCCAGCTGGCAGTCCGGGCAGACCGGCAGCGGATTGCACTACAGCCGTTTTCCCTTCCTCGCCACCATCCGCGAACGCGCGGGCCCGTTTACGCTGCTGCTGATGGCGGCCTGCATTATCGTCTTCATTATTATGAACGTGGTGGGCGACCAGAGCGTGATGATTGCCCTGGCCTGGCCCTATGACCCGTCTCTTGAGTTTGACGTCTGGCGCTATTTTAGCCACGCGCTGATGCACTTCTCGGTGATGCATATCCTCTTTAACCTGCTCTGGTGGTGGTATCTCGGCGGTGCCGTTGAAAAGCGTCTGGGCAGCGGCAAGCTGATCGTTATCACCCTTATCAGCGCCCTGCTGAGCGGCTATGTGCAGCACAAGTTCAGCGGGCCGTGGTTCGGCGGGCTGTCGGGCGTCGTGTATGCCCTGATGGGCTATGTCTGGCTTCGCGGGGAGCGCGATCCGGAAAGCGGCATCTATCTGCAGCGCGGATTAATAACCTTTGCATTAATATGGCTAATTGCCGGATGGTTTGATCTGTTTGGTATGTCTATCGCCAACGGTGCACACGTCGCCGGGCTGGCCGTGGGGCTGGCGATGGCGTTTGCCGACACGCTCCATGCGCGAAAACGAACATAATTCTCAGGGATAATTGATGAAACAAACACAACGTCATGACGCTATTATCGAACTGGTAAAAAAACAGGGATACGTCAGCACCGAAGAGCTGGTGGAGCAGTTTGCCGTCAGCCCACAAACCATCCGTCGTGACCTGAACGACCTGGCCGATCAGAACCGCATTCTGCGCCACCACGGGGGCGCGGCGCTGCCGTCGAGTTCAGTCAACACCTCCTGGCACGACCGTAAAGCCACGCAGACGGCAGAGAAAGAGCGTATTGCCCGCAAGGTCGCCAGCCAGATCCCAAACGGGGCGACGCTGTTTATTGATATCGGCACCACGCCGGAAGCGGTGGCCCATGCGCTGCTGGATCACGAGAACCTGCGCGTGGTCACCAACAACCTGAACGTGGCCAATACCCTGATGCAGAAAGACGATTTCCGCATCATCCTCGCGGGCGGCGAACTCCGCAGCCGCGACGGCGGGATTATCGGCGAAGCGACGCTCGATTTTATCTCTCAGTTCCGTCTCGACTTCGGCATTCTCGGGATCAGCGGCATCGACAGCGACGGCTCGCTGCTGGAGTTTGATTATCACGAGGTGCGCACCAAGCGTGCGATTATTGAAAACTCACGCCACGTGATGCTGGTGGTGGACCATTCGAAGTTTGGCCGTAACGCGATGGTAAACATGGGCAGCATCAGCATGGTGGATGCGGTTTATACCGACGTGATGCCGCCAGCGGGCGTGATGCAGGTGATTAAGGATAATAATTTGCAGCTGGAATTGTGCTAACGGTTGTGTCGGGTGGCGCTGCGCTTACCCGACCTACAAAACCCGTAGGCCCGTGCAAGCGTAGCGCCGCCGGGCAATGAATTACACTCCGTATCCCATCATCTTCAACAATTGCTGCGCATGCTGCACCGCATCCTGACGATGCGCCACGCCCAGCTTCTGATACAGATTGCGGATATGCGTTTTGATGGTGGTCGCCGCCACCGCCAGCTCGCCGGCAATCTGCTCGTTGCTGTAGCCTGAATAGATCAGCCCCAGAACCTGCCATTCGCGCTGGGTGAGCGGGCTGGTGCGGATAAGCTCCGGCACTTCCGGGTGGTTCAGCAGACGTTCAACGAAGTTCTCATCAAAATGCGCAAACTTGTGCCGATGATGCTGGTTTATCTCGCGCAGAATGCGCTGGGCGCGATGCTGATCCAGCTCCGGCAGCGTGTTGAGCTGAATAAGCTGACGCAGCTGCTGCGCCATCACTTCACCTTCAATCACAAAGTGGCTGATAAACCCGGTGCGGTTAGCCAGCTGCAGCGCTTCCAGCAGCACGCGCTGGGCATCGTTTTTACGACCCGCCTGCCAGTAAAGCTGGTTCAGAAGCAGCAAGTTACGGTTCAGGTCGCTCATCAGACGCAGGCTGCGCGCGTTTTCGTTCAACTCTTCCAGCACAATCTCTGCGGGCTCTAAATCACCGAGCAGGATCTGCACGCGGGCGATGTTGCGCCACTGGCTCTGCAGGAAGTGGTTGTTAGCAAATTCCGGTTTTGGCGTCTGACGCAGCCAGTTGGCGGCGGATTTTTTATCGCCGGTCATCTGCCAGTAAATCACCCGGACCTTATCGGCGTTAGAGACCCAGTCGCTATGATACTGACCGTTGCCGAGCAGGTTCTCCAGGCGGTTCAGATGGTTGCGGGCGTTATCGAGATCGCCGCGCGCCAGCGAGCACTGCACCAGCAGCGCCAGGCACTGCAGCTGCTGCTGAGGCTGGAAGCTGGAAAGGACATCCACGCCCTGGCGGGCGCAGCTTTCCGCTTCATCCAGACGCGACCATGCCCACAGCAGCTGAGCGCGAATACGCAACAGGAACTCGTGCATCGGCAGCTGTTCCAGATGCTGTTCACGAATCAGTTGGAACGCTTTTTCCTGGTTTTCCCAGGCGGCCTGCAGGAACCCCTGCGCGAATAAAATCTCGCTCTGTTGGATCAGGCTCCACAACGCGTAATGCCAGACATCATGACGACGCGCCATCTGTTCGGTTTGCTGCATCAGTGAAAGCGAACGGGTGAGGTCGCCCTTGCAGTGCAGAACCTCGCCGTGCACCGAGGTCGCAACGATGCGGCTGTAGAAGTTAGCCAGCGGCAGTTCATCCAGCGCGACCATCGCCAGCCGTTCAGCTTCGTCCGGGTCGCCGTCGTTAATGGCCACCTGAGCGCGTAGCGCGTTAAATTCGCCGTGCAGGGTGGTATCCATTTCGCTTTCCATCTCCTGCTCGGCGCGCGCCAGCAGGGTGTTCACTTCGCTGTAGCGGTGCTGGCTCTGCATCAGCCAGGCCTGCAGCAGCACCAGACGCGGGTTCTCCAGCAGGCTTTCCCACGGCAGTGCTTTGAGAGACTCTTCCAGCAGGGTCAGCTCGCTGTGGTTAAACAGGCCCCACGCATGATTAAGGAGAATATCGCGCAGCATGCTGGCATCGCCGGCGGCCAGCGCGTGGTGGATGGCCTCGCTCGGGAAGCCTTGCGCCATCCAGCTTTCGGCAGCGGCGCGGTGGATCTCCGGCAGTTCAACCGCCAGTTCCCACTGACAGCGCTGGCGCAGGAAGCTGCCAAACAGCGGGTGATAGCTAAACCACTCGCCCGGATCGTCCATGCGCGTCAGGAAAAGGCCCTGACGTTCAATCTCTTCGAGCTGCAGCTGGCCGTTTTCACAGCCCGTCACGCGCACGATGAGCGCATCGTTCATGGAACGCAGCAGGGAGCTTTTCAGCAGGAAATTCCGCGTCGAGGGATCGACGCTGTCCAGCACCTCATCCACGAGGTAGTCAGAAAGGTGGCTGGCGTTGATGCCCGCCAGACGCCGGGCAGACTGATGAGCCGGACTGTTGTTTTGTCGGGCAGAGAGCGCGATAAGCTGCAGCGCCGTGGCCCAGCCGGCAACGTCATCACACAGACGGCTGCTCTCGGCGGCCTCAATCGGTGATGTCAGGCGGCAGTCAAAGAACTGTTTCGCTTCCTGGTGGGTAAAGGCCAGCTGCTGGCTGCCCACTTCCAGAAGCTGATCGCGCACGCGCAGGTTGGCGATACCCAGCTGCGGCAGGTTGCGTGACAGCACCACTAAAGTCAGGTTTTCCGGCTGATGGCGCAGGAAGAAACGCATCGATTCATGAATCACCGGGTTAGTGATGAGATGGTAATCATCAATCACCACGTAAAGCGGGCGATGCCATTCGGCCAGTTCGATAAACAGCTGAGAGAAAAGGGAGGACAGGCTGGCGTACTGGCGCTTTTGCACCATTACCTCACTGGCGACGCAGTGTCCATGGGTGGCTTGCTGTATGGCGGCAATCAGATAGCTGGCAAAGCGCTCCTGCTGGTTATCGCCCTCGTCGAGGGAGTACCAGCCAAGATCGCTTTTACCCGCGGCCCATTGCGAAATGAGCGTTGTTTTTCCATAGCCTGCAGGGCTCGTAACCAGCGCCAGTCGGAAATTATGCGCGCCGGAAAGTTTAGCCAACAGACGCTCGCGGACCACTGTATGGTCAAGACGAACCGGGCGACTTAATTTAGACGGAATCAACATAGGTTTCACTTCACTGTGGGGAACGAGAGATTTTATTTTTTTTGCGCTTCGTAATTAATAGGATATAAGGTCGAACAGAAAGAGAACTATTGCAAGTTATGTCTGGGTTTTGTGGTTCTGAATTTGCACTCTGTCACAAAACATTCAGGCAAATGTTGGAACTTTCTCGAAAGGGCCGTAACGCCGCGTCACTGCTGGATTGTCTGTACTCGTTACCGCTGCGCTGAAACTGGTTTCAGAAAGGTATAGTGACGTCAAATTTAATAAAGTGCGGGTAAAGTTGAGTGAGAGTAATAGTCTCCTGAGATGTAACCCAATGACTAAATTATTATTCTAGGTAAGTAATCATTTCAGAACGGATTAATTTCACCCGAAACTGCATTTCATTTCTTTGACATTCTCCCCGGTTACTTTTTTATCTTCCGGGCACACTCGAACTATGCTCTGAGAGTGGCCTCGATCACACTTTTATGCTCATCCCCGCTACTCCTCCCTGTCTAATCCCCCACAGGAGGAGGAAGAGGGGAAATGAGCCAGGCACACTAGCGCCAACTTGTGTTTTCTTTCTAAAGGATGCCGATCCCCTATGTCACAGCCTACCTTCAACAAAGCTCAATTCCAGGCTGCCCTGACGCGTCAGTGGCAGCGTTTTGGCCTTCATGCTGCAAACGAGATGACGCCTCACCAGTGGTGGCAGGCCGTGAGCGGTGCGCTCGCAGAGCAGCTGGATGCTCAACCGATGGCGAAGCCTGTTAAAGGCCAGCGTCACGTGAACTATATCTCGATGGAATTCCTGATTGGCCGTCTGACGGGCAACAACCTGTTGAACCTTGGCTGGTATCAGGATGTCGGTGACGTCCTCAAAGAACACGACATTAACCTGACCGACCTGCTCGAAGAAGAGATTGACCCGGCGCTGGGCAACGGTGGCCTGGGGCGTCTGGCAGCCTGTTTCCTTGACTCTATGGCGACCGTCGGCCAGTCGGCGATTGGTTACGGTCTGAACTACCAGTACGGCCTGTTCCGTCAGTCGTTTGCCGATGGCCATCAGATGGAAGCGCCGGACGACTGGCATCGCAATACCTATCCGTGGTTCCGCCACAACGCGCAGCTGGATGTGCAGGTCGGCATTGGCGGGAAAGTGACAAAGCAGGGGCTCTGGGAACCTGCGTTCACCATTACCGGTGAAGCCTGGGATCTGCCGGTGCTCGGCTACCGTAACGGCGTAGCGCAGCCGCTGCGTCTGTGGCAGGCGAAGCACGCGCATCCGTTTAACCTGACCAAATTCAACGACGGCGATTTCCTGCGCGCCGAGCAGCAGGGCATCGACGCCGAGAAGCTGACCAAAGTCCTCTACCCGAACGACAACCACCTGGCCGGAAAAAAGCTGCGCCTGATGCAGCAGTACTTCCAGTGCGCCTGCTCCGTGGCGGACATTCTGCGTCGCCATCACCTGGCGGGCCGCAAGCTGGCGCAGCTGCCGGACTTCGAAGTGATTCAGCTCAACGACACGCACCCGACGATTGCGATCCCGGAACTGCTGCGCGTGCTGATCGACGAGCATCAGCTGAGCTGGGACGACGCCTGGGCCATCACCAGCCGTACCTTCGCCTACACCAACCACACCCTGATGCCAGAAGCGCTCGAGTGCTGGGATGAGAAGCTGGTGAAAACGCTGCTGCCGCGCCACATGCAGATCATCAACAAGATTAACGACCAGTTTAAAACCCTGGTGGATAAAACCTGGCCGGGCAACAAAGCGGTCTGGGCGAAGCTGGCGGTGGTTCACGATAAGCAGGTGCGCATGGCGAACATGTGCGTGGTCAGCGGCTTTGCGGTGAACGGCGTGGCGGCGCTGCACTCGGATCTGGTGGTCAAAGATCTCTTCCCGGAATACCACCAGCTGTGGCCGACCAAATTCCACAACGTGACCAACGGCATCACGCCGCGCCGCTGGATCAAGCAGTGCAACCCGCTGCTGGCCGGTCTGCTGGATAAGACCCTGAAGAAAGAGTGGGCCAACGACCTGGACCAGCTCATCAACCTGGAAAAATACGCCGACGACGCGAAGTTCCGCGAGCAGTACCGGGCGATCAAGCTGGAGAACAAGGTTCGCCTGGCGGAGTTCGTGAAAGTGCGTACCGGGATTGAGATCAACCCGAACGCCATTTTCGATATCCAGATCAAACGCCTGCACGAGTACAAACGTCAGCATCTCAACCTGCTGCATATTCTGGCGCTGTACAAAGAGATCCGCGAGAACCCGCAGGCCGACCGCGTGCCGCGCGTGTTCCTGTTCGGTGCGAAAGCGGCGCCGGGCTACTATCTGGCGAAAAACATTATCCTCGCCATCAATAAAGTGGCGGCGGCGATCAACAGCGATCCGAAAGTGGGTGACAAGCTGAAGGTGGTGTTCCTGCCGGACTACTGCGTCTCGGCGGCTGAAATGTTGATCCCGGCGGCGGATATCTCCGAGCAGATCTCTACCGCAGGGAAAGAAGCGTCCGGCACCGGCAACATGAAGCTGGCGCTGAACGGCGCGCTGACCGTCGGTACGCTCGACGGGGCCAACGTCGAAATCGCCGAGAAGGTCGGTGAAGAGAATATCTTTATCTTCGGCCATACCGTGGAAGAGGTGAAGGCCATCAAGGCCAAAGGCTACGACCCGGTGAAATGGCGTAAGAAAGACAAAGTGCTGGATGCGGTGCTGAAGGAGCTGGAAAGCGGCAAATACAGCGACGGCGACAAGCACGCGTTTGACCAGATGCTGCACAGCATGGACAAACACGGCGGTGACCCGTATCTGGTAATGGCGGACTTCACGGCCTACGTTGAAGCGCAAAAACAGGTTGACGTGCTGTATCGCGACCAGGAAGCGTGGACCCGCGCGTGCATTCTGAACACTGCCCGCTGCGGTATGTTCAGCTCTGACCGCTCAATCCGTGATTATCAGGCCCGTATCTGGCAGGCAAAACGCTAAGGAAGCGCGATGGAGAGTAAACGTCTGGACAGCGCCGCGCAGGCGGCGGGGATCAGCCTCAGTTACATTAATGCGCACGGCAAACCGCAGTCTATTGGCGCCGACACCAAAAGACGTTTGCTGGACGCCATGCACAAAGCCGACGCGAAAGCGTCGGTTGCGCCGGTGCCGAACGTGAAGGTATTCACCGCAGGCAAAAAGATGGCGCTGACGGTGGAGGGGCGCGGCGAGTTTAGCTGGCTGCTTACTACCGAAGAGGGGCATCAGCACAAAGGCCACGCCACCGGCGGCAAAACGCTTAACCTTCCGGCGAAGCTGCCGGAGGGGTATCACACCCTCACGCTCACCCAGGATGACCTGCGCTTCCACTGCCGGGTGATCGTCGCGCCAAAACGCTGCTACGAGCCTCAGGCGCTGCTCGAAGGCAAAAAGCTGTGGGGCGCCTGCGTGCAGCTCTACACCCTGCGTTCAGACAGCAACTGGGGCATCGGTGATTTTGGCGATCTGAAAAAGATGCTGGTGGATGTGGGCGAGCGCGGCGGCGCGTTTATCGGTCTCAACCCGATCCACGCGCTCTATCCGGCCAACCCGGAGAGCGCCAGCCCGTACAGCCCGTCGTCCCGTCGCTGGCTGAACGTGATTTATATCGACGTTAACGCGTTAGAAGACTTCAAAAACAGCAAAGAGGCGCAGGCGTGGTGGAAACTCAGCACCACGCAGCAGGCTCTCAAGCAGGCGCGCGACGCAGACTGGGTGGACTATTCCACCGTCACGGCGCTGAAAATGGCCGCGCTGCGTCTGGCGTGGAAAGGCTTTTCGCAGCGCGACGACGAGCAGATGGCCGCGTTCCGCCAGTTTGTGACGCAGGAGGGCGAGAGCCTGTACTGGCAGGCGGCGTTTGATGCGCTGCACGCGTATCAGGTGAAAGAGGACGAAATGCGCTGGGGCTGGCCGGTCTGGCCGGAAGCGTATCAGTCCGTCGACACGCCTGAAGTGAAAGCGTTCTGTGAAAAATATGCCGATGAAGTGGACTTCTACCTGTGGCTGCAGTGGCTGGCGTACAGCCAGTTTGCCGCCTGCTGGCAGGTGAGCCAGGGCTATAAAATGCCGATCGGCCTGTATCGCGATCTGGCCGTGGGCGTGGCGGAAGGCGGCGCGGAAACCTGGTGCGATCGTGAGCTTTACTGTCTGAAAGCCTCCGTGGGTGCGCCACCGGATATCCTTGGCCCGCTCGGCCAGAACTGGGGATTGCCGCCGATGGATCCGCACGTCATGGCGGCGCGCGCCTACGAGCCGTTCATCGACCTGCTGCGCGCGAACATGCAGAACTGCGGCGCGCTGCGCATCGACCACGTGATGTCCGTGCTGCGCCTGTGGTGGATCCCGTACGGTGAAACGGCCGATCACGGGGCGTACGTGCAGTATCCGGTTGACGATCTGCTGTCGATCCTGGCGCTGGAAAGTAAGCGCCACCAGTGCATGGTGATCGGTGAAGATCTCGGTACCGTGCCGGTGGAAATTGTCAGCAAGCTCCGCGACAGCGGCGTCTACTCCTATAAAGTGCTCTATTTTGAAAACGACCATGAGAAAACCTTCCGCGCGCCGAAAGCGTACCCTGAACAGTCAATGGCAGTCGCGACGACGCATGACCTTCCTACGCTTCGTGGCTATTGGGAAAGCGGCGATCTGACGCTCGGTAAAACGCTGGGTCTGTATCCTGACGAAGAGGTTTTGCGCGGCCTGTATCAGGATCGCGAGCTCTCTAAGCAGGGGCTGCTGGATGCGCTGCACAAGCAGGGCTGTCTGCCGAAACGTGCCGGACATAAGGCGTCCATGATGTCGATGACCGCGACCCTTAATCGTGGCCTACAGCGCTATATTGCCGACAGCAACAGCGCGCTGCTGGGCCTGCAGCCGGAAGACTGGATTGATATGGCGGAGCCGGTGAACATTCCGGGCACCAGCTATCAGTACAAGAACTGGCGTCGCAAGCTGTCCACAACGCTTGAGAAGATGTTTGCCGATGACGGGGTGAACAAGCTGATTAAGGATTTGGACAAGCGGCGAAAAGCAGCCGCTAAGAAGTGATAAAAAAACCCGCCAGTGGCGGGTTTTTTATTGCCCGGTGGCGCCGGGCCTACATGGATCGAGTAGGCCGGGTAAGCGTAGCGCCACCCGGCTTTTTTACATCAAACCACCATATTCAACAGCAGCACCCCGACCAGACCGCACACCGAAATAATGGTTTCCAGCGCGGACCAGGATTTGATGGTTTCACCGATCGTCAGGTTGAAGTACTCCTTGAACAGCCAGAAGCCAGGGTCGTTAACGTGAGAGAAAATCACGCTACCGGAACCGACGGCGATAACCATCAGCTCAGGGCTTACGCCCGTGGTCGCAATCAGCGGGGCAACGATACCGCCCGCAGTGATCGCCGCAACGGTCGCAGAACCCAGCGCAATACGCAGAACCGCAGCAATAGACCAGGCCATCAGGAGCGGCGACACGTTGGTTTCATGCATCATGGCAGCGATGTATTTGTCCACTCCGCTGTCGACCAGAACCTGCTTGAATGCACCGCCGCCGCCGATGATCAGAAGCATCATGGCAATAATTTTGATGGAAGAGGTCAGCGTGTCGTTGATCTGATCCATTGAACGACCGCGGTTCAGACCGAAGGTGAACATCGCGATCAGCACCGCAATCAGCGTTGCCATTACCGGGTCACCCAGGAATTCCGCAACGGCCAGGAACGCGTGACCTTTCGGCAGGATCATCTCCGCCACGGCGCGCATCGCCATCAGGATCACCGGTACCAGAGAGGTCCAGACGCTGACGCCAAAGCCAGGCATCTCTTCTTCGGTGAAGGTTTTGGCGCTGTACAGACCTTCCGGGATCGGCTTATCAATGCCTTTCAGGAAGCGGGCGTAAACCGGGCCGGCCAGAATCACGGTTGGGATCGCCAGAATCGTACCGAACAGCAGGGTTTTACCCATATCCGCGTGGAAAATGGTTGCGATAGCGGTTGGGCCCGGGTGCGGCGGCAGGAAGCCGTGGGTCACGGACAGGGCCGCAGCCATTGGCACACCGACATACAGCAGCGGGATGTTTGCCGCAGCCGCGATGGTGAACACCAGCGGCAGCATCAGCACGAAGCCCACTTCATAGAACAGCGCGAAGCCGACGGTAAAACCGGTTAACACCACGGCCCACTGAATGTGCTGTTTACCGAATTTGGCAATCAGGGTGGTGGCGATACGCTGCGCGCCCCCGCAGTCCGCCAGCATTTTGCCGAGCATGGCACCGAAGCCCATGATCAGCGCCAGGCTGCCGAGCGTGCCGCCGACGCCGGCTTTGATGGAACTGATAACTTTAACCAGCGGCATACCCTGCATCAGACCGACTGCAAGTGCCACCAGAACCAGAGCGATAAACCCGTTCATTTTGAAACGGATCATCAAGAGCAGTAATAACACAACACCGATAGCAACGATGACTAATGGCATGATTTACCTGGCCTTTGAATTGTTATGGGTAACGTCATTGTTTCAACGACAAATTCCGATTGTCCCAACTGGGAACAGAGTGTTAACGGCACTCATACTGATGCCTTCGAAACCATTAAGTTTAGTCGGCTGTTATAAGGATGCTGAGTGCCCACGAGAATGATACGGGTAACATGATGTGATTGAGAATCACCCAGGCAGGCAAAATGTGAATTATGAGACGCAGGTCAACATATAGAAGGAGAGGTAAACGCAAAACGGTAACCACGAGGTTACCGTTTTTAATGTTTTCACCCTCTCCCGTGGGAGAGGGCCGGGGTGAGGGCATCAGACCTCACTATTTTTGTAGGCCCGGTAAGCGCAGCGCCACCGGGCGATACAGACGGATACTGAATTAGTAGTAAGAGTGCTCGCCGCGCTGGTGCTCGGTCAGGTCACGCACGCCTTTCAGTTCCGGGAACTCGTTCAGCAGCTGCTTCTCGATCCCTTCCTTCAGGGTCACATCGACCATAGAGCAGCCGTTACAGCCGCCGCCGAACTGCAGGATCGCCAGACCGTCTTCCGTGATTTCCATCAGGGAAACACGACCGCCGTGGCCCGCCAGCTGTGGGTTGATCTGCGATTGCAGCAGATACTCAACGCGCTCCATCAGCGGGGCATCGTCAGACACTTTACGCATTTTCGCGTTCGGCGCTTTCAGGGTCAGCTGAGAACCCAGCTGGTCGGTGACGAAGTCGATCTCCGCATCTTCAAGATACGGTGCGCTCAGCTCATCAACGTAGGCGGTGAGCTGCTCAAATTTAAGGGCAGTGTCAGTGGCTTCCACAGCGTCCGGAGGACAATAAGAAACACCACATTCTGCATTCGGAGTGCCTGGATTAATCACAAACACGCGGATCTGCGTCCCTTCTTCCTGATTTGCCAGCAGTTTGGCAAAGTGCGCTTGTGCAGAATCGGAAATACGGATCATAGCTTTGGCCTAATAGTTGACTAAATTACCTGGGTATAATCATACGCCCATTGAAGAAGGGCTACAAGGTACGGCACAGACACCATACCTGAACCGACGCGGCGCCGCTTCGCAAAAGCAGTCGGGAAAGTTCAGCGACGGTACTGCCCGTGGTGACGACATCATCCACAATCGCGATATGGAGACCGTCGACCGGCAATTCAAGGCGAAAGGCATTTTTGAGGTTTCTTTTGCGCAGCCGGGCGCTGAGCTGATGCTGGATGGCGGTGGCATGAACGCGTGTCAGCGCGCGGGCCTCATACCGACAGCCGAGCCACCGCGCGAGGGGACGGCAGAGCAGGTCACTCTGGTTATAGCCGCGCCGCCAGTGCCGACGTCGGTATAAGGGGACATTCACCACCATGTCGATTTTCGGCAGTGCCCGGTGACGTCGCGCCTGCAAAACCGCCAGCAACAGCAGTCGGGAAAGGGGCTGTGCCAGCGAGCTCTGCCCGGAAAACTTCAGCGCGTGGATCAGCCTGTTCAGAGGCGGAACATAATCATCCACGGCTACCAGCGCGCTCCACGGTGGGGATTTTTTCAGGCAGCGGCCACAGGGCAACGATGGGTTCGTGGCCGGTAAACCACATTGTGGACAGGTCCCGATACGCCATTCCAGCGCTCGCGTACAGACGGAGCAGACGCCCCACCCGCTGAGCGCCAGCGGCATTTGGCATAGCCAGCACAAGCCGGGTACTGTTAGCATGTGCAACCTCCTTGTGAAAAAAGAGAACAGTAACTGATGAAGACGCTGTGGTGGCAGACCGTAGGGACAGGAAATTGCCATCTTGTGCTGCTGCACGGATGGGGCCTGAATGCGGAGATATGGCATTGCATAAGTGAGGAACTTGCCTCGCATTTCACACTGCATCTGGTGGATTTACCCGGCTTTGGCCGCAGCCGCGGGTATGGCGCGTTGTCGCTTGATGAGATGGCGCAGCAGGTTCTGGACGCAGCGCCGCAAAACGCGGTCTGGCTGGGCTGGAGCCTGGGCGGGCTGGTGGCGAGCCAAATTGCGCTGTCGCAGCCTGAACGCGTAAAAGCGCTGGTAACTGTGGCATCGTCACCCTGTTTTAGCGCGCAGGACGCGTGGCCAGGGATCAAACCTGACGTGCTGGAGGGCTTCCAGCAGCAGCTGAGCGAAGACTTCCAGCGGACCGTAGAGCGGTTCCTGGCATTGCAGACAATGGGCACTGACACCGCGCGTAAAGATGCCAGAATGCTGAAGCAGACCGTGCTTTCGCTGCCGATGCCGGAGGTTGAGGTGCTTAACGGCGGTCTTGAGCTTCTGAAAACGGTTGACCTGCGCGAGCCGCTCGCCGCGCTGACGGTGCCGCACCTGCGTATCTACGGTTACCTCGACGGGATTGTGCCGCGCAAAGTGGTTCCGCTGCTGGATTCACTCTGGCCGGAGAGTGAATCGCAGATCGTTGCCAAAGCCGCACATGCCCCGTTTATCTCCCATCCGACGGAGTTTTGTTCAGCGCTCATTGCGTTAAGTCAACGTTTAGACTGATTATTTTCTATCCAGCCTGGAAAAAGTAACACACCGCAACCATACTCCAGATGTCGTTGCGGTTGTTCTGCCTACGATAATCAAAACAACAATCCTATGGAGAGTCAGGCTATGAAACTTGTTACAGGTATTGTCACTTCTCTGGTTATTGGGTCACTGTCATTTGGCGTCTTTGCGGCAAAAGAGCTGGAAAAAGATAAAGTTGCCGGCATGAATTTGACGAAAATTGGTGAGATTTCTACGTCTGACACCACCGCGCCGATGGACGCGAGAAAAGAGCTGTCGAAGAAAGCGGATGAGCTGGGCGGAACGTACTACGTCGTCACCAGCGCAGAAAAACAGACCAAAAACGTACGCGCAACGGCGGACGTCTACAAGTAATACGATAAAGCCAGGCAGCGATGCCTGGCTTTGTTAACGCAGCGCCCACCACTCCCTGAGGCAGGCCTTTCCTTCCGGACAGCTTTTACAACTGCCGGAGAGACAGCCGTCGGCTTCTTCCTGAATCCGCACGGCTTTCCCAATGGCTTCCAGTCTTTCCAGCATGGCATCGATCATCGGTTGCGGCGTATGCAGGCTAAGGCTCAGCTGTTTCGCCTCCATCCGCCCTTGTAGTGCCAGCAGGTCACGAACCTGAATCAACGATGCCATGGTGTGCTCCTTAGTGACAGTCGCCCGCCGGGCTGCTGCAGCAGGTCGCGGCGGTTTTACGGTTTGCCAGCAGGTCGATGTCGACGCGGCTGCGTGCCCGCCGCAGCAGACCGAGCACGATCGCGTTAAACAGCACAACCGAGAGGATGCAGACCAGGCTGTAGCGCGGATGCTGGCTGAAGTTAACGGTTTGATAAAAGAGCGTCGACAGCGAGTACGCAATGTTTAACCCCCACAGGATGGAGAAGCCCATCCAGCCGCGGCTGGACTCGCGGGCAATCGCCCCCATCACGGAGATGCACGGAATGTAGAGCAGAACAAAGATGAGGTAGCTGTAGGCCGCGGACGCGCTGCCAAATTTCTCGCCCATCACGCCCATGGCACCCGTCGCCATTTCGCCGTCGCCTTTGCTCGCCTCAATAGGGTTCGCCAGCACGCTCAGGCTGAAGGTGTCTTTCAGGCTCTGCCAGGTCTCCTCTACCGCACCCAGCAGTTCATGACCGAGATGAAACTCTGCCGGATTAAATTCCTGTTCCTGAATGTTCTCAGCGGTGTAAAGCGTGTTCAGGGTGCCGACAACCACCTCTTTCGCCATCGCACCGGTGAACAGCCCGACGGTTGCCTGCCAGTTATCCTCATGCACGCCAATCGGTTTGAAGACCGGCGTGATGACGCGGCTGACGGAGGCGAGGGCAGAGTCGTTGATGTTATCTGCCGCCTGTCCGCTGAGGGTGAAGCTGTTCAGCGCGCTCAGGAAAATGCTGACGATGACAATGACCTTACCGGCGCGCAGCACAAAGCCTTTCAGGCGCTGCCAGGTCTGGATAGCCAGGCTTTTCAGATGCGGCACGTGATACACCGGCAGCTCCATCACAAACGGTGACGCTTCACCGCGCATGATGGTGTGCTTCAGCATCAGACCGGTGAGGATCGCCATCACGATGCCCAGCACGTACAGCGAAAAGACCGCCAGCGCGCCCTGCTGACCGAAGAAGGCTGCGGCAAAGACCGCAAAAATGGCCAGACGGGCACCGCAGGACATAAACGGTGCCATCATGATGGTCATCAGACGCTCGCGCGGCGCATCAAGCGTGCGTGCGCCCATCACCGACGGTACGTTACAGCCGAAGCCGACAATCAGCGGGACGAAGGATTTACCCGGCAGACCCAGCGCCTGCATCAGACGATCCATCACGAACGCGGCGCGCGCCATGTAGCCTGAATCTTCCAGGAACGAGAGGAACAGATACATCATGCCGATCTGCGGCACCAGAGGCAGAACGGTGTTGATACCGCCGCCGATCCCCTGTGCGAGGAAGATGGTTAACCATTCCGGGAAGTGCAGGGTGTAACCCACCCACTGAATACCGTGCACGAAGACCGCGACGGAACCCGCGTCGAAAATGGGCTGGAGTGCGCCACCGATGTTAATGGCGAGCAGGAACATCACGTACATGACCAGCAGGAAGATGGGCAAACCGAGGAAGCGGTTAAGCACAACCTTATCCACCGCTGCCGTAAAGCGGCTGGGCTCTGCCGTCAGGGCGTTGCTGACAACGTCGCAAATCGAGGCGATGGCCTGGTAACGCGCATCGGCGATGTGCAGCGCCGGGTCGTCCAGCTCGTCGCTAAGACGGGCCACCGTCGCGTCCAGCTTATCGGCCGCATGCCCGGCGTAAGCGCGGCTGTAGATATCCCCTTCCAGCATCTGCAGGCCAAGCCACAGGCGCTGTTTCGCAGGCATACTGTTGTCCATCTCCTTCGCCAGCACATTGGCTTCGCGCAGGAGAGGCTGCGCGTAATGCACCAGCTCAATGTCATGATTTCCCTGGTGACGGTCAATGGCCAGCTTCAGCGCGTCAATACCGCGAGCGCGCGTCGAGACCAGCGGAACGACCGGGCACCCCAGGCGCGCGGAGAGGGCATCGACGTCGATGCGCAGCTTTTGTTTCTCCGCAATGTCGAGCATGTTGAGCGCCACGATGCAGGGGATCCCCAGCTCCAGCAGCTGCAGCGTCAGATAAAGGTTACGTTCGAGATTGGAGGCGTCGACCACGTTGATCAGCAGGTCCGCGTCGCCGCCAAGAATATAGTGGCAGGCAATCTGCTCATCGAGCGAGGTTTGCGACGAAATGGTGGTTAAGGAGTAGGTGCCGGGAAGGTCAACCAGCGTCACCTGGTTGTCCGTTGTCGTGAACTGGCCCTCTTTACGCTCAACCGTCACGCCCGCCCAGTTGCCCACGCGCTGGCGGGCGCCGGTCAGCTGGTTAAAAAGGGTGGTCTTGCCGGAATTAGGATTGCCAATTAAGCCAATAGTTAACTTTTTCATTTTTTTAGACTCACTGAAACCGCTGGCTTGTTATCGGGATAAGGCTTCGACTTCTATTAACGCGAGGTCTTTCTTACGCAGCACCAGATTCACGCGGCGGGTTTCGATATGAACCGGATCGCCTAGCGGCGCCACGCGCACGACCTGGAATGACGAGCCGGGCAGCATGCCCAGCGACAGCAGCTTTTGCCGATAGGCCGGGCTAATTTCGCGGGTAAAACCGGTAATCTTCCATGCACTGTCTGGAGTGAATTGCATAACGCCTGATTCCACGAAAGGTTAAATTATCTACTATGGGATGATAATGAGAATAGTTTTTATCAGCAATATTAAAACTGTGACGGAATGTTGTTTACGGTATTAATTTACGGCCTGTTTGACCTTGCTCAATATTTGCTGAAATGGCTGGAAAACGAAAAGGGGAGTATTTGTTAACGGGGTGATAATTCGTGGTTTAAATATGGCTACATCCTATTTATTTTAATTTCCTGCGGCCTTCTTGCCGGGCGGCACTGCGTTTGCCCGGCCTACAAAATCGTAGGCCCGGTAAGCGCAGCGCCACCGGGCATTGACAACCTTAGCGTTTCTTACCCATCGCTGCCGCCAGCGCATCCATCATCGCGCTGTTGCCTGAAGGTTGGGCGTCACGGCCGCGCGGTTTTGCCGCCTTCGCGGCCGGGCGCTGCTGCTCGCGGCCACCGCCGTTTCCGCCGCGGCGCGCGTTGGTGTCGCCCGGCTGCTCGTCCAGACGCATGGTCAGCGCGATACGCTTGCGCTGCAGATCCACTTCCAGCACTTTCACCTTCACGATGTCGCCCGCTTTGACCACGGTGTGCGGGTCTTCAACGAACTTGTCGGCGAGGGATGAGATATGCACCAGACCGTCCTGATGCACGCCGATATCCACAAACGCGCCAAAGTTGGTGACGTTGGTCACCGCGCCTTCCAGCACCATGCCGGGCAGCAGGTCGTTCATGGTCTCCACGCCGTCGGCAAAGGTCGCCGTTTTGAACTCAGGACGCGGATCGCGGCCCGGCTTTTCCAGCTCTTTGATAATGTCGGTGACGGTTGGAACACCAAATTTGTCGTCGGTGAAATCAACGGCTTTCAGGTTGCGCAGGGCGCTGTTATCACCCATCAGATCTTTCAGTGCCTGCTGGGTGGCGGCCAGAATGCGTTCCACCACAGGGTACGCTTCCGGGTGAACGGTGGAGGCATCCAGCGGGTTATCGCCGTGGTTGATGCGCAGGAAGCCCGCGCACTGCTCAAAGGCTTTTGGCCCCAGACGGCTCACCTTCAGCAGCTGCTGACGGTTCTGGAACTGACCGTTCTCATCACGCCAGGCGACGATGTTCTGGGCCATCATGCGGGTTAAGCCCGCCACGCGGGTCAGCAGGGGAACGGAAGCGGTGTTCAGGTCAACGCCGACGGCGTTTACGCAGTCTTCCACCACCGCATCCAGCTTGCGCGCCAGCTGGGTCTGGCTCACGTCGTGCTGATACTGGCCCACGCCGATGGATTTCGGGTCGATCTTCACCAGCTCCGCCAGCGGATCCTGCAGGCGACGTGCGATAGAGACCGCACCGCGCAGGGAAACGTCCAGGTCCGGGAACTCCTGGGCCGCCAGCTCGGACGCAGAATAGACGGATGCCCCCGCTTCGCTGACGATCACTTTCTGCGCCGTCACTTTCGGGAACTGCTTCTGCACGTCGAGGTAGAAACGCTCGGTTTCGCGGGATGCCGTACCGTTGCCGATGGCAACCAGCTCCACGTTGTATTTTTCGCACAGCGCCGCCACCACGACGGCCGCTTTCGCTGCCTGGCCGGTGTGCGGATAAATGGTATCGGTCGCCACCAGCTTGCCGGTGCCGTCAACCACAGCGACCTTCACGCCGGTACGCAGACCCGGATCGAGACCCATAGTCGCGCGCAGGCCGGCAGGGGCGGCCATCAGCAGGTCGTGCAGGTTACGGGCGAAGACGTTAATCGCTTCGTCTTCGGCGCGCTCGCGCACGGTGCCCATCAGCTCGGTTTCGAGGTGCATCAGCACCTTGATGCGCCAGGTCCAGCTCACCACGCCTTTACGCCAGCTGTCTGCCGGGGCGTTGTTCAGGCGCAGGCCGAGATGGTCGATGATGATCTGCTCGCAGTGGCTCTCTTTCGGCGGCTCGTCAAACTGCGGGTCGGCGTTCAGGGAGAGCTGGAGCACGCCTTCGTTGCGGCCGCGGAACATCGCCAGCGCGCGGTGTGAAGGGGCGGTAGAGATCGGTTCGTGGTGATCGAAGTAGTCGCGGAATTTCGCGCCTTCTTCCTCTTTACCCGCGACGACGGTAGAGACGATGTGGGCATTCTTCCACAGGTAATCGCGCACTTTAGCGAGCAGGGCGGCGTCTTCGGCGAAGCGCTCCATCAGAATGTAGCGCGCGCCGTCGAGGGCGGCCTTGGTGTCCGCTACGCCTTTGTCAGCGTCGATAAATTTCGCCGCTTCGGTATCGGGATCGTGGGACGGTTCGTTCCACAGCAGGTCGGCCAGCGGCTCAAGACCCGCTTCAATCGCAATCTGCCCGCGCGTGCGGCGCTTCGGTTTGTACGGCAGATAGAGATCTTCGAGTTCGGTTTTGCTCAGGGTACCGTTAATGGCGCTTTCCAGCTCGCTGGTCAGCTTGCCCTGTTCGCCGATGGATTTGAGGATCGCCTGACGACGTTCTTCCAGCTCGCGCAGATAGCCCAGACGGGTCTCCAGGTTACGCAGCTGCGTGTCATCCAGACCGCCGGTGACTTCCTTACGATAGCGTGCAATAAACGGCACGGTGTTCCCTTCATCAAGCAGGCGAACGGCAGCTTCTACCTGTTCGGCTCTGGCCTGAATATCACCCGCAATAATGCGGCAGAGCGAATCTTTCATCATGGCTTTATCATCTGTTGAGTCGAAAAAATCAGGGGATAGTTATACGGGCTGACACGGCAAAATGCCAGCCGGGGAGGGCGCTCTCGGACTATTTTACGTAGACGATCTCATTGACGTACCAGCTGGCTTCACCGGCAGGGGTCTGAACGACGGCCAGATCGCCCACTTCCTTTTTCAGCAGCGCGCGGGCCATCGGGGAGTCGATGGAGATGTAATCCTTACGACCAAAAATTTCATCGTAGCCGACAATGCGAAAACGCAGGGTGTCACCGTCGTCGTTTTCAATCTCCACCCACGCGCCGAAGAACACTTTGCCCTCCTGCTGCGGGGAGTAATCGACAATTTTGAGATTCTCGAGGCACTTCGTCAGATAGCGAACCCGGCGGTCAATTTCGCGCAGCCGCTTTTTGTTGTACTGGTAGTCAGCGTTTTCGCTGCGGTCGCCCAGGCTTGCCGCCCAGGTCACCTTTTTGGTTACTTCAGGACGCTCTTCGCGCCAGAGGTAATCCATCTCTTTTTTGAGCTTTTCGTACCCTTCGCGGGTGATCAGGGGCGTTTTCATGGTAAAGCCTTTGCTGCCTGCCGGTTAACTGTCTTGCGCACAATACGTACCACACAGTGTAACAGACAGGATTAATAATGATTTATGTGATGAAATGAGCAGATAAGCTGCTGTTAAATATGCTTTGTAACAATTTCGACTAGAATTTATACCAGAATTAACTGGTCGAATACGTGCACTTTTTTAGAATACGCTGTTACAAAGACTATCCGAACCTTTGGGAGTACACACAATGCAAGAGAACTACAAAATTCTGGTCGTGGATGACGACATGCGCCTGCGCGCGCTGCTGGAACGTTATCTGACCGAGCAGGGCTTCCAGGTTCGTAGCGTCGCGAACGCTGAGCAGATGGACCGTCTGCTGACCCGTGAATCTTTCCACCTGATGGTTCTCGACCTGATGCTGCCTGGCGAAGACGGGCTTTCTATTTGCCGCCGTCTGCGCAGCCAGAGCAACCCGATGCCAATCATCATGGTGACGGCGAAGGGCGAGGAAGTTGACCGTATCGTGGGCCTCGAAATCGGCGCGGACGACTACATTCCAAAACCGTTTAACCCGCGTGAACTGCTGGCGCGTATTCGCGCTGTGCTGCGCCGTCAGGCGAACGAACTGCCTGGCGCACCGTCTCAGGAAGAAGCCGTCATTGCCTTCGGCAAGTTCAAGCTGAACCTCGGCACGCGCGAGATGTTCCGTGAAGATGAGCCAATGCCGCTTACCAGCGGTGAGTTTGCGGTACTGAAAGCGCTGGTCAGCCACCCGCGTGAACCGCTTTCCCGTGACAAGCTGATGAACCTGGCGCGCGGTCGCGAATACTCCGCAATGGAACGCTCTATTGACGTGCAGATCTCCCGCCTGCGCCGCATGGTGGAAGAAGATCCTGCGCATCCTCGTTATATTCAGACCGTATGGGGTCTGGGCTACGTGTTCGTCCCGGACGGCTCTAAAGCATGAGGCGAATGCGCTTCTCGCCGCGTAGCTCGTTTGCCCGCACCCTGTTGCTGATCGTCACCCTGCTGTTCGTCAGCCTGGTGACGACCTATCTGGTGGTGCTGAACTTTGCGATCCTGCCGAGCCTCCAGCAGTTTAATAAGGTCCTGGCCTACGAAGTCCGTATGCTGATGACCGATAAACTGCAGCTGGAGGACGGCACGCAGCTCGTCGTTCCCCCGGCGTTTCGCCGTGAAATCTACCGTGAGCTGGGCATTTCGCTCTACTCCAACGAAGCGGCGGAAGACGCGGGCCTGCGCTGGGCGCAGCACTACGAATTCCTCAGCCAGCAGATGGCGCAGCAGCTGGGCGGCCCAACGGAAGTGCGCGTTGAGGTCAACAAAAGCTCGCCCGTCGTCTGGCTGAAAACCTGGCTGTCACCCAATATCTGGGTGCGCGTCCCGCTGACCGAAATCCATCAGGGCGACTTCTCGCCGCTGTTCCGCTACACCCTGGCGATTATGCTGCTGGCGATAGGCGGCGCGTGGCTATTTATTCGTATACAGAACCGACCGCTGGTCGACCTGGAGCACGCTGCGCTGCAGGTCGGTAAAGGGATTATTCCACCTCCGCTGCGCGAGTATGGCGCCTCGGAAGTCCGTTCGGTGACGCGCGCGTTTAACCATATGGCGGCAGGCGTGAAGCAGCTGGCGGATGACCGTACGCTGCTGATGGCGGGCGTCAGCCATGACCTGCGCACGCCGCTAACGCGTATTCGTCTGGCGACGGAGATGATGGGGGAAGAGGACGGTTACCTTGCCGAGTCCATTAACAAGGATATCGAAGAGTGTAACGCCATCATCGAGCAGTTCATCGACTACCTGCGCACCGGGCAGGAGATGCCAATGGAGATGGCGGATCTGAACGCGGTGCTGGGCGAGGTGGTGGCGGCGGAAAGCGGCTACGAGCGTGAGATTGATACCGACCTGCAGGCGGGGGAGATCCAGGTACGCATGCACCCGCTCTCGATCAAACGTGCGGTCGCCAACATGGTGGTCAACGCGGCGCGGTACGGTAACGGCTGGATTAAAGTCAGCAGCGGGTCTGAACTCAACCGCGCCTGGTTCCAGGTGGAAGACGACGGTCCGGGCATCAAGCCCGAGCAGCGTAAGCATCTGTTCCAGCCGTTTGTGCGCGGCGACAGCGCCCGTAGCACCAGCGGTACGGGCTTAGGCCTGGCGATTGTGCAGCGTATTATCGATAACCACAACGGACTGCTGGAAATTGGCACCAGCGAGCGGGGTGGGCTGAGCATTCGCGCCTGGCTGCCGGTCCCGGTGACGCGGGGACAGGTGAAAGAGAGTTAAAAAAGGGTGGCGCTAGCCACCCTTTTTGTAGGTCGGGTAAGGCGAAGCCGCCACCCGACAACATAAGACCTCTGCGGCCTGATGCCCTCACCCCGGCCCTCTCCCACAGGGAGAGGGAGAAGGACTACAGCTTCGGACCCGCGCTCACCAGCGCAGCACCCGCCGGGGTATCGGTATACTTCTCGAAGTTCTCGATAAACAGCTTCGCCAGCGATTCCGCCTTCTCGCGCCACTGCTCCGGAGAACCGTACGTGTTGCGCGGGTCGAGGATATGCGTATCCACACCCGGCAGCGACGTTGGGATCGCCAGGTCAAACATCGGCAGCGTAAAGGTTTCGGCGTCGTCCAGAGAACCATCCAGAATGGCGTCGATAATCGCGCGGGTATCTTTGATGGAGATACGTTTGCCGGTACCGTTCCAGCCGGTGTTCACCAGGTATGCCTGCGCGCCGGATGCCTGCATGCGTTTCACCAGCACTTCAGCGTACTGCGTCGGGTGCAGCGACAGGAAGGCCGCGCCGAAGCAGGCGGAGAAGGTTGGGGTTGGCTCCGTCACGCCGCGCTCGGTACCCGCCAGCTTGGCGGTAAAACCGGAGAGGAAGTGGTACTGCGTCTGGCTGGCCGTCAGGCGAGACACCGGAGGCAGCACGCCGAACGCATCCGCGGTCAGGAAAATGACCTTCGTGGCATGACCCGCTTTTGACACCGGCTTCACGATATTGTCGATGTGGTAGATCGGGTAAGAGACGCGGGTGTTTTCCGTTTTCGACGCATCGTCGAAGTCGATGGAGCCGTCGGCACGCACGGTGACGTTTTCCAGCAGCGCATCGCGACGGATCGCGTGGAAGATATCCGGCTCGGCCTCTTCGGACAGGCGAATGGTCTTCGCGTAGCAGCCGCCTTCAAAATTGAATACGCCGTCGTCATCCCAGCCGTGTTCGTCATCGCCAATGAGACGACGTTTTGGATCGGTGGACAGGGTGGTTTTCCCGGTGCCGGACAGGCCGAAGAATACCGCCACGTCGCCTTTTTCACCGACGTTAGCCGAGCAGTGCATGGAAGCGATGCCCCGCAGCGGCAGCAGGTAGTTCATGACCGAGAACATCCCTTTCTTCATTTCACCGCCGTACCAGGTACCGCCGATCAGTTGGATACGCTCGGTCAGGTTGAAGGCCACAAAGTTTTCGGAGTTCAGACCCTGCTCTTTCCACTGTGGGTTAGTGCATTTCGCACCGTTCATCACGATGAAATCCGGGGTGAAATCCTGCAGTTCTTCGTCGGTTGGACGAATAAACATGTTTTTCACGAAATGCGCCTGCCAGGCCACTTCAGTAATAAAACGCACGGAGAGACGGGTATCGGCGTTTGCGCCGCAGAAAGCGTCGACAATGAACAGACGCTTGCCGGAAAGTTGATGGGTGACGAGCCCTTTCAGGTGCTGCCAGGTTTCCGGGGAGAGCGGTTTATTGTCGTTCTTCCCTTTGCCCTTGTCAGCCCACCACAGCGTATCGCGGGTGGTTTCGTCTCGGACGATATACTTATCTTTCGGCGAACGACCGGTAAAGATACCGGTATCGACGGCGATAGCACCAAGATTCGTCAACACACCACGCTCGTATCCTTCCAGTGCTGGATTGAGCTCTTCCTGATACAGCGTATCGTAGTCGGGGTTGTAGACGATTTCCTGGACGTCGTGAATACCATAAGCCTTGAGATCTTGCGGGGTTAAACCAGTAACACGCATATCACTGCTCCTTAGCCAATATGTACTGCCTGAAATTGTAGGGTTTTTCTGAGGTTGTTAACCGCGACGGGGCTCATAGATTTACGCATCTGGACAAAACCCTTACTAACGGAAAACGCTGCGACTCCAGTCACAGCGCAGGCGGATTATCGCAGGAATCGCTTTTTGGTTGGGGAAAATGTTCCGAAAAGGTTAAAGAGTGGTGATTTTATCGGAAAGAATGTGAATGTAATCGCATACACGTAAGAAAATTACGTAAGAGTTACATAAGGAAAACGATTCAGCTTAAGCGGGGTTTTTGCCCCTCATCCTAGCCACTCCCAAAGGGGAGAGGGTCAGGGTGAGGGGAAGGAGGTTTAGTGAACCTGCGGATCCGCCGGGGAGGCGTTATTGCGGATCTCAGCGATATCCATCGAATTGAACACGTAGTGCGTACCGCAGTAGTCACAGTGCATATCAATTTCGCCATCTTCCGCCATGATGCTGTCGATCTCTTCATCCGGCAGGGTTTTCAGCGCGCCAGCGCAGCGCTCGCGGGAGCAGGTGCACTTAAATTCCACGGACTGCGGTTCGTAAACCGTCACTTCTTCTTCGTGGTACAGACGCCACAGCACGTCTGTCGCCGGCAGGTTGAACAGCTCTTCCGCTTTGATGGTTTCGGTCAGCGTCGCCAGGTGCTCAAAGTCATTGGTCTGTGCGTCCTGCGCAGGCAGAACCTGCAGCAGCATACCGCCCGCAGCAGGCTGACCGTCCACTTCACCGGTGCGGATGAAGAGACGCGTCGGCAGCTGTTCAGAACGCATGAAGTAATCTTCCAGGCAGGCTGCCAGGGTATCGCCTTCCAGACCTACCACGCCCTGATAGCGCTCGCCTTCCTCAGGGGAGATGGTGATCACCAGGTAGCCATTACCCACCAGCGTTTTGAGGTCTGCATTTTCAGGCACATCGCCCTGAACGCGCGCCACGCCGCGCATCTGCTGCTGGTTATTGCCGTTGATCACCGCCAGCGTCATCGGGCCGTCGCCCTGCAGCTGCACGGTGATATCACCGGCAAACTTCAGCGTCGCCGTCAGAAGGCTGGTGGCAACCAGCAGTTCGCCCAACAGGGTCTTCACCGGCAGCGGGTAGTTGTGGTTTTCCAGAATCTGTTTCCAGGTTTCGGATACGGTGACCAGCTCGCCGCGCACGGCGAATTGTTCAAACAGATAGCGGTGTAATTGGTCGTGTTGGGCCATTTTCATCTCTCGTGCGGGTGAGGTTAATCAGTCTCACCGTGTTTAAATTTCATCAGATCGCGGCGCTCTTTTTTATCCGGTCGCCGGTCCGGGTGGGGCATCGTCAGCGCGTTCATTTTGCGCGCCAGCGCGGTCTTCTCGCGCTTTTCAATGCTCTCCGCCGTCTCTTCATAAAGCAGTACGGCTTCCGCTGCAGGTCGACGCTGTTCGGTAATGGCTTTAATCACCACCGTACGTTCATCGTTGCCCTGACGCAGCGTTAAGGTGGCATTCAGCTCAACCAGCTTGCTCGGTTTGCTGCGCTGGCCGTTGTAATGCACTTTTCCGCCGTCAACCATCTCGCGGGCAAGGGCGCGTGTTTTATAAAAACGCGCTGCCCACAGCCATTTATCCAGTCTTACCCCGTCAGAGGGTTTTTCTTTCATGGCGTCTCCTTCACGGTTAGTGAGGGGATCATCTGGCGATAGTCGTTCAGTCCAGGGTGGCGCAGATAGCTTTTTTCAGCCAGGCCAGAGTCAGGATTGGTCACGCCCAGACAGTAGCGAATGCCAAACCTTGCCGCGGAATCCAGAATGGGCTCGCTGTCATCAATGAACAACGTACGTTCTGGCTGCAAACCCGTCTCTTCCCTCACCGCATGCCACAACCGCTGATCCTCTTTCGGATAACCAAATGTGTGGGTGGAAAGTAATAAATCAAGGTGCGACGCCAGACCGGTATGCTCCAGCTTCACCGCCAGATTATGTGGATGCGCGTTGGTCAGCAAAATACGGCGCTTGCCGCTTGCTTTCAGCGCATCCAGAAAGGGCACGGTATCCTCGCGCAGAACGGCGCGCGGCCCCTGGGCGGTGGTCATGGCACAAATATCCAAACCGAGGCGCTCGCTCCAGTAGTCAAGACAGTACCAGTTTAGCGTATGTTGCACCGCGCTATATTGCGAACGAATGAATGCCTGCGCTTCTGCCGGGGAGATCCCCTGCTGCTCGCCATAGGTTTCTGGAACCAGCGTTTGCCAGAAATAGTTATCAAAGGCGAGATCGAGCAGCGTGCCGTCCATATCCAGCAGAACGGTATCTACCTCCTGCCAGGCGATATCAAGATGCATAAGGGGGAACTCCAGCCAGAAGAAACGTGCGCGACAGGGTAGCACATCTTGTCGCGCAACGACGTTATCAGATCAGGCTCTCAGACGAGGGGATCAGCTTAGGATTGAGGCAGTTTTCATAATACTGCTGAATGTCGGCAAGCCGGGTGCGCGAGCGCTGGTAGCGGCGCAGGGCCATAAAGCCGTTCCAGAAAATGGCGATCAGCATTGCGGTCATCAGCAGAGAGGTGCCGATGTAACGCCACAAGCCTGCGCTATCCGGCATCCGGTGCAGGCCGATATGGCGAGTGCCGTTGGCGTCGGTATAAATACTCGTAACAATCCCTTCGGCGCTGAACGGCGTTTGCATCAGCATCTGCGCCAGGCGCTGGAACTGGCTCCACTGCTCCTGCGCCGGGTAGTCATAAAGCGCTACCTGCGGATAGGGCTGATCGACCAGGTCGCTGCCTTCATCGCTTGCTATCACAAAGCCGCCCGGCGCCGGGCTGTTCAGCGCCTGAGCCGCACGGGTGGTCTCGCGCATCATGAACGGCGACGTCGAGGTGGCGACCAGGTTATCCAGCGATTCAGCGCTCACCGGACGCAGCAGAACATTAACGCCATCCAGTCGTCCCGCTTCGGCGCGTTTCACCAGCGAGTCCCAGTCTTTGCTGTTCCCCAGGTTTACCAGGGCGTTTTTAAGGCGTATGCACTCATCCTGAGAGGAGCATAAATCCTGCGTTTTCAGGACGATGTCCCCAAAGTCATCCAGCAGAACCATGCCTGATTTCTGAATGGCCGAGCGCAGCGCGGGGCTGACGCGCGAATCATCGTCCGGTTTCGGGTGCAGCTGGCGGTTAACCGTCTGGGTGAGAGCCGTGGCCTTGTTCACCACTTCGGATTCCGGCAGCGGCAGCGGCGGCGCGTCGTTCCAGATAATTTGCGAACAGTCGAACGGCATGAACGGAGAGCTCTGACGCGTGTTCCACGCCCCCGGGGTGTGAATATTACACATCCCGGTCCCCTTCAGGCGCAGCGTGTCCCCCACGCGTACACCGGCTTCATCCAGTTTATTGACGCTGCTCGCTTCAATGGTTTGCGCCCCTTTGATCCACGACAGGGTGAATTTAATGGGCATATCCAGCGGCACGAAAAGCAGCAGCATGGCTAAGACCAGCGCGGCGCCGCCGGCAATGACCGTACTGCGTAGCCAGTGCTGAAGCGGGAAATTTTTCACTTCATCATGCAGGGATAAGAAGCGCCCCTGGCGCACAACGTGGCGGTCAAGGTAGATATCAATATCGGTTTTCTGCCCTAGGTCCTGCGCGATCCACGGCTGCCAGTGACGCGGGTAGATCAGGTCGATAATACCGAGCGAAATATTGTTGAGATGTTCCTGATCGTTTTCACCGAACAGGCCCCAGCGTTTTGGCGTCCCGCGCAGGCAGTGGATCTCGCGCAACGAGTTTTTAGCCGGTGGAGCAAAGAGACCCCAAAGCCCACCGGCCAGCAGCAGCACCGCGCCGCCAGCCAGCCAGGGGACAAACACATCCGGCGTCAGCAGGCAGATAAAAAAGAGCAGGAAGGCAGCAACGATCAGAATGGCTTCACGGATGCCGTCCGGGCGGCTCAGGGCGTACTCTTCATGCGTCTCCTGGCGAATGTTCAGCAGTTCGATCTGCTCTGTCTCTTCGCCACGAATGGACGCCTGCGTTGAACTCGCGCGTTCCAGTGCAAAACGCGGGGCTTCCTGAAGGTATTCATTCAGCGTATGGCCGTTAAGCGTGATAACCAGAGGCAATGAATCGGTGTGAATCAGCTCAACGCTGTTTTCGTCATTAATGTATTGCTCCCAGGACGGGGGCAGATGCACTTCGACGGAATCAAGGTAATAGCGCCATTTGTTGGGGTCATCAGTGGTGATGCCATAGCGCGTGATGGAGCGCGTCACGCAGAGCACGGTATCACTTTGCGCATTAAGCTTTAGCGCGACGGGCGCAGCGGTGGCTCCCGTTGGCCCAGGCGTTAACTGAGTACGGTTCAGGATTTCGAGATAGTTTTCAACCGCATCGCGCTCGTCCTGCGTGAGTTTACGCGTGCTCGCACCCGCAAATGCATTTAAAAAGGGCAGACGATAACGGCGCTGTACGCGGCGCCTGTACAACCACCCTGCAACCAACGCGCCGGCCAGCATAGCAGCGAGAACAATCAAAATGGTGCTCATGCTTTCCCCATCTTACTTATCTTACAGGTGTAGTCTGTAGCACCTTTACATTGAATGAGAGTCTGTGGTTGGCTATCGGCAAGTATGGAGTCGAACTTGAGCATTCTGAAGCGCATCCCAGTGACCTGTGATGATAGCAAAGCCTGTTATGGCGCGATATCAGCAAATTCCTGGAAACATTTCAACCTCTTGACATTTGTTTTGAATTGAGGATTGATCTCAGTTACGTTGCATAAATGTAAATAAACAACGATTGACATTGCCGAAACCGTGCGGCATATCGCACAATAACGCCAGTTCTCACTGCTAAGACCCATCACGATGAGCAAACCACTACAAAAACCCACCATTCTGAATGTTGAAACTGTCGCCAAATCGCGCCTGTTTAATGTCGAAAGTGTGGACCTGGAGTTCAGCAACGGTGTGCGTCGCGTTTATGAACGTATGCGCCCCTCTTCGCGCGAAGCGGTGATGATTGTTCCCATTGTCGACGATCATCTGATTTTGATCCGCGAATACGCTGTGGGAACGGAATCTTACGAGCTTGGATTCTCGAAAGGGCTTATCGACCCGGGTGAAACCGTCTTTGAAGCGGCAAACCGCGAGCTAAAAGAAGAGGTGGGCTTTGGTGCGAATGAGCTTTCATTCCTGAAAAAGCTGAGCATGGCGCCGTCCTATTTTTCCAGCAAAATGAATATCGTGGTGGCTGAAGACCTCTATCCTGAATCGCTGGAAGGGGATGAGCCGGAGCCGCTGCCGCAGGTTCGCTGGCCGTTAGCGCACCTGATGGATCTGCTGGAAGACCCTGACTTTAATGAGGCTCGCAACGTGAGCGCGCTGTTCCTGGTCCGGGAGTGGCTGAAGGGGCAGGGGCGACTGTAGTGGCCTGATGCCCTCACCCCAACCCTCTCCCACGGGAGAGGGAGCAAACACAAAAACGGCAACCAGAGGTTGCCGTTTTGCTTTGTTGTCAGAACAGCTCGTGCGTCTCGCCGTTATCAATAATCTCTGTACCCACCTCGTGCACCGCCTGCGTGGTTGGCTGCGTGCCCTCGATGAAATACTCTTCGCGGCTATTACCGCCGTTGGCGAGCTGACCCGTGCTGCGGTCGATATTAACCGTCACCACGCCTGGCGGTGGCGTTAGCGGCTGCTCCGGCACGCCTTCAAGAACGGACTTCATGTAGGCGTCCCAGGCCGGCTGCGCGCTCTTCGCTCCGCCTTCGTAGCCGGAAATCTGGTCCTTAATCGCGCCGGAGGCCGTTGTACGACCTAAGTCACGACGGTGATCGTCGAAACCGATCCAGACCGATGTCACCACGCCCGGGCCGTAGCCGGAGAACCACGCATCTTTCGAACTGTTGGTTGTCCCCGTTTTACCGCCGATATCATGGCGCTGCAAATCACGCCCTGCGCGCCAGCCTGTACCCTGCCAGCCCGGTTCACCGAAGATGTTGGTGTTCAGCGCGCTTTTGATCAGGAACGACAGCGGCGTGTTGATCACATGCGGGGCATACTCCGGCGCACCGGTCTGTGCCACCAGCGACTGGTTAGCCTGCTCGAGCTGCGGCTGCGGCACGACGCCGTTCTGCTGCTCCTGAGACACGGCAGGGTCTTCCATGTCCTTGTTTTCAAGCACTTCGGATTTCGGCGTATTGCCATAAATGACCGGAATATCGCAGTCAGGACAGGCAATTTTCGGCTTCGCTTCGAACAGCACGCCGCCCTGGTCGTTCTCGATCTTGCTGATGAAGTACGGGTCAATCAGGAAGCCGCCGTTGGCCATCACCGAGTAACCGCGTGCGACCTGAAGCGGCGTAAAGGAGGCGGAGCCTAACGCCAGCGACTCGGTGCGAACGATGTTCTGCGCCGGGAAACCGAAGCGCTGCAGATACTCTGCGGCATAGTCGACGCCCATCGCGCGCATGGCGCGCACCATCACCACGTTTTTCGACTGCCCCAGCCCCTGACGGAGACGAATAGGACCGGCATACTCCGCAGGGGAGTTCTTCGGCTGCCAGTCGGAACCGGCACCGGCATCCCAGCGGGAGATTGGCACGTCGTTAAGGATGCTGGCGAGGGTCAAGCCCTTATCCATCGCTGCCGTGTAGAGGAACGGTTTGATATTGGAACCGACCTGACGCAGCGCCTGGGTGGCGCGGTTAAATTTGCTCTGGTTGAAATCAAACCCGCCGACCAGGGCCAGGATGGCACCGTTCTGCGGGTTGATAGAGACCAGGGCCGAGTTGACGTCCGGCACCTGTGCCAGCCACCAGGATTCGCCTACCTTGCGCACCCAGATTTGCTGCCCGGTCTGCACGGCATCGGTCACTTTACGCGGCGTTGCGCCCTGCAGCGTATCCGAGCGGTAAGGACGCGCCCAGCGGATACCGTCCATGCGCAGCGAGACGGAAGTACCGTCCGCGAGCGTCGCAACGGCTTCCTGAGGATCGGCCTGCGTGACCACGGCAGGAAGAAGCGGACCATAGGTTGGCAGCGCCTTCAGCGTACTGGTGATTTTTTTGCTGTCCCACGCGCTTTCGCCCACTTTCCAGAGCACGTTTGACGGGCCGCGATAGCCGTGACGCATATCGTAGTCCATCACGTTGTTCCGCACCGCTTCCTGAGCCGCCTGCTGGACCTTGCGGGTGACGGTGGTGTACACGCGATAGCCATCTTCATAGGCCTTGTCACCATAGCGATTCACCATCTCCTGGCGAACCATTTCGGTCAGGTAAGGGGACGCGAAGGCGATCTCAGGGGCGTGGTAGTTAGCGTCAATGGCATCGTTACGCGCCTGGTCGTACTCGCTCTGGCTGATGTAGCCTTCGCTCAGCATACGTGACAGGACGACGTTACGGCGCGCGGTGGCGCGATCGAGCGAGTAGAGCGGGTTAAACGTGGACGGCGCTTTCGGCAGACCGGCGATGGTCGCCATTTCGCTTAAGGTGAGTTGCTCAACGGGCTTACCGAAGTACACCTGTGCGGCAGCCCCCACGCCATAGGCGCGGTAGCCCAGGTAGATTTTGTTGAGGTACAGCTCAAGGATTTCGTCTTTGCTCAGCAGCTGCTCAATACGGATCGCGAGGAACACCTCTTTGATCTTACGTATCAGCGTCTTTTCAGGGCTGAGGAAGAAGTTACGCGCCAGCTGCTGCGTAATGGTACTCGCCCCCTGAGAGGCGTGACCAGAGAACAACGCAATGCTCGCGGCACGGAAAATCCCCACCGGATCGACACCGTGGTGCTCGTAAAAACGGCTGTCCTCCGTGGCGATAAAGGCTTTCACCATCACGGGTGGAATTTGGTTTAAGGTCAGCGGAATACGACGCTTCTCGCCATACTGCGCCATCAGCTCGCCATCGGCGCTATAGACTTGCATCGGGATCTGGAGGCGCACATCGCGAAGCGTGGCGACATCAGGTAGCTGTGGCTCAATATATTTGTATAAACCGTAAATCGAGCCTGCTCCCAGCAGAATGCAACAGACTGCAAGGATGAATAAATACTTTACGAACTTCACCGGAGATTTCCCATTTGGTTTCACTTGGGCAGTTTCTAAACAATCGCGCGGTAGTATAAAGGCAAGCCTGATTCATTGATATAGCCGTCAAGACGACGGGCGATAAGGAGATCGTGAAGCATGGCTTTCAAAACATGGCAAACGGGCGTTCATATTCAACAGGATAGGGTGCTGATCGTCGCCTTGGCCCGGGAGAAGTTGGGCTGGTGCTTGCGCCGCTGGTGGGCGATTCCTCTGGACGAGGGCATCATTCGTGACGGCAAAATTTGTCAGCCAGAACAGCTGGTTGATGCGTTACGCGACTGGCGGAAAACGCTGCCGCACTACCACCGGGTGTTCCTCTCTTTTCCTGCAGCACGGACTCTGCAACGGGCGCTCCCCCGCCCGACCGTTGCGCTGCGCGACAGCGAGCAGCTCTCATGGCTTGGCGCGGCGCTCGCACGCGAACTGGAGATGTCTGCCGATACGCTCTGTTTCGATTACGCGCAGGATACCTTCAGCAATACCTTTTACGTGACCGCCGCGCAAAACAACGAGATTGACACCCTACTGGCGCTGGCGAAAACGCTGCGTTTGCGGCTGGTGGCCATTACGCCGGATGCCAGCGCGCTGGCGAATCTTCTTCCCGCGGTGGCGCCAGCGACGTGCGTCGCCTGGCGGGATGATCGGCAGTGGCTGTGGGCGATGCGCCACCAGTGGGGACGCCGCTTTACCACAGAAGCCGAAAACGTGTCTGAGCTTTCAGCGCTGCTGGCGCTTGGTTCGGATGACATCGCGCTGTTTGATAGCCGACGTGATCCGTGGGAAATCCTGGAACGCTGCCATGCCCCGCTACCGGACTGCGGCGCTGATTATACCGTTGCGCTGGCGTTGGCCATGAGCGAGGTGCCCGGATGAGCATCATGAACTTTCTGCCCTGGCGACAGCAGCGGCGCGCGCGATGCCTGCGCTTCTGGGGCGTAATGTGTGTCGGCACAGTGCTGTTAATGTTCGCGATCATTTTCTGCCTGCGGATAAACCCTCTTATGAGGCTGCACGCGCTGCAAACGGATCTGACGGGAACGCAGACCGTGCAGCATGCGCTTCTCTCCCGGCAGAAACACGCCTCACAGGCGCAGATGCCAGCGCAGACCCTTCAACGACGCGCATGGCAACCGGTGCTGGGATCCCTTTCCCGCGCCATTCCGGCACAGGTCTGGCTGACAGAGCTGCGCTATCAGCCTCCCGCACTGATGCTGAGCGGGTATGCCCTAACCCTGCCGGCCCTGTCTGCTCTGCGCGATGCGCTTGGCCAAATCGCGGGTTTTACGCCCGGGACGGCGGGTGAGCTTCGGCAGGACAGCCAGGGGCGCTGGATGTTCACCCTCCATCTTAAAAGCGAGGGGTAACGCATGGATATCCTGTTAGAACGCTGGTGCGAAAGCCGCCCCTGGTATCGGGTACTTTTTTGGTGTCTGGGGAGTCTCCTGGCAGGACTGGCCGCGTGGGGCACCATGCTCAGCCCCCTAGACAGGCAGTGTGCTGAACGACAGCGACAGCTGATTCAGGACGCGAGAGCTAACGCAGCGTTATGGCCTGCCGTCAGAAAGGTGCCGTTTCGTCCGGAAACAACGGACACACGAAAGCTGATGCCGTTTTCCCCGCTCGATTTTCAGGGCGATAACGCGACGCTGGTTCACTGGAAGCCGCTGCAGAACGGAGGGGAACTGATGCTGGAGGCTGAGTGGCAGGCGCTTCCGGCGCTTTTTTCCCGGCTGGCGCAGCGGGATGTGCAGATCGCCGCTTTTGCGATTTCGCCACAAGGTACAGCGTTGCGCCTGCGGCTGGAGCTGGAACATGCGAAATAGCGCGCGATATTTGCTGGTTTGCTCAGCGCTGCTATTGACCGGCATGCGCGATCCGTTTCGCCCGCCGGACGATCCCTGCGCCATTGGCGAGCTGGCGCAGTGGCGCTATCGCGGCATGGTGGTAGGACAGCAGGCTATCGGCATTGTACAGGATGGGCAAAAGCGCTGGTACCGGCTGAAAACACATGAACGCTTCCCGGCGGGCTGGACGATAACAGCCATCAATGAAACGAAACTGGTTGTTGATGTGGGTGACACATGTGAACCAGGAACATGGACGTGGCAACGAGAAGGAACGGATAAGAATGAATTTACGGATAATGCTGTGGCTGATGGCGTTCAGCCATCCGCTGTGGGCCGCCGCGCCAAAACCGGTCACGCTGGTGGTGGATGACGTTCCTGTAGTCCAGGTGCTGCAGAGCCTGGTTGCACAGGAGAACCGAAATCTGGTGATATCCCCTGATGTCGGCGGCACGCTTTCGCTCAACCTGACGCGCGTCCCCTGGCGCCAAGCGTTACAGACGGTTGTCACCAGCGCTGGGCTCGTTTTGCGAGAGGAGGGCGGCATTTTTTATGTGCATACCGCGGCCTGGCAGCGTGAACAGCATGAGCGCTCAGAACAGGAGCGAACGCGTCGACAGCTTGAGGCGCCGCTGGTTTCTCACAGTATCCCTTTTTCCTATGCCGATGCCGGCGAGCTGCAAAAAGACGCGGAAAAGCTCCTGAGCCCCAAGGGAAGTTTGTCTCTCGACAAACGCACCAACCGGCTGCTGATTCGGGATAACCAGACGGTGTTGGAGACGCTGCAGCGCTGGGCCGCTCAGATGGATATTCCCGTCGAACAGATCGAGCTGGCGGCGCATATTGTGACCATTAATGAAAAAAGCCTGCGTGAGCTGGGGGTGAAGTGGAATCTCGCCGACGCCGCCGACGCGGGCAAGGTTGGCCAGCTCACCACGCTTGGCAGCGATCTTTCCGTCGCCAGCGCCACCAGCCACGTGGGTTTTAACATCGGACGGATCAATGGTCGGCTGCTGGATCTGGAGCTCTCTGCGCTGGAGCAAAAACAGCAGGTCGATATCATCGCCAGCCCGCGGCTGCTGGCCTCGCATATGCAACCGGCCAGCATCAAGCAGGGGAGTGAAATTCCGTATCAGGTCTCAAGCGGTGAAAGCGGGGCAACCTCCGTTGAGTTTAAGGAGGCGGTATTAGGGATGGAGGTCACGCCGGTGGTGTTACCGGGAGGGCGCGTGCGCCTGAAATTGCACATAAGCGAAAATATGCCGGGACAGGTTCTGCAGCAGGCTGACGGCGAAACGCTGGCTATCGACAAACAGGAGATAGAAACCCAGGTGGAGGTAAAAAGTGGAGAAACGCTGGCATTGGGTGGAATTTTTTCGCAGAAGAACAAAACCGGCAGCGACAGCGTGCCGGGGCTGGGGAAAATCCCCTGGCTTGGGCAGCTTTTTCGCCATGATGGTAAGGATAATGAACGGCGTGAGCTAGTGGTGTTTATTACGCCACGTCTGGTCGGTATTCGCTGACGGGTAACGATCCCCGCAATGATTTTGCATTCAGTTTGTTGCAGATGTTTGACGTGGGGCATGAATTAGCATACAAGGAGTACCGATTTGAGTTGGACTTACGTCTTATTACCTTATGCGCCCGACGCGGTGATTTAATCAGTTGCCAAACAAGCCGGAGTATTGAGATAATTTTTAGTCTGACTCTCGCTCTATTGCATATGAGGTTTCAGTTCATGTCCTGCTACGCTGGGTGTCTGCGAAGCGGGGATTACCATTAACGAATAGTCTTAGTAGTACCGATAAAATGGCAGAGAAACGCAATATCTTTCTGGTTGGGCCTATGGGTGCCGGCAAAAGCACTATTGGGCGTCAGTTAGCTCAACAACTCAATATGGAATTTTACGATTCTGATCAAGAGATTGAGAAACGAACCGGAGCTGATGTGGGCTGGGTTTTCGATGTAGAAGGCGAAGAAGGTTTCCGTGACCGAGAAGAAAAAGTGATCAACGAACTCACGGAAAAACAGGGCATCGTTCTGGCAACAGGCGGCGGTTCTGTGAAATCTCGCGAAACCCGTAACCGTCTCTCCGCCCGTGGCGTAGTGGTCTATCTTGAGACGACCATAGAGAAACAGCTGGCACGTACGCAGCGCGATAAAAAGCGCCCGCTGCTGCAGGTTGAAACGCCACCACGCGAAGTTCTGGAAGCGTTGGCCGATGAACGCAATCCGCTGTATGAAGAGATTGCCGACGTGACCATTCGTACTGACGACCAGAGCGCTAAAGTGGTTGCAAACCAGATTATTCATATGCTGGAAAGCAACTGATTCTGGCTTTATATACACTCGCCTGCGGGTAAAAGCATTAAAGGTGGATGTCGCGTCATGGAGAGGATTACAGTTACTCTCGGGGAACGTAGTTACCCTATCACCATCGCGGCTGGTTTGTTTAACGACCCAGCTTCCTTTTTACCACTGAAAGCGGGTGATCAGGCGATGCTGGTCACCAATGAGACGCTGGCTCCGCTTTATCTCGACCGCGTACGCCACCTGCTTGAGCAGGCGGGCGTAAAAGTCGACAGTGTGATTCTCCCCGATGGCGAGCAGTATAAAAGCCTGACGGTACTGGATACCGTCTTTACCGCATTGCTGCAAAAACCGCACGGTCGCGATACAACACTGCTTGCCCTGGGCGGCGGTGTTGTGGGCGATCTGACCGGCTTTGCGGCCGCAAGCTATCAACGTGGCGTCCGTTTTATTCAAATCCCGACCACGTTGCTGTCCCAGGTCGACTCCTCTGTGGGTGGCAAAACGGCAGTCAACCATCCGCTCGGCAAAAACATGATTGGCGCGTTCTACCAGCCCGCATCGGTGGTGGTGGATCTCGATTGTCTGAAAACGCTGCCGAAGCGCGAACTGGCTTCTGGTCTGGCGGAAGTGATCAAATACGGCATTATTCTCGATGGCGAGTTCTTTAACTGGCTTGAAGAGAATATGGATGCGCTGCTGTGCCTGGATGAGGCTAAACTGGCATACTGCATTCGTCGTTGTTGTGAACTGAAAGCAGAAGTTGTTGCAGCAGACGAGCGTGAAACGGGCTTACGTGCTTTACTGAATCTTGGGCATACGTTTGGCCATGCCATTGAAGCCGAGATGGGTTATGGCAACTGGCTGCACGGTGAAGCCGTCGCGGCCGGTATGGTCATGGCTGCCCGCACCTCTGAACGTCTGGGGCAGTTTAAACCTGAAGAGACGGCACGCATTATTGCGCTGCTTGAGCGTGCAGGTTTGCCGGTAACCGGGCCGCAGGAGATGTCGGCGCAAGCGTATTTACCCCACATGATGCGCGATAAAAAAGTATTGGCAGGTGAGATGCGTCTTGTACTCCCGCTTGCAATAGGGAAGAGTGAAGTGCGCGGCGGAGTGCCGCACGATGTCGTTCTTGGCGCTATCGCTGATTGTCAGCAGGCGTAACAACTAGAAAGGTCAGGCCACTGTCGCAGGTGGTCGTTTAGCTTCAGGTGAAATGCAAAGTCGTTAGCATAAGCCTTTGAGTGGGGTGTTAAATGGATGAATTCAAACCAGAAGACGAGCTGAAACCCGATCCCAGCGATCGTCGTACTGGTCGTTCTCGTCAATCTTCAGAACGTGATAACGAGCCGCAGATCAACTTTGACGATGTTGATCTGGATGCAGACGATCGTCGCCCTTCGCGCAGCCGCAACGCGCACGAAGAGCGAGCAGAAGAGGATTATGAGTCCGAAGAAGATTCAATGGACGAACAGCCTGTAGAGCGTCGCCCGCGTAAACGTAAAAAAGCCGCTGCGCCTAAACCGGCTTCCCGCCAGTACATCATGATGGGCCTTGGCGTTCTGGTGCTTGTGCTGCTGATTGTCGGCATTGGCTCCGCGCTTAAAGCACCGTCAACGAACTCAACCGAGCAAACAGCTTCCGCTGAGAAGAGCATCAACCTGTCCGGTAACGATGCGACCAATCAGGCGAATGGCGCACAGCCTGCACCGGGTGCGACTTCCGCAGAGCAGACCGCAGGTAACACCACAGCGCCGCAGGATGTTTCTCTGCCGCCCGTTTCTTCAACCCCTGCTCAGGGTCAGGCACCTGCTACGCCTGAAGGCCAGCAGCGCGTAGAAGTTCAGGGTGACCTGAACAATGCGCTGACGCAGCCGCAGAACCAGCAGCAGGTTGATAACGTCGTGGTTAACTCCACGCTGCCAACCGAGCCGGCAACCGTTGCCCCGATTCGCGGTGGTAACGCACAGCCGCAAACGGCCGCGACGGAAACTAAACCGCGCCAGACGCAAACTGCGACGCGTCCTGAACGTAAGCAGGCGGTGATTGAGCCTAAGCGTGAAACCAAACCTCAGGCAGTCGTCAAAGCGCCTGAAGTGAAAGCCGTACCGGCACAGCCGAAACACACCGAAACGGCTGCGGTGAGCGAGCCTGCTAAAGCGCCAGTCACTCAGACCGCGCCGAAAGCAACAGCGACCACAACGGCACCAGCTGCCACAGCTGCGCCTGCAGCAACGGCTCCAGCAGCCACGGCAACAGCCTCCAGCGCCACAGCAGGCAAAACGGCAGGTAACGTTGGCTCGCTGAAGTCTGCGCCATCCAGCAACTACACCCTGCAGCTGAGCAGTTCGTCTAACTATGACAACCTCAACAGCTGGGCGAAGAAATCAAATCTGAAAAACTACGTTGTTTATCAGACGACCCGCAACGGTCAACCGTGGTATGTGCTGGTCAGCGGCGTTTATTCGTCCAAAGATGAAGCGAAACGTGCCGTAGCGGCACTGCCAGCTGATGTTCAGGCAAAAAATCCCTGGGCGAAGCCGATTCATCAGGTTCAGGCCGATCTGAAGTAATGTTCAAAGCGCAGGATGCTGTCGGAGCTTTCTCCACAGCCGGAGAAGGTGTAATCAGTTAGTCAGCATGAAAAAAAATCGCGCTTTTCTGAAATGGGCAGGGGGGAAATACCCCCTGCTCGATGATATTAAAAAGCACCTGCCAAAAGGCGAGTGTCTAATTGAGCCTTTCGTGGGTGCGGGATCGGTGTTCCTCAACACCGATTTTTCTCGTTATATCCTGGCGGATATCAACAACGACCTTATCAGCCTCTATAACATTGTTAAGCTGCGTACCGAAGAGTATGTCGCAGAGGCGCGCAAGCTGTTTACGCCGGAGAATAATCACCCGGACGTTTACTACCAGTTCCGCACTGAGTTTAATCAGAGTCAGGATCCGTTCCGCAGAGCGCTGCTGTTCCTCTATCTCAACCGTCATGGTTACAACGGCCTGTGCCGCTATAACCTGCGCGGGGAATTTAACGTGCCGTTTGGTCGCTATAAGCGCCCGTATTTCCCGCAGGACGAGCTGTATCACTTTGCCGAAAAAGCACAGAACGCAGAGTTTCATTGCCTCTCTTATGAAGAGTGTATGGAACTGGCAGGCGTCAACTCGGTGGTTTACTGTGACCCGCCTTACGCACCACTGTCTGCAACGGCGAATTTCACCGCTTATCACACCAACAGCTTCAGCCCGGCCGAACAGGCTCGTCTGGCGGAGATGGCGGAAAAGCTGGTCAGCAAAAGAATTCCGGTGTTAATTTCGAATCACGATACCCCTGATACGCGCGAATGGTACAAAGCCGCGAAGCATTTTCAGGTCAAAGTGCGGCGTAGCATTAGCAGCAACGGCGGCACACGTAAAAAGGTGGACGAACTTCTGGCTCTTTATCGCCCCTGAGCCGTTTTGCCCGCCGGTAAACACATTTCAAGGAGAAGCGGATGAAACAGTTTTTGATTGCTCCCTCAATTCTGTCGGCCGATTTTGCCCGCCTGGGTGAAGACACCGCCAATGCTCTCGCGGCTGGCGCAGATGTCGTCCATTTCGACGTTATGGACAACCACTACGTCCCTAACCTGACCATTGGCCCAATGGTGCTCAAGGCATTGCGTAACTATGGCATTACCGCCCCGATCGACGTTCACCTGATGGTGAAGCCAGTCGATCGCATCGTGCCTGACTTCGCCGCAGCGGGTGCCAGCATCATCACTTTCCATCCGGAAGCCTCTGAACACGTGGACCGCACGCTGCAGCTGATCAAAGAGAACGGCTGTAAAGCAGGGCTGGTGTTTAACCCGGCCACGCCGCTGAGCTATCTCGACTATGTCATGGACAAGCTGGACGTGATCCTGCTGATGTCCGTTAACCCGGGCTTTGGCGGTCAGTCATTTATCCCCCACACGCTGGATAAGCTGCGTGAAGTGCGCCGTCGTATTGATGAGTCAGGTTACGATATTCGTCTGGAAGTGGACGGCGGTGTGAAAGTGAATAACATTGGTGAAATTGCGGCAGCGGGCGCGGATATGTTCGTTGCAGGTTCGGCAATTTTCGACCAGCCGGATTACAAAAAAGTCATTGATGAAATGCGCCGCGAGCTGGCGAAGGTAAGTCATGGATAAATTGCAGGCAATTCGGGGTGTGGCATTCGACCTCGACGGCACGCTGGTCGACAGCGCGCCGGGCTTAACGAGCGCCGTAGACCAGGCGCTGTACGCGCTCGAACTCCCCGTTGCGGGGGAAGAGCGCGTCGTCACGTGGATTGGCAACGGCGCCGATGTTCTGATGGAGCGCGCGTTGACGTGGGCTCGCCAGGAGCGCGCGTCGCAGCGTTCCGCGCAGGGTAAACCGAGCGTTGACCACGCTGACATCCCTAAGGATGAGCAGCTGCGTATTCTGCGCAAACTGTTCGATCGTTTCTACGAAGAGACCGTCGAGGAGGGCAGCTTCCTGTTCCCGGACGTTCAGGAAACGCTGAGCGCGCTGCACGCGAAGGGCATCCCGCTTGGGCTGGTGACCAACAAACCGACGCCGTTTGTTGCGCCTCTGCTGGAAGCGCTGGATATCGCGAAGTATTTCTCCGTGATTGTGGGCGGCGACGACGTGCAGAACAAAAAGCCGCATCCGGAACCGCTGTTGCTGGTGGCAGGAAAATTATCCTTAACCCCTGCGGAGCTGCTCTTTGTCGGGGATTCGCGCAATGATATTCTGGCTGCCCGAGCGGCAGGGTGTCCTTCCGTCGGATTAACCTATGGCTACAACTACGGTGAGGCCATCACGCTAAGTGAGCCGGACGTGGTCTTCGACCACTTCAAAGATTTGTTGCCCGCACTCGGGCTTTCGCACAGTGAACATCAGGAATTGAATAATGACTAAGCCCATCGTTTTTAGTGGCGCACAGCCTTCAGGTGAATTGACCATTGGTAACTACATGGGTGCGTTACGTCAGTGGGTCAGCATGCAGGATGAGTACCATTGCATTTACTGCATCGTCGATCTCCACGCGATTACCGCGCGTCAGGATCCTGAGAAGCTGCGTAAAGCCACCCTGGATACGCTGGCGCTGTACCTGGCCTGCGGCATCGATCCTGAGAAGAGCACCATTTTCGTTCAGTCTCACGTGCCAGAGCACGCGCAGCTGGGCTGGGCGCTGAACTGCTACACCTATTTCGGCGAGCTGAGCCGCATGACGCAGTTCAAGGATAAATCCGCACGCTACTCTGAAAACATCAACGCCGGTCTGTTCGACTATCCGGTGCTGATGGCGGCAGACATCCTGCTGTATCAAACCAACCAGGTGCCGGTAGGTGAAGACCAGAAGCAGCATCTGGAGCTGAGCCGCGATATCGCCCAGCGCTTTAACGCGATTTACGGCGATGTGTTCAAAGTGCCAGAGCCGTTTATTCCGAAGTCCGGCGCGCGCGTGATGTCGCTGCTGGAGCCGACCAAGAAGATGTCCAAGTCTGACGATAACCGCAACAACGTTATCGGCCTGCTGGAAGATCCGAAATCCGTCGTCAAAAAGCTCAAGCGCGCGGTCACCGACTCCGACGAGCCGCCTGTTGTGCGCTACGACGTGCAGAACAAAGCGGGCGTTTCCAACCTGCTGGATATCCTTTCCGGCGTGACTGGCCAGAGCATCCCTGAACTGGAAAAACACTTCGAAGGCAAGATGTACGGCCACCTGAAAGGTGAAGTGGCAGACGCCGTTTCCGGCATGCTGACCGAGCTTCAGGAGCGTTATCATCGCTACCGTAACGACGAAGCTTTCCTGCAGAAGGTGATGAAAGACGGCGCGGAAAAAGCCAGCGCGCGCGCGTCCGAAACCCTGAAAGCGGTATACGAAGCGATTGGGTTTGTTGCGAAGCCGTAAGTCTGCTTGCCGGGTGGCGGCTTCGCCTTACCCGGCCTACGGACAGTGTAGGTCGGGTAAGCGTTAGCGCCACCCGACAAAGAAACCGCTCAGCACCAAAAAAAAACCGGGATATCCCGGTTTTTTTACGCCTGAAAAACGCTTACTGCTGCGCCGCCGGGCCGCAGCCGCCGATGATCTTCGAAATGGAGATCGCCGGGTGCAGCAGGTAATCGTAGCTGCAGTTATTTTTGGTGTTCTGTACGTGACCGGTGCAGGCAGTCAGAGTCGATAACAGGCCAACCAGAACGGCGGCTTTTGCCAGTTTGAACATACGCATTCCTTGTCTTAAAAACGAAAGTTGGATGTAACTCAAGGGAATAAAGGGAGAAATTCCACTTCGGGGCGGTATGTTATCGACAGCAGTAAGAGGGGAGTAGTCCGCATAAGGACTACTCCGCAAAGGAAGAGTATGCGTTAGTGATTTGAGAACCAGTTCAGCTTATCGCGCAGTTCAACCACGCGACCCACCACAATCAGCGCCGGGCTTTCGACCTGCTGCGCCAGTTCACCGAGCTGCGTCAGTACACCATCCACAACGCGCTGTTTGATGGAGGTACCGTTTTCCACCAGCGCAACCGGCATATCAGCCTCCATGCCGTGCTCCAGCAGCTTCGCCTGAATCGTCGCGGCCTGATTCAACCCCATGTAGAACACCAGCGTCTGCTTTTCGGCGGCCAGGTTATGCCAGTCCAGCTCGCAGCCGGTTTTCAGATGGCCCGTCACCAGACGCACGCTCTGGGCATAGTCGCGGTGGGTCAGCGGAATGCCAGAGTAAGCTGAGCAGCCGGATGCCGCCGTAATGCCCGGCACCACGGAGAACGGAATGCCCGCGTCACACAGGGTTTCCAGCTCCTCGCCGCCGCGACCAAAGATAAACGGATCGCCACCCTTAAGGCGCACCACGCGCTTACCTTTCTGCGCCTCGCGCAGCAGGATCTGGTTAATCTCCTCCTGCGGCACGCAGTGGTAGCCCGCCCGTTTGCCGACGAATACGCGGTCGGCGTCGCGGCGCACCAGGTTCATGATGTCATCGGAGACCAGGCGATCGTAAACCACGATATCGGCCTGCTGGATCTGCTGCAGTCCTTTCAGCGTCAGCAGGCCCGCATCGCCGGGGCCTGCGCCCACCAGCACCACTTCGCCGCGATGGTCCAGCGGCTCGCTCAGGAGCCGTTCGGTCGTCTCTTCAACGGCCTTGGTGTCCTGATTCGCCAGCGACTGCGCCAGCCTGTCGTTCACAAAGAATTTTTCCCAGAAGCGGCGGCGCTCGCCCACGGTGGAGAAAGTTTGCTTCACGCGGGAGCGGAGCTGCCCGGCATAATGCGCAATCTGACCAAGGTGCTGGGGCAACAGGGCTTCCAGTTTTTCCCGCAGCAGACGCGCGAGAACCGGTGAGCGTCCGCCGGACGATACTGCAATCATCAGCGGCGAGCGGTCGATAATCGACGGCATGATAAAGCTGGCCTCTTTCGGCGCATCCACCACGTTGCAGAAAATTCGGCGCGCTTCGCAGGCGTCGCTAACGCGCTGGTTCACTTCATCGTTATCCGTCGCGGCGATGGTCAGCCAGCAGGTATCCAGCAGGGATTCATTAAACTCACCTTGTTCCAGCGTGAGCATCCCTTCCTGAGCCCAGACCTCAAACTGTGGGGCAAAGGCGAGGGCGTTGACGGTGAGCCGGGCGCCAGCCTCTAACAGCAGGCGCGCTTTGCGTTCAGCCACGTCGCCGCCGCCCACGAGCAGGCAGTCGCGGTTGCGTAATTGACAAAAAATCGGCAGGTGATCCACGACGTTACCTCGCAGCATTCATGGAGGGGGGAAGAATTGACGTCAGGATAACAGCAGGGATCGTACAAAACATACGGTTTTTCCTGCCGTTACCCATAAGGAGTCATAAGCTCTTCATATTGAAAAGGCGAGGGGATTAGCCTTTCAGCTGCACCTTGCCGTCCTTCACGCGAACGTCATAGTGCTTCACTGAATGACTCTCATCTTCCATGCAGTATCCGTCGCTTAAGCGGAAACGCTGCTTTTTCAGCGGGCTGGCGACCCACAGTTGGCCCTGATGCTCGGCAATCAGTCCGCGGGAGAGCACGCTGGCCTCGAAGAACGGGTCGATATTGCTGATCGCAAAAACCTGTTCATCGTGGCGAGGGCGGAAAATCGCAACCTGCTCGCTGCCCAGCAGCGCGCATACGCCGGTGGCCGGGATGATGTCGTTAATATCGCAAATGTTTATCCACTGGCTCATGCGTTTTCCTCCACCAGCGTGACCGGAATACGTTCATACGGCGTCGCCGGACGATGCTGTTCACGCTCCGGCACAACCTGTACGTTCGGGTCGCGCTGGGTGCTGTTGATAAAGTGTTTGAAGCGCGTCTGCGCCGCCGGAGTGTTGACGGTTTCCGTCCACTCGCAGATCACCGCCTCGCGAAGGCGCGCCATCTCGGCTTCCAGATGTTCGTTCAGGCCCAGCTTGTCGTCGATGATGACCGATTTCAGGTAGTCGATGCCGCCTTCCAGGTTATCGAGCCAGGAAGCGGTACGGGTCAGCTTATCGGCGGTACGGATGTAGAACATCATGAAGCGGTCGAGATACTGAATCAGCGTGTCGCGATCGAGATCCGCCGCCAGCAGGTCCGCGTGGCGTGGCTTCATCCCACCGTTGCCGCAGACGTACAGGTTCCAGCCTTTCTCGGTGGCGATGATACCCACGTCTTTACCCTGCGCTTCCGCACATTCGCGGGTACAGCCGGAGACGCCAAACTTCATTTTGTGCGGGGTGCGGATGCCTTTGTAGCGGTTTTCCAGCTCCACGCCGAAGCCCACGCTGTCGCCGACGCCGTAGCGGCACCAGGTGCTGCCCACGCAGGTTTTCGCCATGCGCAGCGCTTTGGCGTACGCGTGGCCGGTTTCGAAGCCGGCTTCAATCAGCTGACGCCAGATTTCCGGCAGGTCGCCTTTCTGCGCGCCAAACAGGCCGATACGCTGGGAGCCGGTGATTTTGGTGTACAGGTTAAATTCACGCGCAATACGACCCACGGCCACCAGCCCTTCCGGCGTGATTTCGCCCCCGGCGGAACGGGGAATAACGGAGTAGGTGCCGTCTTTCTGGATGTTGGCCAGGAAGTTGTCGTTGGTGTCCTGCAGCGGCGTATGCTCGGGCTTGAGCACGTACTCGTTCCAGCAGGAGGCCAGCAGGGAGCCGACGGTCGGCTTACACACTTCGCAGCCGTAGCCCTGGCCATGCTTCGCCAGCAGTTCGTCGAAGGACTTAATGCCCTCCACGCGGATCAGGTGGTACAGCTCCTGGCGAGAATACGCGAAGTGCTCGCACAGGTTGTTGTTCACTTCGATGCCCTGTTTCGCCAGCTCGGCGTTCAGCACCTGTGTGACCAGCGGAATACAGCCGCCGCAGCCGGTACCGGCTTTGGTTTCGGCTTTCAGGGCCGCCACGGTGTGGCACCCTTTGTTGATGGCGGAGATCAGCATGCCTTTGGTGACGTCGAAGCAGGAGCAAATCTGCGCGCTATCCGGCAGTTTATCCACGCCGATAGACGGCTTGCCGCTGGACGCGTGCGCCGGGAGGATCAGCGCGTCCGGGTTTTCCGGCAGCTCGATGGCGTTCAGCACCAGCTGGAGCAGGTTGCCGAAGTCGCTGGTGTCGCCCACCAGCACCGCGCCGAGCAGAGTTTTGTTGTCCTGGCTAACGATGAGGCGTTTATAGACTTCTTTGCTTTCGTCGAGATAGACATAGCTGCGAGCGCCGGGCGTGCGGCCATGCGCATCGCCAATACCGCCCACGTCCACGCCCAGCAGCTTCAGCTTGGCGCTCATGTCTGCACCGGTAAACGCGTTTTCGCTGCCGAGGATATGGTCCACGGCGACCTGCGCCATTTTGTAGCCCGGCGCCACCAGGCCGTACACGCGGTTGTTCCAGCTGGCGCATTCGCCGATGGCGTAGATATCCGGATCGGAGGTCTGGCAGGTGTCGTTGATCATGATCCCGCCGCGCTGCGCCACGGCCAGACCGCACTGGGTCGCCAGCTTGTCGCGCGGACGAATACCGGTGGAGAAGACGATGAAGTCCACTTCCAGCTCGCTGCCGTCGGCAAAGCGCATGGTTTTGCGCGCTTCAGTCCCTTCCTGAACGATCTCTTTGGTGTTTTTGCTGGTGTGAACCTTCACGCCCATACTTTCGATTTTACGACGCAGCTGGTCACCGCCCATATGGTCCAGCTGTTCGGCCATCAGCATCGGGGCAAATTCGATGACGTGGGTTTCAACGCCGAGGTTTTTCAGTGCGCCAGCCGCTTCCAGGCCCAGCAGACCGCCGCCGACCACCGCACCGCGACGGCTTCGACGGGCGCAGGATTCGATGGCGTTGAGGTCTTCAATGGTACGGTAGACGAAGCAATCCTGAGTTTCCGAGCCTTTGATCGGCGGGATCCACGGATAGGAGCCCGTCGCCATGATCAGCTTGTCGTAAAAAACCGTACGCCCGGCGCTGGAGTGGATCACTTTTTCCTGACGGTTGATGGTGATAGCGCGTTCGCCCACCAGCACTTTTACGCCATGCTTCTCGTAGAAACCTTCACGCACCAGAGAGAGCTCTTCGGCGGTATGATGGGAGAAGTAGGAAGACAGGTGCACACGGTCGTACGCCTTGCGGGGTTCTTCACAGAACACGGTAATATCGAACTGCTCAGCATCGGCCTTATCGAGAAGATCCTCAATAAAGCGGTGGCCGACCATGCCGTTACCGATGATAGCGAGTCTGACTTTGCTCATTATTGCCTCGATTTCTTTTCTATTATTGCCTACCTTAACGATTCAGCAGGGGCGCTTATTGATGCAAATCAAATACGTCTTCGCCTACTCCTTAGGTGGTATGCGACTGATTTGTCAGGATTTTTATAAGTGGCGGAAATCGCAGGCTTTTCGTGCTCGTTGAATTTGTGTACAAATCAGGGGCGGTTTTCAAAAATCGATACGCCTGAATATCAGCGGCGTTTTTTAGGGGAAGGGTATGTCTACAACACCGTTATGGCTTGTTCAGAATGTTCGTTTACCGGGTCGGGAAGGGCTGTGGCAGCTTGCCATTGAGAACGGGCGATTCGGTGACATCACCCCGATGGACGACACCCACGCCGAAAGTTATGAAGTATTGAACGCGCGCGGCGGGCTTGCTATCCCGCCGTTCATTGAGCCGCATATCCATCTTGATACGACCCAGACCGCGGGTGAGCCGAACTGGAACCAGTCCGGCACGCTGTTCGAAGGCATTGAGCGCTGGGCGGAGCGCAAGGCGCTGCTCAGCCATGAGGATGTGAAAGCGCGCGCCTGGAAAACGCTGAAGTGGCAAATTGCCAACGGCATCCAGTTTGTCCGCACCCATGTGGATGTCTCCGACCCGACGCTCACCGCCCTGAAGGCGATGCTGGAGGTGAAGCAGGAGGTTGCCCCGTGGGTGACGCTGCAAATCGTCGCGTTCCCGCAGGAAGGTATTCTCTCTTACCCGAACGGCGCGGCGCTGCTGGAAGAGGCGTTAAAGCTGGGGGTCGACGTGGTGGGGGCGATCCCGCACTTCGAGTTCACCCGCGAGTATGGCGTGCAGTCGCTGCACATCGCTTTTGAACTGGCGAAGAAGTATGACCGTCCGCTGGATATACACTGCGATGAAATCGACGACGAACAGTCGCGGTTTGTCGAGACGGTGGCCGCGCTGGCGTATGAAGCAGGTATCGGCCCGCGCGTGACGGCCAGCCACACCACCGCCATGCACTCCTACAACGGCGCTTACACCTCGCGGCTCTTCCGTCTGCTGAAAATGTCGGGGATTAACTTCGTCGCTAACCCGCTGGTCAATATTCATCTGCAGGGGCGCTTTGATGACTATCCGAAGCGCCGCGGCATCACCCGGGTGAAAGAGCTGCAGGAGGCGGGCATTAACGTCTGCTTCGGTCATGACGACGTCTTCGACCCGTGGTACCCGCTCGGCACCGGCAACATGCTGCAGGTGCTGCATATGGGGCTGCACGTCTGCCAGATGATGGGCTATCCGCAAATCGACAGCGGCCTGAATCTCATCACCCATAACAGCGCCCGGACCTTTGGCCTGAGCGATTACGGCATTAAGACGGGGAACCCGGCGAACCTGATTATTCTGCCTGCGGAGAGCGGGTTTGAAGCGGTGCGCTGCCAGGTGCCGGTGCGCTGGTCGATTCGTCAGGGACGGGTGATTGCCACAACGCAGCTGGCGCAGACGTGGATCCAGACGGACGTCGGGGGAGAAGAGGTAAGCTTTGCCAGAAACAGCCCCTCTGCCGAGCGCAAAGGGGCGTAGGGGTTAGTGAGACGCTGCCGCCGCGTTGTGCTGGCGGTGGCGGGTCACGAAGCCCAGGATGAAGCACATGATGAATACCACGGCATACAGACCGTTAGCGGTGTGCAGCGCCGCCAGCGGGCCGCTGTGGGCCACGATCGGGCCCGTCACCACGAAGGTCAGCATGGTGCCGATGGTGCCGCAGGTCAGGACGAAGTTAACCAGCTTCGGCGAGGCCACTTTGGTCTGCAGCGAACCCAGGGTGATGATCGAGGTATAAATGGCGCTGGAGAAGAAGCCCAGGGTCAGAATGAACCACGGCATATGTTCCGGTGAACCGTTGATGAACAGGTACATCAGTACGGTCGCCATACCTGCCAGCACGGTCAGAATGCGCTGCAGGTCGAAGAAGCGCAGGATAAAGCTAAACGCCCACATGCCGAACATGTAAGACATCCAGAAATCGCTCACCAGTTTACCCGCATCGTTCAGACTCATGCCCAGACCTTTAGCATACTCCGGTACCCAGGAGATAAAGCCCAGCTGGCCCAGGATGTAGCACAGGGCGGCAACGGAGAGGAACAGCACGCCAATGCCCCACTTTTCTTTCGCAACGGGCTCTGCGGCGGTTTGCGCTTTCTTGCCCAGCACCGGGAACTCGCAGCCGAAGGTCAGAATAAAGATCGCCACGTAGACCAGGCCGATGCAGGCATAAACCCAGTACCACTCAATGCTGCGCGCCAGCAGAATGGCCGCGACCATCGGGAAAATCATTCCGGCCATGCTGAAGAAGGAGTCGGTAAACAGCAGACGCGCGCCGCGCTGGCGGCCTTCATACATGTGGGTAATCAGGAACGTACCGATCGACATGGTGATCCCGCTGACCAGACCAAGCACGAACATCGCGGCGGAGAACAGGGCGATGCTGTGGCTCAGCATCAGGCCCGCCACGGCGGCGATCATCAGCACAAAGCCAAAGCGCAGCTGGGTTTTCAGCGGGACGATTTCCATCAGCCAGGCATTCAGGAAGATAGAGATGAGGATCCCTGCGTTGAGGAAGGTGAAGGTATTACTCATGCTGGAAACGGGCAGCTGGAAGTAGTCTGCGATATTTCCCATCACCATCCCGGTGACGATCACCAACGCGCCGGTCAGGGCGTAGGAGAAGAAGCTGATCCATGTGAGCTTGATGCGATTGCTGTTAGTCATGTCTGGCCTGTTCAGAAAAAGAAAAGCGCCCAGGGGGCGCTGATAGCGGGCAGATTTTAGACATTAAAGTGATCCATTCATATCTTTTAAGAGAAATTAGAAGTTCATTGCATGGGTTTGTGTGATCGTGATCACACAAAAGGGCGCGAAAGCCAACCGTTTGCGCGGTTACAACTGTTTCAATTTCGTAAAATTAGGTAAAAGGCTGGTCTCCGTTCATACTGCTCTTTAGAATCAAGCCATTCGCTTTTTATACTGCGCTTTGTTAAGGAATTCTCATGCTCAAATCAACACTGGCGGCTGTCGCAGCTGTGTTTGCTCTTTCTGCCGTTTCCCCTGCTGCGCTGGCAGCCAAAGGGGACCCTCACGTTCTGCTGACCACCTCCGCCGGGAACATTGAGCTGGAACTGAATAGCCAGAAAGCTCCGGTTTCTGTGAAAAACTTCCTCGACTACGTGAACAGTGGTTTCTATAACAACACCACCTTCCACCGCGTGATCCCGGGCTTTATGGTGCAGGGCGGCGGCTTCAACGAGCAGATGCAGCAGAAGCAGCCTAACCCGCCTATTAAAAACGAAGCGGACAATGGCCTGCTGAACAAGCGCGGCACCATCTCCATGGCGCGTACCGCGGACAAAGACAGCGCGACCAGCCAGTTCTTCCTGAACGTGGCGGATAACGCCTTCCTCGACCACGGTCAGCGCGACTTCGGCTATGCCGTTTTCGGTAAAATCGTGAAAGGGATGGACGTGGCCGACAAGATTTCTCAGGTGCCTACTCACGACGTCGGTCCGTATCAGAATGTGCCGTCAAAACCGGTGGTTATTCTCTCCGCGAAAGTTCTGCCGTAATCTTCTTAAATACGGGCGATCCTCGCCCGTGTGATTTAGCCCTCCCTGCGAAAGCGCGTTTTGCTGCTTATACTTGTGGCAAACGGACTATTCAGGGAGGCGTTAAGTGAAAAAACTCACCGACAAGCAAAAATCCCGTCTCTGGGAGCAGCAGCGTAACGTCAATTTACAGGCCAGTTGTCTCCTTGAAAAAGGTAATGGTCCCTCAGAACCCCATATTGAGACGCTGGAGCTTGGGCCTTCCGCGCCCGGGTTGCCCCATCTGTGCCTTATTCATCGTCATTTGTACCGCAGCGAGATGAAGCGGGCTGGCGAACTCCGTACCGACGATATTTTTAAAGGTGACATTCCCTTCTGCCATTTTGAGTACATCGAGAAGATGGGCAACGAGCTGATGGCGGCGCTGGAAAGCGAAAAGTATCTTGTGGGTCTTGAGAAAGCGGCGTTTGTTGACCGGGTTAGCCACTATTACTGCGAAATCAACATGCTACATCCGTTTATGCGCGGCAACGGTATCGCCCAGCGCGTTTTCTTCGAGCAGCTGGCGCTCCACGCGGGCTACGCGCTGGACTGGCGCGATATCGATCCCGAGCAGTGGGTGGCGGCTAACCGAAGTGGCGCAACGGGAGATTTAACCGCGTTAAACGCTATCTTTGCCAAAGTAGTGAGCGAAGCGCGGGAATCTGAGTAGAATAGGGCGGCATTTTTTTCGGGAGCCGCCATGATTCTGCTGATTGATAACTACGATTCCTTCACCTGGAACCTTTACCAGTATTTTTGTGAACTGGGTGCAGAGGTGGTTGTCCGCCGCAACGACGAGATCCATCTCGACGATATCGACACGCTGGCTCCGCAGAAAATCGTGATTTCTCCGGGGCCGTGTACGCCGTCGGAGTCGGGGATTTCTCTGGATGTGATCCAGCACTATGCCGGCAAGCTGCCGATCCTGGGCGTCTGCCTGGGCCATCAGGCGATTGCTCAGGCGTTTGGTGCCACCATCGTGCGCGCCGCGAAAGTAATGCACGGTAAAACCTCTCCGGTCACCCACGCCGGCTCCGGGGTATTCACGGGGCTCAATAATCCGTTAACCGTGACGCGTTACCATTCCCTGGTGATTGACCCGTCGACGCTGCCCGACTGCTTTGAGGTGACCGCCTGGAGCGATACGCAGGAGATTATGGGGATTCGTCACCGCGAATGGGACCTCGAAGGCGTGCAGTTCCACCCGGAAAGCATCCTCAGCGAGCAGGGGCACGCGCTGCTGGCGAATTTCCTCAATCGCTGAATATCTGTTGCCTTGCTGTGATTTTTTATGCATATTTTGTGATTATATTTTCACAATCACTGTGACATAAAATGGATGGTCATGACATGGCAACTGAACAACCAGCAATTACCCGCGCGACATTTGATGAAGTGATCCTGCCGATTTATGCACCGGCTGAGTTTATCCCGGTGAAGGGAAAGGGCAGCCGCGTCTGGGATCAGCAGGGTAAAGAGTATGTGGATTTCGCGGGCGGTATTGCGGTCACGGCGCTGGGTCATTGCCATCCCGCGCTGGTGGAGGCGCTGAAAACCCAGGGCGAAACCCTGTGGCACACCAGCAACGTGTTCACCAACGAACCGGCGCTGCGCCTGGGGCGTAAGATCATCGATGCCACCTTCGCCGAGCGCGTGCTGTTTATGAACTCCGGCACCGAGGCTAACGAAACCGCTTTTAAGCTGGCGCGCTACTACGCCACCACGCGCCACAGCCCGTACAAAACCAAAATCATCGCCTTCCACAATGCCTTCCACGGACGCTCCTTCTTTACCGTTTCCGTTGGCGGCCAGCCGAAGTATTCCGACGGGTTTGGCCCGAAACCGGCCGACATCGTCCACGTGCCGTTTAACGATCTGCATGCCGTGAAAGCGGTGATGGACGACCATACCTGCGCGGTGGTGGTCGAGCCGATCCAGGGCGAAGGCGGCGTGACCGCAGCGACGCCGGAATTCCTGAAAGGGCTGCGCGCGCTTTGCGACGAACATCAGGCGCTGCTGGTCTTTGATGAAGTGCAGTGCGGGATGGGGCGTACCGGCGATCTGTTCGCGTATATGCACTACGGCGTGACGCCGGATATTCTGACCAGCGCTAAAGCGCTCGGCGGTGGTTTCCCGGTGAGTGCGGTACTGACGACGCAGGAGATCGCCTCCGCGTTCCACGTCGGCTCTCACGGCTCTACCTACGGCGGTAACCCGCTGGCGAGCGCCGTGGCGGGCGCCGCATTCGACATTATCAACACGCCGGAGGTGTTGAACGCCGTGAGCGCGAAGCGCGAGCTGTTCGTAAAACACCTGCAAAAGATTGATGAGCAGTACGACGTGTTCAGCGAAATTCGCGGGATGGGGCTGTTGATTGGCGCCGAGCTGAAGCCGCAGTACAAGGGCCGCGCGCGTGATTTCCTGCACGCCGCCGCGCACGAAGGGGTGATGGTGCTCAATGCCGGGCCGGACGTGATGCGCTTTGCGCCGTCGCTGGTGGTGGAAGACAAAGACATCGTAGAGGGGTTAACCCGCTTTGCCGCGGCGGTCGCGAAGATCGTTAAAGGCTAATACTCGGTTCGCTTTAACCGGCGCGTTAACCAAATCCCGTGATGCGGACGCTGACGCCATGCCACCGACGAAATGGTGTGCATGGTGTTCAGATGCCCGAGAACGCGCTGCAAATGCTGCTCCAGCGTGCTCATTGGCCCGTGGGTTAACGTCTCTGGCGCTTCCAGAATGTTTGAGTCGCCTGACTCGCCCGGCGCGTCATACTCCAGACGCTGCTGACACCTCTGCAACGCAATTTCACACGACTGCAAATAGCGCTGCGCCAGATCCGGCGTCAGCATAGTGTGCTCGCGCGCCAGCGTGGTCATGGCGTTAATGTGCTCGACGATAAACTGGCTGTGCGTCACCCAGAGCTTCATGTCTGCCAGATAGTGCGAGTTAAAGCCCGGCTCCTGCATCGCCTGGTTGAGCGAGTTAAACAGGGCGTTGTGCGCCTGGTTGACCTTCATCCGCTGATAGGCCAGCGGCGAGGGCTGCGGGTCGTCGCTCAGGATCAGGCGAATTGCCTGCTGGTCGGCTTCCAGCGCGTCGTGGGCGTTCTGGCGCAGCAGTCCGCTTTGCCACTGCGGCCACAGCCAGACCATGCCGCCAAAGGCAATCAGGCAGCCGATCAGGGTATCAATCAGCCTGGCGACAATAAACTGTTCGCCATTGAGCGTGAGCAGCTGCAGGGTATATACCGCCGTCACCGTAAAGCCTACCATCGCCCAGCCGTAGTTTTTGCGGATAATCAGGTAGCTCACCAGCGTAACCGCCAGCATGCCTGCCAGGGTATAGCCTTCCGGCACGTGGAAGTGCAGCGTCACGCCCGCAATGATCAGCCCGGCCATCGTTCCGCCAGCCCGATGCAGAATACGCACCCGCGTGGCGCCGTAGCCGTTCTGGGTAACAAACAGCACGGTCATTAAGATCCAGTAGGGTTTCGGCAGGTGTAGCGCCATGCCCATCAGGCTGGCGGTACTGAGCATCACGCTAATCCTTGCGGCGTTGCGCAGTGCGGACGATTTAAGAGAAAGATAGCTTTTGAGGGCGGGCAATAGCGGAAGCCGTTTCTGCTTATCCGCCATCAGGTCACGGGGATAAAGCGGGCGCTGCGTGCGCAACACGCGGGCGATGCGGCTGAAGTGCCAGGCGGCAAACTGGCCGACGGGGTTATCCGGATGCTGACGGGCGATTTTCTCCAGCGCGCCCAGCTGCTTATCCATATTAAAGCGCGTGGGATAGCGGTGGTAGAGAATATCGTCGGCCAGCACCCGCAGGCGTGCCGAGACGGTCTGCGCGTTCCAGCGGATCACCGCTTCTGCGTGGCTGCGCTCGACCAGCTTTTGCACTTCCTGCGGGTGGTGAAGGCTCACGGAGATATGCTCCTGCAGATCCAGCCCGACCTGGAAGGTGCGCAGCAGCCGTTTGTACTCGTGGTTCTTGTTGGCGGCGAGCATATGCAGCTGCTGATAGCACTGGCTTATCAGATCCACCACCTTCTGCTGGCGCGTCAGCAGCGGCGGTAAGGACTTTTCCGGATCGGTATGCTGGGTGAGCAGGGTGTATTTGGCCTCGCAGTAATCCGCAAGCTGCACATAGAGCAGGCTCAGGGATTCACGCAGCGGCTGTTCGCGCCACAGCCAGAACCAAAACCAGTTAAACAGCCCGTACCATAATGTCCCCAGGGCGTAGATCAGCAGCGGCTCCCACACCGGCATATTCCCGGCGAGGCTCAGTGTGAAAATGGCCGCAATCAGCGAGGCGGGAAGCAGGCGGGCATGCAGCGAACTGATTTCCGCCGTCACGCCGAGGGTCATCGCCAGCACGGTCAGGATCAGCGGCAGCGGGATATCCCGGGCAAGCAGAAGCTGCACGGCGAGGCTACAGCCCGCAAACAGGCAGCCGCCGATAATCAGGCGTTTGAAAAAGCGCTTATGCGGCGTGTCCAGACCGGCGATGTTGCAGCAGGCGGGCACGAGGGAAAACAGCAGGCCTTGCTGAAGATGTCCGAGGATCAGACCTATGGCCACAGGAAGACACAACACCAGCGTTTGTCGCAGTGCGTAGTTAACTTCCGGGTGATAGATCAGCCTGCGCCACATGGGGAGTAGAGACAAAAACGGCGTGACACCTTGCGATGGCACGCCGTTTAAGCGGAATTAACGCGTTCCGTAGACCACGATGGTTTTACCGTGGGCGGAGATCAGGTTTTGATCTTCCAGCATTTTCAGGATACGGCCCACTGTTTCACGGGAGCAACCGACGATCTGACCAATTTCCTGACGGGTAATTTTAATTTGCATGCCGTCCGGGTGGGTCATGGCATCTGGCTGTTTCGCCAGGTTCAGCAGGGTCTGCGCGATACGGCCGGTAACGTCCAGGAAGGCGAGGTTACCCACTTTTTCTGACGTGACCTGCAGACGGCGCGCCATCTGGGAAGAAAGACGCATCAGGATGTCAGGGTTAACCTGAATCAGCTGACGGAATTTCTTGTAAGAAATTTCAGCCACTTCACATGCTGTCTTTGCACGAACCCAGGCGCTACGTTCCTGGCCCTCTTCAAACAGGCCCAGTTCACCGATGAAATCGCCCTGGTTCAGATAAGAAAGGATCATCTCTTTCCCTTCTTCATCTTTGATCAGCACTGCCACCGAGCCTTTAACGATGTAATACAACGTTTCCGCTTTTTCACCCTGGTGAATCAGCGTGCTCTTTGATGGGTACTTATGAATGTGGCAATGAGACAAGAACCATTCGAGAGTCGGGTCTGTTTGCGGTTTGCCAAGCACCATGCGCTGTTATCCTCTGTTATAAGCTGTCACCAGAGTCATCAGATGCATCCGGACTCTGGGGTTGCAATCGAATTCTTACCCATACCCTGGGAAGTCGGCTACCGTAACGTTTCGCAGCCAGTAAAGTTTGATGTCCTCTGCATACATGTGTAACGTCAATGTATTACTGTAGCATCCAGAGTGTTTTAGCATAGCTTTCGCCGCGTGTCTCCTGGTGTCTCGCTTCAGCATGATGCAGGTCGCCTTCCATTGCGAGAAATGTAACGCACGCGTAATCTGTCACCAAAAATGCAACGTTGGAGTTTAAGAATATGCAAGCGCGCGTGAAATGGGTTGAAGGTTTAACGTTCCTGGGCGAGTCCGCGTCAGGACACCAGATTTTGATGGACGGTAACTCCGGCGATAAAGCGCCAAGCCCAATGGAAATGGTGCTGATGGCGGCAGGGGGATGCAGCGCAATTGACGTGGTGTCGATTCTGCAAAAAGGTCGTCATGACGTGGCGGATTGTGAAGTCAAACTCACATCAGAACGTCGCGAAGAGGCGCCACGCCTGTTCACCCATATTAACCTGCACTTTGTGGTCACCGGTAAAGAGCTGAAAGACGCGGCGGTCTCGCGTGCGGTTGACCTGTCTGCGGAGAAGTACTGCTCTGTGGCGTTAATGCTGGAGAAAGCGGTAAAAATCACGCATTCGTATGAAGTGATCGAGGCTTAATCTTTTGGCGGGTGGCGCTTCGCTGACCCGCCCTACAAAAGCACGACCGTAGGCCCGGTAAGCGCAGCGCCACCGGGCAAAACAACTCACGCGATCTGCTTCCCTTCCATCAGTCGCTCCACCAGCGGCGTCATGATGAGCTCCATCGCCAGCCCCATTTTTCCGCCCGGCACGACTAACGTATTCATGTGCGAAATAAACGAACCCTGCAGCATGGCCAGCAGCCACGGGTAATCAATACCGTCGAGATTGCGGAAATGGATCACCACAAAGCTCTCATCCAGAGACGGGATGCTTTTAGCGGCAAACGGGTTGGATGTGTCCACCGTCGGCACGCGCTGGAAGTTGATATGGGTGCGGGAGAACTGCGGCGTCAGGAAGTTAATGTAATCCTCCATGGAGCGCACCACGGAGTCCATCACCGCTTCGCGAGAATGGCCGCGCTCGCTCATGTCGCGCGTCAGCTTCTGGATCCACTCCAGGTTAACGATAGGGACCACGCCGACCAGCAGATCCACGTGGCGCGCCACGTCGTGTTGAGGTGTGACCACGCCGCCGTGCAATCCTTCGTAAAACAGGACGTCGGTAGGTTCCGGCAGCGGCTGCCACGGGGTAAAGGTTCCCGGCACCTGATTCCAGGGAACGGCTTCATCATAGGTATGCAGATATTTGCGGGACTGCCCTTTGCCGCTCTGACCGTACTCAATAAAGGTTTGTTCCAGCAGGCCGAAGTCATTGGCTTCCGGGCCGAAGTAGCTGATGTGTTTACCCGAATCGCGCGCCTTACGGATGGCCATGTCCATTTCCGGACGCGTGTAGCGGTGAAAGCTATCGCCTTCGACCTCCGCCGCACGGAGATTCAGCTGGGCGAAAATCTTGCGAAATGCGAGGCTGGTGGTGGTGGTTCCCGCACCACTCGACCCCGTAACGGCAATAACCGGATGTCTGGCAGACATAGCAACTCCCTGACTGAAAAGGGTGGAAGATCAGCCGTGAAACGCGTTGCGGGGCATGATATTGACCGTCTCATGCAGTTCTGACCACACCAGCACCACGTCGCCGCTTTTCAGCTGGCGCTTAACATCGTTGACCTTTTGCTCAAGCGAGCGTTCCTGTTCACCATAATCGGTGCCTTCGCGTAATACAAAGCTTTCAATCAGATTATCGAGCGTTTCGGGAGCCAGATCCTGCCAGGGAATAATCATTTTACACCCTCCAGATAAGGGGTTAGCCAGTCAGGAATTCGCGCCTCAAGCCACATTTTCGGGCGGCGCAGCGTGCCGCCGATAAACCCGACGTGGCCGCCGTGCTCGGTCAACTGATAGTGAACGTTGTCGGGCAGGAACTCCTGAGCGGGGATCGAGTGATGATCCATAAACGGATCATCTTTGGCATGAATGATCAGCGTCGGCTGCGTGATCTTGCTGAGCAGCGGCATGGCGCTGCACTGACGATAATAGTCAATCGCATCGGCGAAGCCGTGGATTTTCGCGGTGATCAGGTCGTCGAACTCGCGGATACGGCGCACCTTTTTCAGCTGGCGCAGGCTTACCGGCAGGGTATCCGGGTAGGCCTTCAGCTTACGCGCCGCATTGGCCTTCAGAAGGTTGAGCAGGTAGCGCTGATAGACACGGGAAAAGCCTTTATCCATGTGGTAGCTGCACTGCTCCAGCATAAACGGCGCGGAGACAATGACGGCGGCATCCAGCGGTACGCTTTCGCCCTCTTTGGCCAGCAGACAGGCCAGCATATTTCCGCCCAGCGAGTAGCCCACCGCGGCGGTTGGCACGGTGCCAAAGTTGTCCCGCAGCCAGTGTAAAAACCACGTTCCGTCTTCGGTTTCACCCGAGTGATAAATGCGTTTCTGACGATTCGGTTCGCCGCTGCAGCCGCGAAAATGCATCACCACGCCGAGCCAGCCGCGCGCTTTTGCCGCCTCAATTAATCCATGCGCATACGGGCTGTGCAGGCTGCCTTCCAGACCGTGGAAAACCACCAGACGCGGCTTATGGCGGGCCTGTTCAGGCGCTTCGCTCCAGGCGAGATCCAGAAAATCACCGTCTGGCAGGTCAAGCCGTTGCCAGTGCGGGGTGAACTGAACCTTGCGGCGGATCAGTCGCGGCAGCATGGTCTGCAAATGGGGATTGGCCACGCCGCGCATAGGCACGAACTCAGTGCTGTCTTCGGCCGCAATGTCGAAGTCTGATGGAATGATTTGGGTCATAAGCGCGATGCTGATTCTTGTCAGAAATTTACGGTACTTTCCGAATTGTACCCCGTTTAGCCTGGTTTTCCGAAACATGAACTGATCCCGATCACAAATCTTTACCTTGATTATTACTCTCAGGCTAATGATTCCGCTCTACGCTTAATTGATGCCTTTCTCACCAGAGCGCACACTTTACTCAACGTTAAGCAAATCAAAATGATTAGCTGAATCAGGAGGTTAATAATGTTATCTGGGCAAACACCCACCCGGCAATGGAACACGCGACGCAGCGAAAAAGCGCGTCGTCTGGCCTCCGTACCGGTGCAGGGCAAGGTACTGCCAACCGGCGATCTTGTCGCCATGCTGGAAAAATTAATCGCGCCTGGCGACAAGGTCGTTCTGGAAGGTAACAACCAGAAGCAGGCGGATTTCCTTTCCCGCTCGCTCGCCGAAGTGAACCCGCAAATTGTCCACGACCTGCATATGATCATGCCGAGCGTCGGCCGCAGCGAGCATCTGGACATCTTCGAGAAAGGCATTGCCCGCAAGCTGGACTTCTCCTTCTCCGGGACGCAAAGCCTGCGTATTTCGCAGCTGCTGGAAGACGGTCAGCTCGAAATCGGTGCGATTCACACCTACATCGAACTTTACTCACGCCTCTACGTCGACCTTTCGCCCAACGTGGCGCTGATTGCCGGTTTTAAAGCCGACCGCAAAGGCAACCTCTATACCGGGGCGAGTACCGAAGATACCCCAGCGCTGGTGGAAGCCGCCGCGTTCCACGACGGCATCGTCATCGCGCAGGTGAACGAGCTGGTGGACGACGAGTGCGAGCTGCCGCGCGTGGATATTCCGGGCTCCTGGATCGACTACGTGGTCGTTGCGGACAAACCGTTCTTTATTGAACCGCTGTTCACCCGCGACCCGCGCCTCATTAAGCAGGAACATATTCTGATGGCGATGATGGCCATCAAAGGCATCTACGCGGAGCACCAGGTGCAGTCCCTGAACCACGGTATCGGCTTTAACACCGCGGCGATTGAGCTGCTGCTGCCCACCTACGGCGAACAGCTCGGCCTGAAGGGCAAAATCTGTAAACACTGGACGCTGAACCCGCATCCGACGCTGATCCCCGCCATTGAAAGCGGCTGGGTGGAAAGCGTGCACTGCTTCGGCGGCGAGCTGGGGATGGAAGAGTACATCCGCGCCCGTCCGGACGTGTTCTTTACCGGTGCCGACGGCTCCATGCGTTCCAACCGCGCCTTCTGCCAGCTGGCCGGTCAGTACGCGGTGGATATGTTCATCGGCTCTACGCTGCAGGTTGACGGCTACGCCAACTCCTCAACCGTGACGCGCGGTCGTCTTTCCGGCTTCGGCGGCGCGCCAAACATGGGCCATGACCCGCACGGTCGTCGCCACGCTACCCCGGCCTGGCTGAACATGATCACCGAGCCTGACCCGATGCAGCGCGGTAAAAAACTCGTCGTGCAGATGGTGGAAACCTTCCAGGCGGGCGTGAAGCCAACCTTCGTGGAAAAACTTGATGCCGTTGACGTGGCGAAAGCCTCCGGCATGCCGCTGGCACCGGTGATGATTTACGGCGATGACGTGACGCACGTGCTGACGGAAGAGGGGATTGCCTACCTCTATCGCGCCAAAGATCTGGAAGAGCGTCGGGCCATGGTTGCCGCCGTCGCGGGGATCACCGATATCGGCCTGGGCGTTGATGCCAAACGCGTGGCGGAACTGCGCCAGAGCGGCAAGGTGGTGTATCCGGAAGATATGGGGATTCGCCGCACCGACGCCACCCGCTCTCTGCTGGCGGCGGGCAGCGTGTCTGACCTCGTGGAGTGGTCCGGCGGTCTGTATAACCCACCTGCGAAATTCCGGAGCTGGTAATGAAACTTCTGCCCCAGATTCAGGTTGAAGGCGGTGCCGAATGGCTGGCGCGAACCGCCACGCAGTGTCTGATTGACGAAGCACGTTTAAGCCCGAAACCCGGTCTGGTGGACAGTCGGGGGAACGGCGCACACCACGATCTATCCCTTGCGCTGATGGAGCGCTCCGCGCGCAGCCTGACCCCCACGTTTCAGGCGCTGGCGCAGCAAAGCTGGCTGCGTCCGGCAGATATTGCGCTTCGGCAAACCGTTGGCCGTCTTGGCCGCGAAGGCGAACAGCAGATGATGGCGGCCACCGACGGGGTGAATACCCATCGTGGCGCGATCTGGGCGCTGGGATTGCTGGTGAGCGCGGTGGCGATGCTGGGCGGGGAGGCAACTGCGCAGGTCGTCGCGAATACCGCCGCTCAGCTGGCGAAACTCCCGGACGACACGGCACCGAAGGTGTTCAGCAAAGGCCTGCGCGCCACGCACCGCTACCGAGTGCCGGGCGCACGCGAAGAGGCGCAGCAGGCGTTCCCGCACGTTATGCAGCGTGCACTGCCGCAGCTTCGCCTCAGCCGTCTCAACGGCAGCAGCGAGGCGCAGGCCAGGCTCGACGCGCTGATGGCCATCATGACCTCCCTCACCGACACCTGCGTGCTGTCGCGCGCCGGAATGGAGGGGCTGGACGCCATGCAGAGCGGTGCCCGTGCGGTACTGAACGCCGGAGGCTGTGAAACGGCGGCGGGCCAGCAGGCGCTGGCGAACTTAGACCGTCAGATGCTCTCGCTCAACGCTTCACCGGGCGGTGCTGCCGACCTGCTTGCCGCCACGCTGTTTCTCGACCGCGTCGAAACGCCTTATTCAAAGCATTAAGAGGAAGTTATGGAAAAAATTACATTGACCGTGCCAGCCAGCCGCGCGTTAAGCGGCAGGGCGCTGGCGGGCGTCGTCGGCTCCGGGGATATGGAGGTGCTCTTCACCGCCGAACCGGGCCAGACGCTAACCATTGATATCACCACCTCAGTCGACAACAGCCGTGGCCGCTGGGAGGCGCTGTTCAACCGCCTGCAAACGGTCAGCAGCCTGCCGGCAGGCAAACTGACCATTCATGACTTCGGCGCGACGCCGGGCGTGGCCCGCATTCGCATCGAACAGGTTTTTGAGGGGGTGAGCCATGCGTGATGACAGCAGCTTTATCGAACTAAAAGCGCGCCAGCGCGCGCAGGCCCTGCTGGATGACGGCAGCTACCGCGAACTGCTGGATCCGTTTGAAGGCATTATCTCTCCGTGGCTTGGGCCGCAGGGGATTGTTCCTCAGGCCGATGACGGTATGGTCGTCGCAAAAGGCACCATCAACGGTCAGCCTGCGGTCGTGGTCGCGATTGAAGGCGCGTTCCAGGGCGGCAGCATGGGCGAAGTGTCCGGTGCAAAAATGGCGGCGGCGCTGGAGCTGGCGGCGGAAGATAACCGTAACGGCATTCCGACGCAGGCAGTGCTGTGCCTCGAAACCGGCGGCGTGCGCCTGCAGGAAGCTAACCTCGGCCTGGCGGCGATTGCCGATATCCACGCCGCGATTGTTGACCTGCGCCGGTATACCCCGGTGGTCGGGATTGTTGCCGGGACCGTGGGCTGCTTCGGCGGGATGTCCATCGCCGCGGCGCTGTGCAGCTACCTGATTGTGACCCGCGAAGCGCGTCTCGGCCTCAACGGCCCGCAGGTTATCGAGCAGGAGGCGGGCATTGAAGAGTACGACTCCCGCGACCGTCCGTTTATCTGGAGCATGACCGGCGGCGAAGTGCGCTATCAAAGCGGGCTGGTGGACGCGCTGGTGGGCGACGGCGTAAATGCGGTGAAGGCGGCGATGAACGACGCGATTGCGAAAGGCGTGCCGGCGAAACACCGCACTGATAACTACGACGATTACCTGAACCGTCTGACGAATTTCGATACCCGCAAGCAGGCCGATGCCGAACAGATTAACGCGCTTTTTGCCCGGGAGGTGAAATGATGAGTAATTCAAAAAGCCGTGGCGAGCTCTGGCTGGAAACCCTCGCCCCGAATGCCAAACGTATCGAAGGGCTCTGCCCGTCCGTGCAGGCGGCAGACGGCGAGCTGAACGGCGAGGCGGTGCGCTTTGTGGCCGTGGTGCCGGATGCCAACAACCACTTCCCGCGCGCGGCGCAGGGCGAAGTCGGTCTGCTGGAAGGCTGGACGCTGGCGAAAGTGGTTAGCGAAACCGTCGCGGCGGATGCCGATAAAGCCGTGAAGCGCCCGATGGTGGCGGTGATCGACGTCCCAAGCCAGGCCTATGGCCGTCGCGAAGAGGCGTTTGGTATTCATCAGGCGCTGGCAGGAGCCGCTGCCGCGTATGCTAACGCGCGCCTGGCCGGTCACCCGGTGATTGGGCTTATCGTCGGCAAGGCGATGTCCGGCGCGTTCCTGGCGCACGGCTACCAGGCCAACCGTCTGATCGCCTTTAACGACAAGGGCGTGCTGATCCACGCGATGGGGAAAGAGTCCGCCGCTCGCATCACGCTGCGTACCGTCGAGGCGCTGGAAAAACTAGCGGCGACCATTCCGCCAATGGCCTACGACATCAGCAACTACGCGACGCTGGGGCTGCTCTCCAGCCTGCTGGACATCAGCAATCCGGATGCCCCGTCCGATCGCGATCTGGCGCAGGTGAAAACCACCCTGCAACAGGCCATCAGCGATGCTCGTCAGGACGCGACGCTTAAAAACCGTCTGGGTGCTGACAACCGCCGCAGCTCGGCGCTCGTACGCGAACGTATGCGAGCCAGCTGGTAAGTAAAAAAAAGACCTGCCAGAGATGCAAACCCCCGCGAGCGCGTCCGCTGCGCCCGCGTGGGAGCCTGCATCCTGAAAAATAATAAACATCGCACCAGTGCTAAAACTTTTTTTACTACAGGTGATTTATGACTTACGTAATTGTTCATGCTCTTGCACCGATTTTCGTCATCATGCTGCTGGGTTTCTGGGCCGGTAAGGCAAAGATGGTCGATAACAAAAACGTTTCCCTGCTCAATATCTTCGTGATGGATTTTGCACTGCCTGCCGCGCTGTTCAGCGCCACCGTGCAAACGCCGTGGACCGGCATTGTGGCGCAGTCGCCGCTGATTCTGGTGCTGACGCTGGCGATGTGGATTACCTATGCGGCCATCTACTTCCTCGCGACTAAAGTCTTTAAGAAATCCCCGCAGGACGCGGCCGTGCTGACCCTGACGGTAGCTTTACCGAACTACGCGGCGCTGGGCCTGCCGATTCTGGGCAGCGTGCTGGGTGAAGGATCTTCCACGTCGCTTTCCGTTGCGGTCTCTATTGCCTGCGGTTCGGTGCTGATGACCCCGTTCTGCCTGCTGATCCTGGAGCGTGAAAAAGCGCGCGCCGAGGGGAATAACTCCGGCTCAACGCTCTCCATGCTGCCGGTGCTGATGTGGCGTTCCATTAAGAAACCGATCGTGATGGGCCCGCTGCTGGGCGTGATTCTTTCCGCCATCGGGATCAAAATGCCGGAACTGGTTCTTGCCGCGATTAAACCGCTGGGGCTGTCGGCGACCGCTGCGGCGCTGTTCCTGACCGGGGTGATCCTCTCTGCCCGTAAGCTGCAGATCAACACCATGGTGATTACGTCCACCATCGCCAAGCTGCTGATTCAGCCCGCTATTGCCTGGGGTATTGTGCTGATCTTCGGTCTGCACGGCTCCGTGGCGATCACCGCTATCCTGATGATTGCGCTCTCCGCAGGCTTCTTCGGCGTGGTGTTCGGTAACCGCTTTGGCGTGCAGTCGCCGGATGCTGAAGCCGTGCTGCTGTTAAGCTCCGTACTGTGTATCCTGTCGCTGCCGCTGTTTATCTCGCTGACTTCAGGAATGTAATTATGACCACAACATTACGCCCTCACGACCTCATCTGGCTTACCGCGCGCGACGCGCTGGAAGGTATCACCGAATCCTGGGTGGAGGCGGCCTGGCATACCGGCCTGCCGGTGGTGGTGCGGCGTGATGTTGATAGTGAAGGCCGCATTCCCGTTGGTGTGCGCGGATTGCGCCGCGACCAGCGGGCGGCCGGATGGGTGAAGCCGGAAAACGTGCGGCGCGTGGTGTCGCCGGAAGACCTGTGCGCCACCGCCGATCTGCTGCGTTCGCCGTTTGTCACCCAGCCGCCGGTTCAGGTGGCGCTGCAGCTTGCGCAGCAGGCGTGGCCGTGGACGTGGGGGATCACCGGCAGCACCGGCTACGCGCTGGCGACGGGCATTCCGGTGATCCATGCCGACAGCGATCTCGATCTGCTGATCCGCGCGCCGCAGCCGATTTCCCCCGATGCTTTTACCGCATGGCAGTCGCAGCTGAGCCGCGCGCTGTGCCGGGCGGATACGCAGGTGGATACGCCCGAAGGGGGCTTTGCGCTGGCGGAGTGGCTGCGTGACGGCAAAACGCTGCTGAAAACCCACCGCGGACCGCGCCTGGTGGCGGATCCGTGGCGCAGGGAGGAGTGATGAAAATACTGTTTACCTTTCCGGGACAGGGCACGCAGCATGAAGGCATGCTGCAAAATTTGCCGGGAACGGAGCTGGAACGTGCGCGAGAGGTGCTTGGCGCCGAACTGGATACGCTGGACAGCGCGGACGCGTTAACCCATACCCGCGCGGTTCAGCTTTCGCTGCTGATTGCCGGTGTGGCCTGGGGGCGCGAGCTGGAGCGTCGCGGCGTGACGGCGGATATCGTCAGCGGGCTGTCCATCGGCGCTTATCCGGCGGCGGTTATCGCGGGCGCGCTGGACTTTTCGGACGCGCTGAGGCTGGTGGCGCTGCGCGGCGATTTGATGGAGCAGGCGTACCCGCACGGCTACGGCCTGACGGCAATCATGGGCTTAACCCTGCCGCAGGTGGAAACGCTGATTGAAGGCACCGGAACCTACATTGCCAACCTGAACGCTGAAACGCAGATCGTGATTGCCGGAAGCGATGACGGGATGGCCCAGGCCGCCGGGCGTGCGCTGGCAAAAGGGGCGAGCAAGGCCAAACGGCTGGCGGTAAGCGTGCCGTCGCACTGCGAGCTGCTGGCGAAACCGGCACAAAAGCTGGCGGCGGCGTTTGAGTCCGTCACGCTGGCTCGTCCACGCTGCGCGTACCTGAGCGGCAGTACCGGCCGCGTGCTCTGGCAGCCGGAAAAAATCGCCGACGATCTGGCGATGAACATGGCGCGAACCGTGCGCTGGCAGGAGGCGGTGATTTCCGCTAACGAGCGCGAAGCGCGGCTGGCAATTGAGATGCCGCCCGGCGGCGTACTGACCTGCCTGACGCGGCAGGCTGCGTGGGAAGGGGAGACCCTTTCGCTGGAGCGCAGCGGGGTAGACGTGGCGGTGCATCTGGCGAAGCGGCTTCGTGCGTGAGTTTTTTTGCCCGGTGGCGGCTGCGCCTTACCGGTCCTACGGGTTCGGTTGCCTTGTTTTGTATCACACACTTTCCTGCAAACTGCGCGCATACATCCGCCCTTCGGCGGCTAATGCCCGCAGGCTCGGGTCCTGCTCGCGGTTGCGGGCAAAGACAATCGCGATCAGCTGCTGCATCTGGTACGGCTCCGCCAGCTTCAACAGCTGCACCGAATTCTCGTAGACCTTCTTCATCCTGCCCGGCATCAGCGTAAATCCAACGCCTGCCTGCACCAGGCTCAGCATCGAGAAAATGTCATTTACGCGCGTGACGATTTCCGGCTCGAACCCGGCGATATGAAACGCTTCCTGAAACCCTGCATACGTGGCGAACCCTTCTGCCAGAGCGACAAACTTCTGATCTTTGTAATCACGCAGATCCGCTGGCCCGCTGGTATTAAGCGTGGCGGAAGCCGGTGCGGCGAGGAAGATGTCGTCGTGGAAGAGCGGCAGAACCTCAAGGCTGTTGCGGTCGATGTCGCTTTCGGAGATGGAGATAAGAATCGCGTCCAGCGAGCCTTCATCCAGCATGTGCAGCAGGGTGTCGTTGGAGCCCATCGTCAGATCCATCTCCAGATCCGGACGGCGCAGCTTCATGCCCATAATCAGGCGCGGCACGGTTTCCAGCGTCAGGGAGTAGAGCGTGCCCACGCGCAGCCTCCCCTGGCCGATACCGGCGATTTTGCGCGACTCTTCCAGCCCGCGCTCCATCACCTGCATCACCTCCTGGCAATACTCCAGCAGCGTCCAGGCGGAAGGCAGGGCAATCAGGTTGCGCCCCTTGTGGGTAAAGAGCGGGCAGCGCACGTTCTCTTCCAGCGTGTGCAGCGCGCGGTGCACGCTCACGCCGCTCAGGCCCAGAGTTTCGGCGGTACGCGCGATATTCCCTTTCTCCATAAACGTCATGAAGATGCTGAGCTTGCGGAACGTAATCTCGCTCGTGATATCGAAACTCATAACCCTCCCGGCGTGTTATTCAGCCTGCAGCATCGCTTCCAGCTGTTCCTGCGCGTCGAGCCACGCCATCTCGCACTCTTCGAGGCTGGATTTGGTCTTCGCCTGCGTTTGCAGGCAGTCCGTCAGCTCAGCCTTGCGGCTCTGGTCATACAGACCGCTATCGCCGAGCTTCTCTTCCACGGTAGCCAGCGTGGCGTTGAGCTTTTCCATCTCTTTTTCGAGACGGGTAATCTCTTTACGTAGCGGCTGCGTCTGGGTGCGAAGCTCCGCTTCACGACGCTTCTGGTCTTTACGCGCCTGCGCGCTGTTGGCGTTGTCTTTTGCTGACTCTTCCGGCTGGTTTTCCTGCTTCTGCACGTCCGTCAGCCACTGCTGGTAGTCTTCCAGATCGCCGTCGAACGGTTCGACTTTGCCGCCGTGCACTAAATACAGATCGTCCGTGGTGGAGCGGATCAGGTGACGGTCGTGCGAAACCACAACCAGCGCGCCTTCGAACTCAATCAGCGCTTCGGTCAGCGCCTGGCGCATGTCGAGATCCAGGTGGTTGGTCGGTTCATCGAGCAGCAGCAGGTTCGGGCGCTGCCAGACGATTAGCGCCAGCACCAGACGGGCTTTTTCGCCGCCGGAGAAGCGCTCGGTGTTTTCAGTCACCTTATCGCCCTGGAAGCCAAAGCCGCCGAGATAGTCGCGCAGCTTCTGCTCCATCTCCTGCGGCGCCAGACGCGCGAGGTGCTGAATCGGTGATTCATCCGCGCGTAAAAATTCCAGCTGATGCTGGGCGAAGTAGCCTAGCTTGATGCCCTTCGCCAGGCCGATTTCACCGCTGACCGGGTTAAGCTCGCCCGCCAGCAGTTTGATCAGCGTCGATTTACCGGCGCCGTTACGCCCCAGCAGGCCAATGCGTGAACCCGGCACCAGGTTGAGCTTTATGAAGTCGAGAATAATGCGGTCGGCATAGCCCGCGCTGACCTTCTCCATCTTGAGGAGCGGGTTTGGCAGGCTCTCCGGCTCGCGGAAGCTGAAGTGGAACGGGTTATCCACGTGCGCCGGGGCGATCATCTCCATGCGTTCCAGCATCTTGATGCGGCTCTGGGCCTGCTTGGCTTTTGACGCCTTGGCCTTGAAGCGATCCACGAAGCTCTGCAGGTGCGCCACGCGCTGCTGCTGGCTTTCGTACATGGACTGCTGCTGGGCAAGACGCGTCGCGCGCTGGCGCTCGAAGGAGCTGTAGTTGCCGGTGTACTCGAACATCGTTTGCTGTTCGATATGAATGATTTTATCCACCACCGGGTCAAGGAAGTCGCGGTCGTGGGAAATCAGAATCAGAGTGCCCTGATAGCTCTTGAGCCACTTCTCCAGCCAAATAACCGCATCGAGATCGAGGTGGTTGGTCGGTTCGTCAAGCAACAGCAGGTCCGAGCGGCAGATCAGCGCCTGCGCCAGGTTGAGGCGCATACGCCAGCCGCCGGAGAAATCGCTGACCGGGCGTTCCAGCTGTTCGTTGCTGAAGCCCAGGCCGTGCAGCAGGCTGGAGGCGCGGGAGCGAATGGTCCACGCGTCGATGGCGTCCAGCTTGCCGTGAACGGTGGCGATGGCATGACCATCGTTGCGCTCGTTAGCAGAATGAAGTTCCGCTTCCAGCTTGCGGTATTCACGGTCGCCGTCGATAACATAGTCGAGTGCCGGCTCGCTCAGCGCAGGCGTCTCCTGGTTTACCCAGGCGAGCTGCCAGTTCCCCGGGAAGGTAAAGTTACCGCCATCCGCGCTAATCTCGTTTTTCAGCAGCGCCAGCAGGGTGGATTTACCGCAGCCGTTTTTGCCGACCAGGCCCACTTTTTGGCCCGGGTTGATGGTAGCAGTGGCGTTATCCAGCAGGACGCGCACGCCGCGACGAATTTGTAACGAGGAGAAAACAATCATAGAAGCGCCGTATGTTCCGACTATGTTAATTTGTCATTATGATAATGTAAGGTGTGGGCCATTTTCCGCACCGGGCCGCCATGGTAGCCCAAAACAGCGACGATACACAAAAACAGAAACAAGACCGGGAGGGGAATGATGTCTCAGACAGCAAAAGTGCTGCTGCTGTATGCCCATCCGGAATCTCAGGACTCGGTGGCAAACCGGGTGCTGCTTAAGCCGGCCACACAGCTTAGTAACGTAACGGTGCACGATCTCTACGCGCACTATCCTGATTTCTTTATTGATATCCCTTACGAGCAGGAGCTGCTGCGTCAGCATGACGTGATTGTGTTCCAGCATCCGCTTTATACCTATAGCTGTCCGGCGCTGCTCAAAGAGTGGCTGGACCGCGTGCTGAGCCGGGGCTTCTCCAGCGGGGTGGGGGGCAACCAGCTGGCGGGAAAGTACTGGCGTAGTGTGATTACGACCGGTGAACCCGAAAGCGCTTACCGTCACGACGGGCTGAATCGTTATCCGATGAGCGACATCCTGCGGCCTTTCGAGCTGACGGCGGCCATGTGCCGTATGCACTGGATGAGCCCGATTATTGTCTACTGGGCGCGGCGTCAGGATCCGAAAGAACTGGCAAGCCACGCCAGAGCCTACGGTGAATGGCTGGCGTCACCGATTCCGGCAGGAGGTCGTTAATGGAAGGATCGAATTTGCTCCTCGCCGGGGTGCTGTTTTTATTTGCGGCCGTCGTCGCGGTGCCGCTTGCTGCACGCATTGGTATCGGTGCGGTGCTGGGGTATCTGCTGGCGGGGATCGCGATTGGTCCCTGGGGACTGGGATTCATCAGCGATGTAGATGAGATCCTCCATTTCTCCGAACTGGGCGTGGTGTTCCTGATGTTCATCATCGGCCTGGAGCTGAATCCTTCGAAACTGTGGCAGCTCCGACGCTCTATCTTTGGCGTGGGCGCCGCGCAGGTGTTGTTCAGCGCCGCGATCCTGGGCGGCCTGCTAATGCTGACCAACTTTTCATGGCAGGCGGCGGTGATTGGTGGGATAGGCCTTGCGATGTCGTCGACGGCGATGGCGCTGCAGCTGATGCGCGATAAGGGGATGAATCGCAACGAAGCCGGTCAGCTGGGCTTTTCGGTGCTGCTGTTCCAGGATTTGGCGGTGATCCCGGCGCTGGCGCTGGTGCCCCTGCTGGCGGGCTCCGGGGACGATCATTTCGACTGGGCTAAAATTGCCATGAAGGTGCTGGCCTTCGCGGGCATGCTGATTGGCGGACGTTTCCTGCTACGTCCCGTGTTCCGCTTTATAGCCGCGTCTGGCGTTCGCGAGGTGTTTACCGCCGCGACGCTCCTGCTGGTGCTGGGATCGGCGTTGTTTATGGACGCGCTTGGGCTGTCGATGGCGCTCGGGACCTTTATCGCCGGGGTGCTGCTGGCGGAGAGCGAGTATCGGCACGAGCTTGAAATTGCCATCGATCCCTTCAAAGGGCTGCTGCTAGGCCTGTTCTTTATTTCGGTGGGGATGGCGCTCAACCTCGGTGTGCTCTATACCCATCTGCTGTGGGTGGTCGTGAGCGTCGCTATCCTGGTGGCGGTGAAGATGCTGGTGCTGTACGTCATGTCACGTATCTACGGGCTGCGCAGTTCGGAACGCATGCAATTTGCCAGCGTGTTAAGCCAGGGAGGCGAGTTCGCGTTTGTGCTGTTCTCTACCGCATCCTCCCAGAAGCTGTTTAAAGACGATCAGATGGCGCTTTTGCTGGTTACGGTCACGCTGTCTATGATGACCACGCCGCTGCTGATGAAGCTGGTGGATAAACTGCTGTCGCGCCGCCTGAATCCAGCTGACGATGAAGACGAAGCGCCGTGGGTGGAAGACGACAAGCCGCAGGTGATTGTGGTGGGCTTTGGCCGTTTCGGACAGGTTATCGGGCGTTTGCTGATGGCGAACAAAATGCGCATTACGGTACTGGAGCGGGATATCAGCGCGGTCAACCTGATGCGTAAATATGGCTACAAGGTTTACTACGGCGATGCGACCCAGCTCGAGCTGCTGCGCTCGGCGGGGGCCGAAGCGGCAGAGTCCATCGTGATTACCTGTAACGATCCGGAAGACACGATGAAGCTGGTGGAGCTGTGCCAGCAGCATTTCCCGCATCTGCATATTCTGGCGCGTGCGCGGGGACGTGTTGAAGCTCACGAATTGTTGCAGGCGGGTGTGAAACACTTCTCCCGTGAGACGTTCTCCAGTGCGCTGGAGCTGGGCCGTAAGGCGCTGATCTCGCTCGGCATGCATCCGCATCAGGCGCAGCGCGCCCAAATGCACTTCCGCCGGCTGGATATGCGGATGTTGCGCGAGCTGATGCCGGTCCATACCGATACGGCGCAGATCTCCCGCGTGCGGGAAGCGCGTCGCGAGCTGGAGGAGATCTTCCAGCGAGAGATGCAACAGGAACGACGCCAGCTCGATGGCTGGGATGAATTTGAATAAAGGGTAACGAAAGATGGCTGTACGTAAACGCTTTATTGCGGGTGCAAAATGCCCGACCTGCCAGGCACAAGATACCCTGGCGATGTGGCGGGAAAATAATATTGATGTTGTTGAGTGTGTTAAGTGCGGTCACCAGATGCGTGAGGCCGATAAAGAGGCCCGCGATCACGTTCGCAAAGAAGAGCAAGTTATCGGGATTTTTCATCCGGACTAGCGATATGCCCTGAGTTTTTTTAAGCTAAAGGGTACACGGGTGCAGATTTCCGCTACAATCTGCGCCAGCAATTTTCCCACGCTCAGGAGATATCATGAAAGTAGCAAAAGACCTGGTGGTCAGCCTGGCCTATCAGGTACGTACAGAAGACGGTGTGTTGGTTGATGAGTCTCCGGTGAGTGCGCCGCTTGACTACCTGCATGGTCACGGTTCCCTGATTTCTGGCCTGGAAAACGCGCTGGAAGGTCATGAAGTTGGCGACAAATTTGACGTTGCTGTAGGCGCGAACGACGCTTACGGTCAGTATGACGACAACCTGGTTCAGCGCGTTCCTAAAGACGTGTTCATGGGCGTTGACGAACTGCAGGTTGGCATGCGCTTCCTGGCTGAAACCGACCAGGGTCCGGTTCCCGTTGAAATCACCGAAGTGGAAGATGACCACGTCGTGGTTGACGGCAACCACATGCTGGCTGGCCAGAACCTGAAGTTCAACGTAGAAGTTGTTGCGATCCGTGAAGCGACCGAAGAAGAGCTGGCTCATGGCCACGTTCACGGTGCGCACGGTCATGACCATGACCACGATCACGGCCACGACGGCTGCTGCGGTGGTCACGGCCACGATCACGACCATGGCCACGACCACGGTAAAGGTGGTTGCGGTAACGGCGGCTGCGGCTGCCACTAATACCCGTCGTCTTTCAAGCCGCAGGTGCGTTGGCTGCGCTTTCAAACCCCGGTCACATAGTTATCTATGCTCCCGGGGATTTTCAAGCTTGCCGCCTTCATGCGACTCGAAATCCATAGGGTATTTGGTATGTAGGCCCGGTAAGCTTCGCGCCACCGGGCACAAAAAAAGCGGGATAATAATCCCGCTTTTTTTACGCCTCAATAATGAGGAGGTGGCGTCTCTTCTGACTGAGAGGCAATGTTTGACGGCTGTGTAGCCTTCAGCTTTTCCGTCAGCAGGCGCATATGATCCCGCAGTTTTGCCATTTCGAGCTCATGTGCGGTCACGGTCTGGTTTAGCTCTTCGATGGTGATGTCCTGAAAAGCCAGGCGGCTTTCCAGCTCAGCCATTCTCGCTTCTATTGCTGTATCCTTCATCATTCACCTCGTTTATTTCAGATTCGCCATAATGGCCCTGCGGCGGCGCAGTTTAACCGAGTTTAACCTTAAGTACAGTCTGCATCCCCTTGGCAGGAAACTTATTTAAACAAAAATAGTCTGAAAAGTGGCGAGAATTGGAAGTGTCTGTCTGTAGATTTCTTCCGCAACGTTTTATAGTACGTAACTCATTTACGTTTAACGCTGGGGTGAGAGTCCCCAGGCCCTGGAGATATGGATGAAATCACTGTTTAAAGTAACGCTGCTGGCGACGACGATGGCTGTTGCGCTGAACGCGCCGCTGTCATTCGCTGCTGATACTGCTGCGAAGCCTGCTGCCACTGCAGACAGCAAAGCGGCGTTCAAAAATGACGACCAGAAATCCGCCTACGCACTGGGCGCATCTCTGGGTCGTTACATGGAAAACTCTCTGAAAGAACAAGAGAAACTGGGCATCAAACTGGATAAAGCTCAGCTGATCGCGGGCGTTCAGGACGCATTTGCAGATAAGAGCAAGCTGTCTGACCAGGAAATTGAACAGACTCTGCAGGCGTTCGAAGCGCGCGTGAAGGGTGCCGCGCAGACCAAGATGGACGCGGACGCTAAAGACAACGAAGCGAAAGGCAAAGCCTACCGCGATACTTTTGCCAAAGAGAAAGGTGTGAAAACCTCTTCTACCGGCCTGGTGTACAAAGTTGAGAAAGAAGGCACCGGCGATGCGCCTAAAGACAGCGACACCGTTGTTGTGAACTACAAAGGTACGCTGATCGACGGTAAAGAGTTCGATAACTCTTACACCCGCGGTGAGCCTCTCTCCTTCCGTCTGGATGGTGTGATCCCTGGCTGGACTGAAGGCCTGAAAAACATCAAGAAAGGCGGCAAGATCAAGATGGTTATCCCACCGGATCTGGCCTATGGCAAAACCGGCGTTCCGGGTATCCCTGCCAACTCTACGCTGGTCTTTGACGTAGAGCTGCTGGATATCAAACCGGCACCGAAAGCGGATGCCAAGGCAGACGCACCGGCTGACGATAAAGCCGCTGCTGCTAAGAAGTAATGTTGAAAAAAACCGCCGCCTTTCAGGCGGCGGTTTTTTTATTGTGGGGCAGATATAATTAACACTGGAAAGCGCTACGCACGCTGTATTAATTTAGTTGTCCGTGTAGATAATGAGCCTGCCCTGAAAACCTAACGACAGGCTCCTGAAAAGGAGTGTTTTTTTCATGTCCAGGTCGCTTTTAACCAACGAAACCAGTGAACTTGATTTACTGGATCAACGTCCTTTCGATCAGACCGACTTCGATATTCTGAAATCCTACGAAGCGGTAGTGGACGGGTTAGCGATGCTCATTGGCTCCCACTGCGAAATCGTATTGCACTCCCTGCAAGATCTGAAGTGTTCCGCCATCCGCATTGCGAATGGTGAGCATACTGGCCGTAAAATTGGTTCGCCAATTACCGACCTTGCATTGCGTATGCTGCATGACATGACCGGCGCGGACAGCAGCGTCTCCAAATGCTATTTCACCCGCGCCAAAAGCGGCGTGCTGATGAAATCAGAAACCATCGCGATTCGAAACCGCGAGCATCGTGTTATTGGGCTGCTGTGCATCAACATGAATCTTGATGTGCCATTCTCGCAAATCATGAGCACCTTTATTCCACCTGAAACGCCGGACGTTGGCTCCTCTGTTAACTTTGCCTCCTCCGTTGAAGATCTGGTGACGCAGACGCTTGAGTTTACGATTGAAGAGGTGAATGCCGATCGCAACGTCTCGAACAACGCCAAGAATCGTCAGATCGTGCTCAACCTTTATGAAAAAGGGATTTTTGATATTAAAGACGCCATCAACCAGGTGGCCGATCGTCTGAACATCTCCAAGCACACGGTCTACCTCTATATTCGCCAGTTCAAAAGCGGCGATTTCCAGGGACAAGACAAGTAATGCGTTTTGCGTTAATGGTGACAGGCCCGGCGTACGGCACTCAGCAGGCCAGCAGCGCGCTGCAGTTTGCGCATGCGCTACTGGCGGCCGGACATGAGCTGGCGAGCGTCTTCTTCTATCGGGAAGGGGTGTATAACGCGAATCAGTTTACGTCACCGGCGAGCGATGAGTTCGATCTGGTACGCGCCTGGCAGGCATTAAACGAAAAGCAGGGCGTAGAACTGCACATCTGCGTGGCGGCGGCACTGCGCCGCGGGGTGACCGATGCAACCGAAGCCGCACGTCTTGGTTTATCGGGTTCTAACCTGCAGCCCGGCTTTTCGTTGAGTGGTCTGGGTGAACTGGCACAGGCGGCATTAACCTGCGACAGAGTGGTGCAATTCTGATGAAGCGCTTAGCATTTGTTTTTTCCTCCGCACCGCACGGCAATGCGTCCGGCAGAGAAGGGCTGGATGCGCTGCTCGCGACCTCAGCATTGTCCGAAGATATCGGTGTCTTCTTTTTGGGCGACGGCGTATTTCAGCTTCTGGCGGGACAACAGCCTCAGGCCATTCTGGCGCGTGATTACATCGCAACGTTCAAAGTGTTACCGCTTTACGATATCGAAACCTTCTATGTCTGTGCCGACTCCCTGGCCGCGCGCGGTTTAAACGAGGCAATGCCTTTCGTGCTGGATGTGACCGTCCTGTCTTCTGCTGCACTGCGCGAACACCTTTCCCACTACGACACCGTTCTGACTTTCTGAGGCTGACATGCTCCATACTCTGAGCCATTCACCGTGGCAATGTGATACCGACGCGTTACTGAGTATGCTGCGCGAAGGTGATGACCTGCTGCTGATTCAGGATGGCGTGCTTGCCGCACTGGAAGGCAGTCGTTTCGTTGAAATTCTCACGAATGCCCCCATAACTGTCTCTGCGCTGAAGGAAGATCTGGATGCGCGGGGTCTTTCTGGTCAAATTTCAGCCAAAATTGACGTGGTTGGCTATACTGATTTCGTCAATCTTACTGTGACACACGCCAGTCAAATGAACTGGTGATTTGAGATCGCTGTATATTTCTTGACACCTTTTCGACGTAGCCCTAAAATTTCGCGTCCTCATATTGTATGAGGTCGTTTTATTACGTGTTTACGAAGCAAAAGCTAAAACCAGGAGCTATTTAATGGCAACAGTTAACCAGCTGGTACGCAAACCACGCGCACGCAAAGTTGCAAAGAGCAACGTGCCTGCGCTGGAAGCCTGCCCGCAGAAACGTGGTGTATGTACTCGTGTATATACCACCACTCCTAAAAAACCAAACTCCGCACTGCGTAAAGTATGCCGTGTGCGTTTGACTAACGGTTTCGAAGTGACTTCCTACATCGGTGGTGAAGGTCACAACCTGCAGGAGCACTCCGTGATCCTGATCCGTGGCGGTCGTGTTAAAGACCTTCCGGGTGTTCGTTACCACACCGTTCGTGGTGCGCTCGACTGCTCAGGTGTTAAAGACCGTAAGCAGGCTCGCTCCAAGTACGGCGTGAAGCGTCCTAAGGCTTAATGGTTCTCCGTTAAGTAAGGCCAAACTGATTTATCTTAATGTCAAACTAAACTCTTTGAGTTTTGGACAATCCTGAATTAACAACGGAGTATTCCCATGCCACGTCGTCGCGTCATTGGTCAGCGTAAAATTCTTCCAGATCCGAAATTCGGATCAGAACTGCTGGCAAAATTTGTAAATATCCTGATGGTAGATGGTAAAAAATCTACTGCAGAAGCAATCGTATACAGCGCGCTTGAGACCCTGGCTCAGCGTTCTGGTAAAAATGAACTGGAAGCTTTCGAAGTCGCTCTCGACAACGTTCGCCCAACCGTAGAAGTTAAGTCCCGCCGCGTTGGTGGTTCTACTTATCAGGTTCCAGTTGAAGTTCGTCCGGTTCGTCGTAATGCTCTGGCAATGCGTTGGATCGTTGAAGCTGCTCGTAAACGCGGTGATAAATCCATGGCTCTGCGTCTGGCGAACGAACTTTCTGATGCTGCAGACAACAAAGGTACTGCAGTTAAGAAACGTGAAGACGTTCACCGTATGGCAGAAGCCAACAAGGCGTTCGCACACTACCGTTGGTAATCCCTTCGGAGTATTAGTCACCAGGCGGGCGCTTCAGAGAAGCCGCCCGCTCTGGGTAACTTAACTGAACGCCTAAAGATATAAACGAGGAATCAAATGGCTCGTACAACACCCATCGCACGCTACCGTAACATCGGTATCAGTGCGCACATCGACGCCGGTAAAACCACTACTACCGAACGTATTCTGTTCTACACCGGTGTAAACCACAAAATCGGTGAAGTTCATGACGGCGCAGCCACCATGGACTGGATGGAACAGGAGCAGGAGCGTGGTATCACTATCACCTCCGCAGCGACTACTGCATTCTGGTCAGGTATGGCTAAGCAGTACGAACCGCATCGCGTAAACATCATCGACACCCCGGGCCACGTTGACTTCACCATCGAAGTAGAACGTTCCATGCGTGTTCTTGACGGCGCGGTAATGGTTTATTGCGCAGTTGGTGGTGTTCAGCCACAGTCTGAAACCGTATGGCGTCAGGCGAACAAATATAAAGTTCCACGCATCGCGTTCGTTAACAAAATGGACCGTATGGGTGCTAACTTCCTGAAAGTTGTTGGCCAGATCAAAACCCGTCTGGGTGCGAACCCTGTTCCGCTGCAGCTGGCAATTGGTGCTGAAGAAGGCTTCACCGGTGTTATCGACCTGGTGAAAATGAAAGCCATCAACTGGAACGACGCAGACCAGGGCGTTACCTTCGAATACGAAGATATCCCGGCTGAAATGCAGGACCTGGCTGACGAATGGCACCAGAACCTGATCGAATCCGCTGCTGAAGCTTCTGAAGAGCTGATGGAGAAATACCTGGGTGGTGAAGAACTGACTGAAGAAGAGATCAAAAAAGCTCTGCGTCAGCGCGTTCTGAACAACGAAATCATCCTGGTAACCTGTGGTTCTGCGTTCAAGAACAAAGGTGTTCAGGCGATGCTGGATGCGGTAGTTGACTACCTGCCATCCCCGGTTGACGTTCCTGCGATCAACGGCATCCTGGACGACGGTAAAGATACTCCGGCTGAGCGTCACGCAAGCGACGAAGAGCCATTCTCTGCACTGGCGTTCAAAATTGCTACCGACCCATTCGTGGGTAACCTGACCTTCTTCCGCGTATACTCTGGTGTGGTTAACTCCGGTGACACCATCCTGAACTCCGTGAAAGCGGCGCGTGAACGTTTTGGCCGTATCGTACAGATGCACGCTAACAAACGTGAAGAGATCAAAGAAGTTCGTGCGGGCGACATCGCTGCAGCTATCGGTCTGAAAGACGTGACCACTGGTGACACCCTGTGTGACCCGGATCACCCGATCATTCTGGAGCGTATGGAATTCCCTGAGCCGGTAATCTCCATCGCAGTTGAACCAAAAACCAAAGCTGACCAGGAAAAAATGGGTCTGGCTCTGGGCCGTCTGGCGAAAGAAGACCCATCATTCCGCGTATGGACTGATGAAGAATCTAACCAGACCATCATCGCTGGTATGGGTGAACTGCACCTGGACATCATCGTTGACCGTATGAAGCGTGAATTCAACGTTGAAGCGAACGTGGGTAAACCTCAGGTTGCTTACCGCGAAGCGATTCGCGCGAAAGTTACCGATGTTGAAGGTAAACACGCTAAGCAGTCTGGTGGTCGCGGTCAGTACGGTCACGTTGTGATCGACATGTACCCACTGGAGCCGGGCTCTAACCCGAAAGGTTACGAGTTCATCAACGACATCAAAGGTGGTGTAATTCCTGGCGAATACATCCCAGCCGTTGATAAAGGCATCCAGGAACAGCTGAAAGCGGGCCCTCTGGCTGGCTATCCGGTTGTTGACATGGGTGTTCGTCTGCACTTCGGTTCTTACCACGACGTTGACTCCTCTGAACTGGCGTTTAAACTGGCTGCGTCTATTGCCTTTAAAGAAGGCTTTAAGAAAGCAAAACCAGTTCTGCTTGAGCCAATCATGAAGGTTGAAGTAGAAACTCCTGAAGAGAACACCGGTGACGTTATCGGTGACTTGAGCCGTCGTCGCGGTATGCTGCGTGGTCAGGAATCCGAAGTAACTGGCGTTAAGATCCACGCTGAAGTTCCGCTGTCTGAAATGTTCGGATATGCAACTCAGCTGCGTTCTCTGACCAAAGGTCGTGCATCATACACCATGGAATTCCTGAAGTATGATGATGCGCCTAACAACGTTGCTCAGGCCGTTATTGAAGCCCGTGGTAAGTAATCCACAGGATTAAAACCTAAGTCCCGTGCTCTCTCCACAGGGGAGAGCACTATAGTAAGGAATATAGCCGTGTCTAAAGAAAAATTTGAACGTACAAAACCGCACGTCAACGTTGGTACTATCGGCCACGTTGACCATGGTAAAACTACCCTGACTGCTGCAATCACTACCGTTCTGGCTAAAACCTACGGTGGTTCTGCTCGTGCATTCGACCAGATCGATAACGCACCAGAAGAAAAAGCACGTGGTATCACCATCAACACTTCCCACGTTGAATATGACACCCCGACTCGCCACTACGCACACGTAGACTGCCCAGGCCACGCCGACTATGTTAAAAACATGATCACCGGTGCTGCGCAGATGGACGGCGCGATCCTGGTTGTTGCTGCGACTCGCCACTACGCACACGTAGACTGCCCAGGCCACGCCGACTATGTTAAAAACATGATCACCGGTGCTGCGCAGATGGACGGCGCGATCCTGGTTGTTGCTGCGACTGACGGCCCAATGCCTCAGACTCGTGAGCACATCCTGCTGGGTCGTCAGGTAGGCGTTCCTTTCATCATCGTGTTCCTGAACAAATGCGACATGGTTGATGACGAAGAGCTGCTGGAACTGGTAGAGATGGAAGTTCGTGAACTGCTGTCTCAGTACGATTTCCCAGGCGACGATACCCCAATCGTTCGTGGTTCTGCTCTGAAAGCGCTGGAAGGCGAAGCTGAGTGGGAAGCGAAAATCATCGAACTGGCTGGCTTCCTGGATTCTTACATCCCAGAACCAGAGCGTGCGATTGACAAGCCATTCCTGCTGCCAATCGAAGACGTATTCTCCATCTCCGGTCGTGGTACCGTTGTTACCGGTCGTGTAGAGCGCGGTATCATCAAAGTTGGTGAAGAAGTTGAAATCGTTGGTATCAAAGAGACTGCGAAGTCTACCTGTACTGGCGTTGAAATGTTCCGCAAACTGCTGGACGAAGGCCGTGCTGGTGAGAACGTTGGTGTTCTGCTGCGTGGTATCAAACGTGAAGAAATCGAACGTGGTCAGGTTCTGGCGAAGCCAGGCTCAATCAAGCCACACACCAAGTTCGAATCTGAAGTGTACATTCTGTCCAAAGACGAAGGCGGCCGTCATACTCCGTTCTTCAAAGGCTACCGTCCACAGTTCTACTTCCGTACAACTGACGTGACCGGTACCATCGAACTGCCAGAAGGCGTTGAGATGGTAATGCCAGGCGACAACATCAAGATGGTTGTGACTCTGATCCACCCAATCGCGATGGACGACGGTCTGCGTTTCGCAATCCGTACCATCGAACTGCCAGAAGGCGTTGAGATGGTAATGCCAGGCGACAACATCAAGATGGTTGTGACTCTGATCCACCCAATCGCGATGGACGACGGTCTGCGTTTCGCAATCCGTGAAGGCGGCCGTACCGTTGGCGCGGGCGTTGTTGCTAAAGTTCTGGGCTAATTAATTATCCCCGAATAAAAAAAGGACGCTTCGGCGTCCTTTTTTGTTTTCTGCCGTTCAGGCACTGTCACAAAATTTCGCATTTTTTGCCTGCTCCCGTCCCGTATTGTGGCGCTTGTGCTATTGTAATCATAACCATTCTCACTTACACTTTGCGCATAATTTGAACGGGAGTCTCTATGTACGTTTGTTTATGTAATGGTGTAAGCGACAAGAAAATACGTCAGGCCGTTCGCCAGTTTCAGCCTCAGTCATTTCAGCAGCTACGCAAATTTGTTCCGGTGGGAAATCAATGTGGTAAATGTGTACGCGCTGCGCGAGAGATCATGCAGGACGAATTGATGCAGATCCCGGAATACAAAGAGATCGCGTAAGCGCCCATCTTTTTTTTGACATCCCTGTAGCCCGATCTACGCTTCAATGAGTGGAAGCGGAGGGACTATATAATGAAAGGTGATGTTAAAATCATAAGTTATCTCAATAAATTATTGGGAAATGAGCTTGTCGCAATTAACCAGTACTTTCTTCACGCGAGAATGTTCAAAAACTGGGGGCTTAAGCGTCTGAACGACGTTGAGTACCATGAATCGATCGATGAAATGAAGCACGCCGATAAATATATCGAGCGTATTTTATTCCTTGAAGGCATTCCAAACCTGCAGGACCTCGGAAAGCTGGGCATCGGAGAAGATGTCGAAGAGATGCTGCGTTCCGACCTCAGGCTGGAGCTTGAAGGTGCCAAAGATCTCCGTGAAGCCATTGCCTACGCAGACAGCGTACATGACTACGTCAGTCGCGATATGATGATCCAGATCCTGGCCGATGAAGAAGGCCACATTGACTGGCTGGAAACGGAGCTGGATCTGATTGCTAAAATCGGCCTGCAGAACTACCTGCAGTCGCAGATTAAAGTGGAAGAGTAACCACCGTCTTCCAGCCTACGCATAAACCCGCTGCTGCCAGAAATGGTCCAAAAGGCAGTGGGTTTTTTAATGCTCCCTTATCGCCGGTGAGTAACGAAAACACAAGAATGCTGAGTAGCGCCATAAGCGCAGCGAGTAACGCCAGCGCAGGCAGCATGCACCAGCCATGCCACGCGCCAAGCGCCGCCAGGTATTTTACATCGCCATATCCCATCCCTTCACGCCGGCAGATAAACCGATATCCCCAGTAGATAACGGCAAAGCCGATATATCCTGCCATCGCTCCCACCACTGCACTCGGCAGAAAATCAGGTTGGACGCAGAGCTGAAAGAGCAGGCCCGCCCAGAGCAGCGGGCAGAGAAATTTATCGGGAAGCAGTCCGTAGCAAATATCCGCATGTACAAGAAAGGCAGTCAGCGAAAAATAGACCAGCAAAAAGGGGAGGGTGGTTAACATGGAAATGGCCTCAAAAGGGTTTGAGCGCATACTCGTCATAATCGGTCTGGCCGGCAATCGACAAAAACGACAATTGCGTAGGGGCTCCAGACAAAGCATTGAGAAGGGATACATTGCGTAAAAAGTTGCGCACCCTTACGCATACCGTGCCTCTGGCGCTTAATTTCTAAACGGCACTTGCGTCTTGTCCAGATTTACGTATAATGCGCGGGCTTGTCGTAATTGACGGCGGGTTCAATCAGAACCAGAGTAGCTCATTTTGTTACTCAACAATGCTCCCAATTGGGGAGCTACGTAAGAACGGTTACACTCTCCCATCAATCGTAATGGGTTTGAGGAGTAATCATTTTCGTTTATAAAATAATTGGAGCTCTGGTCTCATGCAGAACCAAAGAATCCGTATCCGCCTTAAAGCGTTTGATCATCGTCTGATCGATCAATCAACCGCGGAAATCGTCGAGACTGCTAAGCGCACTGGTGCGCAAGTCCGTGGTCCGATCCCGCTGCCGACCCGCAAAGAGCGCTTCACCGTTCTGATCTCCCCGCACGTCAACAAAGACGCGCGCGATCAGTACGAAATCCGCACTCACAAGCGTCTGGTTGACATCGTTGAGCCAACTGAGAAAACCGTTGATGCTCTGATGCGTCTGGATCTGGCTGCCGGTGTAGACGTGCAGATCAGCCTGGGTTAATCAGGTCATCGAGCGATTGAGAGGTTGATACAATGATTGGTTTAGTCGGTAAAAAAGTGGGCATGACCCGCATCTTCACTGAAGATGGCGTTTCAATCCCAGTAACCGTAATCGAAGTTGAAGCAAACCGCGTTACCCAGGTTAAAGATCTGGCTAACGATGGCTACCGCGCTGTTCAGGTGACCACTGGTGCTAAAAAAGCTAACCGTGTAACCAAACCAGAAGCGGGTCACTTCGCTAAAGCTGGCGTAGAAGCTGGCCGTGGTCTGTGGGAATTCCGTCTTGCTGAAGGCGAAGAGTTCACCGTAGGTCAGGACATTAGCGTTGAGCTGTTTGCTGACGTTAAAAAAGTTGACGTAACCGGTACCTCTAAAGGTAAAGGTTTTGCTGGTACCGTTAAGCGCTGGAACTTCCGTACCCAGGACGCTACCCACGGTAACTCCTTGTCTCACCGCGTTCCGGGTTCTATCGGTCAGAACCAGACTCCGGGCAAAGTGTTCAAAGGCAAGAAAATGGCAGGTCAGCTGGGTAACGAACGTGTGACCGTTCAGAGCCTGGACGTAGTACGTGTTGACGCTGAGCGCAACCTGCTGCTGGTTAAAGGTGCAGTTCCGGGTGCAACCGGTAGCGACCTGATCGTTAAACCAGCTGTGAAGGCGTAAGGGGATAGCAATGGAATTAGTATTGAAAGACGCGCAGAGCGCGCTGACTGTTTCCGAAACTACCTTCGGTCGTGATTTCAACGAAGCGCTGGTTCACCAGGTTGTTGTTGCTTATGCAGCTGGTGCTCGTCAGGGTACTCGTGCTCAGAAGACTCGTGCTGAAGTAACTGGTTCTGGCAAAAAGCCATGGCGCCAGAAAGGTACCGGCCGTGCGCGTTCAGGTTCTATCAAGAGCCCGATCTGGCGTTCAGGTGGCGTGACCTTCGCTGCGCGTCCACAGGACCACAGTCAAAAAGTTAACAAAAAGATGTACCGCGGCGCGCTGAAAAGCATCCTGTCCGAACTGGTACGTCAGGATCGTCTGATCGTTGTCGAGAAGTTCTCTGTTGAAGCGCCTAAAACTAAGCTGCTGGCACAGAAACTGAAAGACATGGCTCTGGAAGATGTGCTGATCATCACCGGTGAGCTGGACGAGAACCTGTTCCTGGCCGCACGTAACCTGCACAAGGTTGACGTACGCGATGCGACTGGTATCGACCCGGTTAGCCTGATCGCCTTCGACAAAGTCGTAATGACTGCTGATGCTGTTAAGCAAGTTGAGGAGATGCTGGCATGATTCGTGAAGAACGTCTGCTGAAGGTGCTTCGCGCACCGCACGTTTCTGAAAAAGCGTCTACTGCGATGGAAAAAACAAACACCATCGTTCTCAAAGTTGCTAAAGACGCGACCAAAGCAGAGATCAAAGCTGCTGTGCAGAAACTGTTTGAAGTCGAAGTCGAAGTCGTTAACACCCTGGTAGTTAAAGGGAAAGTTAAACGTCACGGACAGCGTATCGGTCGTCGTAGCGACTGGAAAAAAGCTTACGTCACCCTGAAAGAAGGCCAGAATCTGGACTTCGTTGGCGGCGCTGAGTAAGTCGGAGGAGTAATACAATGGCAGTTGTTAAATGTAAACCGACATCTCCGGGTCGTCGCCACGTAGTTAAAGTGGTTAACCCTGAGCTGCACAAGGGCAAACCTTTTGCTCCGTTGCTGGAAAAAAACAGCAAATCCGGTGGTCGTAACAACAATGGCCGTATCACCACTCGTCACATCGGTGGTGGCCACAAGCAGGCTTATCGTATTGTTGACTTCAAACGCAACAAAGACGGTATCCCAGCAGTTGTTGAACGTCTTGAGTACGATCCGAACCGTTCCGCGAACATCGCGCTGGTTCTGTACAAAGACGGCGAACGCCGTTACATCCTGGCCCCTAAAGGCCTGAAAGCTGGCGACCAGATTCAGTCTGGCGTTGATGCTGCAATCAAAGCAGGCAACACCCTGCCGATGCGCAATATCCCGGTTGGTTCTACCGTTCATAACGTAGAAATGAAACCAGGTAAAGGCGGTCAGCTGGCACGTTCCGCTGGTACTTACGTTCAGATCGTTGCTCGTGATGGTGCTTATGTCACCCTGCGTCTGCGTTCTGGTGAAATGCGTAAAGTCGAAGCAGACTGCCGCGCTACTCTGGGCGAAGTTGGCAATGCTGAGCATATGCTGCGCGTTCTGGGTAAAGCAGGTGCTGCACGCTGGCGTGGTGTTCGTCCTACCGTTCGCGGTACTGCGATGAACCCAGTCGACCACCCACATGGTGGTGGTGAAGGTCGTAACTTTGGTAAGCACCCGGTAACTCCGTGGGGCGTTCAGACCAAAGGTAAGAAGACCCGCAGCAACAAGCGTACTGATAAATTTATCGTACGTCGCCGTAGCAAATAATTTTAGAGGATAAGCCATGCCACGTTCTCTCAAGAAAGGTCCTTTTATTGACCTGCACTTGCTGAAGAAGGTAGAGAAAGCGGTGGAAAGCGGAGACAAGAAGCCCCTGCGCACTTGGTCCCGTCGTTCAACGATCTTTCCTAACATGATCGGTTTGACCATCGCTGTCCATAATGGTCGTCAGCACGTTCCAGTCTTTGTTACCGACGAAATGGTTGGTCACAAACTGGGTGAATTCGCACCGACTCGTACTTATCGCGGCCACGCTGCTGATAAAAAAGCGAAGAAGAAATAAGGTAGGAGGAAGAGATGGAAACTTTAGCTCAACATCGCCATGCTCGTTCTTCTGCTCAGAAGGTTCGCCTTGTTGCTGACCTGATTCGCGGTAAGAAAGTGTCGCAGGCCCTGGACATCCTGACCTATACCAACAAGAAAGCTGCGGTATTGGTCAAGAAAGTACTGGAATCTGCCATTGCTAACGCTGAACACAACGATGGCGCTGACATCGACGATCTGAAAGTCGCGAAAATTTTCGTAGATGAAGGCCCAAGCATGAAGCGCATTATGCCGCGTGCGAAAGGTCGTGCAGATCGCATCCTGAAGCGCACCAGCCACATTACTGTGGTTGTGTCCGATCGCTGAGACTCTGGAGACTAGCAATGGGTCAGAAAGTACATCCTAATGGTATTCGCCTGGGTATTGTAAAACCATGGAACTCTACCTGGTTTGCGAACACCAAAGAATTCGCTGACAACCTGGACAGCGATTTTAAAGTACGTCAGTACCTGACTAAGGAACTGGCTAAAGCGTCTGTATCTCGTATCGTTATCGAGCGTCCAGCGAAGAGCATCCGTGTGACTATTCACACTGCTCGCCCTGGCATCGTTATCGGTAAGAAAGGCGAAGACGTAGAAAAACTGCGCAAGGTCGTAGCGGATATCGCTGGCGTTCCTGCACAGATTAATATCGCTGAAGTTCGTAAGCCTGAACTGGACGCTAAATTGGTTGCTGACAGCATCACTTCACAGCTGGAACGTCGTGTTATGTTCCGTCGTGCTATGAAGCGTGCTGTACAGAACGCAATGCGTCTGGGCGCTAAAGGTATCAAAGTTGAAGTTAGCGGCCGTCTGGGCGGCGCGGAAATCGCACGTACCGAATGGTACCGCGAAGGTCGCGTACCGCTGCACACTCTGCGTGCTGACATCGACTACAACACCTCTGAAGCGCACACCACTTACGGTGTAATCGGCGTTAAGGTATGGATCTTCAAAGGTGAGATCCTGGGTGGTATGGCTGCTGTTGAACAACCGGAAAAACCGGCTGCTCAACCTAAAAAGCAGCAGCGTAAAGGCCGTAAATAAGGAGCGTCGCTGATGTTACAACCAAAGCGTACAAAATTCCGTAAAGTGCACAAAGGCCGCAACCGTGGTCTGGCGCAGGGTACGGATGTTAGCTTCGGCACTTTCGGTCTGAAAGCTGTTGGCCGTGGTCGTCTGACTGCACGTCAGATCGAAGCAGCACGTCGTGCAATGACCCGTGCAGTTAAGCGTCAAGGTAAGATCTGGATCCGTGTATTCCCGGACAAACCGATCACCGAGAAGCCGCTGGAAGTTCGTATGGGTAAAGGTAAAGGTAACGTGGAGTACTGGGTTGCCTTGATCCAACCGGGCAAAGTCCTTTATGAAATGGACGGTGTTCCGGAAGAGCTGGCCCGTGAAGCCTTCGGCCTGGCAGCAGCGAAACTGCCTATCAAAACCACCTTTGTAACTAAGACGGTGATGTAATGAAAGCAAAAGAGCTGCGTGAAAAAAGCGTTGAAGAGCTGAACGCTGAGCTGCTGAACCTGCTGCGTGAGCAGTTCAACCTGCGTATGCAGGCTGCAAGTGGCCAGCTGCAACAGACTCACCTGCTGAAGCAAGTGCGTCGCAATGTTGCACGCGTTAAGACTTTACTGACTCAGAAGGCGGGTGCGTAATGACCGATAAAATCCGTACTCTGCAAGGTCGTGTTGTTAGCGACAAAATGGAGAAATCCATTGTTGTAGCTATCGAACGTATTGTGAAACACCCGATCTACGGTAAATTCATCAAGCGTACGACCAAACTGCACGTACATGACGAGAACAACGAATGTGGTATCGGCGACAAGGTTGAAATCCGTGAATGCCGTCCACTGTCCAAGACTAAGTCCTGGACGCTGGTTCGCGTTGTAGAGAAAGCGGTTCTGTAATACAGTACGCCTTCTCAATACGAATAAACGGCTCAGCGATGAGCCGTTTATTTTTTCTACCCATATTGCAGAAGCGGTGTTATAATGCCGCGCCCTCGATATGGGGCTTTTTAACGGCTCTGATTTTAGAGTCTCAGGTAGTAGTTGACATTAGCGGAGCACTAAAATGATCCAAGAACAGACTATGCTGAACGTCGCCGACAACTCCGGTGCACGTCGCGTAATGTGTATCAAGGTTCTGGGTGGCTCGCACCGTCGCTACGCAGGCGTAGGCGACATCATCAAGATCACCATCAAGGAAGCAATTCCACGTGGTAAGGTCAAAAAAGGTGATGTGCTGAAGGCGGTAGTGGTGCGCACCAAGAAGGGTGTTCGTCGCCCTGACGGTTCTGTCATTCGCTTCGATGGTAATGCATGCGTTATTTTAAACAATAACAGCGAGCAGCCTATCGGCACGCGTATCTTTGGGCCGGTAACTCGTGAACTTCGTACTGAGAAGTTCATGAAAATTATCTCTCTGGCACCAGAAGTACTCTAAGGAGCGAATCATGGCAGCGAAAATCCGTCGTGATGACGAAGTTATCGTGTTAACCGGTAAAGATAAAGGTAAACGCGGTAAAGTAAAAAATGTTCTGTCTTCCGGCAAACTTGTCGTTGAAGGTATCAACCTGGTTAAGAAACATCAGAAGCCGGTTCCGGCCCTGAACCAACCAGGTGGCATCGTTGAAAAAGAAGCTGCTATTCAGGTTTCTAACGTTGCAATCTTCAATGCGGCTACCGGCAAGGCTGACCGTGTAGGCTTTAGATTCGAAGACGGCAAAAAAGTCCGTTTCTTCAAGTCTAACAGCGAAACTATCAAGTAATTTGGAGTAGTACGATGGCGAAACTGCATGATTACTACAAAGACGAAGTAGTTAACAAACTCATGACTGAGTTTAACTACAATTCTGTCATGCAAGTCCCTCGGGTCGAGAAGATCACCCTGAACATGGGTGTTGGTGAAGCGATCGCTGACAAGAAACTGCTGGATAACGCAGCAGCTGACCTGACAGCAATCTCCGGTCAAAAACCGCTGATCACCAAAGCACGCAAATCTGTTGCAGGCTTCAAAATCCGTCAGGGCTATCCGATCGGCTGTAAAGTAACTCTGCGTGGCGAACGCATGTGGGAGTTCTTTGAGCGCCTGATCACTATTGCTGTTCCACGTATCCGTGACTTCCGTGGCTTGTCCGCTAAGTCTTTCGACGGTCGTGGTAACTACAGCATGGGTGTCCGTGAGCAGATCATCTTCCCAGAAATCGACTACGATAAAGTCGACCGCGTGCGTGGTTTGGATATTACCATTACCACTACTGCGAAATCTGACGAAGAAGGCCGTGCTCTGCTGGCTGCCTTTGACTTCCCGTTCCGCAAGTAAGGTAGGGTTACTGAATGGCTAAGCAATCAATGAAAGCACGCGAAGTAAAGCGCGTAGCTTTAGCTGATAAATTCTTCGCTAAACGCGCTGAACTGAAAGCGATCATTTCTGATGTGAACGCTTCCGACGAAGATCGTTGGAATGCGGTTCTCAAGCTGCAGTCTCTGCCGCGTGATTCCAGCCCGTCTCGTCAGCGTAACCGCTGTCGTCAAACAGGTCGTCCACATGGTTATGTGGGCAAGTTTGGGTTGAGCCGTATCAAACTGCGTGAAGCCGCTATGCGCGGTGAAGTGCCAGGCTTGAAAAAGGCTAGCTGGTAATTACCAATTGAATCACGGGAGTAAAGACAGATGAGCATGCAAGATCCGATCGCGGATATGCTGACCCGTATCCGTAACGGTCAGGCCGCGAACAAAGTTGCGGTCACCATGCCTTCCGCCAAGCTGAAAGTGGCAATTGCCAACGTGCTGAAGGAAGAAGGTTTTATCGAAGATTTTAAAGTTGAAGGCGACACCAAGCCGGAACTGGAACTTACTCTCAAGTATTTCCAGGGTAAAGCTGTTGTAGAAAGCATTCAGCGTGTCAGCCGCCCAGGTCTGCGCATCTATAAGAAAAAAGATGAGCTGCCGAAAGTTATGGCTGGTCTTGGTATCGCAGTTGTTTCTACCTCTAAAGGTGTTATGACTGATCGTGCAGCGCGCCAGGCTGGTCTTGGTGGCGAAATTATCTGCTACGTAGCCTAATCGGAGGAAAGAATGTCTCGTGTTGCTAAAGCACCGGTCGTTATTCCTGCCGGCGTTGATGTAAAAATCGACGGTCAGGTTATTACGATCAAAGGTAAAAACGGCGAGCTGACTCGTACCCTCAACAAAGCTGTTGAAGTTAAACATGCAGATAACGCTCTGACCTTCGGTCCACGTGATGGTTTCGTGGATGGATGGGCTCAGGCTGGTACCGCGCGTGCCCTGCTGAACTCAATGGTTGTTGGTGTTACCGAAGGCTTCACTAAAAAGCTTCAGCTGGTTGGTGTAGGTTATCGTGCAGCTATCAAAGGGAATGCAGTAGGCCTGTCTCTGGGCTTCTCACACCCTGTTGAGCATCCGCTGCCGGCCGGTATCACTGCAGAATGTCCGACTCAAACTGAAATCGTGCTGAAAGGCGCTGATAAACAGCTGATCGGTCAGGTTGCAGCAGATCTGCGCGCCTACCGTCGTCCTGAGCCTTACAAAGGCAAGGGTGTTCGTTACGCCGACGAAGTCGTGCGTACCAAAGAGGCTAAGAAGAAGTAAGGTAACACTATGGATAAGAAATCTGCTCGTATCCGTCGTGCGACCCGCGCACGCCGCAAGCTCAAAGAGCTGGGTGCAACTCGCCTGGTGGTACATCGTACCCCGCGTCATATTTACGCACAGGTAATTGCACCGAACGGTTCTGAAGTTCTGGTAGCTGCTTCTACTGTAGAAAAAGCTATCTCAGAACAATTGAAGTACACCGGTAACAAAGACGCCGCTGCAGCTGTAGGTAAAGCTGTTGCTGAACGCGCTCTGGAAAAAGGCATCAGCAATGTTTCCTTTGACCGTTCCGGGTTCCAATATCATGGTCGTGTCCAGGCACTGGCAGATGCTGCCCGTGAAGCTGGCCTTCAGTTCTAAGGTAGAGGTGTAAGATGGCTCACATCGAAAAACAGGCTGGCGAACTGCAGGAAAAGCTGATCGCGGTAAACCGCGTATCTAAAACCGTTAAAGGTGGTCGTATTTTCTCCTTCACAGCTCTGACTGTAGTAGGCGATGGTAACGGTCGCGTTGGTTTTGGTTACGGTAAAGCGCGTGAAGTTCCAGCAGCGATCCAGAAAGCGATGGAAAAAGCCCGTCGCAATATGATTAACGTCGCGCTGAACAACGGCACCCTGCAGCACCCAGTTAAAGGTGTTCACACGGGTTCTCGTGTATTCATGCAGCCAGCTTCAGAAGGTACCGGTATCATCGCCGGTGGTGCAATGCGCGCCGTTCTGGAAGTTGCTGGGGTTCATAACGTTCTGGCCAAAGCATATGGTTCCACCAACCCGATCAACGTGGTTCGTGCAACTATTGATGGCCTGGAAAATATGAATTCTCCAGAAATGGTCGCTGCCAAGCGTGGTAAATCCGTTGAAGAAATTCTGGGGTAATTGACCATGGCAAAGACTATTAAAATCACTCAAACCCGCAGTGCAATCGGTCGTCTGCCGAAACACAAGGCAACGCTGCTTGGCCTGGGTCTGCGTCGTATTGGTCATACCGTTGAGCGCGAGGATACTCCTGCTGTTCGTGGTATGGTCAACGCGGTTTACTTCATGGTTAAAGTTGAGGAGTAAGAGATGCGTTTAAATACTCTGTCTCCGGCCGAAGGCTCTAAAAAGGCGGGTAAACGCCTGGGTCGTGGTATCGGTTCTGGCCTCGGCAAAACCGGTGGTCGTGGTCACAAAGGTCAGAACTCTCGTTCTGGCGGTGGCGTACGTCGCGGTTTCGAGGGTGGCCAGATGCCACTGTACCGTCGTCTGCCGAAGTTCGGCTTCACCTCTCGCAAAGCAGCGATCACAGCGGAAATCCGTCTGTCTGACCTGGCGAAAGTTGAAGGCGGCGTTGTAGACCTGAACACGCTGAAAGCAGCAAACATTATCGGTATCCAGATCGAGTTCGCGAAAGTGATCCTGGCTGGTGAAGTTTCTACTCCGGTAACTGTTCGTGGCCTGCGTGTTACTAAAGGTGCTCGTGCTGCTATCGAAGCTGCTGGCGGTAAAATTGAGGAATAAGTAGCAGATGGCTAAGCAACCGGGATTAGATTTTCAAAGTGCCAAAGGTGGATTTGGCGAGCTGAAACGCAGACTGCTGTTTGTTATCGGCGCGCTAATTGTGTTCCGTATTGGCTCTTTTATTCCGATCCCTGGTATCGATGCCGCTGTACTTGCCAAACTGCTTGAGCAACAGCGAGGCACCATCATTGAAATGTTCAACATGTTCTCTGGTGGTGCTCTCAGCCGTGCTTCTATCTTTGCGTTGGGTATTATGCCGTACATTTCGGCATCTATTATTATCCAGCTGCTGACGGTCGTTCATCCGGCCCTGGCAGAGTTGAAGAAAGAAGGGGAATCTGGACGTCGTAAGATTAGTCAGTACACCCGTTACGGTACTCTGGTGCTGGCAATATTCCAGTCGATCGGTATTGCTACCGGTCTGCCGAATATGCCTGGTATGCAGGGCCTGGTGTTAAACCCGGGCTTTGCATTCTACTTCACCGCTGTTGTAAGTCTGGTCACAGGGACAATGTTCCTGATGTGGCTCGGCGAACAGATTACTGAGCGTGGTATCGGTAACGGTATCTCTATCATTATCTTCGCCGGTATTGTTGCGGGCCTCCCGCCAGCCATCGCCCATACTATCGAGCAAGCGCGTCAAGGCGACCTGCACTTCCTCCTGTTGCTGTTGGTTGCAGTATTAGTATTTGCAGTGACGTTCTTTGTTGTCTTCGTTGAACGTGGTCAACGCCGCATTGTGGTGAACTACGCTAAACGTCAGCAGGGTCGTCGTGTCTATGCTGCACAGAGCACACATTTACCGCTGAAAGTGAACATGGCGGGGGTTATCCCGGCTATCTTCGCTTCCAGTATTATTCTGTTCCCGGCAACCATCGCGTCATGGTTCGGGGGCGGTACTGGTTGGAACTGGCTGACAACAATTTCGCTGTATTTGCAGCCTGGGCAACCACTTTATGTGTTACTCTATGCGTCTGCGATCATCTTCTTCTGTTTCTTCTACACGGCGTTGGTCTTCAACCCGCGTGAAACAGCAGATAACCTGAAGAAGTCCGGTGCATTTGTACCAGGAATTCGTCCGGGAGAGCAAACGGCGAAGTATATCGATAAAGTAATGACTCGCCTGACTTTGGTTGGTGCGCTTTATATTACTTTTATCTGCCTGATCCCGGAGTTCATGCGTGATGCAATGAAAGTACCGTTCTACTTCGGTGGGACCTCACTGCTTATCGTTGTTGTCGTGATTATGGACTTTATGGCTCAAGTGCAAACTCTGATGATGTCCAGTCAGTATGAGTCTGCATTGAAGAAGGCGAACCTGAAAGGCTACGGCCGCTAAATGGTCGCCTGAGAAGTTACGGAGAGTAAAAATGAAAGTTCGTGCTTCCGTCAAGAAATTATGCCGTAACTGCAAAATCGTTAAGCGTGATGGTGTCATCCGTGTGATTTGCAGTGCCGAGCCGAAGCATAAACAGCGCCAAGGCTGATTATTTCGCATATTTTTCTTGCAAAGTTGGGTTGAGCTGGCTAGATTAGCCAGCCAATCTTTTGTATGTCTGTACGTTTCCATTTGAGTATCCTGAAAACGGGCTTTTCAGCATGGTGCGTACATATTAAATAGTAGGAGTGCATAGTGGCCCGTATAGCAGGCATTAACATTCCTGATCAGAAACATGCTGTGATCGCATTAACTTCGATCTACGGCGTCGGCAAGACCCGTTCTAAAGCCATTCTGGCTGCAGCGGGTATCGCTGAAGATGTTAAGATCAGTGAGCTGTCTGAAGAACAAATCGACACGCTGCGTGACGAAGTTGCCAAATTTGTCGTTGAAGGTGATCTGCGCCGTGAAATCAGCATGAGCATCAAGCGCCTGATGGATCTTGGTTGCTATCGCGGTTTGCGTCATCGTCGTGGTCTGCCAGTGCGCGGTCAGCGTACTAAGACCAACGCACGTACCCGTAAGGGTCCGCGCAAACCGATCAAGAAATAATCGGGGTGATTGAATAATGGCAAAGGCACCAGTTCGTGCACGTAAACGTGTAAGAAAACAAGTCTCTGACGGCGTGGCTCATATCCATGCTTCTTTCAACAACACCATCGTTACTATTACTGATCGTCAGGGTAACGCATTGGGTTGGGCAACAGCCGGTGGTTCCGGTTTCCGTGGTTCTCGCAAATCCACTCCGTTCGCAGCTCAGGTTGCAGCAGAGCGTTGCGCAGAAGCCGTAAAAGAATACGGCATCAAGAATCTGGAAGTTATGGTTAAAGGTCCGGGTCCGGGTCGTGAATCTACTGTTCGCGCTCTGAACGCCGCTGGTTTCCGCATCACGAATATTACTGATGTGACTCCGATCCCTCATAACGGTTGTCGTCCGCCGAAAAAACGTCGCGTATAACGCTCCGTTTTTTAGGTTAGTTGGAGATAGAAAATGGCAAGATATTTGGGTCCTAAGCTCAAGCTGAGCCGTCGTGAGGGCACCGACTTATTCCTTAAGTCTGGCGTTCGCGCGATCGATACCAAGTGTAAAATTGAACAAGCTCCTGGCCAGCACGGTGCGCGTAAACCGCGTCTGTCTGACTATGGTGTGCAGTTGCGTGAAAAGCAAAAAGTTCGCCGTATGTACGGTGTGCTGGAGCGTCAGTTCCGTAACTACTATAAAGAAGCAGCACGTCTGAAAGGCAACACAGGTGAAAACCTGCTGGCTCTGCTGGAAGGTCGTCTGGACAACGTTGTATACCGTATGGGCTTCGGCGCTACTCGTGCTGAATCACGTCAGCTGGTTAGCCACAAAGCAATCATGGTAAACGGTCGTGTTGTTAACATCGCTTCTTATCAGGTTAAAGCGAATGACGTTGTTAGCATTCGTGAGAAAGCGAAAAAGCAATCTCGCGTGAAGGCCGCTCTGGAGCTGGCTGAGCAGCGTGAAAAGCCAACCTGGCTGGAAGTTGATGCTGGCAAGATGGAAGGTACGTTCAAGCGTCAGCCAGAACGTTCTGATCTGTCTGCGGACATTAACGAACACCTGATCGTCGAGCTTTACTCCAAGTAAAGCTTAGTACCAAAGAGAGGACACAATGCAGGGTTCTGTGACAGAGTTTCTAAAACCGCGCCTGGTAGATATCGAGCAAGTGAGTTCGACGCACGCCAAGGTGACCCTTGAGCCTTTAGAGCGTGGCTTTGGCCATACTCTGGGTAACGCACTGCGCCGTATTCTGCTCTCATCGATGCCGGGTTGCGCGGTGACCGAGGTTGAGATTGATGGTGTACTTCATGAGTACAGCACCAAAGAAGGCGTTCAGGAAGATATCCTTGAAATCCTGCTCAACCTGAAAGGGCTGGCGGTGAGAGTTCAGGGTAAAGATGAAGTTATTCTTACTCTGAATAAATCTGGCATTGGCCCTGTGACTGCAGCCGACATCACCCACGACGGTGATGTTGAAATCGTCAAGCCGCAGCACGTGATCTGCCACCTGACCGATGAGAACGCAGCTATTAGCATGCGTATCAAAGTTCAGCGCGGTCGTGGTTATGTGCCGGCTTCTGCCCGAATTCATTCGGAAGAAGATGAGCGCCCAATCGGCCGTCTGCTGGTCGACGCATGCTACAGCCCTGTAGAGCGTATTGCCTACAATGTTGAAGCAGCGCGTGTAGAACAGCGTACCGACCTGGACAAGCTGGTCATCGAAATGGAAACCAATGGCACAATCGATCCTGAAGAGGCGATTCGTCGTGCGGCAACCATCCTGGCAGAACAACTGGAAGCTTTCGTTGACTTACGTGATGTACGTCAGCCGGAAGTGAAAGAAGAGAAACCAGAATTCGATCCGATCCTGCTGCGCCCTGTTGACGATCTCGAATTGACTGTCCGCTCTGCTAACTGCCTCAAGGCAGAAGCTATCCACTATATCGGTGATCTGGTACAGCGTACCGAGGTTGAGTTGCTGAAAACGCCGAACCTGGGTAAAAAATCTCTTACTGAGATTAAAGACGTGCTGGCTTCACGTGGTCTGTCTCTGGGCATGCGCCTGGAAAACTGGCCACCGGCAAGCATTGCTGACGAGTAACCGGATCACAGGTTAAGGTTTTACTGAGAAGGATAAGGTCATGCGCCATCGTAAGAGTGGTCGTCAACTGAACCGCAACAGCAGCCATCGCCAGGCTATGTTCCGCAACATGGCAGGTTCACTGGTTCGTCATGAGATCATCAAGACGACCCTGCCTAAAGCGAAAGAGCTGCGTCGCGTAGTTGAGCCGCTGATTACTCTTGCCAAGACTGACAGCGTTGCTAATCGTCGTCTGGCATTCGCCCGTACTCGTGATAACGAGATCGTGGCAAAACTGTTTAACGAACTGGGCCCGCGTTTCGCGAGCCGTGCCGGTGGTTACACTCGCATTCTGAAGTGTGGTTTCCGTGCAGGCGACAACGCGCCGATGGCTTACATCGAGCTGGTTGATCGTTCAGAGAAAGCAGAAGCTGCTGCAGAGTAATCTGCAGTAACGTAAAGAAACCCGCTCCGGCGGGTTTTTTTATATCCGCGATACCACCACTTCTCTACAATGTCTGTATCAATTCTGTTCATTCCCTGGAGCTGGTAATGTGGTTGCTCGACCAGTGGGCAGAACGCTATATTCGCGATGCCCAAAAAAAAGGTGAATTCGACGATCTCCCGGGAAGCGGCGAACCCCTTGCGCTTGACGATGATTCGCACATCGCGCCTGAACTACGGGCCGGATACCGTTTGCTGAAAAATGCAGGCTGTCTCCCCCCGGAGCTCGAACAGCGCAGAGAGGCTGTTGAACTGGCCGATCTTCTCAAAGGGATCCGCCATGACGATCCACGACATTCTGAACTTAGCCGCCGTCTCGCCCTGCTTGAACTCAAGCTACGCCAGGCTGGGATGAACACTGATTTTCTGCACGGTGAATACGGTGAAAGATTGATGCAGAAAATAAGCGAGGAGTAGTTATGTACCGCATCGGTGAACTTGCGAAGCTTGCGAACGTCACGCCGGATACCATCCGATATTACGAAAAGCAGCAGATGATCGATCATGAAGTACGTACTGAAGGAGGTTTTCGCCTTTATACCGATAACGATCTGCAGCGCCTGCGGTTTATTCGTTATGCGCGTCAGCTCGGTTTCACGCTGGATTCGATCCGCGAGTTATTATCGATCCGCATCGATCCGGAACATCACACCTGTCAGGAATCTAAAAGCATCGTGCAGGCCCGGCTGGATGAAGTTGAAGCGCGTATACAGGAACTGCAAACCATGCAGCGCTCTCTGCAAAGGCTGAATGATGCCTGCTGCGGTACGGCACACAGCAGCATTTACTGTTCAATCCTCGAAACCCTTGAGCAGGGAGCGAGTGGAGAAACGCAGGGTTGTTGATTTTTAGTTCAACCGGGTCTAGACTCCCGTCGTCATAAACCTTGCTCTGGAGACATTATGAGCCGCTATCAGCACACGAAAGGACAAATTAAGGACAATGCCATTGAGGCGTTACTTCACGACCCGTTATTCAGGCAGCGCGTTGAGAAGAATAAAAAAGGGAAAGGAAGTTATCTGCGTAAAGACAAACATGAAAAACGGGGTAACTGGGAGGCCAGTGGCAAGCAAGCGAATCGCTTATTTACCACTGGCCTTCCTGCTTTTATCTATTGATTAGACGCGGTTATTCTGCTCTTTTAACAGATCGCGGATCTCACTTAACAGCACTTCTTCTTTCGTTGGCGCAGGTGCTGCAGCCGGCTCTTCTTTTTTACGGTTGAGCCTGTTGATCAGTTTGATAGCCATAAATATGGCAAACGCGACAATCACAAAATCAAATACGTTCTGAATAAATACGCCGTAGTGCATTACTACTGCCGGAACATCACCCTGCGCTTCACGCAGCGTGAAAGCGAACTGTTTGAAATCAATGCCGCCGATTAACAACCCTAAAGGTGGCATGATAATGTCGGCCACTAATGATGAAACAATCTTACCGAATGCCGCACCAATAATGACACCGACTGCCAAATCCACCACGTTCCCGCGCATCGCAAATTCGCGAAATTCTTTAATAAAACTCATTGCTTTCTCCTTGTGCCAGCTGACGAGTTTAAGTTTAACAAATGATTAGCCAATTGCCATTCGGGATAATTAAACATTATGAAAAATAAAAGGCACAAAAATGAAAAGGATAAAGTAAGGGTGCTCTTACTCGAGCACCCAATTCTTTAAAGGAAGAATGGACTTGGCTGGAATAAACGTTCGACGTCGGTAATAAACTTTTTATCGGTAAGGAACATAATAACGTGATCGCCTTGCTCAATTCGTAAATTATCATTGGCAATCATGACATCATTCCCGCGCACAACGGCGCCGATAATCGTACCTGGCGGCAGTTTAATTTCGTCGATCGAACGGCCGACGACGCGCGACGTCGTTTCATCTCCATGAGCAACGGCTTCAATGGCTTCCGCTACGCCACGGCGGAGCGATGACACGCCGACAATATCCGCTTTACGAACATGGCTCAGGAGCGCGGAAATTGTCGCCTGCTGAGGGGAAATGGCAATATCAATAACGCTGCCCTGAACCAGATCGACATACGCCTTGCGCTGAATAAGCACCATGACTTTTTTAGCCCCCATACGCTTCGCTAGCATGGCGGACATTATATTCGCCTCGTCGTCGTTGGTGACGGCAATAAAGAGATCAACCTGATCAATATGCTCTTCGGCCAGTAGCTCCTGATCCGACGCATCACCATAAAATACGATCGTATTTTGCAGTTTTTCCGCCAGTTCAGCAGCACGCTGTTGATCGCGCTCGATCAACTTAACGCTGTAATCTTTTTCCAGCCGATGTGCCAGACCGGCACCGATATTGCCGCCGCCGACCAGCATAATGCGTTTATAGGGTTTTTCGAGGCGCTGAAGTTCACTCATCACCGCACGAATATGCTGTGAGGCCGCAATAAAGAAGACCTCATCACCGGCTTCGACAATCGTGGAGCCTTGCGGACGAATTGGCCTGTCGTGACGGAAAATGGCTGCAACGCGCGTATCGATATGCGGCATGTGCTCGCGCATGGTGGAAAGCGCATTGCCGATCAATGGTCCGCCATAATAGGCCTTAACCACTGCCAGGCTCACTTTGCCCTCGGCAAAGTTCACCACCTGCAGTGCGCCCGGATATTCGATCAGGCGATAGATATTGTCGATAACCAGCTGTTCTGGCGCGATGAGGTGGTCAATGGGAACCGCTTCGGAATTAAACAGTTTTTCAGCATCGCGAACATAGTCTGGAGAGCGAATGCGCGCGATTCGATTTGGCGTATTGAAAAGCGAGTAGGCTACCTGACAGGCCACCATATTGGTTTCGTCAGAACTGGTTACCGCAACCAGCATGTCGGCATCGTCGGCGCCCGCCTCACGAAGAACGCGTGGGTGCGAACCATGACCCTGCACCACGCGCAGGTCAAATTTGTCCTGTAATACACGCAGACGATCGCCGTTGGTATCAACAATTGTGATGTCGTTGTTTTCGCCAACCAGGTTTTCCGCCAGCGTTCCGCCCACCTGTCCTGCACCCAGAATGATAATTTTCATATCTCGTGACCTGTTCTCAACATCACTCTTTGATTAGCTTAGCGTAAAAGAAGCCATCGCCCTCTTCAGCACCTGGCAGGTTCTGCAGACCTGGGGAATCAGGCGTTCCTGTATCGCGCAGCGCGGCGTCCGGCGTACGTTTAAGGAAGGCCGCGATTTGCTGGCTGTTTTCTTCCGGCAGCACGGAGCAGGTTGCATAGACCAGCGTTCCACCAGGTTTAAGATGCTGCCAAATGGCGTCGAGAATGTCGGATTGCAGTTGGGCAAGTTCCTGAATATCACGATCGCGGCGTAGCCACTTGATGTCCGGATGACGACGAATAACACCGGTTGCAGAGCAGGGGGCATCCAGCAAAATGCGATCGAACTGGGTTTCACCACACCATTCTGCGGGTTTGCGTCCATCGCCCCGCTTAACCTGGGCCTTCATGCCGAGACGCTTGAGGTTGTCGTAGACGCGTGAGAGACGCTGTTCATCGACGTCCACTGCCATCACGCTGGCCTGCGGAGCCACTTCAAGAATATGCGTTGTTTTGCCCCCAGGTGCGGCGCAAAGATCGAGGATCTGCTCACCATTTTTGGGTTCAAGCCAGGTCATGCAACCCTGAGCCGAGGCATCCTGTACGGTTACCCAGCCTTCATCAAAACCGGGTAATGCATGTACCGGTGCCGGTGAGGCCAGACGTACAGCATCCGGATAGGCTTGATGCGGGAATCCACTCATTCCAGCTTGTTCGAGCAAGCTCAGCCATGCGTCACGGCTGTGGTGATTCCGATTCACGCGTAACCACATTGGCGGACGCTGATTGTTGGCATCGGCAATCTCCTGCCACTGCTGTGGATAAGCTTTTTTCAGGCGCTTCAACAGCCAGTCCGGATGCAGGAAACGTGCTTCGCTTTGGGCAAATTCAGCCAGAAGCTCTTCCTGCTGTCTCTGGAACTGACGCAGTACGCCGTTGATCAGCCCTTTCAGCTGAGGGCGTTTAATCGCAACGGCACCTTCCACCGTCTCAGCCAGCGCGGCATGAGGTGGGATGCGGGTATGAAGAAGCTGATAAAAGCCCACCATAATCAAATAGTGTACGGTGCGCTGCTTGCCTGTCATTGGACGTGACATCAGCTTGTTAATCAACCACTCAAGCTGAGAAAGCGTGCGCAGAACGCCAAAGCAGAGCTCCTGAAGCAGGGCTTTGTCTTTATCAGAGACTTTTAGTTGCAGAGGAGGCAGGACGTTACTTAATGACTGGCCCTGCTCGATAACCTGCTCAACGGCCTGAGCCGCCATACTGCGTAGATTTTGTTTTTTCATAACCGTAAAAATAAAAATGCCCGGAAACACCGGGCCTTAAGGATAAATTTGCTCAGGCAAGACGATTGCCCGGAATAAACCATTCGCGGCGGGAATTTAACAGATCCTGAGCGCTCATGGCCTTCTTGCCGGCCGGTTGTAGCGATTCAAGATTCAGGATCCCTTGCGCAGTCGCGACCTGGATCCCGTTCTTGTTGGCGTCAACAATCGTACCGGGTTCAGCGGTGGTAGTACCGCTAATGACGGAGGCTTTCCAGACTTTCACCGGCTGCTCATCAATCTCCATCCAGCTCATTGGCCACGGATTAAAAGCGCGGATGCAGCGTTCAAGTTGCGCGGCTGACAGGGACCAGTCGATCCGCGCTTCTTCTTTGCTCAGTTTTTCGGCATAAGTCACCAGCGCGTCATCCTGAACTTCCGGTTTCGCCGTATTGTCAGCAAGCTGCTGGAGCGTCTCGATAAGCCCTTGTGGGCCAAGGTCTGCCAGTTTGTCATACAGCGTAGCGCTGGTATCGTCTGACGTTATGGGGCACGCCAGTTTATACAGCATATCGCCGGTGTCTAAACCTACGTCCATCTTCATGATGGTAACGCCCGTTTCGGCATCACCTGCCCACAGCGAGCGCTGGATTGGTGCAGCACCACGCCAGCGCGGGAGCAAAGACCCATGCACGTTGATGCACCCCAGGCGAGGCATATCAAGCACAGCTTTTGGCAGAATTAAACCGTAAGCTACCACCACCATTACGTCGGCATTCAGGTCAGCAACCAGCTGCTGATTTTCCTGTGGGCGCAACGATGCTGGCTGGAAAACGGGTAGCCCATGCTCTTCTGCCAGCACCTTTACAGGGCTCGGCATCAGTTTTTTACCGCGACCTGCCGGACGGTCCGGCTGGGTAAAGACGCCCACAACCTGGTGACCAGAAGATAACAGCGCGTCAAGATGACGCGCTGCAAAATCAGGGGTTCCCGCGAAGATAATACGTAGTGTTTTAGACACGATGATCCTTGTATCCGGGAGGACGTTATGCGCGAGAACGCAAACGATCCAGTTTCTCTACTTTCTGACGAATACGCTGCTGTTTCAGCGGCGAGAGATAATCGATAAACAGTTTACCGACCAGGTGATCCATCTCATGCTGAATACAAATTGCCAGCAGGTCGTCTGCTTCCAGTTCGAACGGATTACCGTCGCGATCCAGCGCGCGAATTTTCACCTTTTCGGCACGCGGTACTAAAGCGCGCTGTTCAGGAATGGACAGACAGCCTTCCTCAATACCGGTTTCGCCACTCTTTTCGAGCAGCTCAGGGTTGATCAGCACCAGGCGGCCATCGCGATTTTCAGAAACATCAATCACGATAATACGCTTGTGAATGTCCACCTGCGTCGCCGCCAGGCCAATGCCTTCTTCGGCGTACATGGTATCGAACATATCATCAACGATACGCTGGATTTCTGCATTCACTTCTTTGACCGGTTCAGCGACGATGCGAAGGCGCTCGTCCGGAATATGTAACACTTGCAAAACTGCCATAAATTTCCAGAGTCGTGTTCAGGAGTTGATAAGAATACTCTCTCTATTCTAGACAAATCCCCCATCGATTGACAGCATCAGTGACCAATCGCAATGATTGCGGAGGCCGCTTATGGCAGGGGAAAGGATGACGTCTACCGAGATATGGCTACGGCTAGTACACACTGGGTCTCTGTGTGGTGATGTAATGCTGGAAGCGGCTGCGCGACTGCAGAAGCTGGAACGCCTCAACGTGCTCGTGGCCAGAGAGGCCGGACTGACAGCAAAGCAGGCTGAACGGTTCTTTGCACTCGATGAGAGCGAGCTGGGACGTAGCCTGATGTGGCTTGAGCAGCCGGGACATCACTTATTAACGGCCAACCATCCCCTATATCCCCCTTTGCTCCGCACGATCCCAGATTATCCCGGGGCGTTATTCATAAAAGGTAACCCTGAGGCGCTTAATACGGTTCAACTGGCGGTGGTAGGCAGTCGTGCGCCGTCATGGTACGGCGAGCGATGGGGGAAAATCCTGTGCGAACAACTGTCACAAAGCGGTTTCACGATCACCAGCGGGCTGGCCTGCGGTATTGACGGCGTAGCCCACAGTGCGGCGCTTTCAGTGAAGGGACGAAGCGTAGCGGTGCTGGGGAACGGTCTTTTTAGCATTTATCCACGCCGGCATCAGGCACTGGCGATGCGGCTTATCGAATCTGACGGCGCGATAGTGTCTGAGTTTCCGCTTTCCGCACAGCCCAGGCCAGCAAACTTTCCGCGGCGTAATCGAATTATCAGCGGGCTTAGCAAAGGTGTGCTGGTGGTTGAAGCGGCGCGCCGAAGCGGTTCGCTGGTCACGGCGCGATGCGCGCTCGAACAGGGGAGAGAAGTCTTCGCCTTGCCTGGTCCGATAGGTAATCCCGGATGCGAGGGGCCCCACTGGCTGATTAAGCAAGGGGCTACGCCGGTAACGGAAGTAGGAGATATTCTTGAAAATTTGCAATATGGGTTGCAATGGCTGCAGGAAGATCCCGAAAAGCGACAATATTCATCAGATCAGGGAAAGGTGGCATTGCCATTTCCCAAGCTCCTGGCTAACGTAGGAGATGAGGTAACACCTGTTGACGTTGTCGCTGAACGTGCCGGCCAACCTGTGCCAGTAACGGTAGCACAGCTACTCGAACTGGAGTTAGCAGGGTGGATCGCAGCTGTACCCGGCGGCTATGTCCGATTAAGGAGGGCATGCCATGTTCGACGTACTGATGTATTTGTTTGAGACTTACATCCATAACGAAGCAGAAATGCGAGTGGATCAGGACAAATTGACACAGGATCTTACCGATGCGGGGTTTGAGCGGGAAGATATCTATAATGCGTTGATGTGGCTGGAAAAACTGGCTGATTATCAGGAAGGCCTCGCCGAACCGATGCAGCTTGCTTCTGACCCATTGTCAGTACGCATTTATACCGCAGAAGAGTGTGAAAGGCTGGACGCCAGCTGCCGGGGGTTCATCTTATTCCTTGAGCAGATTCAGGTGCTGAACCTCGAAACGAGAGAAATGGTGATAGAGCGCGTCATGGCGCTGGATACAGCAGAATTTGAACTGGAAGATCTCAAGTGGGTGATCCTGATGGTTCTGTTTAATATCCCGGGCTGTGAAAATGCCTATCAGCAAATGGAAGAATTACTCTTTGAAGTGAATGAAGGTATGCTGCACTAATTCAATGTGCAGCACCAAGAGTTGTTATGGCCAAATCAGCACTATTCACGGTGCATAAAAACGAGCCCTGCCCGCAGTGCGGGGCTGAACTTGTTATTCGGTCCGGGAAACACGGCCCGTTTCTCGGTTGTTCACACTATCCGGAATGTGATTATGTCCGTCCCCTGAAAAGCCAGGCGGATGGACATATCGTTAAAATTCTGGAGGGGCAGTTTTGTCCAGTCTGCGGTGGTGAATTAGCCCTGCGTCAGGGGCGTTTCGGCATGTTTATTGGATGTAGCCGCTACCCGGAATGCGAACATACGGAACAAATTGATAAGCCTGATGAAACGGCAATTGCGTGCCCTCAGTGTCAGCGCGGTCAGTTGGTACAGCGCCGCTCCCGTTATGGTAAGACCTTCCATTCGTGCGATCGCTATCCTGAATGCCAGTTCGTTATCAATTTTAAACCGGTAGCGGGAACCTGCCCTCATTGCAATTATCCGCTACTCATAGAGAAGAAAACCGCGCAAGGCATGAAACGCTTCTGCGCCAGTAAACAATGTGGAAAGCCGGTTACGGCGGATCAAAATAGTGAATAATAACCTGCCATCAGGCTCCATTGCGCATGCAGTGGACGTACTGAAAAATGAAGAAGTCATCGCCTATCCAACTGAAGCTGTTTTTGGGGTCGGTTGCGATCCTGACAGCGAGACGGCAGTGAGCCGTCTGCTTGCCTTAAAACAAAGACCCGTCGAGAAAGGGCTGATTTTGATCGCTGCGAATTATGAGCAGCTTAAACCCTATATCGATGACTCCATGCTGACGCCGGCGCAGCGCGAGACTATCTTCTCCGCGTGGCCTGGCCCCGTGACCTTCGTTTTCCCGGCGCAGCCGACAACGCCTCGCTGGTTAACCGGACGTTTTGATTCCCTCGCCGTTCGCGTAACTGACCATCCGCTGGTGGTTGAGCTGTGCCTGGCATTTGGTAAACCGCTGGTCTCAACCAGCGCCAACCTGACCGGATTGCCACCTTGTCGGACAACCGAAGAAGTACTGGCGCAGTTCGGGAACGACTTCCCTGTCGCTGTCGGTGAAACGGGAGGGCGCCTGAATCCGTCTGAAATTCGCGACGCCTTGACCGGCGAACGTTTTCGCCAGGGGTAATCTCATGGAAACCTATGCTGTTTTTGGTAATCCGATTGCACACAGCAAGTCACCGTTGATTCATCAGCAATTTGCGAAGCAGCTGCAGATAAATCATCCCTATGGTCGCGTACTGGCACCGGTGGATGCATTTATTCCAACGCTGGAGGCTTTTTTCGCCGCGGGCGGTAAAGGCGCGAATGTGACGGTTCCTTTTAAAGAGGAAGCCTTCGAACGAGCGGATGAGCTGACCGAGCGCGCTTCACTGGCTGGTGCGGTCAATACCCTAAAACGGCTTGAGGATGGACGCCTGTTGGGTGACAACACCGACGGAATTGGTTTACTTAGCGATCTGGAACGACTGTCGTTTATTAAGCCCGGGTTCCGGGTCCTGCTGATTGGTGCGGGTGGCGCATCGCGGGGAGTACTGTTGCCTCTGCTTTCACTGGACTGTGCGGTGACCATTACCAACAGAACCTTTTCCCGCGCGGAAGCGCTGGCGGCGTTGTTTGCGCATACCGGCAGCGTGAGCGCGGTAGCGCTTGACGATCTCGCCGATCGTGAGTTCGATCTTGTCATCAACGCCACGTCGAGCGGCATCAATGGCGAGATCCCGGCAATACCCGCTTCTCTGGTCAGCCCGCATATGTACTTCTATGACATGTTCTATCAGAAAGGGAAGACGCCTTTCCTTAACTGGTGCGAACAACACGGCGCGAAACAGTTAGCCGATGGGCTGGGAATGCTGGTGGGGCAGGCTGCGCATGCGGTGCTGCTCTGGCATGGTGTGTTGCCTGCGGTCGAACCTGTCATTGAAAAGTTAAAGCAGGAGCTTTCGGCGTGAACCAGGCTATTCATTTCCCGGACAGAGAGAGCTGGGATGAGAGTAAACAAGCGGTCTGTTTTCCGGTGCTGGTGCAGGGGATGCAACTTACCTGTGCCATTCATGGGGAAACGCTGTTGCGTCGTTTTGGCGGTTCAGACCCGATAGCGATATTTTGCGAAAATCGCTGGGATCTGGAAGAGGAAGCCAGCGATTTAATCCGCGAACAGCAGGAAGACGATCAGGGCTGGGTTTGGTTGTCCTGAGCCAAATAGTCATTCTTCCATTTAACGTAGTTGTCCGCCGAGTATTTTAACCCTTCGATCTCTGCCTCCTTCAGGGGGCGGATCTGTTTTACCGGGCTTCCCAGATAGAGATAGCCACTCTCCAGCCGTTTGTTCTGCGGGACCAGGCTACCGGCACCAATCATTACTTCATCTTCTACTATGACGCCATCCAGCAAAATCGACCCCATGCCAACTAGCACGCGGTTTCCGATAGTGCAGCCGTGAAGCATCACTTTATGGCCGACGGTAACCTCTTCTCCAATGATGAGGGGATTGCCCTCCGGGTTATAGGAGGATTTGTGTGTGACATGCAGAACGCTGCCGTCCTGAATATTGGTACGTGCACCAATCGACACATAGTTAACATCTCCCCTGATGGCGACGAGCGGCCAGATGCTGACATCATCGGCCATTCGGACATCACCAATCACCACGCTGCTGGCATCGATCATCACGCGATCGCCTTTTTGGGGGAACAGATCTTTATAAGGACGTAATACTGCGGGCATATCTACCTCGAACAATGAGCGCTATACAGAAGACTTTGATCATAGTAATGGATCGCGGCAAGGCAAAATACGTCAATATTTAAGCAGATCGGGCGGGATTTCAGCGAAAAGCGCGGAAAATCAGCAGTCGGAAAAAAAGATCTAAAAAATACTTGTGCTAAAAAATGGGATCCCTATAATGCGCCTCCATCGACACGGCGGATGTGAATCACTTCACACAACAAGCGGTTCGGTTGAAGAGAAAAAATCCTGAAATAACGGGTTGACTCTGAAAGAGGAAAGCGTAATATACGCCAC
>NZ_AZUA01000009.1:0-143853 GCF_000568075.1 Enterobacter sp. DC1
AATTTGCCTGGCGGCTTTAGCGCGGTGGTCCCACCTGACCCCATGCCGAACTCAGAAGTGAAACGCCGTAGCGCCGATGGTAGTGTGGGGTCTCCCCATGTGAGAGTAGGGAACTGCCAGGCATCAATTAGAAGAACCCCGTACCGAAAGGTGCGGGGTTTTTTGCTTTGTGCGTGAGAAATCATGCCGGATGGCGGCTTCGCCTTATCCGGCCTACAAAACCCAGAGGCCCGGTAAGCGCAGTATCACAGGGCACGGCAGACCGCACGATCCCACGGCAAAGAGAAACAAGAATACAAAGAAGGGATTTATAAACGCAGAAAAGCAAAAACCCAGCCATAGGCTGGGTTCTTTAAATAGTGGTGCCCGGACTCGGAATCGAACCAAGGACACGGGGATTTTCAATCCCCTGCTCTACCGACTGAGCTATCCGGGCAACGGAGCGCATTAAACCGCAATCACGCTCGATCGTCAACATTATTTCGGGAAAAGCTGTTCAACTGCTTAAGTTTGCGGCAATCTGTCCGCTTTCGCCGTGAAAATGCACAAATCTTCCAGACAGAACCAGTGTAATACGGCAATGCTGATAGCAAGAGGAGGGCGGTATGGCAAATGACTGGCTTGAACTGCGTCAGCATGCAGATACGGGTATTGAGACGATTAAAGCGCATTTCGAAGGGCATGCCTTTGATCCGCACTGGCACGATAGCTATCTGGTAGGGATAACCCTCTCCGGCACGCAGCAGTTTCATTGCCGCCGTGAGCGTCATCGTAGCCAGCCGGGCGACGTATTTCTCCTCGAGCCTGGAGAAATTCACGACGGAGATGCGCCTGTAGAGGGCGGTTTTACCTATCTGACCTTCTATCTTGATGAGTGCTGGCTGACCGGTGCGCTACAGGGGCTTTACGAATCTACTCCCGGGAGTTATTCACTCCACTTTGCCAAAACGCTGACGCGCGAGCCGCAGCTGGTGCGCGCTATCGGTGAGACATTCTCCACCCTGCATAATGACGAGATGAAAATCGTTCAGCAGAGCACAATGGATAATCTGCTCTCCCGGATCACCGCCCACTGCCACTGGCGTAAGAAACTACCGTCGCAGTTACAAAGCGCTGCCGTGGCGCATCGTGCGCGCGACTATCTCTATGCCCATATCGGTGAGAACGTGGGGCTGTCAGATCTTGCACGCGAGACGGGCACGGATCGCTTTACCCTGACGCGCTGTTTTAAGCGCGAGTTCAACCTGGCGCCCCACGCATGGCTTATTCAGCTGCGTCTGGCAAAGGCCCGACAGCTGCTGGCGCGCGGTGACCAGCCCGTTGATGTAGCTGCCGCAGTGGGTTTTGCCGATCAAAGCCATCTGGGGCGATGGTTTCAGCGTGCTTACCGTATCTCTCCCGCACACTACCGCCGGTTGTGCACAAACCTTCCAGACGTTTCCAAAAAATAACGGCACATTCATGGCTCTAATAAAAAGGAGCCACCTGTGAGCTTGATACCCTTTCTGCTGTTCGCATTTGTCGCCTCCATTACGCCGGGGCCAACCAATATCCTCGTGCTGACGAACAGCCAGCACTTTGGCGTAAAAAATACCGTACCTGCTATTCTGGGCGGGTGTATCGCAGCCAGTGCGATTGTGCTGGTATCAGGCGCGGGCGCGGGGGAAGTGCTGCGTCAGTACCCTCTGATACGTCAGATAATGAGCTGGACAGGCGTGCTGTGGCTAAGCTGGATGAGTTGGCAGCTGTTTCGCGCCCCGGCTGCCCGTCTCTCCGCTGAGAACCGTATCCGATTCACCGCTCGGGCGGCGGCGCTGCTGCAGATCGTGAACCCCAAAACCTGGATGATGGCGCTGGCCGTCGTCAGCCTGTTTGCCCCAACTGGCGACCATGCATTGCGGGATATTGCGCTAATGGCGCTATGGTTTCTGCTGATCTCGATAGCCTGTTTGATGTGCTGGGCGTGGTTGGGTAAAGCAGTGAACCGAATTTTTCGCACCACCGTGGCGATGGTGCGGTTTCAGCGCCTGATGGCGCTGTGTCTGCTCGTCTCCGCCTGGGCGGGCATGCTGGCTTAAGTCAGCGCTCCACCCATTCTGCATTGGGCAAAGCGTAGAATATCTTCCGCCAGGCGGTGCGCCGTATCAACATCTGCCTGGCTACGGTTCACCAGCATGCGGCTGAGGCAACCTTCCAGCACCAGCTCCATCTGTTTAGCCACCATCGCAGGGTCATCGACTTCCAGCGTGGTCAGCAGCTCGTGGGTGAAGTCATGCGCCGCCCGTTTTTGCTGCTCCGCCAGCTGGTGAATAGGATGGCCTGGGTCGGGAAAATAAGTGCAGGCGGCGATGAACAGACAACCCGGGTAGCGGTTGTTGCTGACGCATTCGGTCAGCGCGGTATAGCGCGCCAGCAGCTTTTGCTCCGCGGTCAGTTCTTCATTCAGCATCAGTTGCCTGCGCCAGATATCAACCTGCTGGCTGAGATAGCGCAGGGCATCATAGAGTAGCGCCTCTTTATCCGGCCAGAAGCGCTTAAGTTCATCCAGAGGATAATCGATACGGTCGGCTACCATCTCAAGCGTGGTGCTGGCGATCCCTTGAATCTCAAGTAGTTGCAGGGCTTGTCCCAGTACGTCTTCACGTTGCACGGTTATCTCCTCCGCTATTCCCAACGGTTTGTCCCGTTTAAAGTGTTGTTTACGGTTGGCGATTGCGCAAATGCGCGCTAAATGCCGCTGCATCCATAAACCCGGTTACACGCTGCCCTGGCTGCTCCTTGCCCTGTTGATTGAAGAACAGAATGGTTGGCAGCCCGAGCACGTTAAGCTGCTTCAGCAGAGCCTTATCCTGCGCATTATTGGCGGTCACGTTCGCCTGGAGCAAAACGGTCTCTTTCAGGGCGCTTTGCACCTGTGGATCGCTAAAAGTATATTTTTCAAACTCTTTGCAGGCGACACACCAGTCGGCATAGAGATCGAGCATCACCGGTTTGCCTTTCGCCTCTGCCAGGGCGTCGTTAAGTTCATCCACGTTTTTAATCTGGGTGAAGTTCAGATGCGCTTGCGTCTGACCCACCGGTGTGCCGAACGCCCAGTCCTGTAGAGGGCGTACGCTCACCAGCGCAGCAGCCAGCAGCAGGATTTGTACCAGGCGCATCCATGGCTTCTTCGCCCCCAGGCTGACAATAAACGCCCAGGCAAAGAACGCTACGCCGAGCATCGCCCACAGGCGTAAACCCCAGACGTCCCCGATAATACGTTCAAGGAGGAACACCGGCAGCGCGAGGATGACAAAGCCAAATGCGGTTTTCACCGTCTCCATCCACGGGCCGCTCTTCGGCAGAAGTCGATTACCGAAAACCGTGACCAGAATCAGCGGCAGGCCCATGCCCAGGGCATACAGGTACAACGTTCCGCCGCCGAGCCACATGTTACCGCTCTGGGCGATGTACAGCAGGATGGCGCTCAGCGGTGCGGTAGTGCAGGGAGAGCATATCAGCCCGGCAATGGCACCCATCGCGAACACGCCGCCTGCGGAGCCGCCCTGCTGACGGTTGCTCATCAGCGTTAAGCGCGTTTGCAGCGAGGAGGGCAGCTGTAGCGTGAACAGGCCAAACATTGACAGCGCCAACAGGATAAACACCGCTGACAGGCCAATGAGAACATAAGGGTGCTGGAGTGCTGCCTGGAACTGTAACCCGGCAGCGGCAACCACGAGGCCGAGCGCCGTGTAGGTTAGCGCCATTCCCTGCACGTATATAAAGGCCAGCAGCAGCGCGCGGGCAGTAGAAAGACGCTGTTTGCCGCCCAGCACAATCCCGGAGATAAGCGGGTACATTGGCAGCACGCATGGCGTAAAGGCAATGCCTATACCAATCAGTAACGCCCAGAGCGCTGAGAACGGAAGGTCGGCGCTATCGTTGGTTTTCTCAATCGAGGGGACCGGCGTTACAGCAGCAGACGCTTTCACTTCGCTAAGCGGCACGACTTTCGTTTCCGGCGGATAGCAGAATCCGGCATCCGCACATCCCTGATACGTCACCGTCAGCGTTGCACCTCTATCGGCCTGATTCACCGTAACGGGCACGCTTAAGCGCTGGCGGTAGATTTCACTCTTGCCGTAGAACTCGTCCTCGTGCCACTCGCCAGCGGGCAATCGTAATGCGCCCACGTTTGCCTGGGCAGGGGTAATGCTCACCTGCTTGCGATAGAGGTAATAGCCCTCTTTCACCTGCCAGGTAAGATTGAGATCGTGCTGGTTTTGCTGAAAGTCGAAAACGAACGCCTGGTCGGCAGGAATAAAGTTCGAACGGCCGGGCGCGTCAAACAACCCGGCAAAAGCTGACGTGCTGCACAGCAGCAGGATCAGCGTAAGGAAGCGTTGAGCCATGAGAGATAGTCGTTATCGCCGTGGACCACTGGCAGCACCAGCAGTTCCGGAGTTTGGTAAGGATGATGAGATTTGAGGCAGTCCAGGAGAGCCTGCTGATTCGCCAGATTGGTTTTGAGCAACATCTGGACTTCGTACTCTTGCTCCAGTTTGCCTTCCCAGTAATAAAGGGAGGTGGCACCGGGGAGGAGCGTCACGCAGGCAGACAGTTTTTCGGCCAGCACTTTGGCGGCGAGATCCTGGGCAGAGGCTTCATCAGGGGCGGTACACAGTACGACAACAGCATCAGGCGTGTTCACAAGTCGACCTCCTCATCACGAAAGTCTTCACTATATCACGCAAGGCGGTTGGTCATTAATGAAACGGGCCGCAGAGCGGCCCGATTTTAACTATTTTTACAACCACTCACCGTTTACAGCACCACGCCGCCAATGATAAAGCCGAGGATCACGCAAAGTGAAATGGCGACCACGCCCGGGATCAGGAACGCGTGGTTAAACACATACTTACCGATACGGGTTGAGCCTGTGTCGTCCATTTCAACCGCAGCCAGCAGGGTTGGGTAGGTTGGAAGAACGAACAGGGCAGAAACCGCCGCGAAAGAGGCAATCGCCGTCAGCGGGGTAACGCCCAGCATCAGTGCCGCAGGCATCAGCGCTTTGGTGGTCGCCGCCTGGGAGTAAAGCAGGGTAGCGGCAAAGAACAGCACCACCGCCAGCAGCCACGGATAGTTGTGCAGCAGGTCGCCTGCTACGGTCTGAATGTCGCTGATGTGCGCTTTCACGAAGGTATCACCGAGCCAGGCTACGCCGAGGACGCACACGCAGGCGCTCATACCGGATTTGAAGGTGCTGGCGTTCAGCACTTCGCTGGTATCAATTTTACAGGTGATGCTAATCAGCGTCGCGATGGTCAGCATAAACACCACAATCGCTTCGTTACGCGGCAGGACCGGGTTCTGGATCAGGCCCACGGTATCGCTGATGGCGGTCGCATAGAACATGACGGCGACAATACCGATCAGGAACAGCAGCACGGAGCGCTTGGCGTGAGGCTTCAGCTCGAAGACCTGGCTGCCGCGCAGCTTCACTTCACCTTTCGCCAGGCGTTCCTGGTAAACCGGATCGTCCTTCAGCTCGGCACCGAGGAAGTTACACAGCACGGCGGTGATCATCACCGCAATCAGCGTCACCGGGATACAGATCGCCAGCAGCGTCAGGTAGCTCACGCCCATCGGCTCAAGGATACCGGCGAAGAAGACCACCGCCGCGGAAATCGGCGAGGCGGTAATCGCAATCTGGGACGCGACGACGGCAATAGAGAGCGGACGAGACGGGCGGATACCCTGCTCTTTCGCCACTTCGGTAATCACCGGCAGCGTAGAGAAGGCGGTGTGGCCCGTACCGGCGAGAATGGTCATAAACCAGGTCACCAGCGGGGCAAGGAAGGTGATGTATTTTGGATGGCGGCGCAGCATACGCTCCGCCAGGCTCACCAGGTAGTCCATACCGCCTGCCACCTGCATGGCGGCGATAGCGGCAATAACTGCCATGATGATTTCGATAACGTCAAAGGGGATTGCGCCGGGTTTAATCTGAAAGATAAGGGTAAGAACGAGCACCCCGAGACCGCCGGCAAAACCGATGCCGATACCCCCGAGTCTTGCTCCCAAATAAATCGCCAACAGGACGATGACGAGTTCTGCTCCAAACATAAGGACCTTCCTTGCTTATTAACAAGTTGATATTGAATTGTTGTATTTTGGTAACGCCTAAAAAGAAAAAAGGCACGTCACAAGTGACGTGCCTTAAGAAGCCTAGCCTGAACGGTTACTGTTCGCTTTCATCGGTATATCGTTTTGCTTTATATGCCGGGTGCATCAGGTTCTGGGCCGAGAAGATATCGTCCAGCTCCGCTTCGGTCAACAGCCCGCGCTCCAGCACCACTTCACGTACGCTCTTACCGGTTTCGGCGCAAATCTTACCGACGATGTCACCGTTGTGGTGGCCGATGAACGGGTTGAGGTAGGTGACGATCCCGATGGAGTTGTAGACATAACCCTCACAGACTTCTTTATTCGCCGTGATGCCGTTAATGCATTTTTCCAGCAGGTTGTAGCAGGCGTTGGTCAGGATGTGGATGGATTCAAACATCGCCTGGCCAATCACTGGCTCCATCACGTTCAGCTGCAGCTGACCCGCTTCAGAGGCCATGGTCACGGTCGTATCGTTACCGATGACTTTGAAGCAAACCTGATTCACCACTTCTGGCACAACCGGGTTCACCTTGGCTGGCATGATGGACGAACCGGCCTGCAGCTCTGGCAGGTTGATTTCGTTCAGGCCAGCGCGCGGACCGGAAGAGAGCAGGCGCAGGTCGTTACAGATTTTGGACAGTTTGACCGCCAGACGTTTCAGGGCGCTGTGTACCATGACGTAGGCGCCGCAGTCGGAGGTGGCTTCAATCAGGTCTTCTGCAGGTACAACCGGCAGGTTAGAGACTTCAGCCAGCTTCTGTACCGCCAGCTGCTGATAGCCGTCCGGGGTGTTCAGACGCGTACCGATGGCGGTGGCGCCCAGGTTCACTTCCAGCAGCAGCTCGGAGGTGCGCAGCAGGTTTTTGGTCTCTTCGTTCAGCAGTACGTTAAACGCGTGGAATTCCTGGCCGAGCGTCATCGGCACCGCGTCCTGCAGCTGGGTACGACCCATTTTCAGGATGTCCTGGAACTCAACCGCTTTACGCTGGAAGCCATCACCCAGCTGGTTGATCGCATCCACCAGTTTCACCACAGAGGCATACACCGCGATACGGAAGCCGGTAGGATAGGCGTCGTTGGTGGACTGGCATTTGTTTACGTGGTCGTTCGGGTTCAGGTACTGGTATTCACCTTTCTGGTGACCCATCAGCTCCAGGCCAATGTTTGCCAGTACTTCGTTGGTATTCATGTTGACGGAGGTGCCCGCGCCGCCCTGATAGACGTCAACCGGGAACTGGTCCATGCATTTGCCGTTGTTCAGCACTTCATCGCAGGCCGCGATAATCGCATTTGCCGCGCTTTTAGGAATGGTTTGCAGCTCTTTGTTGGCCAGTGCTGCGGCTTTCTTCACCATAACCATGCCACGAACAAACTCAGGGATGTCGCTGATTTTGCTGTTGCTGATGTAGAAGTTTTCAATCGCTCTCAGAGTGTGGACACCGTAGTAGGCATCCGCTGGAACTTCCCTGGTACCCAACAAGTCTTCTTCGATACGAATGTTGTTTAACATGTGAACCTTCTTTTCAAGCTGCCGATGGATTGTACTAAACACACAGTATTTATGTGGTTTTGAATATTTTCTGGCCGACGATTATTCCCTCAATCAGCCAGATGCTCGAGATCATATGCTGATGATAGCGAATTGCCGTAAGCTGGATCACTTATTATCGAGCCGATTCCATGATAATTATTAATCTGTGAAATGGGTCACCGCTTTAAAATTTCCAAAAAAAATATCCGTGCAAACTGATTGAATTTTCGCTAACCGTCACCATCTCATACAAACGCGCGTCGCGAACACATTCAGACAGGGGCCCGATGGCCTCTGCCACACAGGAGATGCCAGTGCGCTGGATACCGTTTATTGCTTTCTTTCTCTATGTTTACATCGAGATTTCTATTTTCATCCAGGTTGCTCATGTGCTGGGCGTCCTGCTGACGTTGATTCTGGTGATTTTCACCTCCGTCATCGGCATGTCGCTGGTGCGTAATCAGGGTTTCAAAAATTTCCTGATAATGCAGCAGAAGATGGCCGCAGGGGAAAGTCCGGCGGAAGAGATGATCAAAAGCGTGTCGTTGATTATTGCGGGGCTGCTGCTGATCCTGCCGGGGTTCTTCACTGACTTCCTCGGCCTGCTGCTGCTTCTGCCGCCGGTGCAAAAACACCTGACCATGAAGCTGCTGCCGCATCTGCGCTTTAGCCGTATGCCGGGCGGCGGGTTCAGCACCGGGCCGGGCGATACCTTTGAAGGGGAGTATCAGCGTAAGGATGAACAGCACGACCGTTTAGATCATAAAGACGATCGGTGATTGTATTGCCCGGTGGCGCTTCGCCTACCGGGCCTCCGGTAGCGCACCGCGCTTCGGCAAAAACACCCACAGCCCTGCCAGCATGACAATCGCGTACAGACTCTTCCATCCCACCATCGCCAGCAACAGCAGGCAAAGCACGCCCCCGACGACCGCCAGAGCTTTATAGCGACCTTTCAGCAAACGACATCCCGCCAGCATGCACAGCAGGTAGATCATGATGAAAATGCCGTTGGCGTAGACGATGAGCGCGTCCAGATTGATCTTCAGTGCATAAATACACAGCGTGCTCACCACGCAGCAGCCCAGTACGGCATTCAGGGCATTCAGCGGAAGCTGGCGTTTAGACAGGCGCGCGAGGCGATTCTCTGGCTTGTCGAGCGCCTGCGACCACACCAGCCGGGCAAAGCTCTGGATATAAATATTGAGGCTGGCAAAACAGGCGAGATAGCCGATCGCACAGGCGATCCATAGCGCCTTCACGCCGAACAGTTCCACCACGATACCCGGCAGCGATGCCGCGGCGGCGAGATCCGCTCCGAACGCGTGGAAGTGTAAGACCAGCACGGTACACGCCCAATAGACCGTGCCAGCAAGCAGCAGGCCTATCATCAGCGCGCGTGGGAAATCGCGTTCAGGCTGCTTAAATTCAGAGGCCAGATGGGCAAAGGCTTCCAGGCCAACAAAACACCAGAACATGACGGAGAGCGCGGCGAAAAGCTGTGAATGGTCGACGTCTGTCACCGCAGGGAAGGGAATTTCCTTGATTGTGATATCGCCCACCCACCAGATAGCGACAACGAGCGCGACAATCAGCACCGCAACCAGCGTCTGCAGGTTGGCGCTGGAGCTAGCTCCGCGAGAGCCTACCCACCAAACGATTGCCAGCGTACCCAGCTCGGCCAGCAATAACTGCTCGTTATGCCAGCCAAACAGCGCCTGACCAAATCCGGTCGCAATATGCAGCGCCGCAGGGAGGCCAACCGGAATGACGGAGAGAAACAGCCAGCCGGTAACACGCTGCAGCCGCGGGCCAAAGGCCAGGCCGACAAAATGCGCCACGCCGCCCGCGCTGGGGAAATGACGCCCCAGGATGGCAAACACAATGGCTATCGGGAAAACCAGTACAATCAGCGCTGGCCACGCCCACAGGCTGTTATTTCCAGCCACCAGCGCCGCCAGCGCGGGGACGGCAAACACGCCCGTACCTAACAAAGAGGTTGAGAGCAGTCCAACGCCCTGCGCCAGCCCCAACTCCTGCTTGAGTCCACTCATTGACATCGCCCTGCCCGTACCAAAAGAGAGGCGATGGTAACACTTTCGCAAATTTTTTTTTCGACTCCCCCTTGAAGGGGTAAAAAGCTATCCCCATCTCTCAGGGCACTAGTCGGAAAACCGCATGCGGGCCGGCGTCATCCATAACTGATAATGACTTTCTCAAAGGAGAGCTATCAATGAGTATTCGTCCGTTACATGATCGTGTGATCGTCAAACGTAAAGAAGTTGAAACCAAGTCTGCTGGCGGCATCGTTCTGACCGGTTCTGCAGCAGCCAAATCAACGCGTGGCGAAATCATCGCTGTCGGTAAGGGCCGCATCCTGGAAAACGGAACTGTGCAGCCACTGGACGTTAAAGTTGGTGACATCGTAATTTTCAACGATGGCTACGGCGTGAAATCCGAGAAGATCGACAATGAAGAAGTGTTGATCATGTCCGAGAGCGACATTCTGGCAATTGTTGAAGCGTAATTTACGCACGAGAATTTGAGGAAATAAGAACATGGCAGCTAAAGACGTAAAATTCGGTAACGACGCTCGTGTAAAAATGCTCCGCGGCGTAAACGTACTGGCAGATGCAGTTAAAGTGACCCTGGGCCCGAAAGGCCGTAACGTAGTGCTGGATAAATCCTTCGGCGCGCCAACCATCACCAAAGATGGTGTTTCTGTAGCACGTGAAATCGAGCTGGAAGACAAGTTCGAAAACATGGGCGCGCAGATGGTGAAAGAAGTTGCCTCTAAAGCGAACGACGCTGCAGGCGACGGTACCACCACCGCGACCGTACTGGCGCAGGCGATCATCACTGAAGGTCTGAAAGCCGTTGCTGCGGGCATGAACCCAATGGATCTGAAACGTGGTATCGACAAAGCTGTCGCTTCCGCTGTTGAAGAACTGAAAGCGCTGTCCGTACCGTGCTCTGACTCCAAAGCCATTGCTCAGGTTGGTACCATCTCCGCTAACTCCGACGAAACCGTAGGTAAACTGATCGCTGAAGCGATGGACAAAGTCGGTAAAGAAGGCGTGATCACCGTTGAAGACGGTACCGGTCTGGAAGACGAACTGGACGTGGTTGAAGGTATGCAGTTCGACCGCGGTTACCTGTCCCCATACTTCATCAACAAGCCAGAGACTGGCGCTGTTGAGCTGGAAAGCCCGTTCATCCTGCTGGCTGACAAGAAAATCTCCAACATCCGCGAAATGCTGCCAGTACTGGAAGCCGTTGCGAAAGCAGGCAAGCCGCTGGTTATCATCGCTGAAGACGTTGAAGGCGAAGCGCTGGCGACCCTGGTGGTTAACACCATGCGCGGCATCGTGAAAGTGGCTGCGGTTAAAGCACCTGGCTTCGGCGATCGCCGTAAAGCGATGCTGCAGGATATCGCTACCCTGACCGGCGGTACCGTGATCTCTGAAGAGATCGGTATGGAGCTGGAAAAAGCGACCCTGGAAGACCTGGGCCAGGCGAAACGCGTTGTGATCAACAAAGACACCACCACCATCATCGATGGCGTGGGTGAAGAAGCCGCTATTCAGGGCCGCGTGGGTCAGATCCGTAAGCAGATCGAAGAAGCAACTTCTGATTACGACCGTGAAAAACTGCAGGAGCGCGTAGCGAAACTGGCTGGCGGCGTTGCGGTAATCAAAGTCGGTGCAGCTACCGAAGTTGAAATGAAAGAGAAAAAAGCACGCGTTGACGATGCCCTGCACGCGACCCGTGCTGCGGTAGAAGAAGGCGTGGTTGCTGGTGGTGGTGTTGCGCTGGTGCGTGTTGCCGCTAAGCTGGCAGGCCTGACCGCACAGAACGAAGATCAGAACGTGGGTATCAAAGTTGCGCTGCGCGCAATGGAAGCCCCTCTGCGTCAGATCGTTTCTAACGCCGGTGAAGAGCCATCTGTGGTTGCGAACAACGTGAAAGCGGGCGAAGGTAACTACGGTTACAACGCAGCAACTGAAGAATACGGCAACATGATCGACTTCGGTATTCTGGATCCGACTAAAGTGACCCGTTCTGCTCTGCAGTACGCGGCATCTGTTGCTGGCCTGATGATCACCACCGAGTGCATGGTCACCGATATGCCTAAAGGCGATGCACCAGACTTAGGTGCTGCTGGCATGGGCGGCATGGGCGGTATGGGCGGCATGATGTAATCGTGCGTTCTACGTCGTAGAATGTGAAAAACCCCCGGGCAGAAATGCTCGGGGGTTTTTCTTTTGGTCATCTTTTAGGTATAAGATTTACACACGGACAACTACTGTCCAGCTTATTGAAAACGAGGAATAACATGCGCGTAAAAGTCTGTGCAGGGATTGTAGGGGCAGCATTGCTGCTGGCGGGTTGTAGCTCCAGCAATGAGCTGTCGGCAGCGGGCCAGGGCGTTCGCTTTGTGGAAGATAAGCCTGGCAGTGAATGCCAGCTGTTAGGCACGGCAACCGGTGAGCAAAGTAACTGGATGTCTGGTCAGCATGGCGAAGAAGGTGGCTCGATGCGCGGTGCGGCGAATGCCCTGCGTAACCAGGCTGCGGCAATGGGCGGCAACGTGATTTACGGCGTGAGCAGCCCAACGCAGAGTATGCTGTCCAGCTTCGTGCCGACCGCCAGCCAGATGAACGGCCAGGTCTACAAGTGCCCGAACTGATTGCCTTTTTCCCTCTCCCACAGGGAGAGGGTTAGGGTGAGGGGAAACTAGCACTGCCGCAGCTGCAAATCCAGCGGCGTCTTGCTCGGCTCTCCGCCAATCTCGCGTGCCAGCTTCGGCACCATATAGCCTGAAACCAGCGTTAACAGTTCGCGCATAATCTGCCGGGCTTCTTCATCTGTCACCATGAAATGGGCCGCGCCCTGAACGCGATCCAGCACGTGCAGGTAATAGGGCATCACGCCCGCATCAAACAGGGCATTGCTCAGGTCAGCCAGCACGCGGGCGCTGTCATTCACGCCGCGCAGCAGCACGCTCTGGTTCAGCAGCGTCACGCCCGCTTTACGCAGACGCGCCATCGCCGCGCGAAAGTCATCGTCAATTTCGTTCGCGTGGTTGATATGGTTCACCAGCAGCACCTGCAATCTTGACTGCTCCAGGCGTGACACCAGGCCGTCAGTGACACGTGCCGGAATGACAATCGGTAAACGGCTGTGGATACGCAGGCGCTTAATATGCGGGATGGCTTCAAGCTCGGTCAGCAGCCAGTCCAGCTCATGATCTTTCGCCATCAGCGGGTCGCCGCCGGAAAAAATAATCTCATCCAGCTCCGGATGGGCGGCGATATAGTCCAGCGCGACCTGCCAGTTGCGTTTATTGCCCTGGTTTTCGGCGTAAGGGAAGTGCCGACGGAAGCAATATCGACAATTTACCGCGCAGCCGCCTTTTACCAGCAGCAGGGCGCGGTTGAGATACTTGTGCAGTAAACCCGGCACCACGCTGTTCTGCTCTTCCAGCGGATCGGTGCTATAACCCGGCGCGGTGACAAACTCATCCTGCGAAGTAAGCGTTTGTTTTAATAGCGGATCGTCGGGGTTGCCTTTCTCCATCCGCGCCACAAACGCACGGGGAACGCGCAGGGCGAAAAGGCGCTTTGCCTCGCGGCCTGCAAGCAACTCTGGGTGCTGATCGAGGTCTAAAAGACGCAGCAATTCATCAGGACTGGTGATTACATCGGCAAGTTGCGATAACCAATCTTCTCTGGACGGGGTGTTTAGGGTTACAATATGCGCCATTTTGTGGCTTAGCTACCAGTTAACAAATTTAGAGGGCCTTATGGCAACGTACTATAGCAACGATTTTCGTGCTGGTCTTAAAATCATGATGGACGGCGAACCGTACGCGGTTGAAGCCAGCGAATTCGTTAAACCAGGTAAAGGCCAGGCATTCGCACGCGTTAAGCTGCGCCGTCTGCTGACCGGTACCCGTGTTGAGAAAACCTTCAAGTCTACTGACTCCGCTGAAGGCGCTGATGTTGTTGATATGAACCTGACCTATCTGTACAACGACGGTGAGTTCTATCATTTCATGAACAACTCCACTTTCGAACAGCTGTCTGCTGATGAGAAAGCAGTAGGTGACAGCGCTAAATGGCTGCTGGATCAGGCTGAGTGCATCGTGACCCTGTGGAACGGCCAGCCTATCGCTGTGACCCCACCAAACTTCGTTGAACTGGAAATCGTTGAAACCGATCCAGGTCTGAAAGGTGATACCGCAGGTACCGGCGGTAAACCAGCCAAACTGTCTACCGGCGCAGTGGTTAAAGTTCCACTGTTCGTACAGACTGGCGAAGTGATCAAAGTGGATACCCGCTCCGGCGAATACGTGTCCCGCGTGAAGTAATTTACGTCATGATTGAAGGCGCAGCGCCCGCTGCGCCTGATTTTTGCAGGCAGGGATGATGAAACGTACCGTTAAAATTCTGCTTCTGTTAGCGCTTTCCAGCGCATTACTCTCCGGCTGTAACACCACGCGTGGAATGGGACAAGATATCCAGGATCTCGGTCATATCATTTCTCACGCCGCCAGCTAAGTTCGTCTAATTTTCCTAAAAATGCTTCCTTTTCCGTCAACCGGCGGGATCTTGTCTATTCTTAAGTTGCTATACACAAAACAACTTTGGCTATAAAAGGAAGATATTATGGTTAAGAAAACAATTGCAGCGATCTTTTCAGTCCTGGTACTTTCTTCAGTGTTAACGGCCTGTAATACCACGCGTGGCGTCGGTCAGGATATTTCTGAAGGTGGTAGCGCAATCTCTGGTGCGGCAACTAAAGCTCAGCAGTAATTAACACACGGTACGAGACCAACCGGGTTTCGTACCGTCAGCTTTCTGATTCCTGCAGGGATAAGAACGGAGAAAAACGCGTATCCATATGCAATTTCATGCGGATATTGCGTTTATAGGTATAGACCGTTTTTCCGTTGATACTCAGGTGAGCGGCAATCTTTTGATTGCTCGCGCCGTCCATCCACAATGTCAGCACTTTCTCTTCCTGCCGGGTTAGCAAGGGGGCGGCTGCCGTTGGCCTTTCAGCGCATGAGCGCGAGATCAATGCGTCGTTGATAGTCGTTGCCACTTCTTCGAGACTGGCGTTTTTCAACAGCGACGACCATACCGGGAACTGTCCGAGCCAGTCTGTCATGCCGTTGTCTTCTCCCGATTGCAGCAAAATAAACGGTAAGCGTTCACTGGCGTTGAGCAAGGATGAGAGCTGCTGAAAATGATGGATATCCTGCCTGAAGCCGTACAGGTCAGCGATAACCAGCGTGGGTTTCCATTGCAGAATGTGCTCTCTGGCAAGGAACAGATTATTCAGCCCGGTCACAACGTAGTGTCCCGGGAACAAACCGGAATGATTGAGCCATGCTTCAAATCCCGTACGGGTGAAGTGACAACGGTCAATCAAAAGAATTTTGAACATATTTTATTCGCAGTCGGCTAGTGGTTTGGCTTCCTGCCATCAGAAAGCACATCATCATAGAGAAGTCGGATGAGTGCTAAATGCCGGAACTACGCGCCATACTGCGGCTATTTCTTGCCTTAACGTGTTCAGCAAAAAATGATTGAAAAAAAATAGCACGCTAACCACAATATGGGGCGTAATCTCTGCCTTACGGGACGACCCGTAAGCGTTTCTTTCACCGGGGACGGCCCCAACTTGAATTAAGTTAAGGAGCCTGAAATGTCCTGGATCATTCTTTTTATTGCTGGCCTGCTCGAAGTGGTATGGGCGATTGGTCTCAAATACACCCACGGATTTACCCGTCTGACGCCCAGCGTCATTACCGTCACCGCGATGATCGTGAGTATTGTCCTGTTATCCTGGGCGATGCGCTCGTTGCCTGTGGGAACGGCTTATGCCGTCTGGACGGGCATTGGTGCGGTAGGGGCCGCCATCACCGGCATTCTGCTGCTGGGAGAGTCAGCGAGTCTGGCGCGTATCGCCAGCCTCGCCTTGATTGTGGCCGGGATCGTTGGGCTGAAGCTCAGCACCCATTAATGGGGTTGTTTTACCCAGATAAGTTTTGACACATCAAACCCTTGCCGGGTCGCGACGTCCAGCATCTGCTGTTTCATTTCTGACGAAATGGTTGGCGTGCGGGAAAGTATCCACAGATAGTCGCGATCCGGCCCGCACACCAGCGCGTGCCGGTACTCTCTGTCAAGCGCTATCACGTTGTAGCCGCCATAAAACGGGCCGAAGAAAGAGACTTTAAGCGCGGCCCGTCGCGGGTCGCCCGTGAAGTACGCTTTACCAATCGACTGTTGCCACATCTCCCGATCGGGATTATAGCCCCGGTTGATCACCTGAATACCGCCATCATCCATCGGGCTGTAATTCGCAGTGACCTTCTCTAAGCCCTGCTCAAACCGATGGTCGAGGCGCGCGATTTCATACCATGTTCCAAGGAATCGTTGTGCATCAAAAGGCGTGACGACGGTAACGCCAGGCGGTGGGGTAGGGGTACTGCAGGCAACCACTAAAAACGCGGCTGTCACCGCGGCGATAACAGGCAGAATGCGCATAGGAGTTTCCTTACTGTTTTTTGTTAAGTGTAGATGACGGCAAGGAAAATGGGTTTTTTGTGCGGTGTGTTTCGCCGGGTGGTTACCCCGTAGATTTTGTAGGCCGGGTAAGCGTTAGCGCCACCCGGCAATGTTTACTACAGCGCGCTCAAAATACGGTAAGCCGCCTCAACGCGTGCTGGGTTGGGATAGCTTTTATTCGCCAGCATCACAATGCCGAGCTGCTTTTCAGGAATAAAGGCCACGTAGCTGCCAAACCCGCCGGTTGAGCCGGTTTTGTGCACCCATGAGGCTTTTACCGGAGGCGCCGGTGGATTCACTTCTCTCGCAGGCAACGGTGCCAGTGCCACCTTATTGTCGCTACCTTCAATCACGGTTTTGGCATCGACCGGCCAGTTAAGCATTTCCCAGCCTAACCCCTGATACATGGCCCCCACGCGCCAGTAGCGAGACTGCGCCAGGGCAATGCCTTGCCTGAGTGAATTATCCTGAAGGGAATCCGGCTTCATGTTGACCATTACCCAGCTTGCCATATCCTGCACGTTGGTTTTTACGCCATAGGCTTCCGCGTCGAGCATGCCTGGCGAAACGTGTACCGCTTTACCGTCACGGTATCCCCAGGCGTAATGCGCCTCTTCCGCTTTCGGAACGTTAATCCACGTATGGTCCAGCCTGAGCGGCTTAAAGACCCGCGTCGTTATGGCCTGCTCATAGCTCATGCCGGAAGGCTTAACCGCCAGCGCGCCAAAAAGACCGATGCTGGCGTTGGCGTAAAGACGCGTGGTACCCGGCTTCCACTGCGGCTGCCAGTTTTGATAAAAGCGCAGCAGAGAGGCGTTATCCGTGACCCCATCCGGTACCTGCAACGGCAAACCTCCTGCGGTATAGGTTGCCAGATCCAGCATGCGGATCCCCTGCCACTGCTTGCCTGTCAGCTCAGGCCAGTATTTTGTCACCGGGTCGCCCAGCGATATTTCACCGCGAGCAATGGCATCTCCACCCAGTACGCCGGTGAAGGTTTTACTTATAGAACCCAGTTCGAACAAGGTTTGTGGGGTGACAGGTTTGTTCGCCGCAACATCGGCTTTACCGAAGGTAAAGTAGTGCGGCTGGCCCTGATAAATCACCGCCACCGCCATACCCGGAATGGCCTGCGCTTTCATCAGCGGCGTAACGGTACGTTCCACCACCTCAGCCAGCTGTTTTTCTGACATCGGTGCAGCCAATACCGAGCAGGAGGTGCTGAGCAGCAGAGCGCAGCAAAGGGATTTAGTCATCATCAGTTATCTTCCGTAACAGCAGTTCAAGGGAGTGTCCGGGCCCGTCAGACCGCTGTAGTCTGTTGGATTTGACTATGGCTGACAAACGGTTAAATTTAGCATTAGCTGTTAATTTTTCTAACGGATGAGACCATGACGCGCAGCTATCTTCCTCTTAATTCCCTGCGGGCGTTTGAAGCCGCCGCCAGGCACCTCAGTTTTACGCATGCGGCCATCGAGCTGAACGTCACCCATTCCGCGATTAGCCAGCACGTCAAGGCGCTGGAGCAGCACCTTAATTGCCAGCTGTTTGTTCGCGTTTCGCGAGGGCTGATGTTGACCACCGAAGGCGAGAATTTGCTGCCGGTGCTGAATGACTCGTTCGATCGCATCGCCGGAATGCTGGATCGTTTTGCCAGCCAGCGCGCTCAGGAGAAGCTCAAAATAGGCGTGGTAGGGACTTTTGCCACGGGTGTTTTATTCTCGCTGCTCGCGGACTTTCGCCGCTGCTATCCGCATATTGATCTTCAGCTTTCCACCCATAACAATCGCGTCGATCCGGCGGCCGAAGGGCTTGATTACGCCATTCGCTACGGTGGCGGTGCGTGGCATGGAACCGATGCTGAATTCCTTTGCCCTGCGCCGCTGTCTCCGCTCTGTACGCCTGACATAGCCTCAGTTCTCAAAAGCCCGGCAGATATCCTGAAGTTTACGCTGCTGCGCTCCTATCGACGCGACGAGTGGGCTGCGTGGATGCAGGCAGCGGGTGAACATCCTCCCTCGCCGACGCACCGGGTGATGGTGTTTGATTCGTCCGTGACCATGCTGGAAGCCGCGCAGGCAGGCACAGGGATTGCCATTGCGCCTGTCGACATGTTTACCCATTTACTCAGCAGCGAGCGCATTGTGCAGCCGTTTGCAACGCAGATTGACCTCGGCAGCTACTGGCTGACAAGGCTACAGTCACGGACAGAAACGCCCGCAATGCGCGAGTTTGCGCAGTGGCTGGTGGGGAAGATGCAGAAATAAAAGGCCCGCCGGATGGCGGGCCTGAAGCGTCAGAGGGTGACCACGGCAATCAGCGTCACCACAGTCAGGATGGTCGCCAGACCGTAGAACACCCATTTACCGCTCGGTACATGAATTTTCAGGTCATGCATCGCATGGTGGATACGGTGCAGACCACACCACAGCGGCAGGACGATCATCAGGAAGATGAACACGCGGCCGATAAAGCTGCTCGCGAACGCCAGCACGCGCTCGTAGCTCAGCGCATCGCCCGGGAACAGCCCCAGCGGCAGCATAATGCCGACCAGCAGGATGATGACGGGGGCGATGATGGCACTCCACATGCCGCCTGCGCCAAACAGGCCCCAGAAGACCGGCTCGTCAGAACGTTTTGGATTTGGATTGATCACAGGTGTCTCCTTACCAGAACAGTGCGACAAACAGAATGACCACAGTGACCAGAATCGTCACTGCCCAGAGTCCTTTAATTACCGGCTCTGGCCCCATTTTCTCGTCTTTTATGATGATGTTCGCCGCTTTTGGCGCCAGCTCAAACCAGGTTTTGGTATGAAGCAGCGCGGCCGCAAGCACGATCAGGTTCAGAACAACAATGATCGGGTTTTGCAGGAAACCGACAAAGCTGGCCCAGGCTTCCGGGCCATGCTTGAGGGCAAAAACGCCGTACATCAGCTCAAGGCTGAACCAGACCGCCGGTACCGCCGTGCCTTCACGCAGCATGTAGAAGCGATAAAACGGCAGGTTTTTCCACCAGGTGGACGGCACAGGCCGCACATAGGCTTTGCGTTTAGTCGTCATCATGCACTCCTTAGCGTGGTTTCAGGGTAGCGATAAGAAAGTCTTTCGAGCTTTCCACTTTACCCTGCTGAATTGCGGCGGCCGGGTCGACGTGCTTCGGACAAACTTCGGAGCAATAACCCACAAAGGTACAGCTCCAGACGCCGTTCTGGCTGTTAAGCTGCGCCATACGTTCTTTTTTACCGTGGTCGCGGCTGTCTTCGTTATAGCGGTGCGCCAGGGTAATGGCGGCCGGGCCGATGAACTCCTTGTTCAGGCCAAACTGTGGACAGGCTGCGTAGCACAGGCCGCAGTTGATGCAGCCGGAGAACTGATGGTATTTCGCCATCTGAGCCGGCGTCTGGGTATTTGGCCCCTGAACCGGCGTGCGCGGATTACCGATGATGTACGGCTTAATGGCTTCCAGGCTTTCGATAAAGTGGGTCATATCAACCACCAGATCGCGTTCAATCGGGAAGTTGCCCAGCGCTTCGACCTTAATGCCTTTGGTGTACTCGCGCAGGAAGGTCTTACAGGCCAGCTTCGGCACCTTGTTGACCATCATGCCGCAGGAGCCGCAGATTGCCATGCGGCAGGACCAGCGGTAGCTCAGGTCTGGCGCCAGGTTGTCTTTGATATAGCCGAGCGCATCCAGCAGGGAGGTTTGCTCGTCATAAGGGACTTCATAGAAAGCGCTGTGCGGTGCGGTGTCCACTTCCGGATTGTAGCGCACCACTTCAACCTTCATTTTTTGCATCTCAGCCATTCGCCTTCTCCTTCTTCTCGGCGGCTTCTGCTTCTGCACCGTACACGCGTTTAGCCGGCGGCAGCGTGGTGATTTTCACGTCACTGTAGTCCAGACGTGTGGTGCCATCCGCATCGCGCCAGGCGAGAGTGTGTTTCAGGAAATTGACGTCGTCACGTTCGGTACAGCCTTCGTCCAGACGCTGGTGGGCTCCACGCGACTCTTTACGCGCCAGCGCAGAGTGCGCCATACATTCCGCGACGTTAAGACCGTGGCCCAGCTCGATGGTATAGAGCAGGTCGGTATTGAATACGCTGGAGGTGTCGGTGATGCGCACGCGCTTGAAGCGCTCCTGCAGTTCCGCCAGCTTGTCGACGGTTTTTTGCATCAGCTCTGGCGTACGGTAAATACCGCAGCCTTCTTCCATCGACAGGCCCATTTCGTCGCGGATCTTCGACCAGTTCTCGTTACCCTCCTGGTTCACCAGATTTTTCAGGCGTTTTTCAACGTCTGCGACCTGCGCATCCAGCGCGGCACCGTTAGCTTCGCCTGCGGTAGCCGCCCGCTCCATCGCGCGCTCGCCCGCCATGCGGCCAAAGACGACCAGCTCTGCCAGCGAGTTAGACCCGAGACGGTTAGCGCCGTGCAGACCCACGGAGGAACACTCGCCAACGGCGAACAGGCCTTTAATACGGGTTTCGCACTGCTGGTCGGTTTCGATCCCGCCCATGGTGTAGTGCGCGGTTGGACGCACCGGAATCGGCTCTTTCACCGGGTCGACGCCGACGTAAGCTTTCGCCAGCTCGCAGATGAACGGCAGACGTTCCAGCAGTTTCTTCTCGCCAAGGTGACGCAGGTCGAGATAGACCACATCGCCGCGCGGCGTGGAGATGGTGTTGCCTTTGCGCCACTCGTGCCAGAAGGCCTGAGAGACTTTGTCGCGCGGGCCGAGTTCCATGTATTTGTTCTTCGGCTCGCCGAGCGGGGTTTCCGGGCCCATGCCGTAATCCTGAAGATAGCGGTAGCCGTTTTTATTGACCAGAATACCGCCTTCACCGCGGCAGCCTTCCGTCATCAGAATGCCGGAGCCCGGCAGACCGGTTGGGTGATACTGCACGAACTCCATATCGCGCAGCGGTACGCCGTGACCGAGCGCCATGCCCATGCCGTCACCGGTGACGATGCCGCCGTTGGTGTTGTAGCGATAAACGCGACCCGCACCGCCCGTCGCCATCACTACCGCGTTGGCGCGGATCTGGACGAGCGTGCCTTCCATCATGTTCATCGCCACCAGGCCACGCGCCTGTCCGTCATCAACCAGAATGTCGAGGACGAAATGTTCATCGAAGCGCTGAATTTGTGGGAACTGGAGGGAGGTCTGGAACAGGGTGTGCAGCATGTGGAAGCCGGTTTTATCGGCGGCGAACCAGGTGCGTTCAATCTTCATTCCGCCAAAGCGGCGAACGTTGACGCTGCCGTCCGGACGGCGGCTCCACGGACATCCCCACTGCTCAAGCTGGGTCATTTCCGTTGGACAATGATGCACAAAGTAGTCAACGACATCCTGTTCGCAAAGCCAGTCGCCCCCTGCAACCGTGTCGTGGAAATGGTATTCAAAGCTGTCATGATCCTGCGCAACGGCGGCGGACCCTCCTTCTGCTGCCACTGTGTGACTACGCATTGGATAGACTTTTGAAATCAATGCGATTTTAGCGTTGGGATTAGCTTGTGCTGCAGCAATCGCAGCACGTAATCCAGCCCCGCCAGCGCCTATTACGGCAAGATCGGCTTGAAAAGTTTGCACGACATTCCTCCAGATTTTTGTTATTTCGCAACGCGACAAACTAAAGGTAGTTCACCCGTCCAAAAGGACGATTGCGAAAGCGTTTCCACTGCTCCTTTATGGGTAAAACAGTATAACCGTGTAGATGTCAGGGAAATTTGACGTGTTCGATTTTTTTGCTGTTCTGTAAGGCGATTTATCATGAAGATTGATGAAATACGTCACGAAAAAGTTCACCTAAATGAAATGCGCTTTTTTACTGCGCAAAATTTGTCTCTGCCCCTGCTAACGAGTAGACTTCGTGCCCTTGTCTGAAATCGGAGAACAACTCATGAGCGAAACGGCCACCTGGCAGCCGAGCGCATCCATCCCTAATCTGTTAAAACGCGCTGCAATTATGGCGGAGATCCGCCGTTTCTTTGCCGACCGCGGAGTCCTGGAGGTGGAAACGCCGTGCATGAGTCAGGCAACGGTAACGGATATTCATCTGGTACCGTTTGAAACCCGTTTTGTTGGCCCCGGCCACTCTCAGGGCATGAATTTGTATCTGATGACCAGCCCGGAATACCACATGAAACGCCTGCTGGCGGCGGGATGTGGCCCGGTGTATCAGCTGTGCCGCAGCTTTCGTAATGAAGAGATGGGGCGTCACCACAACCCGGAATTCACCATGCTGGAGTGGTACCGCCCGCATTATGATATGTACCGCCTGATGAATGAGGTGGACGATCTGCTGCAGCAGGTGCTGGACTGCTCGGAAGCCGAAACGCTCTCCTATCAGCAGGCTTTCCAGCGCCATCTGGAAATCGATCCGCTGTCGGCGGACAAAACCCAGCTGCGCGAAGTGGCGGCAAAACTGGATCTGAGCAACGTGGCGGATACCGAAGAGGATCGCGACACGCTGCTGCAGCTGCTGTTTACCTTCGGTGTAGAACCGCAGATTGGCAAAGACCGCCCGACGTTTGTTTATCACTTCCCGGCAAGCCAGGCGTCACTGGCGCAGATCAGTACCGAGGATCACCGTGTTGCAGAGCGTTTTGAGATCTATTACAAAGGCATCGAACTGGCGAACGGCTTCCATGAACTGACGGATGCCCGCGAGCAGCAGCAGCGCTTCGAGCAGGATAACCGCAAGCGCGCCGCGCGCGGTCTGCCGCAGCAGCCAATTGATGTTAATTTGCTTGAAGCATTAAAAGCAGGTCTGCCGGATTGCTCCGGCGTGGCGCTGGGTGTTGACCGTCTGGTGATGCTGGCCCTGGGGGCAGAACAGCTTGGCGATGTGATTGCGTTTACCGTAGATCGCGCCTGACGGCAGTTTACCCTCTCCCGCGGGAGAGGGTTGCACCGCTTATCTTACAAACTTCCCGCCGGGCGCGTACGCGCCGCTGACGTCAGCGTTCTTCCCGTTTTACGCCCGTCCAGGCTTTCGAGACGCATCTGGAACGGTGGGAACGGCATATCAATACCGTGCTCGCGGAAGCCCGCCAGAATCAGCTGGTGGATCTCATGGCGCAGCGGCATACGGTGTCCCATTTCGGCGGCGTAGATACGCAGCTCGAAAATCTGGATCCCCTGCTGTAAATCCACAAGGAATACTTCCGGCGACGGGTTGTCGATTACCAGCGAGCAGCGCTCAGCGGCAGTGTAGAGGATCTGGGTGACCTCTTCGCTGTTGGCGTCCGACGGCGCCGGTACCGTCAGCACCACGCGGGTAACGGAGTCTGACAGCGACCAGTTGATGAACTGCTCGGTGATAAACGCCTTGTTTGGCACGATGATCTCTTTCCGATCCCAGTCGCTGATCGTCGTCGCGCGGGTGTTGATCTTCGTGATGCTGCCGGTCAGATCGCGGATCGTTACGGTATCGCCAATACGGATCGGTTTTTCGAACAAAATGATCAGACCAGAGATGAAGTTGGCGAAGATCTCCTGTAAACCAAAACCTAACCCTACACCAAGGGCCGCCACCAGCCACTGCAGCTTCGACCACTCAATACCGATCATCGAGAAGCCAACCAGCCCGCCAAACAGCATGATCAGATATTTGGTAATGGTCGTAATCGCATAGCCCGTCCCCGGCGTTAAATCCAGATGCTGCAGCAGCGCCAGCTCCAGCAGCGCCGGGAAGTTGCGCACCAGCTGCGTGGTGATGATCAGCACCAGAATGGCAATCAGCACCGCCCCCAGGGTAATCGGCTCCAGGCTTTCAACACCCTGCACCGTGGACGTCACGTCCCAGAGAGAGATGTTCTCCAGGAAGCCAAACGCGGAGTGGATCTCTGACCACAGGAAGATCACCGACAGGAGGGCAATCAGCATCAGGATGGAGCGAACCAGGCGCAGGGACTGGGTGCTGATGGCATCCAGATCCAGTTCGACCTCGTCCGCTTCCGTTGTGCCTTCCGTACTGTTGACGTGGTTTGGCTCTTCCTCACCCCGCGCGCGTTGGGCGAGGATCTCCGCCCGGCGATGCTTGGCCCGGTCAAAGGCCAGACGGCGGCGCTGAATCAGCATCCAGCGGCGGATCACGTGGTATACCACCAGAAGCAGGAACCAGATGGCCACCGAGGTTTCCAGCCGCGCCAGCAGCGCCTGCGCGGTTGCCAGATAGCCCACCGCGGCTGCCAGCATCGCAAACAGCGGCGCGCTAAGCAGCAGGTTCCAGAGCAGCCGGTTGAACATGTTATCGCCGCTGCCGGATTTATCCAGATAGAGCGGAATACCCGCGCGTTTCAGGCTGAGCGTGACGATGGCCAGCGCCCCGCATATCAGCATAAAGCAGAGGCGTCCCAGCGAGCCTGAAAATTCCCGGTCATTGAGGTTATCGAACATGATCAGCGCCATAATCAGCGGTACAATCAACCCGATGCTCATCAGGTAATAACGCATGGCGCGCGCAACGCGATTACGCGGCCAGCCAAAATGGGCAATGAACAGGCCATTGGGGCGCGCGAAGGTGGCGCAAATCATGACCACCCACAGCAGCGGCACCGTGGCGGTGACGCCATCGCCAATCGCTACCGCGAGCGGATAGGGCCAGGCTTCCCGCAGGCCATATCCCAGCGTCATCCACAGCACCGGCAGCGGAGAGGCGACAAGAATCGACCAGAATACGGTGCGCAACGTCAGCCAGAAGTGATCCTGGGTGACTTTCCCGACCCTGGAGCTGGAACGCTCCAGGAAACGGGTGAAATGTCTGCGCGAGTAAATGCTGAAGCCCACCAGAATCAACGCCCCCAGCAGCGGGAAAATGGTCTCTTTGCTGGTGAACATCATCACGCTGGCCTGTCCCAGCTGGCTGAAGGTATCCAGTGAAATGAGGCGGCGCAGGTCCTGGACAATCTCAATCGGCCACGAGAAGGTCATCGGACGCACGTCGGACGTCCAGAAGAGATAACGGTGCGTAGCCTCGTTCACCTCTTTCAGCGCATCTTCCAGCTGGCTGTTGGATACTTTTAGCTTGGTCAGCTCCAGAATCAACGTATCCCCGCCCTGGAGCAGAGAGTTCAGCAGTTCGCGCTGGGTACGCAGCTGGGCTTCCAGAATACGGTTTTGCTCGCTGGTCAGCGGCTGTCCGTCAGCCTGACGGATCTGGCGGATTTGCGGCTGCTTATTGAGAAGATCTTCAAAGTGCAGTCGCTGAACGCGCAGCTGGGCCATCTCGGTATCCAGCTGCTGCGGCTTCGGCATTTCCGGCAGGCGCGCGACCTGGGCGCGTAACGCTTCGCCCAGCAGGTTTGATGACCCGAGCCACTGTGACTGCTCGCGCAGGGTGTTGAGCGCCTGACGCACCTGCAGGGTTTGATTGGTCGCCTGACGCTGCTGGGAGGCAACCAGATCCATACGCTGCGCCTGCTGGTTCAGCGCGGCAGAAAGCTCGCGGTTGACCCTGAATTGTTCGTTGATACCGGCAGGCAGGTTTTCGCTGTTTTCCGCCAGCAGTTCGGTGCTTTCAAGGGCACGCTCGGCTTCGCGCTGACGCTGGCTGTTAAGCTGATTGCGCAGGGCCTGGAGATACGCATCCAGCTGCTCGCTCTGCTTCTGAGCGAGTTCAGAGCGCATCCGCGACAGCTCCTGGCGGTTATTGGCGGAAAGCTGCGCCAGCTCCAGCTCATCGACAAGTGCCTTCAGGCGAGCAGATTCTGCCTGCAGGCCCAGATTTTGGGCCTGAGCCTGTGGCGTATTGCCGCTTTGCGTACCCACGCGACGCTCAACTTCATTAAGCTGGCGGCGGGCATCGGTTTGCTGTTGCGGAAGCTGGCTGAGGGAGTCGGCAATTTCACGCGCTCGCTCCTGCTCCTGCTGGGCAAGGCGGCTCTTTTCCAGAAGCTGGCTGCTGACCTGCAGGATCTCCTGGTTCAGAGCGTCCGAGGTCATGCCTGCGGGCACGTCGCGCGGTTCGTCACGCAGATTATTGAGCTGCGCGCGCAGCGTCTGCGAGAGTTTGGGGAAGTTGTCGATAACCTGCTGATACTGCTGAGCGCGCTCAAGAGAGCCTTTCCGCTCCTCAAGCGCGTTCAGTGCAGCCTGGAGCGACTCGACGGTCTCTGGCTGAGCGGGTTTGGCCGCTTTTGCCTGCTCCAGTTCCTGGGTTATCTGTTTGGCGTCGGGGGCTGTCGCTGCGTACGCCCCCATGCTGAGGCACCAGGCCATCAGTAGAACGATAATCGGGCGCACGTCAGCGATCCTTCTGTTGTTAGCCTTCGTCTTTTTTGTCGTCAACCAGCGGGCTGGCTTCGTGCTCGGCGTTAATCTCTTCCTGTGACAGCGGGGCAGGTTCTGCATCCGGCGTCACGAAGGTTTCGGTAGAGACCGCCAGCGGCTGGCCCAGTTTGGTGACCGACAGGCTTTCGAGCTGTTCAGCCAGCTTCACTTTGCCCGGCGCAAACAGGTTGATTACGGTGGAGCCGAGCTTGAAGCGACCCATCTCCTGACCTTTCAGCAGGGCCACAGAGCCTTCCGCTTCACCGGCAGGCCAGGTCCAGCGTTTGATTACGCCTTCGCGCGGTGGGGTGATGGTGCCGGCCCAGACGGTTTCAATGCTGCCTACGATGGTCGCACCGACCAGAATCTGCGCCATAGGGCCAAATTCAGTATCAAACAAACAGATGACGCGCTCGTTGCGGGCAAACAGGTTCGGCACGTTCTGCGCGGTCAGGTGGTTTACGGAGAACAGGTCGCCCGGGACGTAAATCATTTCACGCAGGATACCGTTACACGGCATATGCACGCGGTGATAGTCGCGCGGTGAAAGATAGGTGGTGGCAAACGTACCGTTACGGAACAGATCCGCCATCAGGTAGTTACCCGCCAGCAGCGCTTCCAGACTGTAGTTATGGCCCTTCGCCTGCAGGATTTTGTCGTCTTCGATGTTACCCAACTGGCTGATCACGCCGTCTGCCGGCATCACCAGGACGTTAGGATCGGTGTTCAGCGGGCGCACTTCGTCACGCAGCGGGCGCACGAAGAACTCGTTGAAGGTGCGGTAGCTGGCGGTGTCCGGCTTCTGCGCTTCTTTCATGTCGACCTTGTAATATTTTACGAAAAGGTCGATGACCAGTTTGGTCAGCCAGCCCGCGCGTTTGCTTGCGCCCCAGCCCGCCAGGCGAGTGAGCCACAGTTTTGGCAGAATGTATTGAAGCGAAAGTTTAAATGCGTTTAACAAGGTAGCCTCCAGGCCATTGTTTTGTCGTTCCTGATCCGGCGTTAAGCCGCCGGAACCTGAAAAAAGGGGACGATTTTAGCGATGCTTAGCTTAGTTGTCAGTTATCAGAATCAGAAAAGTTTTTACGCGTTTTTACGTCTTCCATGCTCTCAAGAATACGGTGGTAATTCTCGAAGCGGGTTTCCGCGATCTCGCCTTTCTCAACCGCTTCACGGATAGCGCAGCCAGGGTCGTTATCGTGTTTACAGTCGCGGTATTTACAAGCGCCTAAATAATCATGGAATTCGACAAATCCGTTAAAGATTTGTTCCGGCTCAAGGTGCCACAAACCGAACTCACGCACGCCCGGGGAGTCGATCACGTCGCCGCCGTGCGGGAAATGATACAGACGCGAGGCGGTGGTGGTGTGCTGGCCCAGGCCAGAGACGTTGGACACATCGTTGGTCAGGATCTCTTGCTGGAGGCCAAGCAGGTTGTTCAGCAGGCTCGATTTACCTACGCCGGACTGGCCCGCAAAGATGCTGATACGGTCGGTCAGCGCCTCTTCTAGCGGTTTAAGGCCATCTTTGGTGTGGCTGGAGACCATCAGCACGCGGTAACCAATTTTGCGGTAGATATCCATCTGCTCATTCACGAAGGCCATGCCGTCGTCATCCAGCAGATCGATTTTGTTCAACACGATAATCGGTTCAACCTGCAGCGTTTCGCAGGCGACAAGGTATCGGTCGATAATGTTGAGCGAAAGCTCAGGTAAAATCGCCGAAACAATGACGATCTGGTTAATGTTGGCGGCAATCGGTTTTACGCCATCGTAGAAGTCTGGTCGGGTGAGCACCGACGTGCGTTCATGCACGGCTTCAACGATGCCCTTAACCGTGACACCTTCAGCGGCCTCTTTACCCGGACGCCAGACCACGCGATCGCCGGTAACCAGTGAACGGATGGTGCGACGGATATTGCAACGGTGAATATCCCCGTCGGCGGATTCGACATCGGCATGCATACCGAAACGGCTGATGACTACGCCTTCTGTCGCTTCACCAAACAGGTTGTCGTCATAATCCGGCTTCTCCGAAGTGGTTTTAAGACGGCGCTGGTGGTTGGCGTTTACGCGGCGCTGCTGCCCTTTGGAGAGTTTATTTTTACTCAATCGCGCTGGCTCCTGGTCGCCCGTAAGGGGCAAAACCTCTATGATACACTCTAATTAATACTAGTTAACCTGCTACTGCCGGTTATGCGAGAAGGGTGGAAAATAACATGAGCGCGGATGAAAACAACCTGATTTGGATCGATCTCGAAATGACCGGGCTGGATCCCGAGCGCGATCGCATCATTGAAATTGCAACGCTGGTGACGGACGCTAACCTGAATATCCTGGCTGAAGGGCCAACGATTGCGGTGCATCAGTCCGACGACCAGCTGGCTTTGATGGATGAATGGAACGTGCGCACCCACACCGGCAGTGGCCTGGTGGAGCGCGTGAAGGCGAGCACGTTCGGCGACCGTGAGGCGGAGCTGGCGACGCTTGAGTTCCTGAAACAGTGGGTTCCGGCAGGCAAATCGCCTATCTGTGGGAATAGCATCGGCCAGGATCGCCGTTTCCTGTTTAAGTACATGCCGGAGCTGGAGTCATACTTCCACTACCGCTATCTGGATGTCAGCACCCTGAAAGAGCTGGCGCGTCGCTGGAAGCCTGAAATCCTCGACGGCTTTAAAAAGCAGGGGACCCACCAGGCGATGGACGATATCCGTGAGTCCGTGGCGGAGCTTTCCTACTACCGCGAAAACTTTATTAAGCTGTGATTTTGCGATCCGGCGCCTTGCGTGGCCGGGTTTTTGTCGTTAAATTGTTCAGCTTGCCGATTAATTAAGCATTTGAACTTAATTTCGAAAAAATCGCTTTAAGGGGGGTTGCAGCTAAAAGGATTTCTCGTATAATGCGCCTCCCGTAACGACAGAGAATTACACGTTACGACAGCAACAAAAGCAGTGCAGATTTGCGGGAATAGCTCAGTTGGTAGAGCACGACCTTGCCAAGGTCGGGGTCGCGAGTTCGAGTCTCGTTTCCCGCTCCAAAATTTGAAAAGTGCTTCCAAAGCACGGACCACCCAAGCGGGAATAGCTCAGTTGGTAGAGCACGACCTTGCCAAGGTCGGGGTCGCGAGTTCGAGTCTCGTTTCCCGCTCCAAAATTTGAAAGTGCTTCTAAAGCACGGACCACCCAAGCGGGAATAGCTCAGTTGGTAGAGCACGACCTTGCCAAGGTCGGGGTCGCGAGTTCGAGTCTCGTTTCCCGCTCCAAATTCTTCTTAATCTCTAAAATATCCACAGCGAAAAGAGTCGTTGGGGACGTTTTCTATTGTCTCTTAAATACTCTTGTAAACAGAGTTATCCACAGAAACTACGCTTAACCGTAACAGGGGTAAAGCTTAGCAGGGTGAATAATATCTTTGTAACGCGCTGTATTTAGTAGATAAATTTTCATTTCAAAATGTTATTGAGATCACTTGACCTCTTCTCCAGCCCAGATGGCGCTTGAGTTTGTAATTTTATTCACAGGCTGTGAATAGTTCAGGCATCCCGCGGAAGCCCTTTTTCAATCACCCGCACCAGACGCTGTTTCTTCGGTAGCTGTACCTCGATCGCACAGGCATTACGCTTCTCTATTTGCTGCGCAATCGCCCATTCTATGTGCTCATCAAGAAGTGGGTGCTCACCTCTACGGCTTTCAAGCGCCCGAATATTGGCTTCATCCCACGGGGCATTACCCAGCGCGACGGCAACATTACGCAGCCAGCGCAGATGACCGATACGGCGAATGGCCGAACCTTCCGTCACTTTCAGGAACCAAGCTTCGGTCCATGCGAACAGCTCAACGAGCTGAGGCGCATGCAGGGCCTTACGCGGGCTGAAATCCTCTTCGTCCGTGAGCTGCGAATAGCGGTTCCACGGGCAGATCAGCTGGCAGTCGTCGCAGCCGTAGATGCGGTTGCCGATAAGCGGTCGAAACTCTTCGGGAATGGCCCCTTCCAGTTCGATAGTGAGGTAGGAGATACAGCGGCGCGCATCAACGGTGTAAGGCTCAACGATGGCACCCGTCGGGCAGATGGTCATGCAGGCCACGCAGCGGCCGCAGCCTTCCTCTACCGGGCCGTCTACCGGCAGCGGTAAATCAATCAGCAATTCACCCAGGAAGAAGAACGATCCGGCGTCGCGGCTGAGGATAAGTGAGTGCTTACCTGTCCAGCCAAGCCCGGCTTTTTCGGCGATCGGGCGCTCAAGAATAGGCGCAGAATCGACAAAGGGTCTAAAATTCAGCGAAACACAGTGCTGCTGAATAGTTTCCCCGAGTTTTTTTAAACGGTTACGCAAGAGCTTATGGTAATCACGTCCCAGGGCGTACCGGCTGACGTAACCCAAAGAGGGATTTTTTAGCGTGCGCGCAAAGGCCGCGTTGGCAGGCAGGTAGTTCATGCGCACGCTGATGACGCGTAATGTGCCCGGCAAAAGCTCGTGAGGACGCGCGCGCATCATGCCATGACGCGCCATCCATTCCATTTCGCCGTGGTATTGTTTGTCCAGCCAGGCCTGCAGTTTCGGCTCGCTGGCGGAAAGGTCGGTATCGGTAATACCCACCTTCTGGAAGCCAAGCTCAGCACCCCACTGTTTTATTTTTTGCGCTAATTCATTGAGATCGAGGGGCTGTGACATGACGGACCATACGGTGAAGAAAAACCCCGCAAGTATACCACATTCCATCTGGCATGCGGATGACCTCCGGCGCGCCGAAAAAGAGGCCGCAGACAGCCTCGGGATCACCCTTTATGAACTGATGCTGCGCGCGGGTGAAGCGGCGTTTAACGTTGCCCGCAGCGCCTACCCGCATGCCGCCCACTGGCTGATTCTGTGCGGTCACGGCAATAACGGCGGCGACGGCTACGTTGTCGCCCGTTTGGCGGTTGCGGCAGGTCTCCGCGTGACGTTGCTGGCGCTGGAGAGCGATAAACCGCTGCCGGAAGAGGCCAGCGCTGCCCGGGAGGCGTGGCTTAACGCAGGCGGTGTGATTCATGCGCCTGATATCGTCTGGCCGGAAGAGGTGGATCTGATTGTGGATGGTTTGCTGGGTACCGGTCTACGCAGTGCGCCTCGTGAGAACATTGCCGCGCTTATTGAACACGCTAACAGACATTCCGCGCCGGTAGTCGCCCTGGATATTCCCTCTGGCCTGATTGCACAAACCGGCGCGACGCCGGGAGCGGTCATTCAGGCTGCACATACGGTGACCTTCATTGCCCTCAAGCCGGGGCTGCTGACCGGTAAAGCACGAGACGTCGTTGGCGTGCTGCACCACCATGCGCTGGGGCTGGAGAGCTGGCTGTCCGGGCAGGAAACGCACCTCGCGCGTTTTGATGCTTCGCAGCTTGCTGCGTGGCTCCCGCCGCGCCGGCCGACGTCCCATAAGGGCGATCACGGCAGGCTGGTGATTATTGGCGGCGACCATGGTACGGCAGGTGCGATTCGCATGACCGGCGAGGCTGCTCTGCGCTGCGGTGCCGGATTAGTGCGAGTACTCACTCGCATCGAGAATATTGCGCCGATCGTTACGGCTCGACCGGAGCTGATGGTCCATGAACTTACGCCCCAGGCGCTTGAAGAAAGTCTGGAATGGGCGGACGTTGTAGTGATTGGCCCGGGTCTTGGGCAGCAGGCATGGGGTAAACAGGCCCTGCAAAAGGTCGAGAATTTTCGTAAACCGATGCTGTGGGATGCCGACGCGCTTAACCTTCTGGCAATAAACCCGGATAAGCGTCACAATCGCATCCTGACGCCACACCCCGGCGAAGCCGCGCGCCTGCTTAACTGCAGCGTGGCAGAAATTGAAAGCGATCGCTTACTTTCTGCTCAGCGTCTGGTAAAACGTTACGGAGGTGTTGCTGTTTTGAAAGGGGCAGGAACCGTTGTCGCCAGTGACGAGACGCAGGGCATTATTGATGCCGGAAATGCGGGCATGGCAAGCGGCGGCATGGGCGATGTGCTTTCCGGCATCATTGGCGCATTGCTTGGACAGAAACTTCCCCTTTATGATGCAGCCTGCGCGGGCTGCGTGGCCCACGGTGTCGCGGCGGATAAACTGGCCGCGCGTTACGGTACACGCGGCATGCTGGCCACCGATCTTTTTTGCACGCTGCGGCGTGTTGTTAACCCGGATGTGATTGACGTAGAAAATGACTAATCGAGCGATTCCTTTACCTGATGAACAAGCCACTTTAGAACTCGGCAAGCGCGTGGCGCAGGCCTGTCAGGGGGCAACCGTCATTTATCTGTATGGTGATTTAGGTGCGGGTAAAACCACCTTCAGCCGGGGTTTTTTGCAGGCGTTAGGGCATAACGGGAATGTGAAAAGCCCAACCTACACGCTGGTCGAACCGTACACCCTTGAAAATCTCATGGTGTATCACTTTGATTTATACCGCCTTGCGGACCCCGAGGAGCTGGAATTTATGGGGATCCGTGATTATTTTGCCAACGACGCCATTTGCCTGGTGGAGTGGCCGCAACAAGGTGCGGGTGTGCTGCCTGACCCGGATGTCGAAATTCACTTAGATTACCAGGCACAAGGGCGTGAGGCACGCATCAGTGCTGTTTCCTCATCAGGCAGTTCCTTACTGGCGCGACTGGCCGGTTAAGCGTAGGGATGACGGGATGATAAATCGCGTTAAAGGTTGGTTGTTGGCTGCCACCGTGCTGCTGTGCGCGCAGGCCGGGGCGGCAAACCTCTCAGATATTCAGGTATCAAACGGCGAAAGCCAGGCCCGGATCTCGTTCAGCTTTATGGGCGATCCTGAATATGCGTTCTCACAGCCAGACAGCCACAGCGTGGCGCTGGATATCAAGCAGACTGGCGTGATCCAGGGGCTACCGCTGCGGTTCAGCGGTAACAACCTGGTGAAAAGTATCCGTTCGGGAACGCCGCAGGATAGCCAGTCGTTACGCCTGGTGGTCGATCTGACCGAAAAGGGCAAAACGAAGGCGGTGAAGCAGCAAAACGGGGCGAACTATACGGTGGTCTTTACCATCAATGCCGACGCACCGCCACCGCCTCCACCGCCGCCGGTCGTAGCGAAGCGCGTGGAAGAACCGGTGTATACGCCGCGTCCTTCTGAACCTGCGCGTAATCCGTTTAAATCGCAGAACGATCGCATTACTGCGGCAACCAGCAGCGATACGGTGACGCGCCCGGCGGCCAGCGCACGACGCGCGACGGTCAGCGGTGACAAAGTGATTATCGCCATTGATGCGGGCCACGGCGGGGAAGATCCGGGGGCGATTGGCCCGGGCGGCACGCGAGAAAAAAACGTGACTATCGCTATCGCGCGTAAATTGCGTTCGCTACTCAATGACGACCCTATGTTTAAAGGCGTGTTGACCCGCGACGGGGACTACTTTATCTCCGTAATGGGACGCTCGGACGTGGCGCGTAAGCAAAACGCAAACTTCCTGGTCTCCATTCATGCGGACGCCGCACCGAATCGTAGCGCCACCGGCGCCTCGGTTTGGGTACTGTCGAACCGTCGCGCTAACAGCGAAATGGCCAACTGGCTGGAAGAGCACGAGAAGCAGTCTGAACTGTTAGGCGGCGCGGGCGACGTGCTGGCGAACAGCCAGTCCGATCCGTACCTCAGCCAGGCGGTGCTGGATTTACAGTTCGGTCATTCTCAGCGCGTCGGGTATGATGTCGCCACTAACGTATTGAACCAGCTGCAAAGCGTTGGCGTGCTGCATAAACGTCGTCCGGAACATGCCAGCCTCGGCGTTCTGCGCTCGCCGGATATCCCGTCCATCCTCGTCGAGACGGGCTTTATCAGTAACAACGGTGAAGAGCGTCTGTTGGGAAGCGACAGCTACCAGCAGCAAATTGCCGAAGCGATTTATAACGGTTTACGCAAATATTTTGAGGCGCATCCTCTGCAGTCTGCGCCACAGAGCGGCTCTGCCCAGACGGCCAGCGCAGCGCTGCCGGGTGAGATGACCGCGACCAACTAAGGAGAATTCATGCCGATTCAGGTTCTACCGCCGCAGCTCGCGAACCAAATCGCCGCCGGTGAGGTGGTGGAACGCCCTGCGTCGGTGGTGAAGGAGCTGGTGGAAAACAGCCTCGATGCGGGCGCAACCCGCATCGATATTGATATCGAACGCGGTGGCGCGAAGCTTATCCGCATTCGTGACAACGGCTGTGGCATCAAAAAAGACGAGCTGGCGCTGGCGCTGGCTCGTCACGCCACCAGTAAAATCGCCTCTCTGGACGATCTGGAAGCGATTATTAGCCTCGGTTTTCGCGGCGAAGCGCTGGCCAGTATCAGCTCCGTTTCGCGCTTAACGCTGACCTCCCGTACTGCTGAACAGCAGGAAGCCTGGCAGGCTTACGCCGAAGGGCGCGATATGGATGTGACGGTTAAACCCGCGGCGCACCCTGTCGGTACGACGCTGGAAGTCCTGGATCTGTTCTACAACACCCCCGCCCGACGCAAGTTTATGCGTACCGAGAAGACCGAGTTCGGCCATATCGACGAGATCATTCGCCGTATCGCGCTGGCCCGCTTCGATGTCACCATCAACCTCAGCCATAACGGTAAGGTGATGCGCCAGTACCGCGCGGTGGCGGAAGGCGGACAGAAAGAGCGTCGCCTGGGCGCTATCTGCGGGACGCCGTTTCTGGAACAGGCTCTGGCCATTGAGTGGCAGCACGGCGACCTGGCCTTACGCGGCTGGGTTGCCGATCCAAACGCGAGCAGTGCTGCGTTCTCTGAAATTCAGTATTGCTACGTGAACGGCCGCATGATGCGCGACCGTCTCATCAATCACGCGATTCGCCAGGCCTGCGAAGACAAGCTCGGGGCCGATCAGCAGCCAGCTTTCGTCCTTTATCTGGAAATCGACCCCCATCAGGTGGATGTAAACGTTCATCCAGCCAAGCATGAGGTGCGTTTCCACCAGTCGCGTCTGGTTCACGACTTTATTTATCAGGGCGTGGCCGCCGTGTTGCAGCAGCAGGCAGAGCCAACGCTGCCGCTGGAGAACGACGCCCCTGCACCGCGTCCGCTGCCGGAAAACCGTGTCGCGGCAGGCCGCAACCATTTTGCGGAGCCTGCCGTCGCGCGTGAACCGGAGGCCCCGCGTTTCTCCCCGGCAGGGAGCGCACCGCGTCCAACGGGCGCGAACTACCCGAATGCCCAGCCCGGCTATCAGAAGCAGCAGGGAGCGTTGTACCGCAAGCTGCTGGAAACGCCAGCAGTGGAGCGTAAAGAGCACATTCCGGCCTCTCAGCCTTCTCTGGACGGGCATAGCCAAAGTTTTGGCCGGGTGCTGACGATTATCGCGCCGGATATGGCACTGCTTGAGCGTGACGGCAAACTGATGCTTCTGGCACTGCCGGTCGCCGAACGCTGGCTCAAGCAGGTGCAGCTCACGCCAGGTGAAAATGCAGCCTGCGCGCAGCCGCTCTTAATTCCGGTTCGCCTGAAAATATCCCCTGAAGAAACAAGGGTATTGCAGCGCGCAGAGCCGCAGCTGGCGCAGATGGGTATTGAAACTGTGCTCGAACCACAACATGTGACAATTCGTGCAGTGCCTTTACCCTTACGCCAACAAAATTTACAAAACTTGATTCCTGAACTGATAGGCTACCTGGCGCAGCAAACATCGTTTGATGCCGCCAACACCGCGCAGTGGATCGCCCGCCATCTGGCAAGCGAACACGCGCCGTGGAGCATGGCGCAGGCCATTAGCGTGCTGGCGGAGGTGGAACGCCTCTGTCCGCATCTGGTGAAAACGCCGCCGGGTGGGTTATTACAACCTGTTGATTTACAAACGGCGATGAATGCCCTGAAACATGATTGACGCAAGTAAGGCGAGCCTGCCTAAGGCAATTTTTTTAATGGGCCCAACGGCCTCCGGCAAAACGGCGCTAGCCATTGAGTTGCGTAAAGTTTTGCCTGTAGAGTTGATTAGCGTCGACTCCGCCCTCATCTACCGAGGGATGGACATCGGCACGGCGAAGCCTGACGCAGAAGAGTTGCGTGCGGCACCGCACCGTTTGCTGGACATTCTCGACCCGGCTCAGGCGTACTCCGCAGCGGATTTCCGCCGGGATGCCTTAGCCGAAATGGCCGAGATAACGGCGGCGGGACGTATACCGCTGTTGGTTGGCGGAACCATGCTCTATTTCAAGGCGTTGCTGGAGGGGTTGTCACCTCTGCCATCCGCGGATCCGGAAGTAAGAGCGAAAATTGAGCAGCAGGCGGCAGAGCAGGGTTGGGACGTTTTGCATCAGCAACTGGCGGAGATTGACCCGGTTGCAGCAGCACGGATCCATCCAAATGATCCGCAAAGGCTTTCCCGGGCACTGGAAGTTTTTTTCATTTCGGGTAAAACTTTAACGGAACTGACGCAAACGTCAGGAGACGCTCTGCCGTATCAGGTGCATCAGTTCGCCATCGCCCCGGCGAGCCGTGAACTGCTCCATCAGCGAATTGAGCAGCGTTTTCATCAGATGTTAGCTTCAGATTTTGAAGCAGAAGTGCGGGCGCTATTTGCCCGTGGAGATTTGCATACGGACATGCCTTCCATTCGTTGTGTGGGATACCGCCAGATGTGGTCGTATCTTGAAGGTGAGATTTCATACGATGAAATGGTTTATAGAGGTGTTTGCGCCACGAGACAGTTAGCGAAGCGCCAGATCACCTGGTTGCGCGGTTGGGAAGGGGTTCACTGGTTAGACAGTGAAAAACCGCAACAGGCGTTAAACGAAGTGATTGAGGTTGTTGGTGATATCGCTCACTGAATGTGTACAATTGAGACGTATCGTGCGCAATTTTTCAGAATCGCAAGGTTCTAAGTACAAAACAAGCATATAAGGAAAAGATAGAATGGCTAAGGGGCAATCTTTACAAGATCCGTTCCTGAACGCATTGCGTCGGGAACGTGTTCCAGTTTCTATTTATTTGGTGAATGGTATTAAGCTGCAAGGTCAGATTGAGTCTTTCGATCAGTTTGTGATTCTGTTGAAAAACACGGTCAGTCAGATGGTCTACAAGCACGCTATTTCTACTGTTGTTCCGTCCCGTCCGGTATCTCATCACAGCAATAACGCTGGCGGCGGCACTGGTAGTAACTACCATCATGGCAGCAGCGCGCAGGGTTCTTCAACGCCGGCGCAGGACAGCGACGAGACCGAATAAGGTTTCGCACTGTTATCCACACGGGGAGCCAGGGATCCTGCGTTCCCCGCTGATCTTTTTAGAGAGGTTTACGCTTGTTTGACCGTTATGATGCCGGTGAGCAGGCGGTGCTGGTACACATCTATTTTTCGCAAGACAAAGATATGGAAGACCTCCAGGAGTTTGAATCTCTGGTCTCTTCCGCCGGTGTCGAAGCAATGCAGGTGATTACCGGTAGCCGTAAAGCGCCGCACCCAAAGTATTTTGTTGGTGAAGGTAAAGCAGTCGAAATTGCGGATGCCGTAAAAGCAACCGGCGCGTCAGTCGTGTTGTTTGATCATGCGCTGTCTCCAGCCCAGGAGCGCAACCTGGAAGCCCTTTGCGAATGCCGTGTTATCGATCGCACGGGTTTGATTTTAGATATTTTTGCTCAGCGTGCACGTACCCACGAAGGGAAACTGCAGGTTGAGCTGGCGCAGCTGCGCCATCTGGCAACGCGTCTGGTGCGTGGCTGGACACACCTTGAAAGACAAAAAGGCGGGATTGGTTTGCGCGGCCCGGGTGAAACCCAGCTCGAAACCGACCGTCGTTTGCTGCGTGGCCGAATTACCCAGATCCTTTCACGTCTGGAACGTGTAGAGAAACAGCGTGAGCAGGGACGTCGGGCGCGAACTAAAGCCGATATCCCGACGGTGTCGCTGGTGGGCTATACCAACGCCGGTAAATCCACCCTGTTTAACCAGATAACCGAGGCCCAGGTTTATGCCGCAGACCAGCTGTTTGCGACCCTGGACCCTACGCTGCGCCGTATTGACGTTGCAGACGTCGGTGAAACGGTGCTGGCGGATACCGTAGGGTTTATTCGCCATCTGCCGCATGACCTGGTGGCGGCGTTTAAAGCCACCCTGCAGGAGACGCGACAGGCGACTCTGCTGCTTCACGTGATTGATGCGGCAGACGTGCGCGTGCAGGAGAACATCGACGCGGTGAACGTGGTGCTCGAAGAGATCGACGCCCACGAGATCCCCACGCTGTTGGTCATGAACAAGATCGATATGCTGGACGATTTCGAACCGCGTATCGACAGAGATGAAGAAAACAAACCGATTCGGGTCTGGCTTTCTGCCCAGACCGGTATTGGTGTGCCACTGCTTTTCCAGGCTTTGACAGAACGTCTTTCCGGTGAGGTAGCTCAGCACACGCTGCGACTGCCGCCACAGGAAGGCAGGCTGCGCAGCCGGTTTTATCAGCTTCAGGCGATAGAAAAAGAGTGGATGGAGGATGACGGCAGCGTGGGGATGCAGGTGCGTATGCCGATCGTTGACTGGCGTCGCCTCTGTAAACAAGAACCTGCGCTGGTCGACTATATCGTCTGATCAGAAAGGGGATGCCTGAATAATTCGCCCTTGCATAACAAATATGGAGCATATACATGGCGTGGAATCAGCCCGGTAATAACGGACAAGACCGCGACCCGTGGGGAAGCAGCAAACCTGGCGGCAACTCTGAGGGAAATGGCAACAAAGGTGGTCGCGAGCAGGGGCCGCCGGATCTGGATGATATCTTCCGCAAACTGAGCAAGAAGCTTGGTGGCCTTGGCGGAGGAAAAGGTTCTGGCTCGGGTGGCAATTCCACTCAGAGCTCGCGCCCGCCAATGGGTGGCCGCGTAGTGGGCATCGTGGCCGCTGCGGTAGTCATCATCTGGGCAGCCAGCGGGTTCTACACCATTAAAGAAGCAGAACGCGGCGTGGTCACCCGTTTCGGTAAGTTCAGCCATCTGGTTGAGCCGGGTCTGAACTGGAAGCCGACCTTCATTGACGACGTGACCGCGGTTAACGTGGAATCCGTCCGTGAACTGGCCGCCTCTGGCGTGATGCTGACCTCTGACGAAAACGTGGTGCGCGTTGAGATGAACGTGCAGTACCGCGTGACCGATCCTGAGCGTTATCTGTTTAGCGTGACCAGCGCCGATGACAGCCTGCGTCAGGCGACCGACAGCGCCCTGCGCGGTGTGATCGGTAAATACACCATGGACCGTATCCTGACCGAAGGTCGTACCGTTATTCGTAGCGATACCCAGCGCGAGCTGGAAGAGACCATTCGTCCGTACAACATGGGTATCACCCTGCTGGACGTCAACTTCCAGGCTGCGCGTCCGCCGGAAGAGGTGAAAGCCGCATTTGACGATGCGATTGCTGCCCGTGAAAACGAACAGCAGTACATCCGTGAAGCAGAAGCGTACACCAACGAAGTTCAGCCACGCGCTAACGGTCAGGCGCAGCGTATTCTGGAAGAAGCGCGCGCGTATAAGACGCAGACCATCCTGGAAGCTCAGGGTGAAGTGGCCCGCTTTGCGAAGATCCTGCCGGAATATAAAGCGGCACCGGAAATTACCCGTGAGCGTCTCTATATCGAGACCATGGAAAAAGTGCTGAGCCACACCCGCAAAGTGTTGGTTAACGACAGTAAAGGCGGAAACCTGATGGTTCTGCCGCTGGATCAGATGCTGAAAGGCGGTTCTGCACCAGCAGCGAAAGGCGACACCAGCGGCGCGAACAACCTGCTGCGTCTGCCGCCAGCCTCAACAGGCAGCGCCAGCACGAACACAACGCCTTCTTCGAACGATGGTGACATTATGGACCAACGCCGTGCTAACGCGCAGCGTAACGACTACCAGCGTCAGGGGGAATAAGGATGCGTAAGTCAGTTATTGCGATCATCGTCATCGTACTGGTCGCGCTTTATACCTCGATCTTTGTGGTGAAAGAAGGCGAGCGTGGGATTAAGTTCCAGTTCAGCAGCGTCGTGCGTGACGGCGACAAACGCCCGGTGATTTACGAGCCGGGTCTGCACTTCAAGGTGCCGTTCATTCAGTCCGTCAAAACGCTGGATGCGCGTATCCAGACCATGGATAACCAGGCCGACCGTTTCGTGACCAAAGAGAAGAAAGACCTGATCGTTGATTCCTATATCAAATGGCGCATCAGCGATTTCAGCCGTTACTTCCTGGCAACGGGCGGCGGCGACGTTTCTCAGGCAGAAGTGCTGCTGAAACGTAAGTTCTCTGACCGTCTGCGTTCCGAGATTGGTCGTCTGGATGTGAAAGACATCGTAACCGACTCCCGCGGTCGTCTGACCCTGGAAGTTCGCGATGCGCTGAACTCCGGTACCGCGGGCACGGAAGATGAAGTTTCAACGCCGGCAGCAGATGATGCGATTGCCAAAGCGGCTGAACGCGTTCAGGCGGAGACCAACGGTAAAGTGCCGGTGATCAACCCGAACAGTATGGCTGCGCTGGGTATCGAAGTGGTTGACGTGCGTATCAAGCAGATCAACCTGCCAGCGGAAGTGTCCGAGGCGATTTACAACCGTATGCGCGCCGAGCGTGAAGCGGTAGCACGTCGTCACCGTTCACAGGGCCAGGAAGAGGCTGAGAAGCTGCGTGCAGCAGCGGACTATGAAGTCACCAAGACGCTGGCGGAATCTGAGCGTCAGGGCCGTATCCTGCGCGGTGAAGGCGATGCCGAAGCGGCGAAGCTGTTTGCTGATGCTTTCAGCCAGGATCCTGACTTCTACGCATTTATCCGTAGCCTGCGCGCTTACGAGAATAGCTTCCAGAGCAACCAGGATGTGATGGTGCTCAGCCCGGACAGCGATTTCTTCCGTTATATGAAGACGCCGACTAACGCAACGCGATAAACTCAGGCTCGTTTGAGTATTCAAACCACCGCTCTCAACGGAGCGGTGGTTTTCTTTTATAAGGAATAAAAATGAATTCAACGATCTGGCTCGCACTGGCCCTGGTCCTGGTGCTGGAAGGTCTTGGACCGATGCTTTATCCGCGCGCCTGGCGCCGAATGATCGCCACGATGAGCCAACTGCCGGATAATATTTTGCGTCGTTTTGGCGGCGGTCTTGTGGTTGCGGGCATCGTGATCTACTACATGTTGAGGAAAACGATTGGCTGATCAAAAAGTAGACGCAATCGGCGTATTTTGAGGTCAAAAAGTGCTGTATATCTGAAAAAGCGATGGTAGAATCCATTTTTAAGCAAACGGTGATTTTGAAAAAAATGGGTAACAACGTCGTCGTACTGGGCACCCAATGGGGTGACGAAGGTAAAGGGAAGATTGTTGATCTTCTGACTGAACGGGCTAAATATGTTGTACGCTACCAGGGCGGTCACAACGCAGGCCATACTCTCGTAATCAACGGTGAAAAAACCGTCCTCCATCTTATTCCATCAGGCATTCTTCGTGATAACGTCACCAGCATCATCGGTAACGGCGTTGTGCTGTCTCCTGCTGCGCTGATGAAAGAGATGAAAGGTCTGGAAGACCGTGGTATCCCTGTTCGTGAGCGTCTGCTGCTCTCTGAAGCCTGCCCGCTGATCCTGGATTATCACGTGGCGCTGGACGTAGCGCGTGAGAAAGCGCGCGGCGCGAAAGCGATCGGCACCACCGGTCGTGGTATCGGCCCGGCTTACGAAGATAAAGTTGCACGTCGCGGTCTGCGCGTGGGCGACCTCTTCGACAAAGCAACCTTCGCTGAAAAACTGAAAGAAGTGATGGAATATCACAACTTCCAGCTGGTGAACTTCTACAAAGCTGACGCTGTTGACTACCAGAAAGTGCTGGATGACGTCATGGCGATCGCTGACATTCTGACCGGTATGGTTGTTGATGTGTCCGATCTGCTGGACCAGGCGCGCAAGCGTGGCGATTTCGTCATGTTCGAAGGTGCGCAGGGTACGCTGCTGGACATCGACCACGGTACCTATCCGTACGTTACCTCCTCTAACACCACTGCAGGTGGCGTGGCGACCGGCTCTGGCCTGGGTCCACGTTATGTGGATTACGTTCTGGGCATCATCAAAGCATACTCCACTCGCGTGGGTGCAGGTCCATTCCCGACCGAGCTGTTTGATGAAACCGGCGAGTTCCTGTGCAAGCAGGGTAACGAGTTTGGCGCGACCACCGGTCGTCGTCGTCGTACCGGCTGGCTGGATGCGGTTGCAGTGCGTCGTGCAGTGCAGATCAACTCCCTGTCTGGCTTCTGCCTGACCAAGCTGGACGTACTGGACGGCCTGAAAGAAGTGAAAATCTGCGTAGGCTACCGTATGCCAGATGGCCGCGAAGTGACCACCACTCCGCTGGCTGCTGACGACTGGGAAGGCATTGAGCCAATCTACGAAACCATGCCGGGCTGGTCTGAGACCACTTTCGGTGTGAAAGAGCGTAGCGGCCTGCCGCAGGCGGCGCTGGATTACATCAAGCGTATTGAAGAACTGACCGAAGTGCCGATCGATATTATTTCTACCGGCCCGGATCGTACTGAAACGATGATCCTGCGCGACCCGTTCGACGCATAATCTTCGTGACTGCTGGCCTGCGGGGAGACCCGTAGGCCGGATAAGCGTAGCGCCATCCGGCGACCGCTCCTGGATCTCCGCTTTTTCGCCCCGTCTGTCAAATAAATTAGCCGCTAACTATCTGGCTGGTTTATCATCATTAATGAATATCTCTGCGGTTTGACCGCGTTTTCCCTTTTTTCCTGAGGTTGATGTGCAGTTAACAAGTTTCACCGATTACGGCTTACGTGCGCTGATTTACATGGCGTCGTTACCCGAGGGGAAGATGACCAGCATCTCTGAAGTCACAGAGGTCTACGGCGTATCCCGTAATCATATGGTCAAAATAATCAATCAACTTAGTCGTGCCGGATACGTTGCTGCCGTCCGCGGGAAGAATGGTGGGATCCGTCTGGGTAAACCGGCACAGAGTATTCGTGTGGGCGATGTGGTACGTGAACTGGAGCCGCTGTCTCTGGTGAACTGCAGCAGCGAGTTCTGCCACATCACGCCCGCTTGCCGCCTGAAAAAGGCGCTTTCAAAGGCCGTGCAAAGTTTTCTCATGGAACTGGATAACTACACGCTGGCCGATTTGGTTGAAGAGAATCAACCGCTTTATAAATTATTGCTGGTGGAATGAAGAAAATTTCCACCGGAGCTGACAACGGAGGAACCGACATGTCACATGATCCTTTCCAGGAACGCGAAGCCGAAAAATACGCGAATCCTATTCCCAGCCGCGAGTTCATCATTGAACACTTAACAAAACGCGAAAAACCCGCCAATCGTGAAGAACTTGCCGTTGAATTAAACATTGAAGGTGAAGAGCAAATTGAAGCCCTTCGCCGCCGCCTGCGCGCAATGGAGCGTGACGGGCAGCTGGTCTTTACCCGCCGCCAGTGCTACGCGCTGCCAGAACGCCTCGATCTGCTGAAAGGGACCGTCATTGGTCACCGCGATGGCTTCGGCTTCCTGCGCGTGGAAGGCCGTAAAGACGATCTGTACCTCTCATCTGAACAGATGAAAATGTGCATCCACGGCGACCAGATCCTGGCGCAGCCGCTGGGCGCTGACCGTAAAGGCCGCCGCGAAGCGCGCGTCGTGCGCGTTCTGGTGCCAAAAACCAGCCAGATTGTCGGCCGCTACTTTACCGACGCGGGCGTGGGCTTCGTGGTGCCGGACGACAGCCGTCTTAGCTTCGACATTCTGATCCCACCTGAAGAGGTGATGGGCGCCCGCATGGGCTTTGTGGTGGTGGTGGAACTCACCCAGCGCCCAACCCGTCGCACCAAAGCGGTAGGTAAAATCGTCGAAGTGCTTGGCGATAACATGGGCACCACGATGGCCGTTGATATGGCATTGCGCACCCATGAAATTCCGTACATCTGGCCGAAAGCGGTTGAAGAGCAGATCGAAAGCCTGCGCGAAGAAGTGCCGGAAGAGTCCAAAGTGGGCCGCGTGGATCTGCGCGATCTGCCGCTGGTCACTATTGACGGTGAGGACGCCCGCGACTTCGATGACGCCGTCTACTGCGAGAAAAAACGCGGTGGCGGCTGGCGTCTGTGGGTCGCTATTGCAGACGTAAGCTATTACGTCCGTCCGCACACCCCGCTGGATAACGAAGCCCGCAGCCGCGGTACGTCGGTTTACTTCCCGTCCCAGGTCGTGCCGATGCTGCCGGAAGTGCTGTCTAACGGCCTGTGCTCCCTGAACCCGCAGGTTGACCGCCTCTGTATGGTTTGCGAGATGACCATCTCCACCAAAGGGCGCTTAACCGGCTACAAGTTCTACGAAGCGGTAATGAGCTCGCACGCGCGTCTGACCTATACCAAGGTCTGGCATATGCTGCAGGGCGACCAGGATCTGCGCGAACAGTACGCGCCGCTGGTCAAACATATCGAAGAGCTGCATAACCTCTACAAAACGCTGGATCAGGCGCGCGAAGAGCGCGGCGGGATCTCGTTTGAGAGTGAAGAGGCGAAATTCATTTTCAACGCCGAACGCCGCATTGAGCGTATCGAGCAGACCCAGCGTAACGATGCGCATAAGCTTATCGAAGAGTGTATGATTCTGGCGAACATCTCGGCGGCACGTTTCGTTGAGAAAGCCAAAGAGCCTGCGCTGTTCCGTATTCACGATAAGCCGACCACGGAAGCCATTACGTCGTTCCGCTCCGTGCTGGCTGAACTGGGTCTTGAACTGCCCGGAGGCAACAAGCCAGAGCCGCGCGATTACGCCGAGCTGCTGGAGTCCATCGGCGACCGTCCTGACGCAGAAATGCTGCAGACGATGCTGCTGCGCTCTATGAAGCAGGCGATTTACGATCCGGAAAACCGCGGGCACTTCGGCCTGGCGCTGCAGTCTTACGCCCACTTTACCTCGCCGATCCGTCGTTATCCTGACCTCTCTCTGCACCGTGCGATCAAGTATCTGCTGGCGCAGGAGCAGGGCCATAAAGGGAACACCACCGAAACCGGTGGCTACCACTATTCGATGGAAGAGATGCTGCAGCTGGGTCAGCACTGCTCCATGGCCGAACGTCGTGCCGATGAAGCAACCCGCGACGTGGCGGACTGGCTGAAGTGTGACTTTATGCTCGATCAGGTAGGTAACGTCTTTAAAGGCGTGATTGCCAGCGTGACCGGCTTTGGTTTCTTCGTTCGTCTGGACGAGCTGTTCATCGATGGTCTGGTGCACGTCTCCAGCCTGGATAACGACTACTACCGCTTCGACCAGGTCGGCCAGCGCCTGATTGGCGAATCTGGCGGCCAGACCTACCGTCTGGGTGACCGTGTGGAAGTGAAGGTCGAAGCCGTGAATATGGACGACCGTAAGATCGACTTCAGCCTGATCTCCAGCGAGCGCGCGCCGCGTAACGTCGGTAAAACCGAGCGTGAAAGGGCGAAAAAAACCGGTAACGGTAAACCGGGCGGCGGTAAACGTCGTCAGGCGGGAAAGAAGGTAAACTTCGAGCCGGACAGCGCGTTCCGCGGCGAGAAGAAACAGAAGCCGAAGGCGGCGAAGAAAGAAGCCCGTTCAGCGAAAAAACCGTCCGCGAAAACGCAGAAAATCGCTGCCGCCACCAAAGCGAAGCGCGCGGCCAAGAAAAAGCAGGCGGAGTAAATTCTCCCCTCACCCTGACCCTCTCCCCAACGGGGGGAGGGGAAATACTTATTACGAGAACCATCAATGAGTGAAATGATTTACGGCATCCACGCGGTGCAGGCCCTTCTCGAGCGCGCACCGGAGCGCTTTCAGGAAGTGTTTATTCTGAAAGGGCGTGAAGATAAGCGTCTGATGCCGCTGATCCACGCGCTGGAAGCGCAGGGCGTGGTGATCCAGCTGGCGAACCGCCAGTTCCTGGATGAGAAAAGCGAAGGTGCGGTGCACCAGGGCATTATTGCCCGCGTGAAGCCGGGTCGTCAGTATCAGGAGAACGATCTGCCGGATCTGATTGCCGAGCTGGATAACCCGTTCTTCCTGATCCTTGATGGCGTTACCGATCCGCATAACCTCGGCGCGTGCCTGCGCAGCGCCGATGCGGCGGGCGTGCACGCGGTGATCGTGCCGAAAGATCGCTCCGCGCAGCTGAACGCGACGGCGAAGAAAGTGGCCTGCGGCGCGGCGGAAAACGTTCCGCTGATCCGCGTGACTAACCTGGCGCGCACCATGCGTCTGCTGCAGGAAGAGAACATCTGGATCGTCGGTACTGCCGGTGAAGCGGATCATACGCTGTACCAGAGCAAAATGACCGGCCGTCTGGCGCTGGTGATGGGGGCGGAAGGCGAAGGTATGCGTCGTCTGACCCGCGAGCACTGCGACGAGCTGATCAGCATCCCGATGGCGGGCAGCGTGTCGTCCCTGAACGTTTCCGTTGCGACGGGCATCTGCCTGTTTGAAGCGGTGCGCCAGCGCGGGTAGCCTATTGTGCCGGGTGGCGGCTTCGCCTTACCCGGCCTACAAAGGCACGGTACCGTAGGCCCGGTAAGCGCAGCGCCACCGGGCATTAACCTCACTCCTCCAGCGACCGCAAATGGTCATCCTTCCTCAGCGTCATCAGCGCGAAAATACTCACTACCGCCGTCGCCATCACGTAATACGCCGGAATATCCAGGTTACCCGTCTGCTTAATCAGCCCGGTAATGATTAGCCCCGCACATCCCGAGAAAATCGCGTTCGACAAAGAGTAGGCCAGCCCCAGCCCCGTATAGCGCACGCGCGTCGGGAACATCTCAGATAGCATCGCCGGGCCCGGCCCCGCCAGCATGCCCACCAGACCGCCCGCAATCAGTACCACACCAGCCTTCACCGCCAGCGTGCTCGACTCCGCCTGCAGGATTTTCAGCAGCGGCAGGGCGAGGATAAGCAGCAGCGCGGTGGCGATAATCATCACCGTGCGGCGCCCGATCCGGTCGCTCAGGATCCCCGACGGAATGATGGTGAGTGCAAAACCAATATTCGAAATCACCGCTATCAGCAGCGCCTGGTTAAACCCGGTGTGCAGCGCCGACTGCAGATAGGTCGGCATAATCACCAGGTAGGTGTACCCCGCCGCAGACCAGACCATTACGCGCCCAATCCCCATCACGATGGCCCGGAGCGTGGCGGCAGTATCCGCCTGAGCGACATTCGGTTTATCCTGCTGCTGCACAAAGCTCGGCGTCTCCTCCATGCTGACCCGAAGCCACAGCGCAACGACGCCCATGGGCAGCGCCAGGAAGAAAGGAATGCGCCAGCCCCAGTCGTGCAATGCCTCTGGCGTGAGAATGGCGGAGAGCAGCGCCACGATGCCTGCGCCCGCCAGCAGCCCCAGCGCCACGGTAAAGGACTGCCACGCGCCATAGAGCCCACGCTTGCCGCGCGGGGCGAACTCCGTCATCAGCGAGACCGCACCGCCGTACTCGCCGCCCGCGAACAGCCCCTGCAGGATGCGCAGCAGCGTAATAATCAGCGGCGCGGCAATTCCGATGCTGGCATAGACCGGCACAACGCCGATGGCGGTGGTAGCGAGCGTCATCAATACCAGCACAATGATTAGCGTCGGTTTACGGCCAATCCGATCGCCGATGCGGCCAAACACCACCGCACCCAGCGGGCGGAAGAAGAAGGCGATGGCAAACGAGGCGTAGGTGAGGATCAGGCTGGTCAGCCCCGCCTCTCCTTCAAGTTGGAAAAAGTTTTTCGCAATGACGGTCGCCAGAAAACCGTAGACCGCAAACTCATACCACTCGATAAAGTTACCAATGGAGCCTGCAATTAATGCTCGCTTGTGCGCGTCCGGTTGCATAACGATCCTCACTTAAGGTGTAAGAATAAATTATTCAACAAAAGTGGATGTATGAAATAGTTTATTCTTATGTTCTGTGAGCTATTTCACGAATGATATCAGCGGGATCGTGAACGTGTGACTCCTCTCCCATGCAGCGTGCGCGCGGTCTGTCCATACTTATCGTCATTGCCACTGAAGGAGGGAGACAGCATGCACTGGCAGACCCATACCGTTTTCAATCAACCTGCACCGCTTTCCAACAGCAACCTTTTCCTCTCGGACTGCGCCCTGCGCGATGCGGTCGCGCGTGAAGGGGCCGAGTGGGATATCGAGCTGCTCGCCAGCATCGGACAGCAGTTAGGCACCGCGGAGTCGCTGGAGCTGGGCAGGCTGGCAAACGTTAATCCTCCGGAGCTACTCCGTTATGACGCCACCGGGGAGCGGCTGGATGACGTCCGCTTTCATCCGGCATGGCATCTGCTGATGCAGGGGCTTTGCGCCAACCGCGTGCATAACCTGGCGTGGGAAGAGGAGGCGCGTAAAGGGTCGTTTGTCGCTCGGGCCGCACGCTTTGTGCTTCATGCTCAGGTGGAGGCAGGCACGCTGTGCCCGGTCACCATGACGTTTGCCGCCACGCCGCTGCTGCAGCAGGCGCTCCCCAAAGCATTTCACGACTGGCTGACGCCGCTGCTCAGCGATCGCTACGATCCGCATCTGGCTCCCGGCGCGCAAAAGCGCGGCCTGCTGATCGGTATGGGGATGACGGAAAAGCAGGGCGGCTCAGACGTGCTCAGCAACACCACCAAAGCGGAAAAATGCAGCGACGGCAGCTACCGGCTGGTGGGGCATAAATGGTTTTTCTCCGTCCCGCAAAGCGATGCGCACCTGGTGCTGGCCCAGGCGAAGGGCGGGCTATCCTGCTTTTTTGTGCCGCGCTTTTTGCCTGACGGACAACGCAACGCCGTGCGGCTGGAGCGCCTCAAGGACAAGCTCGGGAACCGCTCCAACGCCAGCAGCGAGGCGGAGTTTCTTGATGCCTTCGGCTGGCTGCTGGGGGAAGAGGGCGAAGGGGTAAGGCAGATACTCAAAATGGGCGGTCTGACGCGCTTTGACTGCGCGCTGGGCAGCCACGGGCTAATGCGTCGGGCGCTCTCGGTGGCGCTGTATCATGCCCACCAGCGTCAGACCTTCGGCAAAAATCTCATCGATCAGCCGCTAATGCGCGAAGTGCTAAGCCGGATGGCGCTGGTGCTGGAGGGGCAAACGGCGCTGCTGTTCCGCCTGGCCCGCGCGTGGGATAAACGCGCGGATCCGCAGGAGGCCGCCTGGGCGCGGCTGTTTACCCCGGCGGCGAAATTTAGCGTCTGTAAAGCGGGCATCCCGTTTGTCGCTGAGGCGATGGAGGTGCTGGGCGGGATCGGATATTGCGAAGAGAGCGAACTTCCCCGCCTGTACCGTGAGATGCCGGTGAACAGCATCTGGGAAGGATCGGGGAATATCATGTGCCTGGACGTGCTGCGCGTGCTGGCGAAGCAGCCAGGTATTCACGACCTGCTTGCCGACGAGTTTGCGCAGGTGAAAGGGCAGGACAGACACTTCGACCGCAGCTGGCGACAGCTTCAGCAAAAACTGCGTAAACCGCAGGAGGCGCAGGGTCGGGAGATCGCGCAGCAGCTTTTCTTACTGGGTGCCGGAAGCCAGATGCTGCGGCACGCATCGCCCCCGGTGGCGCAGGCGTGGTGCCGCATGATGCTGGACACCCGTGGCTGCACGCTGATGAGCGAGCAGGTACAAAGCGACCTGCTGCTGCGCGCAACGGGCAGAGTTGGCTAGCCTCTTAGCTGGAACAGACTCACCAGCTGAGTCAGGTGTGAACCCTTCTCGCGCAGCGTTTGAGCGGTTTGCTCGCTGCGTGAGATGCGATCGGCATTGATATGCGACGCTTCGCCAATATGGGTCATGGCGAGGTTCACCTGGCCGATCCCGGCGGACTGCTCGCGTGAGGCATGGTTAATCTCGGTGACCAGCTGGCTGATGTTATCGATATGAATGATGATGTCGTCCATCGCCAGGCGGGTCTGTTCAGACAGCGCATGACCCTCACTCACTTTTCTGAGCGTATCGCCAATCAGCTGTTCAATCTCCTTCACCGCGTTAGCGCTGCGTCCCGCCAGGGCGCGAACTTCCTGCGCGACAACCGCAAACCCTTTTCCGTGCTCGCCCGCGCGGGCCGCTTCCACGGCCGCATTCAGCGCCAGAATATTGGTCTGGAAAGCGATGGATTCGATCACGCGCGTGATGTCTTCGATGCGTTTTGACGCTTCGCGAATGTCGTCCATGGTCGACACCGCGTGGGTGACCGTCTCACCGCCCTGATGGACCGCGAGCGAGGTTTCACCCACCAGCTGCTGAGTTTGCTCCATGTTGGCGGCATTTTGCTGCACGGTGGCGGCCAGCTGCTCCATGCTGGCAGACGTCTCTTCCACGCTGCTGGCCTGCTTGTTGATCTGCTCTGAAATCTCGCCAGTGTCGGCGGCCAGCGCGTTGGTACCCAAATGGATCTCGCCCGCGGCCTCACGCACCTGCAGGACAATTTTTTGCAGGCCACCGCCGATGCCGTTGATAGCATCGATCAGCTGGCCGACTTCGTCCTGACGCGTCACGGGCAGGCTGGAACGGAGATCCCCTGCGGCATATTGACGAGCAAGATGGATCACGTTGCTCAGCGGTCGGGTCAGCACGCGGCGAATAATGACCACGAACAGGCCAGCAAAAAGGATGGATAAGGCCACGCCGGTCAGCAGGAAACGATCGCGCATGGCGTTAACGCTTGAGAGCAGCACCGATTTATCCACTTCGCCCACGATAGTCCAGTTCCAGCCCGGCAGCGGGGTATACGCCATTTTCAGCGTCCGGCCGTCGTCGCTTACGCGCTCCAGCGTGCCGGGTTTGTCACCCAGAAGCTGCTGCTGCGTCGCGCTGTCCCACTTTGGCAGTTTTCCCTCTTCGCTGGCATGGAACAGATATTGCCCGCGCGTTTTGCCGTTGCTGCGATCCAGCACGAAGAAGTGACCGCTCTCGCCCAGGCGTCGGTTGAGGATTTTCTCGCGCATGACGTTCCAGGAGTGGGTGATGTCCACCCCGACAAAGACGATCGCAATGACCTGTCCTTCGGCGTTTTTAACGGGCTGGTACTGGGTGATGTAGCGTTTACCAAACAGCAGCGCCAGGCCGCGGTAGACTTCACCTTTGTTGACGGCAGCAAAGGCCGGGCTGGCGTTATCCAGAACGGTACCCATTGCCCGATCGCCATTCTCTTTACGCAGGGAAGTGGCTACGCGAACAAAGTCGTTACCGCTGCGTACAAACAGCGTCGAAATGGCTCCCGTACGGTTCAGGAACTCGTCCGAAAGTGTGTTATTTTCATGCAGCCCGGTGTCTCCACCTTTCAGAAGCGGAACGCTAAGTCCGTTAATCGTCTGGGGTTGGGAATTATCAATGTTCAGGGGCTGCGGTAAAAAGGTGGTAAACAGACGGGTATAGCTCTCAACCTCTTCACTCAGGCTGGTATTAAACATCTGCACCATATCGACCATGCCGGTGGACTGATTATGCAGATCTTCGACCGCAAGGGCTTCAAGCTGCTGGCTGGCTTTTTGGCTGAGCAGAAAAGTGAATAGCAGAAACAGCGTGGCGACACTGACGCCAGTTAGCAGCGAGAGTTTCGACCCAAGGCCCGCACGGCGGAAAACGTTGATCATAAATTGCTCATCATTGAAAAGTTATGGTTCTTCAACGGCAGAGCGGGGATTACGTTTACTGTTTTAATGTAACAAAATGTTATTTAATTGTTCTTTATTGGTTTTATATAAGATAAAAAATTTGCAAAAACGAAAAGCCACTAAAAGTAAGTGGCTTTTATCAGGAGGGAATTTACACGTAGAGAATGGCCTGTACCCGCCAGCGATCGATATGGTTATCTTCCTGCATCTGGATGATGCGATACCATGAAGCACCCTGCTCATCGGCCTTTAATGCCACGACACGTTCAACGTCTTGCGGGCTCCCCGAGATATTATTCACGGAGATCTGGCCAATTTCATTCAGGCCAGTTACACAATCAGCACTGGCGAATTCTGCTGACTGCGCGGTGGTGCTCAGCAGGCCTGCTGAGAGCAACAGTGTGGTCAAAGCAAGAGTTCGTTTCATCGTCAGCTCCATTTCACATATATCCGGTATCCGCCGGGCAATCCTTCGCAAATAAACTCCCTTCCATTAACGCGGGCATGGAGTTTATTGTGGACAGGAAAATGTCTATGGACGCAAAGCAGTGTAAATCTCGTTCAAAGGAAAACCATTATTTGCGGTACAAAATGGCCTGTGAATACCACTGTCCCGTTATGATGGTTTCGTCGATCATAATGATGACGTAATAATCTGCTTTGGCGGCGACGGCCTGTGCTTTTATTGCCGATTCTGCGTCATCCGGAGAACCGCGAACCAGCGCGGAGATGGTGCCCATTCGTTGTAATCCTTCCGTCTGATTACGACGAATCTCCTGTGGATGATCGGCGACCGGTGGAGCGGGTTGCGGCGTTCCCTGCAGCGCGCTACAGCCACTCAGCAGAAACACCAGCAATAAAGCAGCAAACCTGCGCATAACCATATCTCGTTTCCTGATAGCCATAGTGTAGTTGTCTGTGAATTTAGTTTTGGGGGAATGTTCCCGAAGTGTTATCTGGGACGTATATTTCGAATGAAAATGACGCGAAAGCGTAACCCAGTTCTCAACATTATGAATCATAGATTCGCACAGGGTCGACAATGATTGAAATTGAAATACGCCACCTCGGCGACCATGAAATTTTACACGCGATGCCAGCGGGTAAACGTGATAAACCGCTGCCTGTTGTGGTTTTTTATCATGGGTTTACCTCATCGAAGCTGGTTTACAGTTATTTTGCGGTAGCGCTGGCGCAGGCGGGTTTTCGCGTGGTGATGCCAGATGCACCCGACCACGGCGCACGCTTTACGGGTAATGAACAGGCGCGGCTGGGGCAGTTCTGGCACATTCTGCACGGGAGTCTGACCGAGTTTGCCGGGCTGCGCGATGCGCTTTATGCGGCAGGGCTGGTGGCCGACAATCGTCTGGCGGTAGCCGGGGCATCGATGGGCGGTATGACGGCGCTGGGGATTATGACGCATCATCCTGAAGTGAAGTCTGTCGCCTGTCTGATGGGCTCGGGCTACTTTACTTCGCTGGCGAAGACCCTTTTCCCCCCTCAGAATTTAGCGGAAATGACGGCGACGCTGGCAGAGTGGGATGTGGCCCGGGCATTGCCGCGCGTGGCCGATCGCCCGCTGCTGCTGTGGCACGGTGACGCGGATGATGTGGTCCCGCCCGAGGGAACCTTCCGTCTGCAGCAGGCGTTAATGAATGAAGGGCTGGACGGTAATCTGACCTGTCTGTGGGAGCCGGGCGTCCGCCACCGCATCACGCCAACGGCGCTGGACGCCACGGTGGCGTTTTTCCGCCAGCACCTGTAAACGCGCAGGACTTTGATGCCCTTATCTTCCCGCTTCGGGAGGATCTCAGGGGGCTCTTTTACCGGTAGTATTCCGGAGACATTCACAAAAAAAAGCCCCCGGGCAGGGGGCAACGTCATCTATGGCTATGTTCTCGTTGTTGGCTTTCCTGGTGCTAGCGTTAAAGCGTTATCGGTAAATATCTGCACTGGCGTGCATGTTGCCGTTGCTGCCGGGCTCACGGGTTAACATCACGTGGTAATAGGTTGCGCCCTGCGCATCGGTTTCTGCGTTTAATGCCTGATCTGCTTCACTTTCCGTGGCGAAATTATGATTGATGTAAATTACGCCCAAGCTTTGCACATCATCCATGTTTCTGGCCTGTCGGCTGTCTATCTTGATGGCTGCCATCGCGTTTGCACTGAGCAAAAGCGCCGCCATTATGGCTAATGCGATTTTTTTCATGATATGCGCTCCACGACTACGTGCTGCGAGAGGGGGGATGCTCCTTCTTTAATTCAGGCGATCTCTGATTAAAGTGTAATCACTCATCCGGCGGGGATGCGTGACCATTTCTGATGCTGTTGTTCAAAAAAACAACGCTTCCGGGTGTGACCAATTTTAAATCACCCACTTAGACCCGCTTCGCGCTTTGTGCGAATTATTTGTGCAATCAGCTTGAGTTTCCAGGGGCGCGCAAGTATTATGACGCGTCAATTTTTCAGCCGACCTTTAACACGTTCCTTGCCTCCCCGGGCCTCGGCTGACCCAGACAGGAGGCTGAATAATCCGTAAGGAGCAATTCGATGCGTCATTACGAAATCGTTTTTATGGTCCATCCTGACCAGAGCGAACAGGTTCCGGGTATGATCGAGCGTTACTCTGCTGCCATCACTGGTGCAGAAGGTACGATCCACCGTCTGGAAGACTGGGGCCGCCGTCAGCTGGCTTACCCGATCAACAAACTGCACAAAGCACACTACGTTCTGATGAACGTTGAAGCGCCGCAGGAAGTGATCGATGAGCTGGAAACTACCTTCCGCTTCAACGATGCCGTTATCCGCAGCATGGTTATGCGTACCAAAAACGCAGTTACCGAAGCATCTCCGATGGTTAAAGCGAAAGACGAGCGCCGTGAGCGTCGCGATGATTTCGCAAACGAAACCGCAGATGATTCTGATGCTGGGGATTCTGAAGAGTAATTTCTGATGACCAACCGTCTGGCGTTGTCCGGCATCGTATGCAGGGCTCCCCTTCGAAAGGTCAGTCCATCAGGAATTCCGCATTGCCAGTTCGTGCTTGAGCATCGTTCTGTGCAAGAGGAAGCCGGGTTTCACCGGCAGGCGTGGTGCCAAATGCCCGTTATTATTAGCGGACACGAAAACCAGGCCATTACTCACAGTTTAACGGTCGGTAGCGCAGTAATCGTTCAGGGGTTCATCTCTTGCCACAAGGCAAAGAACGGCCTGAGCAAAATGGTTCTGCATGCCGAGCAGATTGATTTGATAGATTCTGGAGACTAGCCATATGGCACGTTATTTCCGTCGTCGCAAGTTCTGCCGTTTCACCGCGGAAGGCGTTCAAGAGATCGACTATAAAGATATCGCAACGCTGAAAAACTACATCACCGAAAGCGGTAAGATTGTCCCAAGCCGTATCACCGGTACTCGTGCAAAATACCAGCGTCAGCTGGCTCGCGCTATCAAACGCGCTCGCTACCTGTCCCTGCTGCCGTACACTGATCGTCATCAGTAATCGGGCACGGTCCATTAATACGACTTTAAGAGGATAAGGTAATGCAAGTTATTCTGCTTGATAAAGTAGCAAACCTGGGCAGCCTGGGTGATCAGGTTAACGTTAAAGCGGGTTACGCACGTAACTTCCTGGTTCCACAGGGTAAAGCTGTTCCAGCTACCAAGAAAAACGTAGAGTTTTTCGAAGCACGTCGCGCTGAACTGGAAGCCAAACTGGCTGACGTTCTGGCGGCTGCTAACGCTCGCGCTGAAGCAATCAACGCACTGGGCACCGTTACCATCGCGTCTAAATCAGGCGACGAAGGTAAACTGTTCGGTTCCATCGGTACCCGCGATATCGCTGATGCAGTTTCTGCAGCAGGCGTTAAAGTGGCTAAGAGCGAAGTTCGTCTGCCGAACGGCGTTCTGCGTACCACTGGTGAGCACGAAGTTGACTTCCAGGTTCACAGCGAAGTGTTCGCTAAACTGGTTGTTAACGTTGTAGCTGAGTAATTTTTTACTCTGCTCACGTTGAAACGCCGGCCTTGTGCCGGCGTTTTGCTTTTTACAGATCCGTGTCTTAACGCGCCCTGATGAAACTGCCGTCTGGCTGGCGGGTAAACAGTACCTGTTGTCCACTTCCCGTATCAATCGTTAACCCTGTCACCACCCCGCTGGCATTCTGGCGAATCTGTACCATTTGACCATTCTGCAGGTTACTGAGCGGTTTACCCGCACCTTCCACCTTCGCCATGGCATATACGTCGGTTGGCGGCAGGTTGTGGTCGCGGAACAGCTGTGCCAGCGTTTTGCCCGGCTCTACGCGATAGGAACGCCACTGTTGCTCAATGCCGGTGGGCTGTTGCGTCTGAGGCTGAGACGGGGCGGCGACTTGATCCTGCGGCTGTTCATCCTGAATGGGTTCTGGCTCAACCGGCGCGACCTGACCCGGATCGTTAGACGGGGTCACAAGCTGCGTCTGCATCGGCTGTGCGTCAGGCTGCGGCCGCGTCTGCGACTGGATGTCCAGTTGGGCATTGCGGGTGACGGGCGCGGTATCGACATCATCGCCCCCGGAAGGAAGCAGGAAGCCCACGATCACCATTAGCGCGCCAATGATGATCCCTCTGCGATGCAGAGGAGGCAGCGGGTCCATGATGCGAAAATTGTCCGGCGCCTGCCAGATTTTCGCCAGGGTAGGTTTCAGTTCAAATCGCCCGGGCATGGCACTCCTCCTGCTCCGCGTATTTTTTATCCTGTGCCCCGAAGTATAGTTTGCTAACTGCCTGAACGGCGTAGTAAACCCGACATCCGTGACATCAGTTCGGGATTAATCCTGGTTATCTCTATTGTTTCTGTTTCGTCGCGGTTTGTCACCTTAACTTCAGACAAAGTTTTACCCATAAGGGCATGGCTGATATGCTGCCCGCTACTTTAAATGTGATGGAAGGAAAACCCATGACCACCCCGACTTTTGACACTATCGAAGCGCAGGCAAGTTACGGTATCGGCTTGCAGGTAGGACAGCAGCTGAGCGAATCCGGCCTGGAAGGTCTGTTACCAGAAGCGCTGGTGGCGGGTATCGCTGACGCGCTGGAAGGCAAACAGCCTGCCGTTCCGGTTGACGTCGTGCACCGTGCGCTGCGTGAAATCCACGAACGTGCTGACGCCGTGCGTCGCGCGCGCTTCGAAGAGATGGCGGCCGAAGGTGTGAAATATCTGGAAGAGAACCGCGAGCGTGAAGGCGTGAACAGCACCGAGTCTGGTCTGCAGTTCCGCGTGATCAATCAGGGCGACGGCGCAATCCCGGCACGTACCGACCACGTTCGCGTACACTACACCGGTAAGCTGATTGACGGTACCGTCTTCGACAGCTCCGTGGCGCGCGGCGAACCGGCTGAATTCCCGGTCAACGGCGTGATCGCAGGCTGGATCGAAGCGCTGACCCTGATGCCGGTCGGTTCCAAATGGGAACTGACTATCCCGCATAACCTGGCCTACGGCGAGCGCGGCGCTGGCGCGTCCATCCCGCCATTCAGCACCCTGGTCTTTGAAGTCGAGCTGCTGGAAATTCTGTAATCGAATTTTCTTATTTCCTCTCCCCGGTTGGGGAGAGGAAAATAGTGTAAAAACCTATAGTTACGGTGCTATCAACATTTTATCTTGCAAACGAAACTGTTGCGTGTATTTTTGTGAGCTGTTTCGCGCTGTATGAGTGATATGACACTCACTTTCAACATATTATTAACATAATATCTAAATCATAGTATTCATCCCGCCGATTCTTACCTAATATCGATTAGCCCTTACAAGGGAACGTCATCTTTTGACGTATTTAAAGGCCAGAAGAGCCTTAACAACACAGACAGGCATAAACAGGAAAATATCACATGGTAGATCAGGTCAAAGTCGTCGCCGACGAAGAGGCGTCGTCTGAACAGTCGCTACGGCGCAATCTCACAAACCGTCATATTCAGCTCATTGCGATTGGGGGTGCCATCGGTACCGGGCTGTTTATGGGATCGGGCAAAACCATCAGTCTCGCCGGACCGTCAATCATATTCGTTTATATGATCATCGGTTTTATGCTGTTCTTCGTGATGCGTGCAATGGGTGAATTGCTGCTCTCGAACCTCGAATACAAATCCTTTAGCGACTTCGCTTCTGACCTGCTCGGGCCGTGGGCGGGCTATTTCACCGGCTGGACCTACTGGTTCTGCTGGGTCGTCACCGGTATGGCGGACGTCGTGGCGATTACCGCCTACGCACAGTTCTGGTTCCCGGGGCTGTCTGACTGGGTCGCCTCGCTGGCGGTCATTGTCCTGCTGCTGAGCCTCAACCTCGCTACCGTTAAAATGTTCGGTGAGATGGAGTTCTGGTTCGCGATGATCAAGATCGTGGCGATTGTCGGGCTTATCGTCGTGGGTCTGGTGATGGTACTCACCCACTTCCAGTCGCCAACGGGCGTTCAGGCGTCGTTTACCCATCTGTGGAATGACGGCGGCTGGTTCCCGAAAGGCATCAGCGGCTTCTTTGCCGGCTTCCAGATCGCGGTATTTGCTTTCGTAGGGATTGAGCTGGTGGGCACCACGGCGGCGGAGACCAAAGATCCCGAGAAGTCTCTCCCGCGCGCCATTAACTCTATTCCAGTTCGTATCATCATGTTCTACGTCTTCGCGCTGGTCATCATTATGTCCGTGACGCCGTGGAGCTCCGTGGTGCCAACCAAGAGCCCGTTCGTTGAGCTGTTCGTGCTGGTAGGCCTGCCTGCTGCCGCGAGCCTGATTAACTTCGTGGTGCTGACCTCGGCTGCGTCTTCCGCGAACAGCGGCGTGTTCTCCACCAGCCGTATGCTGTTTGGCCTGGCGCAGGAGGGAGTGGCGCCGAGCGCGTTCGCCAAGCTGTCGAAGCGTGCGGTACCGGCAAAAGGGTTGACCTTCTCCTGCATGTGCCTGCTGGGCGGCGTGGTGATGCTCTACGTGAACCCTAGCGTGATTGGCGCATTCACCATGATTACCACGGTCTCTGCGATCCTGTTTATGTTCGTCTGGACCATTATCCTCTGTTCATATCTGGTGTACCGCAAGCAGCGCCCACACCTGCATGAAAAATCGATCTACAAGATGCCGCTGGGCAAGCTGATGTGCTGGGTGTGCATGGCGTTCTTCGTCTTCGTGCTGGTTCTGCTGACGCTGGAAGATGATACCCGTCAGGCGCTCATCGTCACGCCGCTGTGGTTTATCGCGCTGGGGCTGGGCTGGGTGTTTATCGGTAAGAAACGTATGGCAGGCATGCGCTAAACATGTTGCCGGGTGGCGCTGACGCTTACCCGGCCTACGTTCGAGGACGTTGTAGGCCCGGTAAGCGCTAGCGCCACCGGGCTTTTTTATTTATCAGCTAATGCCCGCGGGAACAAAACGTTGTTCTCAAGACTGATGTGTTCCATCAGGTCGTCAATCAACTCGTTAATGCCGTTGCACATCGCTTTCCACGTTGTGCACGCTTCTGGCGGCGGTGTGACGTTGTGGGTGGTGTGTTTGATCACTTCCAGCAGTTCACCCGCGTCATCGTGCTCGCTTTCCATCACGCTGATAGGCCCCATCGCCTGGTTTCCCATTCCCTGCTTAATCATCGGGAAGAGGATCTGCTCTTCTTTCATCATATGGCTGGAAAGCTCTTCATGCAGCAGGGTCAGATACTTCGCCAGACCGCGCGGTACGGAAGGTTTGTCGGCATGTACGCGCTCGACTTTGGTCGCCTGCAGGATCAGTTCCGGCAGCTGTTCACGGTGACGGTCATGGTAACGCACGATGATATGGTCGATGATTTCAGCGAGCGGGGCAGTTCGCCAGTCTTTGTCGACGGGCTGCTCGGCCAGCAGCGCCAGCTCTGCTTCAATCACCTCAACGTCCAGCTCTTTGCGCGAGGCCGCACGCGCCAGGGTTTGCTTACCGCCGCAGCAGTAATCCATATCGTATTTACGAAACAGCGCAGAAGCGCGAGGAATGGAGAGCGCCAGCTCGCCAAGGGGTTGGTCGCGAAAGGCCATAGCAGTTACCTCGTCATCAATAATATAAGGTGCATATTAAATGCAACTTTAAGGCGGCGCTATAACCCTTTAGAGGGAAGGGGGGAAATGAGATGCAGATCACAAAAAAATACCCCGTTTAACTCTCTGAATGGACTTAGGAAAGTGGTTTAGAAACTTTTTAAAGGTGTAGAAACAGTAAACAACCCGCCGCGCCTGCCGATATATCCACGTCAGACAAACCTGCATATAACAAAGGCAACGCATGTTTAAACGTATAAAAGTCATTACCCTTCTGATTTCGGTGCTGCTTGTGCTCGGCATCATGCAAGTGATTTCCGCCGGTATCTTTATCAACGCGCTGAACAACGATAAAGACAACTTCACCGTGTCGCAGCTCTCCAGCCAGAACGTGGCGGAGTTTACCGATGCGTGGATCAGTCTGAACCAGGCACGCGTCACCCTGAACCGCGGGATGTTGCGCCTGCAAAGCAGCATGGCCTCGCAAATTAACGGCGGTCAGCTGAATGAGCTGGTGACGACGGCGAAAAATCTGCTGACTGAAGCGCAGGTCCATTACGATAAATACTATGCCCTGCCGAATACGCCAGGTCTGGACGAGAACCTGGCTAACCGGCTCGAAGAGCAGTACCGCATTTACTCTGCCACGCTGACGCAAATGAACGTCTTGCTGAGCCAGGGCAATCTGGAAGATATGTTCAAGCAGAATGCAGAACAAAAGCAAAACGCGATGCAGACGGTTTACCGTGAATGGCGTGAAGCGCAGGCTGCGCTCACCGATAAAGGCATTCAGGATAATGAAAGTGATTACAAGCACATCCTGTGGATCTTCTCTGCGGTCATGCTGCTGGTGATTGTGGTGATTATTTCCAGCTGGGTAGCCATGCGCCGCGTGCTGCTGCTGCCTCTGGAAGAGGTGATTAACCATATTCGCGCCATTGCGGCAGGGGATTTAACCCAGCCGATTCAGGCTGACGGTAAAAATGAGATGGCTATCCTGGCGCGCAACGTTCAGGAGATGCAGACCTCGCTGGCGAACACCGTGGGCGTGGTGCGTGAAGGTGCGGATACCATCTACACCGGTGCAGGCGAAATCTCTGCCGGCAGTAACGATCTCTCTTCCCGTACCGAGCAGCAGGCCGCGTCTCTGGAAGAAACGGCAGCCAGCATGGAACAGCTGACGGCAACCGTGAAGCAGAACGCCGATAACGCGCGTCAGGCGTCCCGTCTGGCGCTGGACGCTTCCTCAACGGCGAAGAAGGGCGGTAACGTGGTGGAAGGCGTGGTGCGTACCATGGACGAAATCGCCACCAGCTCCAGTAAAATCGCGCAAATTACTAACGTGATCGACGGTATTGCCTTCCAGACTAACATCCTGGCGCTGAACGCGGCGGTGGAAGCGGCGCGCGCGGGCGAGCAGGGCCGTGGTTTTGCGGTGGTGGCAGGGGAAGTCCGTACTCTCGCCCAGCGCAGCGCCCAGGCGGCGAAAGAGATCAAAGCGCTGATCGATGATTCCGGCGAGCGCGTGAACGCGGGCTCCCAGCTGGTTAACGAAGCCGGGGAGACGATGGCAGAGATCGTCAATGCGGTCACCCGCGTCACCGACATCATGGGTGAAATTGCCTCGGCCTCTGACGAGCAGAGCCGCGGTATCGACCAGGTGGGTCAGGCAGTAGCCGAGATGGACCGCGTGACCCAGCAGAACGCCTCGCTGGTAGAGGAGTCTGCGGCCGCGGCGGCGGCGCTGGAAGATCAGGCTGCACGCCTGAACGAAGCGGTGGCGGTGTTCAAAATCACCCGCAACCAGGCGGTCAAAGCGGCGCCGGTGAAAACCTATGTGCCTAAGGCGCAGCCCGCAGCGGCGGCGTCTGAAGGGAACTGGGAAACTTTTTAACATCATGCCGGGTGGCGCTGGCGCTTACCCGGCCTACAAAACGGCCCCTTGTAGGCCGGGTAAGGCTGAGCCGCCACCCGGCAAAAATTACACCTCCGACGCCGGAACGACCCTCGGTTTTTCCGGCTTCGCCCTTACCGCCATCACCACCCCCACCACCAGCAGCGCGATCCCGCAGGCCGTAAATAGCGGCGGCACGCTCTGGCGCATCAGGAAGGTATAAAGCAGTCCGGCCAGGGTTTCGAAGACAATCAGCGGCCCTAAAATCACCGTCGGCAGCTTCTGGCTGGCAATGTTCCAGCACAGCGCGCCCACCCATGAGCACAGCACCGCAATCGCCACCATCAGGCCGATAAACACCCACGGTCTTGGCCCGAAGGGCTGGGCGAAGTCTGGCTGTTGATGGCCTAACCAGATGCACGCGCCGGCATAGCCCACCAGCGAGACGGGCAGCGTGACCAGCGCCTGCGCCGTCGCCCACATCATCGGGTGCTTGTCCGGGTTCTCCCGCAGCCAGCGCGCGTTGCGCAGGGCATACCATGCCCAGCACGCCACGGAAATGAACGCCAGCACAATGCCAGAGCCGTAACGCCACAGGTCAACTTCCGCCTGCCCGTGACGAAGCTCGGCAATATTGACGCATACCAGCCCCACGGCGGTGCATACCAGCGCCGGTGTCATTTTCGACCAGGCCAGTTTGCCATCGCGGTGGCTGTAGAGCAGGTTCGCAAAGACGGGAATGACGACCGGCAGCGTGCCGATAATCATGGTAGATACCGGCGCACCGGTGCGCTGAATGGCACTCGCGAGGCAAACGTAGTAGATAAGATTGCCCATCATGGTCAGCGCCAGCGCGGTGCCCCAGTCCTGACGGCTGAGCTGACGCAGGCGCGCGCGTCCCAGCCACGCCAGAGGCAGGGCAATCAGCCCGAGCGCCAGATAACGTCCGGTCGACTGCAGTATTGCCGGATACTCGGGCACGATCAGCGGGCCGACAAAAATCAGCCCCCACATCATCCCGGCCAGCAGGGCATACAACACTCCACTAATCATTTTTCCATCCACAGGTATTTACGCTGTATGCAGTGTAGGAGGGGAAAATGCGCGCGTATTGTATGAGGTTGCGCATTAGCGCCGGGTGACCTGCTTCTGGTAGCGCACGGGCGTAATGCCGTAGCGGTGGGTAAACGCGCGGGTTAAATGGGACTGGTCGGTCAGCCCGGTTGCGGCGGCGACCTCTGCCGCAGGCATGCCGTGAGTGAGGAACGCTTTGGCGCGCCAGAGGCGAATGGCCATAAGCATCTGGTGCGGCGTAACGTGAAAATGGGCTTTGAACTGGCGCTGGAAATGGTACGGGCTGAGCGAAACGACGCTGGCCAGCTCGTCCAGCGTCAGGGCGCGCATATAGTTGTCGTGCAGATACTCGCGCACGCGTTCGAAGCGGTGCGCGCCTTCCTGAATCACCGGCGCGTGATGGGCCAGCGGCCGGAAGGTCTCAATCAGGTCCAGCAGCAATCCTTTTTGCGCAAGCGGATCGTCAGTGTGCCACAGGCCGTAAATGAGCCTGCCGATTTGCTGCGAGCGCAGCGGGTCATGACGCGTGACATCGCTAAACCACCAGTGCCGGAGTCCGGTCACCTCTTCCAGCAGATTGGGTTCGATATAGACCATCCGGTAGCGCCAGCCGCCTTCGGTGGCGGATTCGCCGGTATGGATCTCGTCCGGGTTCATGGTGACGACGGACTTTTCCGCCGCGAGATGCTGGGTGCCGCGATAGCGAAAGCGTTCGGCGCCGGTTTCAATCGTGCCGATCCCGAAGGCTTCATGGGTGTGAGGCTCAAAGGCGTAGTCAGAAATATGCGCGTGATAAAGCTCCAGGCCCGGCAGCTGCGCCAGATGGCGAAAGCGCGCGCTGTCTCTTTCATCATTAAACTGTTCTGGTACGCCTTGCACGTTGAGCCTCCTCGTGGTCATCTTTTCATTATCAGAGATGACTGCAGTTTATGCACTAAACATCTTTGCCCGGACGGTCTTACGGTAATCCCCCGGTGAAACCGTTGTTTTATGCTTAAACTGGCGATTAAAGTGCGCAATATCCTGATATCCAACCGCATTTGCAATCTCCTGAATACACAGATTGGTGGATTGCAGCATTGTCATGGCGGATTCAATTCTGGCGGTTAATAAATACTGAAGTGGGGACATGTCGGTGGCATTTTTAAAGCGGCGATTAAAGTTGCGCAAACTCATGCCGGCCATATCTGCAAGACTTTGCATGGATATATCCGAAGCGCAGTTAGCTTTTATCCAGATTTGAATTTGAATAATATCTTCATCCGGATGGGGCTTGTTTTCTTCACTGTAACATTGACGTTCAAACTGGCTACGAATTTCATGGAAAAATGTCCGTTGAGTATGTGTGGCAACACGTTTCCCGTATATCGTTTCTATAAAATGGATCGTCAGATCTGACAGGGCCTTAACGCTTGCGGCGCAGTAAATATTATCGGCCTGAGTGAGGAAATGTTTTGTTTGTAATTTTACGCTGGGGTAGTCGCGCGAGAATTGTTTGAAGTAGTGCCAGTGGGTGGTGGCGGGTTTCTCGTCGAGCAGTCCCGACTCCGCGAGAAAGCAGCAGCCCGTTCCGACGGCGGCAATGCGGGTTCCTCGCGCGGCCTGCCCGGTCAGCCATTCCAGGAGTTCAGGCTGTTGTCTGACCACCGCGCGAGGATTGCGCCACAGGGCAGGAAGATAGATCACGTCATAGTGCCTGTCTGCGGCAAGGGTGGTATCGGCGGTAATGCTAAAGCCACTGTGCGTCAGGATGGGCTCGCTGTTTATGCCAATGGTATTCACCTTCAGAATATTCTCCGGGCGACAGAGCCTGAAGGGCGACTTCTCCGGTTTATGCGTGCCTGCGTGGGATGTTGTTTTTTGCTCAGCTAAATAGCTACTGGCTGCCGCTTTCCACATTTCAATCGGAAGACTGAGACCGGAACTTAGCATGCGTTCACATAACACAAATCCTATTTGTGTATTTGTCATTTTTGATTAATACCTGTTTTGGCTATTATTTTTGGTAGCTCATCGTTGCCGTGGCCAAAAAAGTCAGCATTTTGGCTGGATTTTCATATTAGCTATTGTTGGTGATTTGTAAACTAATATCTGAAATTATCGCACTTACTTAATAAAATAAATCCACGACCACGAGAGGATGAATTATGGTGAAATTACCCGTAATAACGGCTTTTGGCGGCTATGGTCCAGCTGGTCGTAGTTCTTCACATCATGCATTTCGTCGCACGATTATTGAGTCATTATCGGAAAAGGAAAGGCAGGAAACATTATTATCGTTAGCCATTCTGATGGGCGTGCTTAAATATGATGAAGGTGGATATTGCGATATTTCCGGTAAAAGATTTACGCCTGCTCAGGCCGCCGCGAGGATAAAAGACGAGGCGCTTGAGGGAACCCTTATCAGAAAAATTACGCGCGACTATTTTGATGTTGATGCTATTGTCAGCCATGCAAAATTGAATATGGCTTCAGGCGAAGAGGGATTCAGTTTTAATATATCTGCCAGACAATTACCTCAACCCTTACCGCCGGGATGGCACGTTGAGGAATTAGCGGAGCGGCGCGTCCGTATTACCGTTCAGGGAGAGATGGACTGTAGAATTGAGGCGTTGCTGCGCACGGAGGTTCAGGCTGCAGGGCTGTTGCCGCAGGGATTCCGCCCGGGCGACCACTACAATTCGCAGTTCCATCCGCGGGCGTTACAGATGGCGATTGTCGGGGCGTCAGACGCCATCAACGCCTTGGGGATCCCGTGGCGAGAGGTGCAGGCCAAAATCACGCCGGATCAGCTCGGCGTCTATTCGGGCAATATCATGGGGCAGCTCGACGATTATGGCTTTGGCGGAATGCTGCAGTCGCGCCTGAAAGGCCATCGCGTCAGCGCCAAACAGTGCCCGCTGGGCCTGAACAGCATGTGCGCCGATTTCCTCAATGCCTATGTGCTGGGTAGCGTCGGTCATACCAGCGCCACGCTGGGGGCGTGCGCCACGTTTCTGTATAACCTGAATGCGGCAGTCGAAGATATCAAAACGGGGCGCATTCGCGTGGCCGTCGTTGGCAGCGCCGAAGCGCCGGTTACCTCAGAAGTGATTGAAGGCTTCGATGCCATGGGCGCTCTGGCAACGGAGAGCAAGCTTAAGCACATTGATGAAACGGAAACGGCCGACTGGCGCAACAGCAGCCGCCCGTTTGGCAACAGCTGCGGTTTTGTTATCGCAGAATCCAGCCAGTATGTTGTGTTAATGGACGACGAGCTGGCGCTGCAGCTTGGCGCGGAGATCCACGGTTCGGTGGGGAATGTCTTCATCAACGCTGACGGCTTTAAACGTTCTATTGCGTCGCCGGGGCCGGGGAACTACATCACCATGGCGAAAGCCGTAGCCTCTGCGGTATCGATGGCCGGGATGGAGACGGTGCAGAAGGGATCGTTTATTCAGGCGCACGGATCAAGCACGCCGAAGAATTGCGTCTCCGAGGCGGATATTTTTGACCGCGTTGCGCAAGCCTTTTCGATTCGCGACTGGCCGGTGACGGCGGTGAAATCGTATCTCGGCCACTCCCTGGGCCCCGCCAGCGGCGACCAGCTGATAAGCTGCCTCGGCGTCTTCCGCTACGGTATTTTGCCGGGCATTAAAAGCGTGTCGCACATTTCGCCGCAGGTGAACAACGCACGCTTAACCATTCCTCTTCAGGACTGCAAATTAGAGGAGGGCCAGGGACAAATCGCCTTTATAAATTCAAAAGGCTTTGGCGGGAATAATGCTACGGGGGTGGTTTACTCGCCAAAGCTTACCCATCAATGGTTGCGCAAACGCTATGGCGACGCGGTGTTTGCGGAATATCAGCAGCGTAACCGCCAGGTGCGAAGTCAGGCTAACGCGTACGACGAGGCGGCGTCGCAGGGTGAACTCAATATCATTTATCTTTTCGGCCAGCAGAGGATAAATGAGGAAGATATTAAGATTGATATGAATGGCATCACCATTCCTGGATTTGAAAAACCGATAACGTACGCGACGGATAAAGAATATCCGGACTTTTAATCGTTATATCTGTTTTTATTATTAATCAATATGAGTGGGCCGGGTAAGGGAAATCACCCGGCCGCAGGAAAGAACGGTGACACCGTTAAAGAATGGCTTTAATGCTCTGCGCCAGCGGCGTAGTCGCACGCCCGATCAGTTTGCTCAGCGTATGGCTATCGTCAAAAAGTCCCCCCTTGGATGCACCCACATCAGAGTCCGCCAGCATATCAGCCAGCCCGGCAGGCAGGCCGACGCTTTTCAGCGCGGCGGCAAAATCCGCTTCACTGAGGTTCTGATAGGTTACCGGCTTCCCGCTCTGCTTGCTGAGTTCAGCCGCCAGTTCGCTCAGCGTCCAGCCGTGGTCGCCCGCCAGTTCATAGACCTTGCCAGCATGGCCTTCTTCAGCGATCACTTTGGCTGCCGCCGCGGCATAGTCAGCACGGGTCGCAGCGGCAATTTTGCCTTCGCCTGCCGCACCAATAAACACGCCGTGCTCCAGGGCAGGCGGCGCGCTCGCCAGGTAGTTTTCGGTATACCAGCCATTGCGCAGCAGGGCATAAGGAATGCCGGACGCCGCCAGCGCTTTTTCAGTGGCAACGTGTTCAACGTGCAGACCCAGCGGTGATTTGTCCGCATGCAGCAGGCTGGTGTAGGCGATAAATTTCACGCCTGCCGTTTTGGCGGCGTTAATCACGTTCTGGTGCTGGGCTGCGCGCTGGCCGACTTCGCTGGAAGAGATCAGCAGCAGCTTATCAACGCCGCTCAGCGCGGCGGTGAATGCGGCTTCATCCGTGTAGTCCGCCTGACGAACCACAATTCCCTGCTGGCTTAAGGCCTGCGCTTTCGCCGGGTTACGTACGATGGCCACAATCTGGCTGGCCGGTACGGTTTTCAGCAGCTGTTCGATAACGAGATGGCCAAGCTGGCCGGTAGCGCCGGTAATCGCGATCATGATGAATCTCCTTCGTGTTTGTCTGGTGTTGTGGCACACTAGCACCATAGCTAACTTTTAGTAAGTACATACAAAAAGGTAAGTATGAAAACAACGATACCGACGCTCAGCGAACAAATGCGCGATGGCAATCTTTTCGCGGAACAGTGTCCTTCACGCGAGGTGCTCAAACACGTGACCAGCCGCTGGGGTGTTCTGATTCTGCTGGCCCTGCGCCAGGGAACGCATCGCTTTAGCGATCTGCGCCGTAAAATGGGCGGGGTGAGCGAAAAGATGCTGTCCCAGTCACTCCAGGCGCTGGAGCTGGACGGGTTTGTCGATCGCGTGTCGTATCCGGTGGTGCCGCCGCACGTAGAGTATAGCCTGACGCCGCTGGGCGTTGAGGTGAGCGAGAAGGTTGCCGCGCTGGCGGACTGGATTGAGGTGAATACGCCGAAGGTGATGGCGAACAGGGACGATCGTGCGGCGTAAAAGCCGGGTATGTGCGGCCTGATGCCCTCACCCTGACCCTCTCCCACAGGGAGAGGGAACAAACACTAAAAACGGCAACGTGCGTTGCCGTTTTGCTTTTACCTGCTCAAATCCACCTGATAAATCGCGAACCCGATATCATCCGTTGCGACCTGTTTCATCGGATACTGCGCCTTGTCCTTAATGAACGCGGCTGCCTTATCGGACGGCGACGTTTCAAAGCGGATATCCAGTTTCGTATCGCTGTGGATCGGCGCGAGACGCCAGTTGTTGTCCACCGCCGGATGAATTTCGCCCGCCTTCTTCGACTCCGCGCTGATCCACGCCGCCAGCACCGAGCGGTTCTCGTCCGGCGAGGCAAAGGCGATGTGGCTATCCCCCGTACCGGCAAACTTGCCGCCGTAGGCACGGTAGTTATTGGTCACGACCAGGAAGGTGGCATTCGGGTCGATCGCCTTGCCGTTGAAGGTCAGGTTTTTGATGCGCTCCGCCTGCGGGTTAATCGCCTGACACTCGCCGTCATATTTCGCCGGCTGGGTGACGTCAATCTGATAGTTCACGCCGTCGATCACGTCGAAGTTATAGGTACGGAAGCCGTCCCAGTTAATCAGCGGCTGCGGCTTACTGCTGTGCGGGTCAATCTGATTAAACTGTCCGGCAGAGCACTCCAGCCACTCTTTCACCTCCTGGCCCGTCGCTTTTACCACCACCAGCGTGTTCGGGTAGAGGTAGAGATCGGCAGCGTTACGGAAGGTCAGCTGGCCCTTTTCGACTTCAACATAGCTTGCCGGGTCATTCTTACGCCCGCCCACCTTGAATGGCGCAGCGGCTGACAGAACCGGCAGTTTTGCCAGATCCGGATCGCCCTGCACAAAGTGTTCGGCATAGGCTTTCTGCGCCATGTTGACGACCTGAACGGTCGGGTCATCCTGCACCAGCGCCAGGAAGCTGTACATGTTGTCGGCGGATTTGCCGATCGGCTTGCTGACGAATTCGCGCGTGGCGTCGTGATCGTGCTTCAGCACGTCGACCAGTTTTTTATCTTCCGCCGCCAGAGATTTTTTAGCCGCAGCGTCGTAAATCGGGCGCGCTTCGGCTTTTGACTGCGTCACCTTCCAGCTGCCGCCGTCGTTGTTCAGCACCAGATCCACCACGCCAAGATGGTCGCCCCACATGCCCGGCATCACCGACGGCACGCCGTTGAGCGTCCCTTTCTCAATGTCCGCGCCTTTGATGCTGGCGAAATCTTTGCCCGGAAAGACCGCATGGGCGTGGCCGAACAGGATCGCGTCGACGCCCGGGACTTCACTCAGATAGTAAACGGAGTTTTCTGCCATGGCCTGATAAGGATCGGCTGAGAGGCCCGAGTGGGCGACAACGACCACCAGATCGGCGCCTTTTTCGCGCATTTCCGGCACGTATTTGCGCGCGGTTTCGGTGATGTCGTTAACGGTCACTTTAACGTCGAGGTTGGCTTTATCCCACGTCATGATCTGAGGCGGCACAAAGCCGATATAGCCGATTTTCAGCGTCTGTTTTTTACCGTCCTGGTCGACGACGCTTGTCTCTTTAATGAGGTAAGGGGTAAAGAGCGGCTTTTGCGTTTTAACGTCGATGATATTGGCGTTAACGTACGGGAATTTCGCACCGGCGAGCGCATCGTGCAGGTATGTCAGACCGTAGTTAAATTCGTGGTTACCGAGGTTGCCGACGGTGTAATCCAGGGTGTTCATCGCTTTATAAACAGGATGGATCTCGCCTTTTTTCAGTCCCCTGGTCGCCATGTAGTCCCCGAGCGGGCTGCCCTGAATGAGATCGCCATTGTCGACCAGCACGCTATTTTTCACTTCGCCACGCGCCGCATCGATCAGGCTTGCCGTGCGTACCAGGCCGAATTTTTCCGTTGGGGTATCTTTGTAGTAGTCGAAGTCCATCATGTTGCTGTGCAGATCGGTCGTTTCCAGAATACGCAGATCTACCGTCGCCGCCTGTACGCTTGCTGCAATCAGCGTCGCCAGAAGCGTTGCACTAAACTTAATCATCAGAGGAGTCCTTTTTTCGATGAAGACCACAAAAGAGTATGTATCTATAGCTTGTTGCTTACAGAAATGTGAATCCTGACAGAAAAAAGTAACCTGAAACCGGAATTGCTTCACAGATAGCGGAATTGTTCACATTACGATATAACTAAAACAAAGAGTTAACCTCACTGCGTTAACAAAGAGGTGGAAAATGCTAGATAAAATTTGTCAGCTCGCACGGGATGCGGGAGATGCCATCATGCAGGTGTATGACGGCAGTAAACCTATGGAGGTGGTCAGCAAGGCCGACGACTCTCCGGTCACGGCGGCGGATATCGCGGCGCATAAGGTGATCCTGGAAGGGTTACAGGCCTTAACGCCGGACATCCCCGTTCTGTCAGAAGAAGCGCCGCAAAGCTGGGACGAGCGCCAGCACTGGCAGCGCTACTGGCTGGTCGATCCGCTGGACGGGACAAAAGAGTTCATCAAGCGCAACGGTGAATTCACCGTCAATATCGCCCTGATTGAGAAGGGCAAAGCGGTGCTGGGCGTGGTCTACGCGCCGGTAATGAAGGTGATGTACAGCGCTGCAGAAGGGAAGGCGTGGAAGGAAGAGTGCGGCGTGCGCAAGCAGATCCAGGTGCGCGATGCGCGTCCACCGCTGGTGGTGATTAGCCGCTCGCACAGCGACAGCGAACTGCAGGAGTACCTGCAGCAGCTGGGTGAACACCAGACCACCTCGATTGGCTCATCGCTGAAATTCTGCCTGGTGGCGGAAGGCCACGCGCAGCTCTACCCTCGCTTTGGGCCAACCAACGTCTGGGATACCGCGGCAGGTCATGCCGTTGCTGCGGCCGCCGGGGCGCACGTTCATGACTGGCAGGGCAAGCCGCTGGACTATACCCCGCGCGAATCCTTCCTCAACCCCGGCTTCCGCGTCTCTATTTACTGAGCCAGCAGCTTATGCAGCAGGTCGACAACCTGCTGCACCTCTTCCTGGGTTAACGCGCCGTCTTTCGCCCACTGTACGCGACCTTCCTTATCCAGCACGATAATCGCGGAGCTCTCTTCCTCCAGCTGCCAGGCCTTACGGGTTACGCCATTGCTGTCGACGATAAACTGCGACCACGGATAGAGCTTTTTATTACTCTCAAGGCTGGAGCGCACAAACATTCCGGAGCCCGGAATGGCGTCATCGGTGTTAACAATGGTGGTCGTCTGGTAGCGGTCGTGAGGGAATTTTGCGGCCTTGATCGCTTCCACCAGGTTGGCATTTTTCTCTTTTGCGGATGTACGACCGGCAATATGTTGTACAACTCTCACTTTGCCCGCGAGCTGCGCGCTATTCCAGGGTTTGTAGCTAAACTTATCATTGTCGAGAATCAATTCTCCCCGGTCAGCAATGCCGACTGGCGGTACACGTTGTCCTTTTTCAATGTTGTGAGCGGAAGCCCACAGGGGCAGCAGCAGGCAGGCTGCTGCAAGGATATTACGTAGGGTCATGGCGTTTCCTTATTGTTTGCAGGTGATCCGACCACTTGGTCTTGCGCTTTTAATCATAAGTGCGATCAATGTGGTTTTCCCGCAATCCCGATGCCAGTTTGCGGGCGAACGCACATATCCATGAAAAAACGACGGCTTATACTGCGCCCGGTCACGCTTTGCAAAGATTATTCTGAATAATTGTAATCAAACGGTAAATAAACTTATGCACACTGGGTAACACCGTAGTTCTGGTCTATAGTCATTGGGCATTAAAATTTGCGCTCAGGACAGTCGGGCCGATTGTGGCACCGCAAGAGCGTATGATTCGCAGGAGATACAAGAATGAAAATTTTCCAACGCTACAACCCGCTTCAGGTGGCGAAGTACGTGAAGATCCTGTTCCGTGGACGGTTGTACATCAAGGATGTTGGCGCTTTTGAGTTTGATAAGGGCAAGATCCTTGTCCCAAAAGTGAAGGACAAACAGCACCTGTCTGTGATGTCCGAAGTCAACCGTCAGGTTATGCGTCTGCAGACTGAGATGGCTTAACCAACGTGCTATGCAGTAGTTAAAAAAAACGGCTCCCAATGGGAGCCGTTGATGTATGTGGGGCAGGGAGTTTACGCCGACACCTTCTCTTCCGCGTCCGGCAGCTTCGGTACCAGTACGGTTGGTTTGTTGTCGATGCGCGTCACCAGCAGCTGGTCGATGCGGTAGTTATCAATATCCACCACCTCAAACTTGTAGCCGGAGAACTTCACCGAGTCGGTACGTTTCGGGATCTTACGCAGCATAAACATCATAAAGCCGCCGATGGTCTCGTAGTTACCGGACTGCGGGAACTCGTCGATATCCAGCACGCGCATCACGTCTTCAATCGGTGTGCCGCCATCAATCAGCCATGAATTATCGTCACGCTGAACAATCTGCTCTTCCAGCCCCTGGCCAACCAGGTCGCCCATCAGCGTGGTCATCACGTCGTTCAGGGTGATAATACCCACCACCAGCGCGTATTCGTTCATGATAACCGCGAAGTCTTCCCCGGCGGTTTTGAAACTTTCCAGCGCTTCTGAGAGCGTCAGGGTGTCCGGCACAATCAGGGTATTGCGGATCTGCACGCCGCTGTTGAGCGCCAGGCTCTGGTTTGCCAGCACGCGGTTCAGCAGGTCTTTGGAGTCGACGTAACCGATGATGTGGTCAATATCTTCATTACAGACCAGGAACTTAGAGTGCGGATGCTGCGCCACTTTGTTCTTCAGGCTCTGCTCATCTTCATGTAAATCGAACCAGATAATGTTCTCACGGCCGGTCATGGAAGACGGCACGGTACGGGATTCCAGTTCGAATACGTTCTCAATCAGCTCGTGCTCCTGCTTGCGCAGCACCCCGGCCAGCGCGCCGGCTTCCACGACCGCATAAATGTCGTCAGAGGTGATGTCGTCTTTACGCACCATTGGCAGCTTAAAGATGCGGAAAATCACGTTCGCCAGACCGTTGAAGAACCATACCAGCGGACGAAACACGTAAAGACAGAAGCGCATCGGGTTGATGATACGCAAAGCCACAGCTTCTGGCGCAATCATACCGATGCGTTTCGGGGTCAGGTCTGCAAAGAGGATGAACAGGCCGGTTACCAGCGAGAAGGAGAGGATAAAGCTCAGCTGTTCGGCCAGTTCAACGGACATGTACTTCACAAACAGACTATAAAACGCCGGGGAAAACGCCGCATCGCCCACGATACCGCCAAGAATGGCGACCGCGTTGAGGCCAATCTGCACCACGGTGAAGAACATGCCGGGGTTTTCCTGCATTTTCAGGATGCGGGTAGCATTGATGTTGCCTTCATCGGCAAGCAGCTTCAGTTTGATTTTACGGGACGCGGCCAGCGAGATCTCGGATATCGAGAAAAATGCGCTGACGGCAATCAGACAAAGTATTACTAAAATACTGTTTAACATAGTTTATCCGGCTTCTCGCCAGATCCTCAGAAGGGGAGTTGATACCATTTGTGTGAAAACACATTGAAAATCAGCTCGTAGCGTTGAGCCGATTATTTCAGCGGGTAGTATAGCGTAAAGAGATGTAAATCTGCCAGAGGTCACAATTTGGCATAAAAAAGACCGGACAGCGTGGCGCTGTCCGGTACGGGCGACGATTTAACGGCTGATAATCAGGCCAGCTGTGGCGGCAGGCAGACGCCGATGCCCCCGATACCGCAGTAGCCGTACGGGTTTTTATGCAGATACTGCTGGTGATCGTCCTCGGCATAGTAGAACGGTTTCGCGGTGGTGATTTCCGTCGTCACCTCGCGCGTATCGCCCGCTTCACGCATGGCCTGCTGGAAACGCTCAAGGCTGGCGCGCGCGGCGGCGTCCTGCTCAGGCGTGAGCGGATAAATGGCCGAACGGTACTGTGTGCCGTGGTCGTTGCCCTGACGCATGCCCTGCGCCGGGTCGTGGTTTTCCCAGAAGACCTGCAGGAGCTGCTCGTAGCTAATGACTGCAGGGTCATAGACCACGCGTACCGCTTCCGCATGCCCGGTTTCGCCGGAGCAGACTTCGCGATAGGTCGGATTCGGCGTGTAGCCGCCCGTGTAGCCCGCCGCCGTGCTGTAAACGCCGGGCAGCTGCCAGAAGAGGCGCTCAACGCCCCAGAAGCAGCCCATGGCGAACAGGGCGATTTCCATTCCCTCCGGCACGTTGGTCATGGAATGGTTATTGACGGCGTGTAAGGTCGCCACAGGCATAGGGGTGTTGCGTCCCGGTAATGCATCGGTTTGTGAAACCAGATGCTTTTTGTCGAATAAACTCACGATGGGGCCTCCCGGGGTGCGATGTTTCAGTTAAGGTTGTCACGAAGCGTTTAATTGAACACAATAAATGCGCTGAATGAGTCTAGATTTAATCATAAGAAATATTTGGGTGTTACACCCATTTTCAACCCGCGATTCGGGTTTTTGGCCAACAGGCCGTGTTTTGCCGCGGAGCGGCACTTCATTTGCTTCCAGGGTGGAAACAGGGATATTCAGGAGAAAACGTGACAAAAATCCGCCAGTTATGTTTAGTCAGTGTGTTGCTGACAAGCGGGATTGCCAGCGCGGCGAATGTCCGTTTGCAGGTTGAGGGGTTATCCGGGGCGCTGGAAAAAAACGTACGTGCGCAGCTATCGACCATCCAGAGTGATGAGGTGACGCCGGACCGGCGTTTTCGCGCGCGCGTGGATGACGCCATCCGTGAAGGGCTGAAAGCGCTAGGGTATTACGAACCCACCATTGATTTCGATCTCCGTCCGCCGCCAAAGAAGGGGCGCCAGGTCCTTATTGCCCGCGTTTCGCCGGGTGAGCCGGTACTGATTGGCGGCACGAACGTCATCCTGCGCGGCGGGGCGCGTACCGACCGGGATTACCTGGACCTGCTCAGCACGCGGCCGAAAGTCGGTACAGTGCTTAACCACGGCGACTACGACCATTTCAAAAAAGAGCTGACGAGCGTTTCCCTGCGTAAGGGCTACTTCGACAGCCAGTTCAATAAAAGCCAGCTGGGGATTGCGCTGGATCGGCGTCAGGCCTTCTGGGATATCGACTACGACAGCGGGGAACGCTACCGCTTTGGCGATGTGACGTTTGAGGGTTCGCAGATTCGTGAAGAGTACCTGCAAAACCTCGTGCCGTTCAAAAAAGGGGATTACTACCAGTCGAGGGACCTGGCGGAACTGAACCGTCGTCTTTCCGCTACCGGCTGGTTTAACTCCGTGGTTGTCGCACCGGAATTTGATAAGTCTCGCAAAACGAAGGTGTTGCCGCTGCACGGCGTTGTCTCGCCGCGCACCGAGAACACCATTGAGACCGGTGTTGGCTACTCGACGGATGTTGGACCACGCGTGAGAACCTCGTGGAAAAAACCGTGGATGAACTCGTACGGTCACAGCCTGACCACCAGCCTGAGCCTCTCTGCGCCCGAGCAGCAGCTGGATTTCAGCTACAAAATGCCGCTGCTGAAAAACCCGCTTGAGCAATATTACCTTGTGCAGGGCGGTTTTAAGCGCACCGACTTGAACGACACCAAGCAGGACTCTACGACCCTTGCGGTCTCCCGCTTCTGGGATCTCTCCAGCGGCTGGCAGCGCGCCATTAACCTGCGCTGGAGCCTGGACCACTTTACCCAGGCCAACGTCACCAATACCACCATGCTGCTTTATCCGGGCGTGATGATCAGCCGTACCCGCTCGCGCGGGGGCCTGATGCCGACCTGGGGCGACTCGCAGCGCTACTCCATTGATTATTCCAACTCCGCCTGGGGCTCCGACGTGGACTTCTCCGTCATGCAGGCGCAAAACGTCTGGATCCGCACGCTGTACGACAAACACCGCTTTGTGATGCGCGGCAATCTCGGCTGGATTGAAACGGGAGACTTCGAGCGTGTTCCGCCGGATCTGCGCTTCTTCGCCGGGGGCGACCGCAGCATTCGTGGATATAAGTACAAATCGATCTCACCTGAGAACGAAAAGGGCCAGCTGACCGGTGCGTCAAAACTGGCAACCGGATCGCTGGAGTATCAGTACAACGTCAGCGGAAAGTGGTGGGGCGCCATGTTTGTTGACGGCGGTGAGGCGGTGAACGATATCCGCCGCAGCGACTTCAAAACCGGCGCGGGCGTGGGGGTACGCTGGCAGTCACCCGTCGGGCCCATCAAGCTCGACTTCGCCGTGCCTGTCGGCGACAAAGAAGAGCACGGATTACAGTTTTACATCGGTCTGGGGCCTGAATTATGAGTTTATGGAAGAAAATAAGCCTCGGGGTGCTGATTTTTATCGTGCTGCTGCTCGGTACGGTGGCGTTTCTGGTGGGAACGACGACCGGGCTGCATCTGCTGTTTAACGCCGCGAACCGCTGGGTGCCGGGGCTGGAGATTGGCCAGGTAACGGGCGGCTGGCGCGATCTGCGTCTGAAGAACATCCGCTACGAGCAGCCGGGCGTGGCGGTGAACGCCGGGGAGTTCCATCTCGCGGTGAAGCTGGGCTGCCTGCGCGACAGCAAGCTCTGCGTCAACGATCTGTCCCTTAAAGACGTCAACGTGGCGATAGATTCGAAAAAAATGCCGAAGTCTGCGCCGGTCGAGGAAGAGGACAGCGGCCCGCTGAATCTCTCCACGCCGTACCCGATCGCGCTCTATCGGGTCGCGCTCGATAACGTCAATATCAAAATCGACGACACTACCGTGTCCGTGATGGATTTCACCTCCGGCCTGCGCTGGCAGGAGAAAAACCTCACCCTGACGCCGACGTCCCTGCAGGGCTTGCTGATCGCGCTGCCGAAGGTGGCCGACGTGGCGCAGGAAGAGATCGTCGAGCCGAAGATCCAGAATCCGCAGCCGGAAGAAAAACCGCTGGGCGAAACGCTGAAAGACCTCTTCTCGAAGCCTGTGCTGCCGGAAATGACCGACGTTCATTTGCCGCTGAACCTCAACATCGAGGAGTTCAAAGGCGAGCAGCTGCGCCTGACCGGCGATACCGATCTGACGGTCTATAACATGCTGCTGAAAGTCAGCAGCATTGACGGCAACATGAAGCTCGACGCGTTGGATATCGACACCAACCAGGGCTCGGTGAATGCGTCAGGGAATGCCCTGCTGCGCGACAACTGGCCGGTGGACATCACGCTTAACAGCGCTCTCAACATCGATCCGCTGAAAGGCGAAAAGGTGAAGGTCAAAGTGGGCGGGGCGCTGCGCGACAAGCTGGATGTCGGGGTGAATCTCTCCGGCCCGGTGGACATGGTCCTGCGCGCGCAAACGCAGCTGGCGGAAGCCGGGCTGCCGCTCAATCTTGAGGTTGTCAGCAAGCAGCTTTCCTGGCCGTTCACCGGCGAAAAACAGTTCCAGGCCGATGACCTGAAGCTGAAGCTGAGCGGCAAGATGACCGACTACACGCTCTCATTCCGCACCGCGGTGAAGGGGCAGGGCGTGCCGCCCGCGAACATCACGCTGGATGCGAAGGGCAACGAACAGCAGGTCAACCTCGACAAGCTGACCGTCGCGGCGCTGGAAGGCAAAACCGAGCTGACCGCGCTGCTCGACTGGCAGCAGGCGATCAGCTGGCGCGGCGAGCTGAAGCTGACGGGCATTAACACCGCCAAAGAGGTGCCGGACTGGCCGTCGAAACTGGATGGCCTGATCAAAACGCGCGGCAGCCTGTACGGCGGTACGTGGCAGATGGACGTGCCGGAGATCAAGCTCACCGGGAACGTGAAGCAGAACAAGGTTAACGTTGAAGGCTCGGTGAAAGGCAACAGCTATCTGCAGTGGGTTATCCCGGGGCTTCACGTGGCGCTGGGCCGCAACACGGCGGTTATCAAAGGCGAGCTGGGGGTGAAGGATCTCAATCTGGATGCCACCATCGATGCGCCGAATCTCGACAACGCCCTGCCGGGTCTGGGCGGCACGGCGAAGGGTCTCGTGAAAGTGCGCGGTACGGTGGAGGCGCCGCAGCTGCTGGCGGACATTACCGCCAATAACCTGCGCTGGCAGGAGCTGAGCGTTGCCCGCGTCCGCGTGGAAGGGGATGTGAAATCCACCGATCAGATCGGCGGTAACCTCAACCTGCGCGTGGAGCGCATTTCTCAGCCGGACGTGAACATTAACCTGGTCACCCTGGACGCCAAAGGGAACGAGAAGCAGCACGACCTTCAGCTGCGCGTGCAGGGCGAGCCGGTCTCCGGCCAGCTTCACCTCACCGGCAGCTTCGACCGCAAGGAAGAACGCTGGAAAGGGACGCTGGATAACACGCGTTTCAATACACCGGTCGGGCCGCTGGCGCTCTCGCGATCCATTGCCCTCGACTACCGCAACGCCGAGCAGAAGATCAGCATTGGGCCGCACTGCTGGACCAACCCGAATGCGGAGCTGTGCGTGCCGCAGACCATCGATGCGGGAGCGGAAGGGCGCGCGCAGATCAACCTCAACCGCTTCGATCTGGCGATGCTGAAGCCGTTTATGCCGGACACAACCCAGGCCAGCGGCGTCTTCAGCGGGAAGGCCGATGTGGCCTGGGACACCACCAAAGAGGGGCTGCCGCAGGGCAGCGTCACGCTGTCCGGGCGTAACGTGAAGGTGACGCAGGAGGTCAACGACGCGCCGCTGCCGGTGGCGTTCGACACCCTGAACCTGAGTGCCGATCTGCATAACAATCGCGCACAGCTGGGGTGGACGATCCGCCTGACAAATAACGGTCAGCTGGACGGGCAGGTCCAGATTACCGATCCGCAGGGACGGCGTAATCTGGGCGGCAACGTCAACGTCCGTAACTTCAACCTGGCGATGGTGAACCCGATTTTCGCGCGCGGGGAAAAAGCGGAGGGCATGCTGAACGCTAACCTGCGCCTGGCCGGTAACGTGCAAAGCCCGCAGCTGTTCGGCCAGCTGCGGCTCAGCGGCGTGGATATCGACGGTAACTTCATGCCGTTCGACATGCAGCCCAGCCAGATCGCGATGAACTTCAACGGCATGAGCTCGACGCTGAGCGGCTCGGTGCTCACCCAGCAGGGGCAAATCAACCTGAGCGGCGACGCGGACTGGAGCCAGATCGATAACTGGCGCGCCCGCATCGCGGCGAAGGGGAGCCGGGTACGCATCACCGTACCGCCGATGGTGCGCCTGGACGTTTCGCCTGATGTGGTCTTTGAAGCCACGCCAAGCCTCTTTACGCTTGACGGGCGCGTCGACGTGCCGTGGGCGCGCATCGTTGTTCACGACGTGCCGGAAAGCGCGGTCGGCGTCTCAAGTGATGAAGTTATGCTCAATGAAAATCTGAAACCTATAGAACAGAAGAGCGCGGGCATACCGATTAATAGTAACCTTATCGTGCACGTGGGGAATAACGTGCGGTTGGATGCGTTTGGGCTGAAGGCGAGGCTCACGGGCGACCTGAAGGTGGCGCAGGATAAACAAGGGCTTGGCCTGAACGGGCAGATCACTATTCCTGAAGGGCGTTTCCACGCCTATGGTCAGGATCTGATTGTGCGCAAAGGCGAGCTGCTGTTCTCCGGTCCACCGGATCAGCCCCTGTTGAACATCGAAGCGATTCGTAACCCGGAAGCGACGGAAGACGACGTCATTGCTGGCGTTCGCGTCACCGGTTCCGCCGACGAACCGAAGGCGGAGATCTTCTCTGACCCGGCGATGTCGCAGCAGGAAGCTCTCTCTTATCTGCTGCGTGGACAAGGTCTGAACAGTGGACAAAGCGACAGTGCGGCGATGACCTCGATGTTAGTGGGTCTGGGGGTTGCACAAAGTGGGCAGGTTGTGGGTAAAATCGGCGAGACGTTCGGCGTAAGCAATCTGGCGCTGGACACCCAGGGCGTGGGTGACTCCTCGCAGGTGGTGGTCAGCGGCTATGTACTGCCGGGTCTGCAGGTAAAATATGGTGTGGGGATCTTTGACTCACTGGCAACTCTCACGTTACGCTATCGCCTGATGCCCAAGCTATATCTGGAAGCAGTGTCCGGCGTAGACCAGGCACTTGATCTGCTCTATCAGTTTGAGTTTTAGCAATGCGAATATTTGTCTACGGCAGTTTACGAACCAAGCAAGGCAACAGTCACTGGATGACCAATGCCCTGCTGCTGGGGAATTACAATATCGAGAACTACCAGTTGTACAGCCTGGGCCACTATCCAGGCGCGGTTCCGGGCGAAGGAACAGTACAGGGTGAAGTCTATCGTATTGATAACGCGACGCTTGCCGAACTTGATGCCTTGCGCACCAGGGGCGGTGAATACGCACGCCAGTTGATCCAGACGCCGTACGGAAGTGCGTGGATGTACGTCTACCAGCGTCCGGTCGAAGGGTTAACGCGGATTGTAAGCGGTAACTGGTTAGACAGAGACCAGTACTGAAAAAAAACAACGCCACCGTGAGGTGGCGTTGTTTTTTTTATTCCTTCAACTCTCTTCTGTATCCCGGCGTCGGGTTAAAAACAGAGGAACGAACAGCATGATGTACGGGGCAATAAGCCATAAAAAACACAAGGCGCGTGAACGGCCATAGTAGTTTATGCACCGCGTATTGCTTGAAATGACGGGCAGGAAAAACAGTAAAAACAGCAGAATCACATAATCGCTTCGATAAGGGATCCATAAGTAAAACAAAAACCAGGCAAGCTGGAATGTCATGATGCAGAGATACTGCCATTTACTGTCTTTACCGTAACAGTCAAACGCCTTTATGTAGCCCATCTTTATGCTTTGAAGAAAGAAACTTAGCATGTATAACGCTCACGATCGCGACGGTCAGGAGTGTGCTCATCAGCAACGCCCCTAAAAAATAGCTGTGGGTGATATCAGTAGCACCCGAGCCTAAAGTATGCAATTTACTATAACCTCTATCTACTGCAACAAAAAGCGTATATAGCCCTATGTTAATAAAGAATTGCAGAAGACAAGAAAAGAAGATATTTCTGGGAATTGTTTTTAATAGAGTGAGTAACGCATAAATAATGCTTGATGATAGCGCGAAGTAAAGTCCGTTAAGTAACCCAGATAGTAATGCGCTATTTATTTGACTGAATATTAAATGATCGCTTCCATAGTACCATGACAGATATTCAACATAAGTACTTCTGCCAAAGACAAAGGAGGCAATAATAAGGACGAATAGGCTTATGACATGGCTTTTCTTACTCATAATTTTGCTCCCTTAGATAGCAGCTCCTTCATCGTTTTACTGGCTTCTAGCTGATCTTTGATTATGGCAAGGTCACGAGTATTGTGGTTATATTTTGCAATAGCGGTTGGTGTACCCTTACCACCATTATCCATAAAGAAGACTATATCCTTACGACCATAAAGAAGGACTTGTGGGATGGGATCACGCCCATAACTCACCGCCTGTGGAAGGGAGTGGATAGACTCTGTCGTGAGGAAGCGAGGAATATTTTCATGCTCAATATTACCTAAAGGCGTGGTGGCAACAAGGGAGCCGATAAAATCGGTCGTATACACTAACGCATCTGTATCCTTGGTCGTTACTTTTGAACCCGTAATATATTTTATTTGTTGCCAAAGGGTAATATCTTTAGGGGTAACCTTAACACCATCCATAAACATATCCTGCTTGCGTTTTAGCTGAATGACAGTACGGTGCACCTGTGTCAAAGAGGGGCTGATTTCCCCAATAGAAGGCATATAACCATCGCGGGAATACAACCGTTCAATGATAAAATAAATTCCAGTTGGGCGGGCAACATCAATGTTAATGGATGACATATGAATCCTGTAATGAATGGGGATTAATGATCATCATGACAGTATGTTGTGAACAGCCAGGCTATTCAACCACTCCCACTATAAATGATAGGGAGTCTTTTTTTGTTTTTAATATCCAAAACAAAAGGAATGGGATTATTCTTAAAAGTTAAGTTTGTACTACTATCAACCAGGGAAATAAAAAAGCCCCGACTCGCGGGGCCTTCATTAACAGCAGTAAGAATTACTTCTTAGCAGCGCGTTCGAAAGAGGCGATGATTTCTGCTTTCGCCGCTTCTGCGTTGTCCCAGCCGTCAACTTTAACCCACTTGCCTTTTTCGAGGTCTTTGTAGTGCTCGAAGAAGTGAGTGATCTGCGCTTTCAGCAGCTCTGGCAGGTCGTTCACATCTTTGATGTGATCGTATTCTTTGCTCAGCTTGGTGTGCGGTACCGCAACCAGCTTCGCATCTTCACCGGATTCGTCGGTCATTTTCAGCACGCCAACTGGACGGCAGCGAATGACGGAGCCTGGCTCCAGTGGGTATGGCGTTGGGACCAGCACGTCAACCGGGTCACCGTCCAGAGACAGGGTGTGGTTGATGTAACCGTAGTTGCACGGATAGAACATCGCGGTAGACATGAAACGGTCTACGAACAGGGCGCCGCTCTCTTTGTCCACTTCGTATTTGATCGGATCTGCGTTAGCCGGGATTTCGATAACTACGTAGATGTCTTCTGGCAGTTCTTTACCCGCTGGGACGTTGAGTAAGCTCATGTCGGTGTCCTTTAAAATGGATGGTAAACAAGTGGCAGGTATTATAGCCAACTCGCGCTGAATGTCTCCGCCTGTTTTCGCTTTCTCTCCCCGCTTTCTCCACTTTTCAGACCCTTTCCATGACAGAAAAATCCATAAACTCAGCCGCATTTTTCATGGTGAAATGAAAGCGATTACAAACTTGTGATTAACGTTTTATTCACTTTTCTGAAGTGTGATGCAACGCAATTCGTTACATATTTCATGGGCTATAGTCATTTCGCAGAACATCTTTTAACCAACAATAAACACCCCTACGAGGACGCTCATATGTGGAAGCGCTTACTTCTTGTCACAGCAGTTTCGGCAGCCATGTCGTCTATGGCGATGGCCGCTCCCTTAACCGTAGGTTTTTCGCAGGTCGGCTCTGAATCTGGCTGGCGAGCGGCTGAAACCAACGTTGCGAAAAGCGAGGCTCAGAAACGCGGCATTACCCTGAAAATCGCCGATGGTCAGCAAAAACAAGAGAATCAGATCAAAGCCGTGCGCTCCTTTATCGCCCAGGGCGTGGATGCCATCTTTATCGCACCCGTCGTGGCGACCGGCTGGGAACCCGTCCTGAAGGAAGCGAAAGACGCTGAGATCCCGGTCTTCCTGCTCGACCGTTCCATCGACGTCAAAGACAAATCCCTCTATATGACCACCGTCACCGCCAACAACGTGCTTGAAGGGCAATTGATTGGCGACTGGCTGGTGAAGCAGGTCGACGGCAAGCCGTGTAACGTCGTTGAGCTGCAGGGCACCGTCGGCGCGAGCGTGGCCATCGACCGTAAAAAAGGCTTTGCTGAAGCCATCGCTAAAGCGCCAAACATCAAGATTATCCGCTCTCAGTCCGGCGACTTTACGCGCAGTAAAGGTAAAGAGGTCATGGAGAGCTTTATTAAGGCTGAAAACAACGGCAAGAACATCTGCATGGTTTACGCCCACAACGATGACATGGTGATCGGTGCGATTCAGGCGATTAAAGAAGCGGGCCTGAAGCCGGGCAAAGATATTCTCACCGGCTCTATCGACGGCGTGCCGGACATCTATAAAGCGATGATCGACGGCGAAGCCAACGCCAGCGTGGAGCTGACGCCAAACATGGCGGGCCCGGCATTCGACGCGCTGGAGAAATTCAAGAAAGACGGCACGATGCCTGAGAAGGTGACGGTCACCAAGTCCACGCTCTACCTGCCTGACACGGCGAAAGAAGAGTTAGAGAAGAAGAAAAATATGGGCTACTGATCCAGTGAAACTGCCGGGTGGCGCTGCGCTTACCTGGCCTACGATACGCTCTTTTGTAGGCCGGATAAGCGTAGCGCCATCCGGCTTGATGCAGGGGGAAAACCATGACCACTGAACAACACCAGGAAATCCTCCGCACAGAGGGCTTGAGTAAATTCTTCCCCGGCGTAAAGGCGCTGGATAACGTTGATTTCAGCCTGCGGCGCGGTGAGATCATGGCGCTGCTGGGCGAGAACGGCGCGGGAAAATCGACGCTGATTAAATCCCTGACCGGCGTTTATCATGCCGATCGCGGCACCATCTGGCTGGAAGGCAACGCCATTTCGCCAAAAAATACCGCCCATGCCCAGCAGCTGGGGATCGGGACGGTGTACCAGGAAGTGAACCTGCTGCCGAATATGTCGGTGGCGGATAACCTGTTTATTGGCCGTGAGCCGCGACGTTTTGGCCTGCTGCGCCGCAAAGAGATGGAGGCGAGGGCGACAAAGCTGATGGAATCGTACGGCTTCTCCCTCGACGTCCGCGAGCCGCTGAACCGCTTTTCCGTGGCGATGCAGCAGATCGTCGCCATCTGTCGCGCGATCGATCTCTCGGCAAAGGTGCTGATCCTCGACGAACCCACCGCCAGCCTCGATACCCAGGAAGTGGAGATGCTCTTTACCCTGATGCGCCAGCTGCGCGATCAGGGCGTCAGCCTGATCTTCGTTACCCACTTCCTCGATCAGGTGTATGAGGTAAGCGATCGTATCACGGTGCTGCGCAACGGCAGCTTTGTCGGCTGTCGCGAAACCCGCGAGCTGCCGCAGATCGAACTGGTGAAAATGATGCTGGGTCGCGAGCTGGAAACTAACGCCCTTCAGCGCGCCGGGCGCACGCTGCTGAGCGAGAAACCGGTCGCCGCGTTCAGCGATTACGGCAGGAAAGGCGTGATATCGCCGTTTAATCTGGAAGTCCGCCCGGGCGAAATTGTCGGGCTGGCGGGCCTGCTAGGCTCTGGCCGGACCGAAACCGCCGAGGTGATCTTCGGGATCAAGCCGGCGGACAGCGGCACCGCGCTGATCAAGGGTAAACCGCAAACCTTACGATCGCCGCATCAGGCCTCCTGCCTGGGCGTCGGCTTCTGCCCGGAAGACCGAAAAACGGACGGCATTATTGCCGCGGCCTCGGTGCGGGAAAATATCATTCTGGCGCTGCAGGCCCAGCGCGGCTGGCTGCGCCCGATCCCCCGTAAAGAGCAAAACGCCATCGCCGAGCGCTTTATCCGTCAACTGGGTATTCGTACCCCGAGCGCGGAACAGCCTATTGAGTTTCTCTCCGGCGGTAACCAGCAGAAGGTGCTGCTGTCACGCTGGCTGCTGACCAAACCCCAGTTCCTGATCCTCGACGAGCCAACCCGCGGCATTGACGTGGGTGCGCACGCTGAAATTATCCGGCTTATCGAAACCCTGTGCGCGGACGGTCTGGCGCTGCTGGTTATTTCGTCCGAGCTGGAGGAGCTGGTGGGCTATGCCGATCGCGTCATCATCATGCGCGATCGCAAACAGGTGGCAGAGATCCCGCTGGATAAGCTGTCCGTTCCGGCGATCATGAATGCCATCGCGGCATAAGGAGTAAATCGTGATGCCCCGTTCGCTTTCGCAAACCGGCGAGTCAAAGCGCCGCTTCAGCTGGCCAACCGGCACGCCGCAAATCGCGGCGCTGCTGGTGGTTCTGCTGGTTGATAGCCTGGTCGCGCCGCATTTCTTCCAGATTATCGTGCAGGATGGCCGCCTGTTTGGCAGCCCAATAGACATTCTGAACCGTGCCGCGCCGGTGGCGCTGCTGGCCATCGGGATGACGCTGGTCATCGCCACCGGCGGGATTGACCTCTCCGTCGGCGCGGTGATGGCTATCGCCGGGGCCACGGCCGCCTCCATGACCGTGTCCGGACACAGCCTGCCGATGGTACTGCTGGCGGCCTTAGGCACCGGCGTGCTGGCCGGATTATGGAACGGTATTCTGGTGGCGGTGCTGAAAATTCAGCCCTTTGTCGCCACCCTTATCTTAATGGTGGCCGGGCGCGGCGTGGCGCAGCTGATTACCTCCGGACAGATTGTCACCTTTAACTCGCCGAGCCTGGCGTGGCTCGGGAGCGGCAACCTTCTGTTCTTCCCGACGCCGGTGATTATTGCCCTGGCCACGCTCGTTGTCTTTTGGCTCTTCACCCGCAAAACGGCGCTGGGCATGTTCATTGAGGCCGTCGGGATCAACATCCGCGCCGCGCGCAACGCCGGGGTCAACACCCGGCTGATGGTGATGCTGACCTACGTGCTGAGCGGCGTCTGCGCCGCCATCGCCGGGGTCATCGTCGCGGCGGATATTCGCGGGGCGGATGCCAACAACGCGGGGCTCTGGCTGGAGCTGGACGCGATCCTCGCGGTGGTGATCGGCGGCGGGTCGCTGATGGGCGGGCGCTTTAACCTGCTGCTCTCGGTGATTGGCGCGCTGATCATTCAGGGAATGAACACCGGGATCCTGCTTTCGGGGTTTCAGCCGGAACTCAACCAGGTGGTGAAAGCGGTGGTCGTGCTCTGCGTGCTGATCGTCCAGTCGCCGCGCTTTGTCAGCATCATTAAGGGGATCCGTGGCCATGATAAAACGTAATTTACCGTTGATGATCACGCTGGGCGTGTTTGTGCTGGGTTATCTCTACTGCCTCACCCAATTCCCGGGTTTTGCGTCGACGCGCGTGATTTGCAATATCCTGACCGATAACGCCTTTTTAGGCATCATCGCCGTCGGGATGACCTTTGTGATCCTCTCCGGCGGGATCGATCTCTCCGTTGGCTCGGTGATCGCGTTTACGGGCGTGTTCCTCGCGAAGGCGATCGGCTTCTGGGGGATCTCTCCGCTGGTGGCGTTTCCGCTGGTGCTGGCGATGGGCTGCGCGTTTGGCGCCTTTATGGGGCTGCTGATCGACGCGTTAAAAATCCCGGCGTTTATCATTACCCTCGCCGGGATGTTCTTCCTGCGCGGAGTGAGCTATCTGGTCTCGGAAGAGTCGATTCCGATTAACCATCCGGTGTATGACACGCTCTCCAGCCTGGCGTGGAAAATTCCCGGCGGCGGCCGCCTGAGCGCGATGGGGCTGCTGATGCTGGGCGTGGTGGTGATTGGCATCTTCCTCGCCCACCGTACCCGGTTTGGCAATCAGGTTTACGCCATCGGCGGTAGCGCCACGTCGGCAAACCTGATGGGGATCTCAACCCGCAGCACCACTATCCGCATCTATATGCTCTCGACCGGCCTGGCGACGCTGGCGGGTATCGTCTTCTCGGTGTATACCCAGGCGGGCTATGCCCTTGCAGGCGTGGGCGTTGAGCTGGATGCGATTGCTTCTGTGGTCATCGGCGGCACGCTGCTCAGCGGCGGGGTGGGGACGGTGCTGGGTACGCTGTTCGGCGTGGCTATCCAGGGGCTGATACAAACCTATATCAACTTTGACGGCACGCTCAGCTCATGGTGGACGAAAATCGCCATCGGCATTCTGCTGTTTATTTTTATTGCCCTGCAGCGTGGCCTGACGGTGCTCTGGGAGAACCGTCAGAGCTCGCCTGTTACCCGCGTAAACACATCGGTAACAGAGCGATAACACGCTGAATTTGCTTAAAGTCTAAACATTTTCCGGTAGCGGCCGATACTCTTTTTTTATGCCCAGAAATATCTCGCTACCGGAAATAATATCATGCTTAAAACGCTATCGATTCGTACCGGCTTGCTCTCTTTACTGGCCGTTATGACCCTTCTGCTGCTGATTGTCAGCGGCATCGGCATTTATGCCCTCACACAGAGTTCTTCTTCACTGCAGCGTATTAATCACCTTCAGGGTGAGCAGATGGTGCAGCTTAATTCAGGCTATACGCTGATCCTGCGCGCGCGCAATGAGGCGGGCCAGGCCGTCCGCATGATGGAAATCGGCATGCTGGACGATGCGGCCAAAGCGGTAAAAAACATCAATCAGGAAGTTGCCCTGGCCCAGAAAACGCTGAAAGGCGTGATCGACGGCGGCGTGGCTGACGAGCAGGGGCAACAGCTGCTCGATAAAGTGGCGGCCAGCCTGGCGACGTATAGCCAGCAGGGGATCAACCCGATGCTGAAAACCCTGAATGACCAGAGCGCGGACGGGTATTACGATCTTCTGGAGAAGACGCTGATACCGGTGGCGAAGCAGTTTGATAACGATATGCAGGCGTTTCAGAAATGGAGCGAAGCGCGTGGTCAGGCGGAAGTGAGTGCCGTGCAGGCGAGTAAAACCCGCGTACTGATCCTGATTATCGTCGCCGCGCTGCTGACGGCGGGCATTATCGTGCTCGCCTGGCTGGTGCTGCGCCATATGCTGCTCAAGCCGCTCTCGGCCTCCATTGCGCAGCTGGAAAACGTGGCGGCGGGTGATTTAACCCATACGCTGAATGCCCCCGCGAGCCAGGAGTTTAACCGCCTCAACGCGGTGATAGAGGAGATGCGCCAGTCGCTGATGAACTCGGTTATGCGGGTACGCGATGCCAGCGCGCAAATTGACACCGGCAGCCGCGAGCTGACGCTGGGAAACCGCGACCTTGCCGAGCGTACGGAATCCACCGCCACGTCGCTTGAGCAGACGGCGGCCAGCATGGAACAGATCACCGCGACGGTGAAGCTCAACGCCGATAATGCCGAGCAGGCGCACCAGCTGGCGAAGTCGGTGTCCGACACGGCCGATCACGGCAGCGAGATGGTCTGCTACGTGATTGAAAAAATGCGCGATATCTCGGGCAGCTCGGCGCGCATCGCCGACATCCTGAGCGTGATCGACGGTATTGCCTTCCAGACCAATATCCTGGCGCTTAACGCCTCCGTGGAAGCGGCGCGCGCGGGCGAGCAGGGGCGCGGGTTTGCCGTCGTCGCGGGCGAAGTGCGAAACCTCGCCAGCCGCAGCGCCGACGCGGCGAAAGAGATCCGATCGCTTATCAGCGATTCGCAGACCCACGTTAACGAGGGCAGCGAGCTGGCCCAGCAGGCCGGCGAAACGATGGACGAAATCGCAACAGAAGTGCTGCGCATGACCAAACTGATGCGTGAGATTGCGACCGCGTCTCAGGAGCAGAGCCGCGGTATTGAGCAGGTGAATATTGCGGTGAATCAGATGGACGAAACCGCGCAGCAGAATGCGGCGCTGGTGCAGCAATCCTCCGCCGCGACCCGCTCTCTTGAAGAGCAGTCGCGTCAGCTGATGGAAGCCATGTCATCATTCAAAGTGACGACTCAGGCCGCTGCATAATATTACCCAGCCCCGGTACGTTCTGTGCCGGGGTTTTATTTTTCCCGGAATTAACTGCCGCAATATTATCGTGAATATCACCCATTAATATTTCCAGCGAGCTGGTTAAGGCTAATGCTTTTTCCGTCGGTTCAAGATATAAACCTTTGCGGAAAAATAACGGTTCATCAAAGAGTTGATTAAAACGCTTTAAGGCCAGACTCACCGCCGGACGTGACATCTCCAGACGCAAAGAGGCTTTTGCCATGCTGCCGCAGCGGACGATTTCAATAAATACAGGGATAAGATTTAAATCAATGCCGGTATTAGCACGGGAATAATTTTTCATTGCGATTCTGCTCCACGAAATATCAGTCAAACTGTTATGGAAATAATGCAGGAGCAGTGGTGAATATTAAAGCATGTTTTTTATAAACACTTATACGGTAAAATATATAAATGACCAGGGGAGCCAGAACGGCTCCCCTGAAGAGAGGTATTACGCGTCCGGGTACTCACGGATAAAACGTTCAACGTCTTCAACCATATGGTTGTTGCCGACGAAGAATGAACGGCGCTGGTGAAGGCTTTCCGGCACGATATCCAGAATACGCTCTTTACCGTCGCTCGCCTTGCCGCCCGCCTGTTCGGCGAGGAACGCCATCGGGTTGCACTCGTACAGCAGGCGCAGCTTCCCGTCCGGGTGGCTGGCGGTGCTTGGGTAGAGGTAAATGCCGCCTTTCAGCAGGTTACGGTGGAAATCCGCGACCAGAGAGCCAATATAGCGGGACGTGTACGGGCGCTGGGTCGCTTTATCTTCTTCCTGGCAGAATTTAATGTACTTCTTCACGCCGTTCGGGAAGCGGATGTAGTTGCCTTCGTTGATGGAGTAGGTGTTGCCCTTCTCCGGGAAGCGCATGCGTTCCTGGCTCAGGCAGAAAACGCCGAGTGAAGGATCGTACGTAAAGGCGTGAACCCCGCAACCGGTGGTGTACACCAGCATGGTGGAGGAGCCATAAACGACGTAACCGGCAGCAACCTGGTTAATGCCCGGCTGCAGGAAATCTTCTTCGGTTACCGGCGTGCCAACAGGCGTGACGCGGCGGTAGATGGAGAAAATGGTACCGACAGAAACGTTAACGTCGATGTTTGAGGAACCGTCGAGCGGATCCATCAGAACAACGTATTTAGCGTGTTCACACCCTTCGAAAACAACAATTTCATCTTCTTCTTCAGAGGCGATACCCGCAACGATGTCGCGCGCGCGCAGTGCTGCTTTCAATTTTTCATTTGCGAACAGATCGAGCTTCTGTTGAACCTCGCCCTGAACGTTCTCGGCACCGCTGGCACCCAGGATATCGACCAGACCGGCCTTGTTGATATCACGGTGGATGATCTTAGCGCCCAGCTTTATTGCCGACAGCAAAGCAGTGAGTTCACCGGTAGCATGAGAGAACTCGTGCTGCTTTTCGACAATAAATTCACCTAACGTTTTCATAACACTTTCCCTGCATCTTTGTGAGTAGAGCGATTGTATGTTCACTAAAACGACTAAAGCCCAACAATCTTAACAAACATTCAAATATTAGCGCAGAGGTGAATCGCGCCAGCAACATACGGATTTACCTGAAATGCGTTTCACAGCCGCTAACATGTGAGTAAAATGTGCGCCACATTGAAGAAGGATAGTGACGTATGCGCATTCATATATTGGGGATTTGTGGCACTTTCATGGGCGGACTGGCAATGCTGGCGCGCTCGCTGGGCCATGAAGTGACAGGTTCGGACGCCAATGTGTATCCGCCAATGAGCACACTTCTGGAGAAACAGGGCATCTCGTTAATTCAGGGCTACGATGCCAGCCAGCTGGATCCCGAGCCGGACCTGGTGATCATCGGCAACGCCATGACCCGCGGCAATCCGTGCGTCGAGGCGGTACTGGAACGCAATATTCCGTTCATGTCCGGCCCGCAGTGGCTGCATGACTTCGTCCTGCGCGACCGCTGGGTGGTTGCCGTTGCTGGTACCCACGGCAAAACCACGACCGCGGGCATGGCGACCTGGATCCTCGAAGCCTGCGGCTACAAGCCGGGCTTCGTGATCGGCGGCGTACCGGGTAATTTCGACGTTTCTGCGCGTCTGGGTGACAGCCCGTTCTTCGTGATCGAAGCCGACGAATACGACTGCGCGTTCTTCGACAAGCGCTCCAAGTTCGTGCATTACTGCCCGCGCACGCTGATCCTCAACAACCTTGAGTTCGACCACGCGGATATTTTTGACGACCTGAAAGCGATCCAGAAACAGTTCCACCACCTGGTGCGCATTGTTCCGGGCCAGGGGCGCATCATCCTGCCGGAAAACGACATCAACCTGAAGCAAACCATGGCCATGGGCTGCTGGAGCGAGCAGGAGCTGGTGGGCGAGCAGGGCCACTGGCAGGCGAAGAAGCTCAACGCCGATGCCTCCGAGTGGGAAGTGCTGCTCGACGGTGAGAAAGTGGGTGAGGTGAAGTGGGGCTTGGTGGGCGAGCACAACATGCACAACGGCCTGATGGCCATTGCTGCGGCGCGTCACGTGGGCGTTCTGCCTGCGGATGCGGCCAATGCGCTGGGCTCGTTTATAAACGCCCGTCGCCGTCTGGAACTGCGCGGTGAAGCCCACGGCGTTACCGTGTATGACGATTTCGCGCACCACCCAACGGCCATTCTGGCGACGCTTGCCGCCCTGCGTGGCAAGGTCGGCGGCACTGCCCGCATTCTGGCGGTGCTGGAACCGCGCTCGAACACCATGAAGATGGGCATCTGCAAAGATGACCTCGCGCCGTCGTTAGGACGTGCCGACGAGGTCTTCCTGCTGCAGCCGCAGCATATTCCGTGGCAGGTGGCCGAAGTGGCCGACGCCTGCATTCAGCCTGCGCACTGGAGCGCGGATGTGGATACGCTTGCGGATATGGTGGTGAAAGCCGCACAGCCTGGCGACCACATTCTGGTGATGAGCAACGGCGGTTTTGGTGGGATCCATCAGAAGCTGCTGGACGGTCTGGCGAAGAAAGCGGAAGCGGCAGCCGCAGAGTAAAAAAAAGCCCGGTGGCGCTTGCGCTTACCGGGCCTACTTTCCCGTGTTTTCTCCCTCGCCCCTCCGGGGAGAGGGCCGGGGTGAGGGGAAGATATTACTCTTCGTTCTCAGACAGCTCGCGCAGATACTGGAAAATCAGGCGCGCAGACTTCGGCGGCTTATTCCCTTCTTTCTCTTTCTGCGCGTTGCGGATCAAGGAACGCAGCTGCTGGCGGTCGGCATCCGGCCACAGGTTCAGCACTTCCGGTACGGCATCATCACCCTGTTCAATCAGGCGATCGCGGATCTGCTCAAGCTTATGGAAAAACGCAACCTGCTGGTTGTGGCGGTTTTTCAGCTTGTCCAGCGCCTGGCGGATCGGATCGACGTCGCGCTGACGCAGCATTTTCCCGATAAGCTGAAGCTGGCGACGACGGCCTTCTTTCTTGATTTTCTGTGCCAGTTCAATGGCATCACGCAGATCCTGGTCGAGCGGGATCTTGTCCAGCGCGTTTTTACCCAGTTCTACCATTTCTGCGCCAAGCTGTTTTAACTCTTCGGCGTCACGTTTAATTTCACTTTTACTGACCCAGATGATCTCATCATCTTCGTCTTCGATGTCATCACCGGGAACGTCGTCGAGCCAGTCTTCGGGCTGCTTAGTCATGTCAGGCTCCTTAAAAAAAGAGGCTAATGTTACCAGTTAAGACGCGCACTGAAAAACGGTTCTCTGTTAGACTTCAGATAACTCTCTCTTACAGTATGGCATTTGCGATGAAAGTAACCTCACAAGTTGAAGCGCAGCGTAAGATTCTTGAAGAAGCCGTCTCCACCGCGCTGATGCTTGCTTCAGAAAAATCAGATGGCGCCGAAGTGGCGGTCAGCAAAACCACCGGCATCAGCGTGAGTACCCGCTATGGTGAAGTGGAGAACGTAGAATTCAACAGCGATGGCGCGCTTGGGATCACGGTGTATCACCAGAATCGCAAAGGCAGCGCGTCATCCACCGATCTCAGCCCGGATGCCATTGCCCGTACGGTGCAGGCGGCGCTGGATATCGCCCGCTATACCTCCCCGGATCCTTACGCAGGCGTGGCGGATAAAGACCTGCTGGCGTTTGACGCGCCGGATCTCGATCTTTTCCACCCGGCAGAAGTGACCCCGGACGAAGCGATCGAGCTGGCCGCGCGCGCCGAGCAGGCTTCCCTGCAGGCCGATAAGCGCATCACCAATACCGAAGGCGGCAGCTTCAACAGCCATTACGGCATCAAAGTCTTCGGCAACAGCCACGGTATGCTGCAGGGCTACTGCTCTACCCGTCATTCGCTCTCCAGCTGCGTGATCGCCGAAGAGAACGGTGACATGGAGCGTGACTACGCCTACACCATTGGCCGCGCGCTGGGGGACTTGCAGTCTCCTGAGTGGGTGGGTAAAGAGTGTGCCGAACGCACGCTGTCACGCCTGTCGCCGCGCAAACTCTCCACCATGAAGGCCCCGGTCATTTTTGCTAACGAAGTGGCGACCGGTCTGTTTGGCCATCTGGTGGGCGCTATCGCGGGCGGCTCCGTTTACCGTAAGTCGACCTTCCTCCTCGACTCGCTGGGCAAGCAGATCCTGCCGGAATGGCTCACCATTGAAGAACATCCGCACCTGCTGAAAGGGCTGGCCTCCACGCCGTTCGACAGCGAAGGCGTGCGCACCGAACGTCGCGATATCATCAAAGACGGTATTCTGACCCAGTGGCTGCTGACCAACTACTCCGCGCGCAAGCTGGGGCTGAAAAGCACCGGACACGCTGGCGGCATTCACAACTGGCGCATTGCCGGACAGGGCCTGAACTTTGAGCAGATGCTGAAAGAGATGGGCACCGGTCTGGTGGTCACCGAGCTGATGGGCCAGGGCGTAAGCGGCATCACCGGAGACTACTCGCGCGGCGCGGCGGGCTTCTGGGTGGAAAACGGCGAAATTCAGTATCCGGTGAGCGAAATTACCATTGCCGGCAACCTGAAGGACATGTGGCGCAATATCGTTACGGTCGGTAACGATATTGAAACACGTAGCAATATACAGTGTGGTTCTGTACTTCTGCCGGAAATGAAAATCGCCGGTCAGTAATATCCGTAAAGGCGTTTTAATAATAAAAAAGGAAGTGAGCAATGCGTAAACATCTGTTAGCGATCGTCGCAGCTTCAACGCTGGTTCTTGGCTCTTCTGCGTTTGCTGCCGATCTTGAAGACGACATGGGCATCCTCGGTCAAAACCTGAAGGTGGTGCAGAAAACGGACAATGCGGCTGAAATGAAAGACGCGCTGACCAAAATGCGTGAAGCGGCGCTGGACGCACAAAAAGCGACGCCTCCGAAGCTGGAAAGCAAAGCGGCAGACAGCGCAGAGATGAAAGACTACCGCCACGGCTTTGACGTGCTGGTCGGCCAGATCGACGGCGCGCTGAAGCTGGCTAACGAAGGCAAAGTGAAGGAAGCCCAGGCGGCGGCCGAGCAGTTTGTGACGACCCGTAACACGTATCACCAGAAATACCGTTAACCGATCGCGCATCTGACAAACAACCAGCGGGGGCCAGCGGCTCCCGTTTTTTTTTACGCGGTAATAAGTAAACCCTATCGCCATCACATTTTTGCGTCACCACGCCTGAACGTTTCGTTTCCCCGGCGCGCGTTTTGCCGCTGGAATATGTGATATTCATCACGCAAATACCGGGATTAATTCAGATTCACCGCATTTATGTGGCACAGATCACTGCTGCGGCTCGCCTTTCCACTTCGAAGTGGAAAACAACTCGCTACAAACAATTCCCCCCCAACGTTAGTTTTATTCCAGAGCCATTAACGGGGTAAGACCAGTGATTAACGGAGCGGTAATGAACGACGTTGGGGAACAGGCGGAGCAAACAGAACAGCTCGCGAACACCATGCTGCAGCAGGTTTATGCCCTGCTGGCCCGGAACAACATCATCCCCAATGCGGTACAGGAGCAGATGCTTACCTCCCACGTGCGCGCAATGGCGCACCGGTCCGTGACCGGCGAGCCGCTGCCGGAGGTTGAAGCAGAGCTGTTTGACGAAATTTCACCGGATTCAATGCGGCTCGCCCGTGAAGTGGTCGCGCAGTTTGGCAATCTTCCTGATGAAGAAGCCTGGCTGCTCTCCGTTCACTTCGAAGTCGCGAAAGACAACCTTTAAGGAGCAACACATGGAACAGATTACAGTCGTGATTGGCGATCGCCTGGGTAAAGGTCAGAAAGTGGCTGCCGGTGTGGAAAAAGCAGGTGGACGCGCGGTGGTTGTGCCGGGCATGGCGGCGGATATGAAGCTGGGCGACATGATGAAGGCGGAAAACGCCACCTTCGGCATCTCCTTCTGCGGCAGCGGCGGCGCGGGTGCCATCACGGCCCAAACCAAATATGGCTACAAGGCCAAATACGGCATGCGTTCCGTGGAAGAGGGCGTGACCGCCATCAACGAAGGCTGCAACGTGCTGGGCTTTGGCTTTATGGATAAAGAAGAGCTGGGTGAGCGTCTGGTACAGGCGTGGCAGAAGAAATACGGCGCATAAGCATGAAAGAACAGTTCACAACCACGGTGAGAGTGAAGGGTAAAGGCGACGCCAAAGCGCGCGCCTTTGCCGACGCGCTCAACCACGTTCAGGCCGCGGTGATGAAAGCCTCACCGCATATCTTACTGCGTATTGAGCCACAGGATGTGCAGGTCGTTCAGGCGCAAGAAGCGGTGCGAAAAGAAGCGTTTCTGTTCTTCTTTCTGCGCCGGGAAAGACGCACCTACAGCGTGGAGCTGGATGTGACCGTCAACGTGACCGCTATCAATCTTGACCAGGTGGATTTCGTCACGCAACGCTGATTATTCATAAAAGGGCAGACTGATGTTCTTAATTATATTAATAAAATCGCTCATCATTGGCGGCCTGGTTGGCGTCGGTGTCGGAGCCGGGGCTGCACGCATGTTTCATGCGCCTACCACTCAGGGTATGGGCGCGTTTCGTACGTTGGGGGAACTGAACTCCTGTGAAGGGGATCCGGCGTCCCACTTCTCCTTTGGGTTAGGTTTCTTCTTTAACGCCTGGGCCTCTTCCGTGGCCGCAGGTGCCTTCACACAGGACGTTGACCACCGCATCATCCCGAACTGGGGTGCTGCTGCACTGATGATCAAAAACCGTAACGTCGGCGAAACGCTGCACGACCCGCGCAAAATGGCGATTGCCTGCGGCGTGATTGGCATGCTCGTCGTCACCTTCCTGAACCTGACCGCCTCCTCCGTTCCGGCAGCGCTTCAGGTCACCGCCGTTAAGGTGCTGGTGCCTGCGGCAAACCTGCTGGTGAACACCGTCATGCCGGTGATCTTCTGGCTGGCGGCCATCGACGCGGGTAAAAAATCGGGCTTCTGGGCCACCATCTTTGGCGGCGCAGCTCAGCTGATCATGGGCAACGCCGTACCGGGCCTGGTGCTGGGGATCCTGATCGGTAAAGGCGTCGAAGAGAGCGGCTGGAACCACGTCACCAAAGTGATGATGGCGGCGATCGTCCTGCTCTTCGTGCTGAGCGGCTTCTTCCGCGGCTTCGACATGAAGATGATCGAATCCTTCCATCTGACCGTGCCGAACTGGCTCGACATGATCCACAACTCGCTCAGCGGTAAATAACAGGAGCCTCTAAATGGAACAGAATAAAGGTTTTTGGTATGCCGACTGGTCGTTCCCGATCTTCGTTGGCCTGCTCTCCTCCGGCGTCTTCGCCGGGACGCACATGTACTACCTCTACGGCATCGGCGCGTTTAACGAAGTGGCCTTCGTGGCGATGCTGAAAGCGGGGATCGATACCGGGGTTTACGGCGCGGTGGCGGCGTTCGGCGCGAGCTTCCTGTTCGCCCGCATTATCGAAGGGTCGCTGGTGGGTATTCTCGACATCGGCGGCGCCATCCAAACCGGCGTGGGCCTCGGCGTTCCGGCGCTGCTGCTGGGCGCGGGCATTATGTTCCCGGTGACCAACTTCATTGCCGCGCTGATTACCGGCCTGGTGATTGGTCTGGCGATTGGCTACGTCATTATCCTGGCGCGTAAGTTCACCATCAACCAGAGCAACTCCACCTACGGTGCAGACGTGATGATGGGCGCGGGTAACGCCTCCGGCCGCTTCCTCGGGCCTTTGATTATCCTCAGCGCCATGACCGCCTCCATTCCTATCGGCGTCGGTTCCCTGCTGGGTGCGCTGGTGTTCTACATCTGGCAGAAGCCGATTACCGGTGGCGCCATTCTCGGCGCAATGCTGTTGGGCTGGCTGTTCCCGGTTGCCCTTTAATACCCGCGGGCGCTCAGGCGCCCGCCTTATCAGGAGATCCTCATGTTTGATTTACTCCTGCGCCGTGCGCGCCTTGCCGACGATACCCTGACCGATATCGCCATTCATGACGGGAAGATCGCGGCGCTGGGCGAGATTGACGCTCCCGCGCATAAAACGGTTGAGCTGAACGGCGACGTGTTCGTCAGCGCAGGCTGGATTGACTCCCACGTTCACTGCTACCCGAACTCCCCGATTTACCACGACGAGCCGGACAGCGTGGGCATTGCCACCGGCGTCACCTCCGTGGTGGACGCGGGCAGCACCGGCGCCGACGACGTGGACGATTTCTATGACATCACCCGCAGGGCCTCTACCGAGGTGTTTGCCCTGCTGAACATCTCCCGCGTGGGGCTGATTGCCCAGAACGAGCTGGCCAACATGGCGAATATTGACGCCGATGCGGTGAAGCAGGCGGTGAAGCGCCACCCTGATTTTATCGTCGGCCTGAAGGCGCGCATGAGCAGCAGCGTGGTCGGTGAAAACGGCATCACGCCGCTGGAGCGGGCGAAAGCCATTCAGAAAGAGAACGGCGACCTGCCGCTGATGGTGCACATTGGCAACAATCCGCCGAACCTCGACGAAATCGCCGAGCTGCTGAGCTCCGGGGACATTATCACCCACTGCTACAACGGCAAACCCAACCGCATTCTGACGCCCTCCGGCGAGCTGCGCGCCTCCATCACCTCCGCCCTGAAGCGCGGCGTGCGCCTGGACGTCGGGCACGGTACGGCGAGCTTCAGCTTCGAAGTGGCGAAACGCGCCATCGCGATGGGCATTCTGCCGCACACCATCAGCTCGGATATCTACTGCCGCAACCGCATCAACGGCCCGGTCGGCTCGCTGGCAAGCGTGATGTCGAAGTTTCTCGCCATCGGCATGTCGCTGCCGCAGGTGATTGACTGCGTGACCGCGAACGCCGCCGACGGCCTGCGCCTGGCGCGTAAGGGCCGCATTCAGCCGGGTCTCGACGCCGACCTGACGCTGTTTACGCTTAAGCGCCAGCCGACGGTGCTGACGGATGCCGAAAACGACAGCCTGCAGGCTGAACACATTCTGGTGCCGCTTGCCGCGATCCGCGCGGGCAAGGGCTATATGACCGAACAAGGGAGCACGGAACATGCCTTCGATTTATGAGAAGTACAACTTAAAGCAGGTGATCAACACCTCTGGCCGCATGACGGCGCTGGGCGTCTCCACGCCGCGTCCGGAAGTGGTGCAGGCGGCGATGGACGGCATGAATCACTATTTCGAGATGAAGGATCTGGTCAACAAAACCGGGGAATACATCGCGAAGCTGCTGGATGTGGAAGGCGCGACGGTGGTCTCCTGCGCGTCGGCGGGCATTGCCCAGTCCGTGGCGGCGGTGCTGGTAAAAGACAGCGACTGGCTGCTGGAAAATCTGCACGTGACCCCGATTGAGAACAACGAAATCGTCCTGCCGAAAGGCCACAACGTGAACTTTGGCGCGCCGGTGGGCACCATGGTGGCGCTGGGCGGCGGCAGGCTGGTGGAGGCGGGCTACGCCAACGAATGCTCCGCCGATCAGCTGGCGGCGGCGATCACTCCGCGCACCGCGGCGATCCTCTACATCAAATCGCACCACTGCGTGCAGAAAAGCATGCTCAGCGTAGAGCAGGCGGCGGTTGTGGCGCGCAAGCACGATCTCCCGCTGATCGTCGATGCGGCGGCGGAAGAAGATCTGCACGCGTACTACCGTTCCGGTGCCGATCTGGTGATCTACAGCGGCGCGAAGGCGATCGAAGGCCCAACCAGCGGTCTGGTGATCGGCAAAACCCAGTACGTTGAGTGGGTGAAGCGTCAGACCGCGGGCATTGGCCGCGCGATGAAGGTGGGTAAAGAGGGGATCCTCGGCCTGACCTGCGCCATCGAACACTACCTGACGGCGACCAAAGAGAGCGGGGCCGAGATGGTGGCGAAGATGACGCCGTTTATCGAGGCGCTCAACACCCTGAACGGCGTGACCGCACGCGTGGTCTGGGACAGCGCCGGTCGCGATATCGCTCGCACCGAGATTAAGTTCGACGAAGCCGCAACGGGCGTCGGCACGGGCGATCTGGTGGCGAAGCTCAAGCAGGGGGAGTACGCCATTTACTTCCGTGGCTACAAGGCCAACGAAGGGATTATCGAAGCGGACGTGCGCAGCGTGAATGCTGACCAGCTGAACATCGTGTACCGCCGCATTAGCGAAGTGTTAGGACAGGAGAATAAAGCATGAAACTGACCCCCAACTTTTACCGTGACCGCGTCTGCCTGAACGTGCTGGCAGGCTCAAAGGCCAACGCCAGCGCCATTTACGAGGCGGCGGAAGGTCACGTGCTGGTGGGCGTGCTCTCAAAAAATTACCCGGACGTGGCGAGCGCCGTTGCCGATATGCGTGAATACGCCGCGCTGATTGATAACGCGCTCTCCGTCGGCCTCGGCGCCGGGGATCCGAACCAGTCGGCGATGGTGAGCGAGATTTCCCGTCAGGTGCAGCCGCAGCACGTTAACCAGGTGTTTACCGGCGTGGCCACCAGCCGCGCGCTGCTGGGGCAGAATGAGTCCGTGGTCAACGGCCTGGTCTCCCCGACCGGCACCGTCGGGATGGTCAAAATCTCCACCGGCCCGCTGAGCAGCAACGCGCCTGACGGCATCGTACCGGTTGAAACCGCGATTGCCCTGCTAAAGGATTTCGGCGGCAGCTCCATCAAATACTTCCCGATGGGCGGCCTGAAGTGCCGCGACGAGTACAAAGCGGTGGCGGAAGCCTGCGCCCGTCACGACTTCTGGCTGGAGCCGACCGGAGGTATCGATCTGGAAAACTATGAGGAGATCCTGCAGATCGCCCTCGACGCGGGCGTGAGCAAAATCATCCCGCATATCTACAGCTCGATTATCGACAAAGCCAGCGGCGACACGCGCCCGGAAGACGTGCGTACGCTGCTTGCTATGACGAAGAAGCTGGTGAAGTAGTATCTGCCCTCACCCTAACCCTCTCCCTTTGGGAGAGGGAAACTTTACCCCCTCTCCCTTTGGGAGAGGGCCGGGGTGAGGGAAAACAAACCGCACACACCTGAAGGAGCCACCATGCACACCCGTACCCTGCTTGTTGCTTCACTCTCAATGTTCGCCACCGCCGCTATCGCCCAGACGCAGTACGCCTGGGTGGGCACCTACAACCCCAACGGCGAAGGGCTGTACCGCTTTACCGTTGACCCGCAAAGCGGCGCGCTGGCGAATAAAACGCTGGTGAGCAAGCTGCCGAACGCCGCGCAGCTGGCCGTCTCACGCGACGGCAAAACGCTCTATCTGGCAAGCGAAGTGGAGCAGGGCGTGGTGCAGGCGCTGCGGGTGGGGGATAACGGCGCGCTGAGCGAGCTGAATCAGGTGGCCTCCGGCGGTGCGGGGCCGGTGTATCTTTCCCTGACGCCGAACGGCAAGCATCTGCTGGTGGCGAACTACGTCAGCGGATCGATCGCAGTGCTGCCCGTCAACGCAGACGGCAGCCTGGGTGAGGCCACGGACACCCATCAGGATCAAGGCGAACCGGGCGCGGCGAAGCCGGAAGCGGCAGCGGAAGGCAGCTTTGCCATCAGCGATCATAACGGCCCCCACGCGCACATGATCGCCGCCGATCCCAGCGGGAAATACGTATTTTCCACCGATCTTGGGCTGGATCGCCTCTACCAGTACCGTTTTGACGATCGAACAGGGAAGCTGACGCCGAACGATCCGCCGTTTATCAGCGCCTCCTCAAAAGGCGCCGGGCCGCGCCACTTTGTCTTTACGCCAAAAGGCGATGCCCTGTGGCTGATTAACGAAGAGGCGTCTACGCTCACCCATTATACCGTGAGCGCCAACGGCACCTTAAAAGAGGGCAAAACGCTTTCCGCACTGCCGGAAGGTTACAAAGGCACCAGCTTTGCTGCCGGGCTCGCATTAAGCGCCGACGGTAAACAGCTGTATGTGGCTAACCGTTTGCATAACAGCATCGGGCACTTTACCGTAACAGCGGAGGGCACGCTGACGCATCAGGACGACGTGTGGACGCGCGGCGACTACCCGCGCACCCTGACGCTTGATAAGCAGGGACGCTGGCTGTACGTCATGAACCAGCGCAGCGACAACATTACCCGTTTCCGCGTCGGTCAGGACGGCAAGCTCAGCTTCGAACCGGACTACACACCGGTCGGCAGCCCATCCCAGATGGTCATTTCACCTTAAGCCGTAAGAGGACAAACCCGTGCGATTTCCGAACCAACGTTTAGCGCAACTGTTCGATCTGTTGCAAAACGAGACGCTGCCGCAGGACGAGCTGGCGCAGCGGCTGTCGGTCTCCACGCGAACCGTCCGTGCCGATATCACCGCCCTGAACGCGCTGCTGGCAGGCCACGGCGCGCAGTTTATATTGAGCCGGGGCAACGGCTATCAGCTCAAAATTGATGATGCCCAGCGCTACCAGCAGCTGCAGGCATCCCACCCGCGCGCGCTGCGTATTCCCCGGACCGGGCCGGAGCGCGTGCATTATCTGGTAGTGCGTTTTCTCACCTCGGCATTTTCTCTTAAGCTCGAGGATCTGGCGGACGAGTGGTTCGTCAGCCGCGCCACGCTGCAAAGCGACATGGCGGAAGTCCGCGAGTGGTTCCACCGCTATAACCTGACGCTGGAAACGCGTCCGCGCCACGGCATGAAGCTGTTTGGCAGCGAGATGTCGACCCGCGCCTGCCTGACCGATCTGCTCTGGGAGCTGGCGCAGCAGGACAGCCTGAACCCGCTGGTGACCGACGTGGCGCTGAATGCAGGCGTGGCGGAGCAGATGGTGCCCGTGCTGCACGAGGCGCTGACGCGTCATCACATCCGTCTGACCGACGAAGGCGAGCTGTTCCTGCGCCTGTACTGCGCGGTGTCGGTGCGGCGCATCAGCGAGGGCTATCCGCTGCCGGAATTCCACGCCGAAGACGTGGAAGAGAACGTGCGCGAGGCGGCGAAGGATATCGCCGTCACTATCCAGCAGCTGGCGGGCAAAGCGCTTTCACCTTCGGAGGAAAGCTGGCTGTGCGTGCACATTGCGGCGCGGCAGATCCAGGAGATTGCCCCGAGCGCCATTAACGCGGATGACGACGAAGCGCTGGTCAACTACATCCTGCGCTACATCAACACCCACTATAACTACAACCTGCTCAGTGACGCGCAGCTGCACGCGGACCTGCTCACGCATATCAAAACCATGATCACCCGCGTGCGGTATCAAATCATGATCCCCAATCCGCTGCTGGATAACATCAAGCAGCACTACCCGATGGCGTGGGATATGACCCTCGCGGCGGTGTCGAGCTGGGGCAAATACACGCCGTATGTGATCAGCGAAAACGAGATTGGTTTCCTGGTGCTGCATATCGGCGTCGGGCTGGAGCGCCACTACAACATCGGCTACCAGCGCCAGCCGCGCGTGCTGCTGGTGTGCGACGCCGGGAATGCCATGGTCCGCATGATTGAAGCGGTGCTGCAGCGCAAGTACCCGCAAATTGAGGTCACGCGCACGCTCACCCTGCGCGAATACGAGCTGGCGGAAACGATTGGCGAAGACTTTGTGATCGCCACCGCCCGCGTCAGCGAAAAGTCGAAACCGGTGGTGACGATCGCCCCGTTCCCGACCGACTATCAGTTAGAGCAGATCGGCAAGCTGGTGCTGGTGGACCGCACCCGCCCGTGGATGCTGGATAAATACTTCGACGCGGCCCATTTCCGCATTCTCGACAAGCCCGTTGACCAGCAAACGCTGTTCCGGGAACTGTGCGCGCAGCTTGAAGGCGAGGGGTTTGTCGGCGCGGAGTTCCTGGATTCCGTCGTCGAGCGTGAAGCCATCGTCAGCACCATGCTCGGCGACGGTATTGCGCTCCCGCACTCCCTCGGCCTGCTGGCGCAGAAAACGGTAGTCTATACCGTGCTCGCCCCGCACGGCGTCCAGTGGGGCGACGAAACCGCGCACGTCATCTTCCTGCTCGCCATCAGCAAAAGCGAATACGAAGAGGCGATGGCGATTTACGATATCTTCGTCACTTTCCTGCGTGAACGGGCGATGTCGCGGCTCTGTAGCTGCGGAGATTTTGCCGAGTTTAAGGCGGTGGCGATGGAGAGTTTGAGTCGGTTTTGAGAGGCGTTATCCAGAATTCGATGTAATGCGAATGTAATGCTAAACTGCATTACACATTCGATTTTACCGGAGGCATAATGGCCACGCTGAACGTCCGTCTGGATGACAAACTCAAAAACGAGGCTTATGCCGTGCTGGAAAAACTTAATATCACCCCAACGGAAGCCGTGCGATTACTGTTTCAGTACGTCGCGGAGACGGGACGCATGCCCGTGAAAACGGTCACCATTAGCGACAGCGAAGATGCGCTGATACAGACGGTCCGGGAGCGACTGGCTAATCCGCAAAAGGGAATTAAGGTTAGTCTGGATGACTTATGAACTGGCATTTGATCCGAGGGCGTTAAAGGAGTGGAGCAAGCTGGGGGAGCCTGTAAAAGACCAGTTTAAGAAGAAACTTGCGGACGTGTTGGTGAACCCAAGGGTCGAATCGGCCCGCCTGCATGGTCTGCCGGATTGCTACAAAATCAAACTCAGATCGCAGGGTTATCGTTTGGTCTATCAGGTTCAGGACAACGTTGTAACGGTATTTGTTATCGCTATCGGTAAGCGAGAGAAAGCAGCCGTTTATCATGATGCAAACAAACGGCTCTAACGCTCACCGCAGATGATGCACAACCTGGTTGCTGCTGCCGCGCCAGATCAGCGCCGGGTCTTTTAAATCCTGCACGAACTTGCCGTCGACCAGGACGTTAATCAGATCCACCACTTCCATTTGCTGCGCGTTCAGCTCTTCCAGCCTGTAGCCCGTCCAGACCCAGATATCTTTTCCCGAACACTCGGCCCGAATGCGTTTCACCAGCTTCAGGATATCCGGCACGTTTTGCGGGTGCAGCGGATCGCCGCCGGAGAGCGAAATCCCCTGGCGTTTGATGCGCGTGTCGTTCAGGTCGTTGACGATCCGGTCTTCCATTTCGGCGGTGAACGGCATGCCGGAGTTCAGACGCCATGTGCTTTTGTTGTAGCAGCCGGGGCATTCGTGGACGCAGCCTGAAACAAACAGGGTGCAGCGGGTGCCGGGGCCGTTGACGATGTCGACGGGGTAGTATTGATGATATCGCATAGAAAATGTCCAGAGAATTTGTGCGCGCTGATGCCCTCACCCCGACCCTCTCCCACGGGGAGAGGGAGAAAACCGGCGACCGACATAACAATGTGCTCGATCGGTTCCCTCTGCCTTGGGGAGAGGGCAAAAACCGGTGGCCGGAATAACAATGTGCTCGATCGGTTCCTTCTCCCTTAGGGAGAGGGCGAAAACCGGCGGCCGGAATAACAATATGCTCGATTGGTTCCTTCTCCCTTAGGGAGAGGGCGAAAACAGACGGCCGGAATAACAATGTGCTCGATCGGTTCCCTCTCCCTTGAGGGAGAGGGGTAGGGTGAGGGGGAGAACCCTGAGCAGAACTTACCCGATCTGCCCATTCCCCAAATGCTTCACGCGGCGCTTCACCTCTTCCTGTTTGCCGGCGTTAAACGGACGCGCGTCCGGGCTGCCGAGATAGCCGCACACGCGACGGGTCACGGAGACGCGGGCCGCGTCGTGGTTGCCGCATTTCGGGCAGGTGAAGCCTTTGCTCGTACACTCGAACTCACCGGTAAAGCCGCACTCGTAGCACTCGTCGATTGGCGTGTTGGTCCCGTAATACGGCACGTGCTGATAGCTGTAATCCCACACGTCTTCCAGCGCCTTCAGGTTGTGCTGAATGTTCGGGTACTCGCCGTAGCAGATGAATCCGCCGCTGGCGATCGGCGGATAGGCCGCTTCGAAGTCGATCTTGTCGTACGGGTTCACCTTTTTCTCCACGTCGAGGTGGAAGCTGTTGGTGTAATACCCTTTGTCGGTCACGCCTTCCACAATCCCGAACTCGGCGGTGTCCAGACGGCAGAAGCGGTCGCACAGGTTCTCGCTCGGCGTGCTGTAGAGGCTAAACCCGTAGCCGGTTTCCTCTTTCCACTGGTCAACCGCGTCGCGCAGGCGCTGAACGATGGCAATGCCTTTTTCGCGCAGGGCCTCGCTGTCGTACATATGCGTATCGCCCGCCAGGGCGTTGATGGTCTCGTGAATACCGATATAGCCCAGCGAAATGGACGCGCGACCGTTTTTGAAGATCTCCGACACGTCATCGTCCGCCTTCAGGCGCACGCCGCAGGCCCCTTCCATATAGAGGATCGGCGCGACGCGGGCTTTGACCCCTTCAAGGCGCGCGATGCGGGTCATCAGCGCCTTACGCGCCAGCTGCAGGCGCTCGTCCAGCAGCGTCCAGAATTCAGCTTCATTGCCTTTCGCCTCCAGAGCGATGCGCGGCAGGTTCAGGCTGATGACGCCCAGGTTGTTACGCCCGTCGTGGATCTGCTCGCCGTTTTCATCTTCGTAAACACCGAGGAAGCTGCGGCAGCCCATAGGCGTTTTAAACGAACCGGTCACTTTGACGACCTGATCGTAGTTCAGGATGTCCGGATACATGCGCTTGCTCGCACACTCCAGCGCCAGCTGTTTGATGTCGTAGTTCGGATCGCCAAACTTGTGGTTCAGGCCGTCGCGAATGGCAAACACCAGTTTCGGGAACACCGCCGTTTTGCGGTTCTTGCCGAGGCCGGAAATGCGGTTGCGCAGGATGGACTGCTGAATCAGGCGTGATTCCCAGCTGGTGCCCAGACCAAACCCGAAGGTTACAAACGGCGTTTGGCCGTTGGCGGTGTGCAGCGTGTTCACTTCATATTCCAGCGACTGGAAGGCGTCGTAGCACTCTTTCTCGGTGCGGGAGTGCGCGTAGCCGTCAGCGTCCGGGATCTGCCACTCTTCTGCCGTTTTACGATGCTTGTTGAAACTTGCCGTCACGAATGGGGCCAGCACTTCATCAATGCGGTTAATGGTGGTGCCGCCATAAATGTGGCTGGCAACCTGAGCGATAATCTGCGCGGTGACGGCGGTGGCCGTGGAGATGGATTTTGGCGGTTCGATCTCGGCGTTACCCATTTTAAAACCGTGGGTCAGCATGCCTTTCAGGTCGATCAGCATGCAGTTGAACATCGGGAAGAACGGCGAATAGTCGAGGTCGTGGTAGTGGATCTCTCCGCGCTCGTGCGCCGACACCACGTCGCGTGGCAGCAGATGCTGACGGGCATAGTGTTTGGCGACGATACCGGCCAGCAGGTCGCGCTGGGTCGGGATCACTTTGCTGTCTTTATTGGCGTTTTCATTGAGCAGGGCGGAGTTGGTCTGCTCCACCAGGCCACGGATTTCCTGGTTCAGACGACCGCGCTTCTCACGCTGCACGTCACGATCGTGACGGTACTCAATGTAGGCGCGCGCCAGCTGCTTGTAAGGTCCCGCCATCAGCTGGTTCTCAACCGCGGTCTGGATCTCACTGATATCGACCTGGCTGCGTTCGTTCATCTGGCTGCTAACGACTTCTGCGACGGTGGCGCAGTAATCTGCGTCATCGACTCCCGCTGCTTTAGCTGCACGCAGAATGGCTTCCTGGATGCGCTCTGATTTAAACGGCACTTTACAGCCATCACGTTTCATCACATGCGGTGTCATGATCACTCCATTTTTTTGAAAACAGGTTATCCACAGAGGTGGAGAAGTCGTCGCCGGGCGTATTCCCCGCCGGGCCAAAGACTTCCCGCGTTCCCAGCTCGTGTTATCCACAATTCCGGCCAGCGTAAGCGCCGTCTTGTTGTTGGAATAGTAGACGATAAATACAAGATGTTGGGTCGGCGTGCATTTTAAGTGCTACATATAGTGATTTGCATCAAACATGTTTGCGATTTATTTGATGCAGAACAAAGTAAAAAGACGAGAGTACAAACGGCGGGCGCTTCAGCGATTGTAAAGGCGTGCGAGAAAAATCTGATTAATTATTCAACAAAAACAGTAAAATAAGCCGGGTGCTGGGCGGCACCCGGCAGGGAACGTTACTGCTGCAACCACCAGACGGCTTCAAACGGACGCAGCGACGTCGTTTGCGGTGTCGGATAGTTACTCATCAGGACCTGCGGCTGACCGCTGAGAGCGTCTGTCTGCCATTCCTGAGGCGTAGGACTCAGGTTTGCCGCCACTATCAGCGTCTGCCCCTGCCACTGACGACGGTAGCACCAAAGAGAAGGATGCTCCGGCAGGAGATCCTCATAATCCCCCCACGTCAGCACCGGCAGGGTTTTACGCAGGCTAATCAGCGACCGGTAGGTGTAGAACACCGAATCCGGGTCGTCGAGCGCCGCGCGGGCGTTCACCGTCTCGTAGTTATCGCAGACGCCAATCCACGGCTCGCCCTCTGTAAAGCCCGCATGGTGCGACGCGTCCCACTGCATTGGGGTTCGCCCGTTATCGCGGGACTTACTCGCCAGAATCGCCAGCAATTCCTCGGGCTCGCGGCCGTTGGCGCGCAGTTCGGCGAACATGTTCAGGCTCTCCACGTCGCGATAGTCGGTAATGCGGCTGAAGTGCGGGTTGGTCATCCCCAGCTCTTCGCCCTGGTAGATATACGGCGTGCCCTGCATGCCGTGCAGCACCATGCCGAGCATCTTCGCGGCCTGTACGCGGTATTCTCCTTCGTCACCAAAGCGCGACACGATGCGCGGCTGATCGTGGTTACACCAGAACAGCGCGTTCCAGGCCCTGTTGTGCATCCCCTGCTGCCAGTGGCGGAAGAGGGTTTTTAGCGCCACGAAGTCCGGCTTCGCCTTCGTCCACTTTTCGCCGCCGGGGTAGTCCACCTTCAGATGATGGAAGTTAAAGGTCATCGACAGCTCGCTTCCGTCGAGCGACGCGTACTGCTGGCAGTTCTCCAGCGAGGTCGAGGACATCTCGCCCACCGTCATCAGGTTGCGCGGGGTGAAGACGTCGCGGCTCATCTCCTGCAAATATTCGTGAACGCGCGGCCCGTCGGTGTAGAAGCGGCGGCCGTCGCCGATATTGTCGTCCGGGAAATCCTGATCTTTTGAAATCAGATTAATCACGTCCAGACGCAGGCCGTCCACGCCGCGATCGGCCCAGAACTCGCACACCTTTTTCAGCTCGGCGCGCACCGCCGGGTTTTCCCAGTTGAGATCCGCCTGCTCCGGGGCGAACAGGTGCAGATAGTACTGCTCGCTCTCGGCGTGCCAGCGCCAGGCGTTGCCGCCAAACTTGGAGCGCCAGTTGTTGGGCAGCTGCTCCGGCGTGCCGTCGCGCCAGATGTAGAACTGGCGGTACGGGCTGGCTTTGTTCAGCGACTCGCGGAACCAGGCGTGCTGCGTGGAGGTGTGGTTAAACACCATATCCAGCACGATGCGGATGCCGCGCTCGTGCGCCCGGGCAACCAGCTCGTCGAAATCATCCAGCGTGCCGTAAGCCGGGTCGATGGCGGTGTAATTCGCGACGTCGTAGCCGTTATCCACCTGCGGGGAGATATAAAACGGCGTCAGCCAGATGGCGTCGATGCCGAGGGTTTTCAGGTAGTCCAGACGCTGCGTCACGCCGCGCAGATCGCCGGTGCCGCTGCCGGTGGTGTCCTGGAAACTCTTTGGGTAAATCTGATAGATGACGCCGTTCTGCCACCATTGAGGGAGAGTATTCATAGTGCGTTCCTGCAAATGCGAAGGGGCGCAACTGCGCCCCGAAAGAGAGAATTAAACAATCTGCAGCGAGCCCTGACGGAACTTGCGCTGGTAAACCACGGTGGTGAGCGCCATTGGGACGATTATCGCGATGGCCATCGCCAGCGCAAACACCTGCCAGTAAGCGGGCTGGATGGAGAGGATGCCCGGCAGGCCGCCGACGCCAATCCCGTTCGCCATCACGCCGTTCAGACCGCACACCAGGCCCGCCAGACCGGAACCGATCATCGCGCAGAGCATCGGGAAGCGGTATTTCAGGTTGATACCGTACATCGCCGGTTCGGTGACGCCGAGGTAGGCAGAGATGGCCGCCGGAACGGAGATCTCACGCTCGTTGTGCTTGCGGCTGACGATGATGATGCCGGTGACCGCCGACGCCTGCGCAATGTTAGACAGAGCGATAATCGGCCAGACCGGCGTGCCGCCGAGGCTTTGAATCATCTGCATGTCGATAGCCAGCGTGGTCTGGTGCACGCCGGTGATCACCAGCGGGGCGTACAGGAAGCCAAATAGCGCGGCCCCAATCGGCGCGAAGCTGCCGGTCATCAGGTGACGGACCGCGAAGGCCACGCCGTCGCCGATCATGCGGCCAAACGGACCGATAAAGGCGTGCGCCAGGAACACCGCCAGGATCAGCGAGCAGACCGGCACCACCACCAGATAGAGGTAATCCGGCACGATGCGTTTCAGGCGCGTTTCAATAAAGCCCAGTGCCAGACCGGCCAGTAATGCCGGAATAACCTGCGCCTGATAGCCCACTTTAGCGATGGTAAACAGGCCGAAGTTCCACACCTCAGGCACCTGCTGACCAAGTAAGTAAGCGTTCATTAACTGTGGAGAGACCAGCGTGACGCCCAGCACGATACCGAGAATCGGGGTGCCGCCCATTTTGCGCACCGCGGACCAGCAAATCCCTACCGGCAGATAGAAGAAGATGGCTTCGCCAATCAGCCACAGAAAATCGTAAACGGTTTTCAGCGCCGGATACATCTGCGCCAGGGTTTTGCCGTCGCTCATTGGCACATCGCCGATGACGTTACGGAAGCCTAAGATTAAGCCCCCGCTGATCAGCGCGGGCAGCAGCGGGAAGAAAATTTCCGCGAAGTGGGAAATCAGCTGCTCGTGCCACTTCATGTTCTGGCGCGCGGCCTTCTTCGCCTGCTCTTTATCGGCGGAGGAGTGCCCGGTTGTCGCCAGCAGAGCCTGATAGTAATCGCCCACTTCGGTACCAATAACGACCTGGAACTGCCCGGCGTTGGTGAAGCAGCCTTTAACCATGGAAAGTTCTTCAATGGCCTTCGGGTTGGCTTTGGCCGGATCGTTCAGCACGAAGCGCAGGCGGGTGATGCAATGGCTGACGGTGGCGATGTTCTCGCGGCCGCCGACCAGGACAATCAACTGATCAATATCTGCTTGTTTAACTTTACTCATCATGAAACCTCATGACAGATGGTGAGGGGGTGTAATGACCTGAGCGCAAGCCTACTCCTTCAGCGTGACGGCGAAAATGGGAACGTTCCCGAAATCGGGCGAAGATCACAATAATCTGTTTTAGAGGGGTTACGAAAGGTGAGCGGGAATGACGATCTGACGCGGGTCAGCGCGCCCGTTGATCTGCTCGATCAGCTGCGCGGCGGCCTGTCTGCCGGACTCGGCGTAGCCCGGATCGACGGTGATGATCTCCGGGTGCAGGAACTTCATCAGCGGCGTGCTGCCGACGCTCGCCACCTGCAGGTTATCGATGCGCTGCTCCTGCAGATATTTGCTCGCACCCAGCGCCAGGGTATCCGTGGCGCACACCAGCGCCGTGGTCTGCGGCGTCAGGACGCTGGCGACCTGCTCGTAGCCCTGCTTCATGCCCAGCCCCGGCAGGGAGGCCACGGCGGAGAGGTTGTGCTTTTTGCAAAAGCCCAGGTAGGCCTCATGACGGCGCTTGCCGGTGGTGACGTCCGCGTGCGGGACGCCGAGGAAGCTGATGTGGCGATGGCCTTCGTCAAACAGGCGCTGCATCAGGGTGATAATCGCGCCCTCGTCGTCGTAGCAGACGGAGGCAAAACCGTGGGCATCGCGCGCCAGCAGAACCAGCGAAGGCTGCCAGGGTTTCAGCATCTCGTCCTTAATGCCGGTAAAACCGAACAGCACCACGCCATCAATGTTGCGCCGCTGGAGCATACCCAGATGCTCTTCAACCAGCTGCACAGAGAACTGGCTCTCCATCATGATCGGATCATACCCCTGCTCGTAGAAGGCGGGCAGCATGGTCTGCACGGCGAGATTTTCAGACAGAGAGTCCAGACGCGAGACAATAATGGCGACGACTTTGTCACTCTGCCCGCGCATGGCGCGCGCCGAGCGGGAAGGGGAAAAACCGTGCTGATTCATGACCGCCTCAACGCGCTCGCGGGTGCGTTCGCTGACGCCGCTTTCGTTGTTCAGCACGCGTGAGACGGTCGATTTCCCCACGCCGCTTAAACGCGCGATGTCTTTAATCGTAAGGCGGTTCTGCATGCTGTATTCCCTGTAACAACGACGATGTAGTGAATTGAGCCTAATGCTATAGCGCGATTTCGCTATGGGCAAAGTCTGGTTTACGTTCGGTTTATTTGCAGGGGGGTATAATACCGCCCGAATCGTCATAAAGGGTATGCCTAAATCCCTGTACTGCGCGGCGACACCCTGTTTTTTACTTACCGGAGGCTTCATGGATCCCGATCCCACACCTCTCCTGAACGGGAGAATGCGTTCTTTCCGGTAAGCCAGCTTTTGCTGTCTCACCGGCGTGAGGCAGCAACGTCTTAAACGTTCCTGCTTGAAAAATTAAGTGCCTCTCAGGTACGGCCTTGCCACGCCTGAAGGAATTGCTGCGTCCGCATTCGCGGATGCGGAGGAATGACTATGTTTAAAAATATCACCCGGCAGCTGCAGGTCCTGCTGAGCCGCCACCTGCCACACCGTCTTGTTCAGCGCGACCCGCTGCCAAACGCCAAAAACATGGCGGGGGCGGCGATCCCCGCATCCCTGACCGAACGCTGCCTGAACGTGGCGGCGATGGATGAAAACGAAGTCTGGCGCGCGTTCGGCGGACACCCGGAAGGGCTAAACGCGGCCGAAGTGGAAAAAATCCGCGCCGTGCACGGCGATAACCAGATCCCGGCGCAAAAGCCGTCTCCGTGGTGGGTGCACCTGTGGCTCTGCTACCGCAACCCTTTCAACCTGTTGCTGACCGTGCTCGGCCTTATCTCTTACGCGACGGAAGATCTGTTTGCCGCAGGGGTGATCGCTCTGATGGTGGGTATCTCCACGCTGCTGAACTTTATTCAGGAGGCCCGCTCCACCAAAGCGGCGGACGCCCTGAAGGCGATGGTCAGCAACACCGCGACCGTCTCGCGCGTGATTAACGATCTCGGCGAAAACGCCTGGGTGGAGCTGCCTATCGACCAGCTGGTGCCGGGCGATCTGGTGAAGCTGGCTGCGGGGGACATGATCCCGGCGGATTTACGCATCATCCAGGCGCGCGATCTGTTCGTCGCCCAGGCTTCCCTGACCGGGGAATCCCTGCCCGTTGAAAAGGTGGCGCGCAGCCGCGACCCGCAGCAGATGAACCCGCTCGAGTGCGATACCCTATGCTTTATGGGCACCACGGTGGTCAGCGGCACCGCGCAGGCGATTGTCACCGCCACCGGGGGCAACACCTGGTTTGGACAGCTTGCCGGGCGCGTCAGCGAGCAGGAGAGCGAGCCGAACGCCTTCCAGAAAGGGATTGGCCGCGTCAGCATGCTGCTGATCCGCTTTATGATGGTGATGACGCCGATCGTGCTGCTGATCAACGGCTACACCAAAGGCGACTGGTGGGAAGCGGCGCTGTTCGCGCTCTCCGTAGCCGTAGGCCTGACGCCGGAAATGCTGCCGATGATCGTCACCTCCACGCTGGCGCGCGGGGCGGTGAAGCTCTCTAAACAGAAAGTGATCGTCAAACACCTCGACGCCATCCAGAACTTTGGCGCGATGGACATCCTCTGCACCGATAAAACCGGCACCCTGACGCAGGACAAAATCGTGCTGGAGAACCACACCGATATCTCCGGCAAAACCAGCGAGCGCGTCCTGCACAGCGCGTGGCTGAACAGCCATTACCAGACCGGGCTGAAAAACCTGCTCGACGTCGCGGTGCTGGAAGGGGTGGATGAAGAGTCCGCCCGCACGCTCTCCGGCCGCTGGCAGAAGGTGGATGAGATCCCGTTCGACTTTGAGCGCCGCCGCATGTCGGTGGTGGTGAGCGAGCAGACGGACGTGCACCAGCTGATCTGCAAAGGCGCGCTGCAGGAGATCCTCAACGTGTCGACGCAGGTTCGCTATAACGGCGACATCGTGCCGCTGGACGACACCATGCTGCGCCGCATCAGGCGCGTCACCGACAACCTGAACCGTCAGGGGCTGCGCGTGGTGGCGGTCGCGAGCAAGTTCCTGCCCGCGCGCGAGGGTGACTATCAGCGTATCGACGAATCCGATCTGATCCTCGAGGGTTACATCGCCTTCCTCGATCCGCCGAAAGAGACCACCGCCCCGGCGCTGAAGGCGCTGAAGGCGAGCGGTATTACCGTCAAAATTCTCACCGGTGACAGCGAGCTGGTGGCGGCTAAAGTGTGCCATGAAGTGGGGCTGGACGCGGGCGACGTGGTGGTGGGGAGCGACATTGAGCACCTCTCTGACGACGAACTGGCGAAGCTTGCTCAGCGTACCACGCTGTTTGCCCGCCTGACGCCGATGCACAAAGAGCGCATCGTCACCCTGCTTAAGCGCGAAGGGCACGTGGTGGGCTTTATGGGCGACGGCATCAACGACGCGCCCGCGCTGCGTGCGGCGGATATCGGTATCTCCGTGGACGGCGCGGTGGATATCGCCCGCGAAGCGGCGGATATTATCCTGCTGGAAAAGAGCCTGATGGTGCTGGAGGAGGGCGTCATCGAAGGTCGCCGCACCTTCGCCAATATGCTCAAGTACATCAAAATGACCGCCAGCTCCAACTTCGGTAACGTCTTCAGCGTGCTGGTTGCGAGCGCGTTTCTGCCATTCCTGCCGATGCTGCCGCTGCATCTGCTGATCCAGAACCTGATGTACGACGTGTCTCAGGTGGCGATCCCGTTTGATAACGTAGACGACGAGCAGATCCAAAAGCCGCAGCACTGGAACCCGGCGGATCTGGGGCGCTTTATGCTGTTCTTTGGGCCGATCAGCTCCATCTTTGACATCCTGACCTTCTGCCTGATGTGGTTTGTGTTCCATGCCAACACCCCGGAACACCAGACGCTGTTCCAGTCCGGCTGGTTCGTGGTAGGCCTGCTGTCGCAGACCCTGATTGTGCATATGATCCGTACCCGCCGCATTCCGTTCATCCAGAGCCGCGCCGCGTGGCCGCTGATTGTGATGACGGGGATTGTGATGGCGCTCGGTATCGCGCTGCCGTTCTCCCCGCTGGCAGGCTACCTGCAGCTGCAGGCGCTGCCGCTGAGCTACTTCCCGTGGCTGGTGGCTATCCTCGCGGGCTACATGGTGCTGACGCAGATGGTGAAAGGATTCTATGCGCGTCGGTACGGGTGGCAGTAAGTTATGTTTGCCGGGTGGTGGCTTCGCCTTACCCGGCCTACTCCCGAAACGTAGGCCCGGTAAGCGCAGCGCCACCGGGCAATAGCTTTCCTCCCAAATTCAACAACCTGTGATCTCCGTCGGCGCATTCGCTTGACGACAAATTGAGCGCATGTTAACAGAATGTTTTGCCTTTATTTGGCCCGTCAGATAAGGAACATTCATGTTACGGTACAGTCTCTTAACCGCCGGGCTGATGCTCGGCGCCTCAGCCTTTGCCGCCCCGGCAGGTGATCTCCCTTTGATGCCCTGGCCTGCCAAGGTTGAACGCCCGACGACCCAGGGCGCGCTGGTGCTCAGCAACAACGTATCCATTAGCGTCAGCGGGGACGATCTCGGTGACGCCGTCAACCGCCTGCGCCAGCGCATGGCCCTGCAAACCGGCTGGACGCTGCAGCAGCAGGCTGAAAAGCCAGACAAACCGACCATCCGCATCGCGGTTGCCAAAAAGGTCAAGCCGCAGCCGCTGCCGGACAGCGATGAAAGCTACAGGCTCACGGTGGACGCCAGCGGCGTCGATATCTCCGCCAACACCCGCTTCGGCGCGCTGCGCGCCATGGAAACGCTGCTCCAGCTGATGCAGAACGGGGCGGAAAACACCTCGCTGCCGTGGGTCACCATTGAAGATTCGCCGCGCTTCCCGTGGCGCGGGCTGCTGCTCGACTCTGCGCGCCACTTTATTCCGCTGCCGGATATCAAGCGCCAGATCGACGGCATGGCCGCGGCGAAGCTCAACGTCCTGCACTGGCACCTGACCGACGATCAGGGCTGGCGCTTCAGCTCGAAGCGCTACCCTAAGCTGACGCAGCTTGCCAGCGACGGGCTGTTCTACACGCCGGAACAGATGCGCGAGGTGGTGCGTTACGCCGCCGAACGCGGTATCCGCGTGGTGCCGGAGATCGACATGCCGGGCCACGCCTCGGCGATTGCCGTAGCCTATCCGGAGCTGATGAGCGCCCCGGGGCCGTACGCCATGGAGCGCCACTGGGGCGTGCTGAAGCCGGTGTTAGATCCCACCAAAGAGGCAACCTACGCATTTGCTGACGCGATGGTCAGCGAACTGGCGGCGATCTTCCCCGATCCGTATCTGCATATCGGCGGCGATGAGGTCGACGACAGCCAGTGGAAAGCGAACGCCGCGATCCAGAATTTCATGCGCGACAACAGGCTGGCGGACAGCCACGCGCTGCAGGCGTATTTCAACCGCAGGCTGGAAACGATCCTTGAGAAGCATCACCGGCAGATGGTCGGCTGGGACGAGATCTACCATCCCGACCTGCCGAAAAGCATTCTGATCCAGTCCTGGCAGGGGCAGGACGCGCTGGGGCAGGTGGCGCAGAACGGCTACAAGGGCATTCTCTCCACCGGTTTCTATCTCGACCAGCCCCAGTCCACCGCCTATCACTACCGCAACGAAATTGTCCCGCAGGGGCTGAACGGCGTGGATGTGATTGCTGACACCGACAGCGTCCAGAGCTGGGCCTTTTCCATGCCGCGCCTGAAGGGCAAGCCGGTGGAGGGGAGCTTCACGCTGGTGAAAGGGGACGCAGGCTGGCGCGGGTTTATTGATTTTGCCGGGAAATCCCGCCGCGCGGTGCAGGATATTGAATGGCGCGATGACAGCCAGGTGACCTTCACCGTCGATACGTGGATGGGCGAGACGCGCCCGGTGGTCTCCGTCGATAACGACAAGCTCACCGGCTATTTCCTGGTGGGGAATACGCGTTACCCAATCAGCGGCGCGCGTCTGGACGCGGTGCCGAAAGGCATTCCGCCCGTCGTGCCAGACGTGGCGAATCAGGCCAACCTGCTCGGCGGGGAAGCCGCGCTGTGGGCGGAAAACGTGGTGGCGCCGGTGCTGGATATCCGCCTGTGGCCGCGCACCTTCGCGGTGGCGGAGAGGCTGTGGTCCGCGCAGGACGTCAACGACATCGATAACATGTACACCCGCCTGCAGGCGATGGACAGCTGGTCGACGGTGTCGGTCGGGCTGCAGCAGCATACCCAGCAGCAGGTGCAGTTCACGCGCCTTGCCGGTAATGCCGACACGCTGCCGCTGCAGATCCTCGCTCAGGCGGTAGAGCCCGCGCAGTATTACACCCGCCAGCACCTGAAGTTCCAGGCGGGAAATTATCATCAGTTCGAACCGCTCAACCGCTTCGCCGATGCGCTGAACGCCGAAAGCGCCACCGTGCGCCAGATGAGAAAATGGGCGGACCGCCTGGTGAGCGATGCGGAAGACGCGGAAAGCGCCGACGCGCTGCGCCACGTCTTTAACCGCTGGCAGAGCAACACCAGCGACGCGCTGGCGTTAAGCGAAAACAGCTATCAGCTGAAGGCGATGAAGCCGGTGATCCAGGAGGTGGATAAGCTGGCCTCCATTGGCCTGAGGCTGACGGATCTGGTGGCGCGCCAGGGCACGCTGGATGATAAAGAGATAGCCTCTATTCAGAGCGAGCTGGATAACGCGGCGAAGGTTCAGGACGAGGTGGTGATTGCGGCGGTCTATCCGCTGGAGACGCTGCTCAGGGCGACGAGGAATCAGTAGCAAGCAACAAAAAAGGCAGCCCGGGCTGCCTTTTTTATCGCCAAAGCGAATTAGCGACGTACGGCAATCGCTTCGATTTCAATTTTCACGTCTTTTGGCAGACGGGCCACTTCCACGCAGGAGCGCGCCGGGAAGGTGGCGTTGTGCTCGGTGAAGAACGCTTCGTAAGTGGCGTTAACGGTCGCGAAATCGTTCAGATCTTTCACGAAAACGGTGGTTTTCACGATATCGCCTACTTTCAGTCCGGCAGATTCAACGATAGCCTGCACGTTTTCCAGCGACTGACGCGCCTGTGCCGCGACGTCTTCCGGCACCGCGCCGGTTTTTGGGTTCACCGGGATCTGCCCGGAAGTGATGATCATGCTACCCAGATCAACGCCCTGAACGTAAGGACCGATAGCCGCTGGTGCATTTTCCGTCGCGAGTACTTTGCTCATGTTTTCTCCAGAATTACAGCGTTAAGAATGTTCCCGGCCATTATAACAGCCGGGATTTCATTACCAACCTCAATTAGTTGGCCAGCACCACATAATGAGAAAACTCTTTTTCGCAGTATTTGCATTTGAGCGCGATGTCATCGGCGCGTTTTTTCACTGCAAAGCTGGAAGAAACCGGCTCAGCGTGACTGATGCAGTTGCTGTTCGGGCAGACCAACACGCTTTCGATACGATCCGGCAGGCTCGGGCGGGATTTGCCGACCACTTCATACTCGTCGATGCGGTTGACGGTGGCGTCCGGCGCGTACAGCGACAGCTGGTTGACCTGCTCGTCGGTCAGGAAGGTGTTCTCGATTTTAATCAGGTCTTTGCGGCCCATCTCGCCCGACGGCAGGTTCAGGCCGATGGTGATGCGCTGGTCGGTTTCGGTCAGTTTGAACAGCGTCAGCAGCTTAAAGCCCACCTGCGCAGGGATGTGGTCAATCACGGTGCCGCGCTTGATGGCTTCAACCTGGAGTTTGTTATCGTGTGTCATGGTCGTTTCCCCTTACAGTGCCAATTCGCGATTCAGAACCAGTGCCAGTAACGCCTGGCGGGCGAAGATGCCGTTTCCGGCCTGCTGGAAGTACCAGGCGTGCGGCGTTTTGTCCACGTCTGTGGTGATCTCATCGATGCGCGGCAGCGGATGCAGCACCTTCATATTGTCGCGCGCGCCCTCGAGGTCGCTGGCGCGCAGCACGAACTGTGCCTTCACGTTGGCGTATTCGGACGGATCCAGACGCTCTTTCTGCACGCGGGTCATGTAGAGAATATCCACGTGGCTCATCACCTCTTCGATGCTGGCGTGCAGGCTCCACTGAATGCCTTTCTCATCCAGCATGTCGAGAATGTACTGCGGCATCGCCAGCGCGTCAGGCGCGATGAAGAAGAAGCGGTTGCCGTTAAATTTCGCCAGCGCCTGGGTCAGGGAGTGGACGGTGCGGCCATACTTCAGGTCGCCGACCATGGCGATATTCAGGTTCTCGAGCTTGCCCTGCGTCTCCTGAATGGTGAACAGATCCAGCAGGGTCTGCGTCGGGTGCTGGTTGGCACCGTCACCGGCGTTCAGCACCGGAATGCCGCCGGAAAATTCGGTCGCCAGACGCGCCGCGCCCTCCTGCGGATGACGCATCACAATCGCGTCGACGTAGGTGCTGATCACTGAAATGGTATCCGCCAGGGTCTCGCCTTTTTTACCCAGCGACGTGTTGCTGCTGTCCGAGAAGCCCACCACGCTCGCGCCCAGGCGGTGCATGGAGGTTTCAAAGGAGAGGCGTGTGCGGGTCGAGGCTTCGAAGAAGCAGCTCGCAATCACCTTGTGCTTCAGCAGCTCCGGTTGCGGATTGGCCTTCAGTTTTGCCGCGGTTTCCAGAACCAGTTCCAGCTCTTCGCGGCTGAGGTCGTTTATGGAAATGATGTGTTTTTGATAAAGCGGATTCATGTTTATCTCCTGACGCCGGGCAAAAAAAAGCCCCTCAAATGAGGGGCTCTGGGAATAGGTTTAGCAACGGGAAGAAAAACGGCAGGCCAGCGTCTGATTTCAGACGCGGTAAGACGTTATGTCGTACACGCTTGACCATGCTTCCTCCCGGCAAATTGTCGGGCATTATACGCAGCTCGCTTTTCGGATCAAGCGATTTAATGCACACTTTACTCAATGCAAACGGTTCTTTATGAATATTAATGCGTTCTGAGTAAATAATTAATTTGCTTATGCACCAGTGCGGTGCGCTTCACGACCCGGGGCGCGACCCAGACGATACTGCTGCCAGCCACCACGCCTAAAATTTCCGGGAGCTGGTGATAATCCAGAATACGCGCTACCGCGCGGCCATATCCGGCGACGGTATGAACAAGGATAAACTCGCTATTGTGCTCGACGCTGACCACCATTTCGGACACGGTACGCGCGGCATCGGGGGCAGGGCGCAGCTGGGGATTCAGCGAATAAATCTTTAGCCCTTTGGCATTTCGAATTTTTATGACGCCGAGCAATTTAAGCAGACGTGAAACGGTGGACTGGCTGATGGTCTCAAAACCACGCTCCTGCAAATCCCGGCGTATCTCCTCCTGAGAGAGATAGCTCTTTTCTGCGATCAGGCGCTGGCAGACCGTCAGCTGAAGCTGTTCTTTTGGAGAGTAATCACCATATTCCGTCATAACTATTTCCCATGTAAGTGGCTGAAACAAAACGCCCGGTGGCGCTACGCTTACCGGGCCTACAACTTCAAAACATCACAACATCGCCCCCAGACTTAACGCCACCATAATCACCACCGTTAAAATGCCCAGCAGCGGCGCCACCCATTTCAGATAGCGCACGTAGGGCACGCGGGCTATAGCCAGCCCGCCCATCACGACGGCAGAAGTGGGCGTGACGAGGTTAACGATACCGGAGGCCGACTGGTAAGCCGTCACCACCAGGTCGCGGTTGACGTTAGCGAAATCGGCAAGCGGCGCCATGATCGGCATCGTCAGAACGGCCAGGCCGGACGAAGAAGGCACAAGAAACGACAGCACGACCTCCAGCCAGTACATCACGTTGATGAACGCCACCGTCGACAACCCGCTGACCAGCCCTTCCGCGCTGTGCAAAATGGTGTGGGTAATCATGCCCTTATCCATGATCACTACAATACCGCGCGCGATGCCGATAATCAGCGCGACGCCCAGCAAATCTCGCGCGCCGTTGATAAACGTCGACGTCAGCTCCTCTTCGCTCATGCGGGCAATCAGGCCGACGATGATCGCGCTGGCGAGAAACACCGCTGAGATCTCTGCCATCCACCAGCCCAGCACCGCCACGCCGTAGATCATCACCGCGAAGGCGAGGGCGAAAATCACCAGGATGATTTTGCGCACCGGGGTGAATTCCAGCGACTGTTCGCCCTTGTCGCCGAGGAAATGGGCGCGGTTCTCTTCCTGTTTATCCGCAACGATCGATAGCGACGGATCCTGGCGCACCTTACGGGCGTAGCGCATCACCCACGCCACGCAGATGACCCAGCCGATGACCAGCAGCGCCACGCGCAGGACGATGCCGTTGGTGAAGGGGATCCCGGCAGCGTTGGCGGCGATCACCGTGGCAAACGGGTTGATGGTGGAGCCGAGCGTGCCGATCCCCGCCCCGAGCAGCACGGTGGACGCGGCGACAACCGGATCGAACCGGGCGGCCAGCATCACCGGCACCAGCAGGGTGTAGAACGGCAGAGACTCTTCGGCCATGCCGTAAATGGTGCCGCCCGCGGCAAACAGCGCCATCAGGATCGGGATCATCCACTCCTCGCGCCCGCGCAGTCGCGTAGTGACGCGTTCGATCCCCGCATCAATCGCCCCGGTTTTGGTGACGATCCCGAGAAAACCGCCGATGATCAGGATAAATAGCGCGACGTCGATCGCCCCGGCCTGGCCGGAGACCGGATCGTACAGCCCGGCGATGGGCGCCATCAGGACGGAAACCAGCCCCTGCGGATGTGCCGCCACGTGCGCGTACGTTCCGGCAATCGGGACTTCTTTACCGAGGGTTTCGTTCATCGCCATCTGGTACTGACCGGCGGGGACGACCCAGCTCAGCGCCGCCACAACGGCAATCAGGAAAAAGAGAATGGTGTAAGCGGAGGGAAACTTAAACTTGCCCATGATGTTCTCCTTAAACCCGGCGCACCCCGCGGCGCGCCGGGCGGTGATTAGTCGCCGAGTGTCGCCACCATGACCGCTTTAATGGTGTGCATGCGGTTCTCTGCTTCGTCGAAGACGATGGAGTTCGGTGATTCGAAGACCTCTTCCGTCACCTCCAGCCCCTTCAGGCCGTACGCCATCTCGATCTCGCGGCCCACTTTGGTGTGTTCGTTGTGGAACGCCGGCAGGCAGTGCATAAACTTGACGTTCGGGTTGCCTGTGGCCTTCATCACGTCCGCGTTGATTTGATACGGCTTCATCAGGCTGACGCGCTCGGCCCAGGCTTCCTTCGGCTCGCCCATGGAGACCCACACGTCGGTGTAGAGGAAATCGGTCCCCCGCACGCCTTCTTCCACGTCGTCGGTGAGGGTGATGCGCGCGCCCGTCTCTTTCGCGATGGCGCGGCACTGCTCAACCAGCCCGGCTTCCGGCCAGAAGGATTTCGGCGCGACGAGGCGGATATCCATCCCCATCTTGGCCGCGCCGACCATCAGCGAGTTGCCCATGTTGTTGCGCGCGTCGCCGAGATAGGCAAAGCTCAGCTCCGGCAGGGTTTTGCCCGGCGCGTGCTCCAGCATGGTCATCAGGTCGGCGAGGATCTGCGTTGGGTGAAACTCGTCGGTCAGGCCGTTCCACACCGGCACGCCCGCGTACTCGCCCAGCTCCTCAACGATGGCCTGGCCGTAGCCGCGGTATTCGATGCCGTCATACATGCGGCCCAGCACGCGGGCGGTGTCTTTCATCGATTCTTTATGGCCGATCTGCGATCCGCTTGGGCCGAGATAGGTCACCTGCGCACCCTGGTCGAACGCGCCCACTTCGAATGCGCAGCGGGTGCGGGTGGAGGTTTTTTCAAAGATCAGGGCGATGTTTTTCCCGACCAGGGTTTGCTTTTCACGTCCGGCTTTTTTGGCGGCCTTCAGCTCGATGGCGAGGTCGATCAGGTACTGGATCTCCGCCGGGGTGTAGTCCAGCAGTTTCAGGAAGTTGCGGTTTTTCAGGTTGATGGTCATGGGTAAATCCTTTTTAAAATTTGCTGTTTGATGCCCTCACCCCGGCCCTCTCCCACGGGGAGAGGGTGTAATCGTCCCCTCTCCCTTAGGGAGAGGGTTGGGGTGAGGGGAAAACGACTCAGTTGCGAATCAACGTGCCTTTCTCGCCCGCCAGGATCTCCGCGCCGTCGGCCAGCGCGCCGATCCCGGCAATGCCGTTGCAGGCTTCAACAAACTCGCGGCAGGCGGCCACTTTCGGGCCCATCGATCCGGCGTCGAACTGCATGCCTCTGAGCAGCTCCGGCGTCACCTGCGCCAGCGGGCGCTGGGTCGGCTTGCCCCAGTCGAGGTACACCGCGTCGGCATCGGTCAGGATCAGCAGGGCGTCGGCCTCGATCTGGCGCGCCAGCAGGGCGGCGGAGAGGTCTTTGTCGATCACCGCCTCAATGCCGCGATAGCCGTTGGCGTTCTCCACCACCGGCACGCCGCCACCGCCGTTGCAGATCACCAGATGGTCACGCTGGATCAGCGCCGTGATGGCGTCGCTCTCGACGATGCGTTTCGGCTGCGGTGACGGCACCACGCGGCGGACGTAGCTGCCGTCGGCCTTGAACACCCAGCCTTTTTCCGCGGCCAGCATTTTTGCCTGGGCTTCGCTGTACACCGGGCCGATGTATTTGGTCGGGTTGCTGAAGGCCGGGTCGGCAGCGTCCACTTCCACCTGCGTGAGCAGGACGCTCACCTCGCGCTGCGGCAGATTGTTTTTCAGCGCCTGCTGGAGCATGTAGCCGATCATTCCCTGGCTTTCGGCGCCGAGAACGTCCAGCGGGTAGGGCGTGACTTTGTCGTAGGCGCTGTTCTGCAGCGCCAGCAGCCCGACCTGCGGTCCGTTGCCGTGCACCAGCACCACGCGCCACTGTTCCGTCAGCCCGGCGATGGTGCGGGCGGCCTGCTCGATGTTCTGGCGCTGGATTTCGGCTTCCAGCGGCTCGCCGCGCTTGAGCAGCGCGTTGCCGCCCAGGGCCACAACCAGAGTGGGTTTTCGTTCCATGATGGCTCCTTTAAATTCCGTCACGTTCCAGCGGGCAGCTCATGCAGCGCGCGCCGCCGCGGCCGCGTCCGAGCTCGTCGCCAGGAATGGGCAGCACGGTGATGCCCGCTTTGTCGTACTTCTCGTTGGTCCAGACGTTGCGCTCGTAGCCAATCACCACGCCCGGGCGAATGGTCAGCACGTTGTTGGCGTCGTTCCACTGCTCGCGTTCGGCTTCAAAGGCGTCGCCGCCGGTGGTGATCAGGCGCACCTGGTTAATGCCGAGGGCTTTCTCGATGGCGTGCAGCAGGTCGGTTTCCTGGGTGCGCAGCAGGCCGCCGCGTCCGTCCGGGGTAAGCGTCCAGCACTGGGCGTCCTTGCGCACCACTTCCGGGTAGACGGAGAAGGTGTCCACGTCGATGTGGGTCATCACGGTGTCGAGGTGCATGCAGGAGCGGTGTTTTGGCAGCTCAACGGCGATCACGCGCTCGGCCTGACGGTGTTTGAACAGGCTGTTGGCAAGGAACTCCACGCCCTGCGGCGTCGTGCGCTCAGACATGCCGATCAGTACCGCCCCGCGGCCAACCACCAGTACGTCGCCGCCTTCTAGCGTGGCGTGGTCGTAATTAATATTCTCGTCGCCGAAATACTTAATAAAATCGCCGTCGGCAAACGCCGGGTGCCAGCGATATATGGCCCGCAGGTTATTGGTTTCACGCTGACGGGCCGGTTTCGCCATTGGGTTAATAGAGACGCCGTTATAAATCCAGCACGAGGTATCGCGGGTAAATAAATGGTTCGGCAGCGGCTTCATAATAAAATCATTCGCCGTGTGGGTATCCACTACCATATTTTTAATGGCCGCCGGAATTTCGCCGTAGGTTAATCCGCCGCTCAGCCTGCGCGCCAGTTCGCGGTGCGGCATATCCGCCAGCCAGCCGCGCACGTCGCCGGCAAAGGTGGGGCCGAGGCGATAGTCGGAGATTTGGGTATCCAGCAGCCAGGCTTTCGCTTCTGCAATATCAAGGGATTGCGTCAGAAGGTCGGTCAACAGCAGGACTTCCACACCCTGCTCGCGCAGCGTGTTGGCGAAGATGTCATGCTCCTCACCCGCCCGCTCAACCGAGAGCACGTCATCGAAAAGCAGCTCCTGACAGTTTGATGGCGTTAAACGTTTCAGACTTAAATTTGGGCGGTGCAGCATAACGCTACGCAATTGACCAATTTCAGAACCGACGTAATGCTTTTCCATAATTATTCCTTTAACTGTTTTTCAGAATAAAAAGGGCATGCGCCATGTGATGTATTTAATTTCATGGCGGCTAAGCTCAATTGATTTCGTGATTCATACTAGGCGGTTAAATAATCCGTATTGTGATATTGCTCACGCGAAACCGGATATTAAGGGGTTTGTTTTCATTTGCATGATTCGCATCAGATAATGATTAATTTCATATTATTGAGGGGTGAATAGCTAAGCAGGATTCGGTGGCATTATTTGAGATTGTTATTATTTTGTAGATTTTAATCTTTTGAAATATATCGTTATGTGGCTGATTTTAAATCATAATTATTATAATCAAGAATGGCTATGCAATTAACATAATTAACTATTTTTGACTTAAGGAAAATCAATAAATAATTATGGCTTTTTAGAGCAAATTATCAAAACAGTAAAGTGTGAGACGGCAACGAGTTTTGTTAATAAGAGAGCATAATCAAGAGGTTAGAACAGCCGTCCGACAAGCGCTGATCGAGGTTATGCATAACCCCTGCATAATTGCCTGGACAGGATTAACAGTGAATTAACACCTTTCCCGATAAACATGCGCTCGCGCAAACCTCTTCGAAAAAGGGCTGGTATGGCAGTCTTAACTCTCGTATAAAAGATAAAAATGAAACGTTGTTTTACGTTGAGGGATTTCACATGATTATCGGCAACATCCACCATCTGCAGCACTGGCTGCCTGACGCGCTGCGCCAGGCGATTGAGCACGTTAAAGCCCACGTCACTGACGCCACGCCGCTCGGGAAACACGACATCAACGGCAGCAGCCTGTTCTATCTGGTCTCGGAAGATATGACCCAGCCGTTCGCCGAGCGCCGCGCCGAGTACCACGCGCGCTATCTGGATATCCAGATCGTGATGAAGGGGCAGGAGGGGATGACCTTCAGCACCCTGCCACACGGCACGCCGGACACCGACTGGCTGGCGGACAAAGACATCGCGTTCCTGCCGGAAGGCGAGCAGGAGAAAACCGTGGTGCTGAGCGAAGGGGATTTTGTGGTGTTCTGGCCGGGTGAAGTGCACAAGCCGCTGTGCGCGGTGGGGACGCCTGCGAAGGTGCGCAAGGTTGTTGTGAAGATGCTGATTAGCTAATCGGGTTTACTCCCTCTCCCTGTGGGAGAGGGCCGTATCGGTGCTTAATTTGCCCGGTGGCGCTGCGCTTACCGGGCCTACGATTATTGATATCGTTGCACAAAGTAGGCCGGGTAAGCGCAGCGCCACCCGACAAGAAAGGCGCACTGAACCACTAGAGTGATAAGAACTTTGTTTGGCTCATTTAGAGATAGCCAGATTTCTTGAAAAATCCGCATTAGAAACTGACTGTACCTTCCATAAGTTGTTTTCTTTAACCATGCAATCTATAACTACGTGGTCCTGCTTTTTACCAAATGCAATGTATACGTTGACGCAAACTGGATCGGTATCCCCGGCTATGGCTGTAACATTCTGGGGCCAGTCATCGCCAACGTATTGCGCTTTTAAGAACATATCAGCCTCGTAAAACTCTTCGTCTGCATAGCGAGGATCCTGCGCGTGCCGAAGTTTTTTCATTGTTGATGCTGTTACATATTTATCTATTTCGTTTCCATCAGTAATGGGAAATGCATCTTTGTTGATTTGATTAACGTACCAGCTGTTAAATTTTACAGCACGCTCAATCGGGTCAGAGTGGCCAGCCATTACAGAGAAAGAAAATATGAAGAGAAGTAGTAAGATATTTTTCATATCAGTAGTGCCTGTAAAGGGTGATTTTTGGCTGTATCTTCCGATATGTCTGGCCGGGATAACGGCTGTTCTGTTTAAAATCTGAATACCAGGTACCCGCTCCGTCGTAGATGCATGCATGCCCGTTCTGATGTGCACCTGGTAATGCGTCAATTACTGCAACATCACCCTCAATGGGTGTGCCGTACACCTTGCTGAATCCTGCCTTCTCAAGAGAGCGCCAGAAGTTTTTTGCATCAGCACCATCAAATTTCAATCCTCCGGCGCGAATAGCTGCCGCAACGGCGCGGGCGCAGTAACCCGTGCTGTTATGATGTGCGTGGCTACGGGCATATGACACAGCTTCATGCTTATTCCATGACATAAAATAATCCTTATTAACGAAACGTAGTAATAAGGAAACATTACACCGAATATTTACAATGGTTTGTAATTGATAACGATCTAATATTAACCATTATCTATCTAATTAATAATGGTTAATAAAATCATATATACATATTATGGTTGATGCTTATCTGAGGAAGCGTTAGTAAAATGATTTTTTCTGCGCGTAAACTGGAAATGATTATCTGCTGAAAAATAATTCAGCAGATAACCACCCTCTCAAAGTGGGAGAGAGGCTCACTCCCCAAGCGTCGCCACCATCACCGCCTTAATCGTATGCATCCGGTTTTCCGCCTGGTCGAACACGATGCTCGCCGCCGACTCAAACACCTCGTCCGTCACCTCCATCCCGCCGTGCAGATCGAACTCTTTCGCCATCTGCTTGCCGAGCGTGGTCTGGTCGTCGTGGAACGCGGGCAGACAATGCAGGAACTTCACGTTCGGGTTGCCGGTCAGCGCCATCATCTGCGCGTTCACCTGATACCCGCGCAGCAGCGCAATCCGCTCCGCCCACTTCTCTTTGGCTTCGCCCATCGACACCCAGACGTCGGTATAGATAAAGTCCGCGCCCTTCACGCCCGCCGCCACGTCTTCCGTCAGCGTGATCTTCCCGCCGTGCTTCTCCGCCAGCGCGCTGCACTCCGCCACCAGGCTCTCTTCCGGCCAGCAGGCTTTCGGGGCCACCAGACGCAGATCCAGCCCGGTCAGCGCCGCCGCTTCCAGCATCGAGTTGCCCATGTTGTTGCGCGCGTCGCCCGCGTAGACCAGCGTCATCTCGTTAAACGCCTTGCCAGGCAGGTGCTCCTGCATGGTCAGCAGGTCCGCCAGCAGCTGCGTCGGGTGGAACTCGTTGGTCAGCCCGTTCCACACCGGCACGCCCGCATACTGCGCCAGCGTTTCGACCACTTCCTGGCCGTGGCCGCGATACTGAATGCCGTCGTACATCCGCCCGAGAACCCGCGCGGTGTCCTTAATTGACTCTTTATGCCCAATCTGGCTGCCGCTCGGCCCTAAATAGGTGACGCGCGCGCCCTGGTCAAATGCGGCAACTTCGAAAGAGCAACGTGTACGGGTCGAGTCTTTTTCGAAGATGAGCGCGATATTTTTACCGGTAAGCTTCTGTACTTCCTTGCCATTTTTTTTATCGGCTTTGAGCTGTGCGGCAAGGGTCAGCAGAGAAGTGAACTGTGCAGGGGTAAAGTCGAGCAATTTCAGAAAGTGTTTCTTGTATAAATCGGACATTTTATCCTCGCATGGCGAACGCCACTTATTGAATTAAAATTCACTTTATATGTGTAATTATTCATTTGCAACCCCGTTTCACAATTCTTTCTTACAAAGGTGGAGGCAAACCCGTCCGTGTGTGAAAATAGAAGTATCTGCCGCACTTTAAAGAGGATTGAGCTATGGCAAACCCGGAACACCTGGAAGAGCAACGCGAAGAGACGCGTCTGATTATTGAAGAACTGCTGGAAGACGGTAGCGATCCGGACGCGCTGTACACCATCGAGCACCATTTCTCTGCGGATGATTTCGACGCGCTGGAAAAACTGGCCGTGGAAGCCTTCAAGCTGGGTTACGAAGTGACCGAGCCGGAAGAGCTGGAAGTGGAAGAGGGCGACACCGTCATCTGCTGCGACATCCTGAGCGAAGGCGCGCTGAAGGCGGAGCTTATCGACGCGCAGGTAGAACAGCTGATGAACCTGGCCGAGAAGTTTGAAGTGGAATACGACGGCTGGGGAACCTACTTCGAAGATCCGAACGGTGAAGACGGCGAAGAAGGCGACGACGAAGATTACGTCGACGAAGACGACGACGGCGTGCGTCACTAAGCGTTTCAGGCGGTGGCGCGCGCCACCGCTTTTTCAAGGCAGAGCCATGGATTACCCGCAGATACTCGCCCCCGTACTCAACTTCCTCCAGTGCCCGACCCCGCAAGCATGGATTGATAAAGCCCGCGACCCGGCGAACCTGCCGCTGCTGCTCACCGACCACATGGTGTGCGAGCTCAAGGCCGCCCAGACCGCGCTGCTGCTGGTGCGTAAATACGTCGCCGACGAAAGCGGTGCCGACGCGCTGCTCGACTGGCTCAAACCCTACGAACAGTTCACCTTCCGCGACGGCCCGGAGCCGGACTTCATCGCCCTGCACAGGCAGATTGGCAAAAGCGTGATGCCCAAAACCGACGACCCGTGGGGCCAGGCGCTCATCGACAGCATGGTGCTGCTGATTAAAGAGGAGCTGCACCACTTCTGGCAGGTGCGCGAGGCGATGCTGGCCCGCGACATTCCGTACGTCAAAATCACCGCCAGCCGCTACGCCAAAGGGATGCTGAAGGAAGTGCGCACCCACGAACCGCTGACGCTGATCGACAAGCTCATCTGCGGCGCCTACATCGAAGCCCGCTCCTGCGAACGCTTCGCCGCGCTGGCCCCGTTCCTCGACGACGACCTGCAGAAGTTCTATCTCTCGCTGCTGCGCTCGGAAGCGCGCCATTATCAGGACTACCTGACGCTGGCCCGGCAGGTGAGCGACGACGATATCTCACCGCGTATAAAGCTTTTTGGCGAAATTGAAGCCACACTTATCTCGACACCGGACCACGAGTTTCGCTTCCACAGCGGCGTGCCGGTGTAAACCGGCATAACTCAAGGATAAGGATGCGAGATGAATAAAACGTGGACCCGTACCGTGATGGTTGTTGTGGTGGCCGCCGCTGTGGCGTTCTGGGTGTTCTTCGACAGGCAGCGCGCTCCGGAACGGCAGATGGATTCCGCCCTTAACGCGATGCCCGCCTGGCAGGTGATTAAGGAGCAGGAGCCCGCGCTGCATCAGCGCATCCTCGACCAGATGGCCGCCCTGCAAAAAGCGGGCGAGCCGGAGCAGCAGATTATCGACACCATCCAGCCGCAGATCCTGCATCTGCAGATGTCGCGCCTGCAAAACGCCCCGGACGCCAACGTGGTGAACTACATGACCATCAACATGGAGCAGACCGCCGCCATCCAGAAGGTGAGCGACGACGCCTGCTTCCGCTTCCTCTACCCGACGGTGAAGGGCGGCGTGAACCCGATGCGCATGCTGGATAAAGACCTGATGGCGCGGCGCATGCAGGCCGACGCCGACATGATGCGCGCGGCCTACGGCAAAAACCGCCACACCGTGACCCCGGCTGAACGCGAGGCGGCCGTCGAGGATGTGCGGCCGATTATGAAGGAACTTGCCGATAAGTACGGCGAGGACATCCAGCTGCTGCAGATGCCGGAGAAGGCGGCGGGCAAAGAGAAGCTTTCCTGCGATATGGTGCAGGAAATGTGGGCGAAGGTGCTGGCGCTGCCGGAGCAGAAGGCGGCGGGTGTGATTCGCCTGGCGGTGTCTGAGCTGGAGTGACGAAGGGCGCTGGTTTTTTGGGCACTTAGCGCGGGTTTAGCGCGTCGTCGCTTGCATGGCGGCGCGCGACAGGTATAATCCACAACGTTTCCGCATCCCCTTCAGTGCCGAAGTGGCGAAATCGGTAGACGCAGTTGATTCAAAATCAACCGTAGAAATACGTGCCGGTTCGAGTCCGGCCTTCGGCACCATCGGAACATCAATAGACGTCAACGGACGTCTTTTTTTGTGCCTGAAATCCAGTATCTGCAAGGCTTTCCTCGCTTTTTCATTCAACCTAAGTCAACCTGATTCAATCTACATCAACTTACTGGTGCGGGTACAACTGCGGGTATATCCCGATTCGATAATGTTTGTACCCACACAGAACCCTTGAAAGGATACTCATCATGGCTCTGAGTGATGTGAAGGTTCGTTCGGCTAAGCCTGAAGCAAAAGCCTATAAACTAACTGACGGTGAAGGCATGGTTTTGCTGGTTCACCCTAACGGATCCAAATACTGGCGACTGCGTTATCGCTTTGGCGGTAAGGAGAAGATGCTGGCGCTGGGGAAATATCCTGAAGTGTCGCTGGCGGATGCCCGGGCACGCAGGGATGAGGCCCGTAAACTATTAGCTAACGGCGTCGATCCCAGTGAGAACAAGAAAGCCGTTAAGGTAGAGCAGGAGCAAGAGGCTATAACGTTTGAAGTGGTCGCCAGAGACTGGCATGCCAGCAATCAGAAGTGGTCTACATCGCACAGTGCCCGTGTTTTGAAAAGCCTTGAAGATAATCTCTTTGCTGCTATCGGTAAGCGGAACATTGCTGAGTTGAAGACACGGGATGTGCTTATACCCATCAAAGCTGTGGAGTCATCCGGGCGTCTTGAGGTCGCCGCCCGTTTACAGCAGCGTACTACTGCGATTATGCGCTTTGCTGTGCAGAGTGGATTAATCGACTACAACCCCGCCCAAGAGATTGCCGGTGCGGTTGCTACGGCGAAAAGACAGCATCGTGCTGCTCTGGAACTTAACCGTATTCCTGAATTACTTCACCGCATTGATCACTATTCTGGCAGGCCGTTAACTCGACTGGCTGTCGAACTGACGATGTTAGTTTTCATCCGTTCAAGCGAACTGCGCTTTGCCCGTTGGTCAGAAGTGGATTTTGAAACGGCCATGTGGACGATTCCAGGTGAGCGTGAACCACTGGAAGGTGTTAAACATTCTCAGCGTGGTTCAAAGATGCGAACACCTCATCTCGTTCCCTTGTCGCGCCAGGCGCTGGCCATTCTGGAAAAGATCAGAAGTATGAGTGGGAATCGAGAGCTGATTTTTGTGGGCGATCACGATCCGCGTAAGCCTATGAGTGAGAATACGGTGAACAAGGCGCTACGCGTAATGGGGTATGACACGAAAACGGAAGTTTGTGGACATGGCTTCAGGACCATGGCGTGTAGTTCTTTGATTGAATCGGGATTGTGGTCGAGGGATGCGGTGGAGCGGCAGATGAGTCACCAGGAACGTAACTCTGTGCGTGCGGCCTACATTCACAAGGCAGAGCATCTGGGGGAGCGCAGATTGATGCTGCAGTGGTGGGCTGATTATCTTGATGCTAATCGGGGGAAGGGGGTGAGCCCGTTTGATTTTGGGAAACTAGAGGCTACACGGTAGTACCGGCTGTCTTGGGATAAATTTCCACTGAGGATTAAGTACTATGAGCAAAGCCTGCCGCCTTGCGGTGGCAGGCATAGGGCTAAAGTTATTTATTTTTTTGATACACCCCAAGTAACGCATTGGAACTACTTGATAAAATTTTCTTCGGTTAGAATGAGTGCATCATCCTCTACGGGTACTGTATTTTTTAGGAAAAATAATGGCTGTTAATCAGGCGAAAATTTTTGAGCATCTCGAGCAACTAGTTGAAAATAATGATAAAGATGAATTTATATACGGCTTTTTAACTGCTTTTGAGTTCCCTAAATCTACCCTGAGTCAGATTCGGCAAGGTGGGGCGCGTAATGTTGCGAAAGAGCCAGGACACGTTGCATTAAAAAATAAACTCTACTACCAGCCAGTAGCGGATAATGATGATCTTGAATCTGCTTTTGACCAACGTATTGCCGATGCGGCGGTTGCAAAAAATAAGATCCGCTTTGTTCTAATAACAAATTTTGTTCGTTTTTTAGCCTGGGACACACTGACACAGGAACGTCTTGATATTGAGTTTGAAGAGTTACCACGTAACTACGGTTTTTTCTTACCGCTGGTAGGGTTGGAAAAGGCTATTCTCAATAGTGAAAACCCGGCCGATGTGAAAGCCGCTGAGAAGATGGGAAAGCTGTTTGATCTTATCAAGGAGCTTAATGATTTAAGCAAAGCAGAAGATATTCACGCGCTTAATGTTTTCCTGACTCGTTTGTTGTTTTGCTTTTTTGCCGAAGACACGGGCATCTTTGAAAAAGGTCAGTTTACTTCCGCAGTTAAGAGCTACACCGCCGAAGATGGCAGTGATTTAGATCAGTTTCTGACAGACCTGTTTGCCGTGATGAACAGCAAACCGAATAGCAAATTACGCCTGTCACTTCCGATTCATTTAGCCGCATTCCCTTATGTTAATGGTGGTTTATTCGCCAGTGATGAGCCTGTTCCAGAGTTGGGGTTGAAGGGCAGACGTATCTTACTTGAATGCAGTGCAATGGACTGGAGTGAGATTAACCCTGACATTTTCGGCAGCATGTTCCAAGCTGTGATTGATGTGGAGCAGCGTAGCCGCTTAGGACAGCATTACACTTCATACAGCAATATCATGAAGGTTATACAACCATTATTTCTGGAGCCATTACGTTCAGAGCTTGAAAAACAACGCACAAACACGAATGGTCTCAAACGGTTGCTTCTCCGTCTGGGGAAAATGAAAGTTTTTGATCCTGCGTGTGGTTCAGGGAACTTCTTGATTGTCGCCTATAAAGAACTGCGTCTTTTGGAGATGGATGTTATTCAAGCACTTTTAGAAAGTGATCCGCAATCGATCTTTATGAGTAGTATCCATCTTGATCAGTTCTATGGTATTGAAATTGATGATTTTGCCTGTGAGATAGCACGTCTATCTCTCTGGCTTGCGGAGCATCAGTTAAATAAACAATGGGAAGAACACATTGGTTCAGCACCACCAGCATTACCGTTGCGTTCATCAGGTAAAATTTGGAGCGGTAACAGTCTGCAAAAAGACTGGCAGGAAGTATGTCCAAAAAAGGTTGATGATGAAGTTTATGTGATTGGTAATCCTCCCTTTTTAGGGACGGTTGGTCGTTCGGAGCTACAGCGTTCTGATATGCAGAAAGTGTTTAGCAACTTCAAAACAATAGGTGGTTTGGATTTTGTTGCATGTTGGTTCTGGAAGGGTGCGCAATATATCCAAAATAGCCACGCTGAACTAGCTTTAGTGGCCACTAATTCTCTTTGTCAAGGGGAGCAAGTTGCAACTCTATGGCCACCGATTTTCGCGCTAGGGTTACATATTCATATTGCGTATCAGACATTTACTTGGGCGAACAATGCACGTGATAAGGCCGCAGTGCACGTAGTTGTTATTGGTTTATCAGGAAAAAGTAAAACGCGCCAACTTTACCAATTAGTGGATGCTAATTGGCACAGTAAACTGGTCGGTAATATAAGCCCTTATCTGGTTGAAGGAAGCAATATCGTTGTGGAGCCGAAATCCAAACCAATAATAAAAGATGTTCCTCAATTATTATTTGGAAATAAACCTACTGACGGTGGTCATTTGCTGATGAATAGTCACGAACGGGATAAGCTTCTTGAAGTGGAGCCACAAGCTGCCCGCTGGATAAAGAAGGTTCTGGGAGCTGATGAATTTCTAAATGCGAAAGAGCGTTGGTGCTTATGGCTAGCAGACATAACGGATGCTGAGCTTAGAGCTATGCCGCACGTTTTCAACCGGGTTCAAAAGGTGGCTGAAGCTCGACGGAAAAGCCCTGATAAAGGAGCTCAAAAAATGGCTGAGCGTCCTCATCAATTCAGGGATTTAAACAATCCTGATGATTATATATTGATTCCAAGTGTTTCATCGGAGAGAAGAACATATATACCTATAGGTTTTTATGATGCAAATGTGATTTCAACTAATGCAAACTACATTATTCCTAATGGTACATTGTACGAATTTTCCATCCTCACCTCTTTAATACACAACGACTGGATGCGGTTAGTCGCCGGGCGTCTAAAAAGTGACTACCGCTACTCAGCGAAAGTGGTTTACAACTCGTTCCCATGGCCTGACGTGACTGATGCGCAGCGTAAATCTCTTATCGATCTAGCCAAATCGGTGTTACTAATACGTGAGAATTATCCAGAAAGCACTCTGGCTGAGTTATATGATCCGCTTAAAATGCCAGCTGACCTTTTAGAAGCCCATCAGGCACTGGATAAGTTCGTTGATCGTCTCTATCGTGACAAACCATTCAAGGACGCCACTGAGCGTTTAAGCTGCTTGCTACAGCGTTATGAATCATTGACTAAAGCATAAGCTTTCGCTCTGCCAGCCAGGGCATACAGAGGATTGCATTGTGGAAAATATTTTACAGGTGACTTACGGCCAGACTGGGCAAAGTGCGCGTCTTAATGATTTTGGTATGCGGGAAATGCAGGCACGAGCCTTTGAACAGCGCAACAACCCTTATCTACTTATCAAAGCTCCGCCAGCGTCTGGTAAATCGAGAGCATTAATGTTCCTTGCCCTGGATAAGCTTGTTAACCAGGGTTTACGCAAAGCTATTGTCGCTGTCCCTGAAATGTCCATCGGTGGTTCGTTCAAAGATACTGCGCTCACGGAGCATGGTTTCTTTGCTGACTGGAAAGTGAAACCTGAAAATAATCTGTGCATTGGCGGTGGAGAGGCTGGGAAGGTTGAAGCTTTTAAACGATTTATGGCGAGCCCTGACGACATTCTGGTCTGTACTCATGCTACTCTGCGTTTTGCTTTCGATAAGCTGAATGTTGAATCGTTTAATGATTGCCTAGTTGCAGTTGATGAGTTCCATCATGTCTCCGCGGATGAAAACAACCGTTTGGGTAATTTGATTGATGCTCTGATGAAAGGTTCTAATGCACATATTGTTGCAATGACGGGTTCTTACTTCCGAGGGGATACCGTACCCATTTTGCAACCCGAAGATGAAGCTCAGTTCACGAAAGTGACCTATACCTACTACGAACAGCTCAATGGATACCATTATTTAAAATCTTTAGGCATTGGCTACCATTTTTATCAGGGTTCATACATCAAGGCACTACCTTCAGTGCTGGATGCTAGCAAAAAAACCATCATCCATATTCCCAATGTTAATTCCGGCGAATCAACAAAAGATAAACATGCTGAGGTTGATGCCATCCTGGATGCGCTGGGTGAGGTGAAGCTGCAAGAGCCAGATACCGGTATCTATCGAGTGAAACGCAAAAGCGATGGCAAGTTATTACGTGTAGCGAATCTGGTTGATGATAACCCGGCAGAAAGACCGAAAGTACAGGCGTATCTGCGTAATATCCACTCTGCCGACGATATGGATATCATTATTGCGTTAGGTATGGCGAAAGAGGGGTTTGACTGGCCTTTCTGTGAGCATGTGCTGACCATTGGTTATCGCAGCTCGATGACAGAGATTGTGCAAATAATTGGGCGTGCGACACGCGATTGTGAAGGCAAAACTCACGCACAGTTTACTAATCTTATTGCTCAGCCTGATGCTCAAGATGATGACGTTAAAGTATCAGTAAACAACATGCTTAAAGCCATCACCACCTCGTTGTTGATGGAGCAGATCATGGCTCCAAATATTCAATTTAAACCACGATCTCAATGGACTGGCGAGCCGTTACCTGCCAATACTGTTCTGGTTGATGATCATGCATTACCGGTATCAGACAAGGTTCTAACAATCCTTAACGGCGGTAAAAACGAGATCCTGGCGGCACTAATGGCGAATGAGCAGGTGGTTAAAGAGGCTATTACCGAGTCAACACCGCCTGAGGTAATTACTCAGGTAGTGTTACCATCGGTGATACAAACGCTTCACCCTGACCTGACTGAATACGAACTAGAACAGGTTCGCAGCGGTATTTTGCAGAGTCTTTTTGTTGGCCAATGTGGTGGGTTAGTTGATGAAGCCGATTTGCCGTCGGATGCCATCATTGATAACGGCCAAGGTCAGCGTTCCGGCAATTCGAATGATTCATTAAACGTAAACAATCAGTTTATAAAAATGGGTGATAAATTCATCAATATTGAAAACTTAAATATTGACTTAATTGATGCGGTAAATCCTTTCCACGGTGCTTATGAGATTCTATCAAAATCAGTCACCGCGACGATGCTAAAAACTATTCAGGAAGCAGTCAGAGCGAATCAGGCGCAGGTATCTGAGGAAGAAGCTGTGATGCTCTGGCCAAGAATTAAAGCGTTTGCCAGTGAACATAAAAGGGAGCCATCGCTGAATGCCAGTGACGCAATAGAGGTTCGTTATGCAGAAGCGTTAGCTTACATCCGAAAAATGAAACAACAGCGTATTGTGCGACAGGAACCGTAACTTATGCTCAGACTTTCACCTCTTCAAGTTCGTCAAAAAGTGACAATTGATGACATTTTTTCTGAACCAGACGATCTTGGTTTACTCGTAGTCGAACCACTAAAAATATATTCCTCAACGGGTAATCTGCCTGTAAGCAGATTAGAAGAGATTAATGCATTTTATGTGGTTCATGGGCGTCCACCTCTACCCGATTCGGAGGAATTTAAGGAAACGTTGCTAGCACAACGTTTGAGGGCTCTCAAGGATAACAAGCAGTATCGCGAGATGTTGCAGCCATTTGATATTCATGGCTTACTCGCAGGTGAAAATAACGAGAATACCCTCGAATCATCTGTATCATTCTCTGTTCCTCCCGTCGAGGTTGATAGGTCGGAGTTGGTTACCTCTCTGGACGATATCTTTGCTGATGATGATGATGGATTGCTCTCGTTTTCTGAGCCCGATATTTTCACGTTAAAACATGTTCCTATTGAAAAGAAAGTTCAGCCGGACGAAATTGCCAAACGACAGCCGTGCCCAGACTTTTATCGATTTTCCCCACTGTTTGAGACAGTACAAAATGGTCTGAAAACGGGAGCGTTTTCATTTGTTCGCTTCCGCCATGAGTTAAAAATTCATGAAGGTGATTTTTTTATCCTCAATGGGGTTATGGGCTATGTAGATAAAGTTGGTGAGCGATTGGAGGAATATGGACCTTGGAATGCCCGTTTGCATTTGGTGTTTGAAAACGGAACTGAGATGAATATGCTTTTCCTCTCGCTTACGCATGGTCTGGTACGAGATACAGAAGGTCGTAAAGTTGTTTTGAATGGACAGTCAATACGTCCTGATGAAGCTCCGGTTCCGACAGGATATGTCTATGTCCTCGCCACGCATAGCGACCAGCCAGCTCTTCAACGTTTTAAACCTGATTTGTATAAAATTGGCTTTACTGAAGGAACTATCGAAGAGCGCATCAAACACGCTGAAAAAGATAAAACATTCCTCGAAGCACCTGTTCGTATAGTCATGACTACGCAATGCTTCAATATCAACACTCACAAATTTGAAACGCTTATTCACGGTTTTTTAGGTAAGCAACGGCTCAATATCACATTACGGGGTTTAGATGGACAAACTTATCATCCCCGCGAATGGTTTCATGCGCCTTTAGCGACTGTGCTCTCTGTGATCAAGTACATTCTTGACGGTACAATTTCGCAATATCGAATGGACAATACGACAGGGAAGATTGTGGCGAAGAGAGATACTGGTCATTAATGATGTGGACTGTCACTATAACCGTATACATTTCCTGTCCTCACGACGTGGCCTGTTCAAAGGCATCTGGGTTGACGTCATCGAGATGACTGTGACGCTGGGCCCATTTGTACAACACTTCAATATAATCGAAGATATCTGCCCGGGCCAGATCCCCCGCATGTCACCATAGCGAATACGTTTACGGATGATTCGATGCCCCAGAAAGTTAAAGCCGTCATTAGCATGGGTGATTCTGGTCTTATCCATGTACAGCCTGAGTTTCAGGCTGTATTCGAGTACGCTACGACCTCCTCCCTGATGGTCTCCGCCTATGATTTAGTACCTTTGACGATGATGATGAAATCATCGGAATAGCGGCAATACGCCACCGCGGGTTAACATTCTCAACTAACCCTCCCTGGTTAACTTGTCTGGACTCAAGCATGTTGAGGAGGTCGCCCGTCATAATCTTTATCCTTGCTTGCCGCAAGTTGGCAGGGAGCAGCAGTTCGAACTGTGAAAAAAACTGCTGTCCCGATATTCAGCTTGAGTACAGAACGAAGCATTCCAGTCATTCCACCCTACATCATTCATTCAGCTCAGGTGTACTGCGTAAATTAAGCCGTGTTGAATCAACTCCACTCCCACCAACCTAGTTAACTTGTCAAAAACACCAAACCGGATAGATTTCTCTTCTTTTTTTTGTTAATTTAATTGTAAATAAATCAATGTTAATTTATTGTTCATGAATCAAAAAATCGGCTATCTGAGAACGTTAGCGGGGAAATTTAATACGGAAAATCAGCGCGAAAACCTGAAATCCGTAGGCTGTAATTTGATCGTCGAAGATAAAGAAAACGAACCTCAACCCATCAGTTTATGCCTGGATCTTCTTAAGCCCGGAGATGTGCTGATTGTAACCAGCCTTGAAATGTTGGGACGTAACCTTGTCGATGTACTTAAGGCCATAACTTCGATCACCGAGCGGGATGCATCCCTGATTAGTCTCAGTGAAAGCCTTGACTCATCTAGTGAATCAGGGGAACCGCTGGTCAGAATGTGCCATTTACTTATGGGGTGTCAGCAAGCCTTCGTTCGAGAAAAAAACCAGAAAGGACTTACGGCCAGCAGGGCAAGAGGTCGCCTTGGTGGGCGAAAAAAGAAATTGAGTCAGAAAGATATCATTCAAATCAAAGAATTATTAAGCCGCCCTGAAAGTAGTGTGAGTGATGTTGCAAAAAAGTACGGCGTTTCCAGAACGACGATCTACAAATATGTTGGGGTTATCGTTCCAGAACATGCGCTTTAGACCACATTTCATCGTGCATTTAAGAACTAATATTTATACTATCAACGCACCAAAGGAGAGTTGATAATGGCAACTGCAGAACAGTTTAAAGCGCTTTTAAAGAGCCACGCTGAAGGTGATGAAGCGCGCTTTTACTCTATTGCTCTCCAGGTAGCAGCTAAAGAAGCACGTCAGGGTCACAGTAAACTCGCCAATGACATTAAGCAAATCGTTGAAAAATCACAAAAAAACGATGAAAAAACGAGTCATTTGACGACAGCAAAAACACTTCAATTTGTTCATCAGCCAAAAAGCGAACTTCAGGGCTTGCTGGAACTGACGCCCAGCGATGTGCATGTTGAGGAGCTGGTGTTATCTTCTGATGTCAAAGAGCGACTGGAGAAAGTCGTTACTGAGCAACGACAATCAGATAAGTTAAAACGCTTCGGATTAGTGCCACGGCGTAAACTCCTCTTTACCGGACCACCCGGAACAGGTAAAACAATGTCAGCTCTCATGCTGGCTACTGAACTTCGTTTGCCGCTTTATACCATAGTCCTGGATAGCCTTATTACACGTTATATGGGAGAAACTGCGGCAAAATTACGTCTTATCTTTGATCATATAAGACAGACCCGGGCGGTCTATCTGTTCGATGAATTTGACGCGATTGGCACACAACGTGGTGCATCAAATGATGTGGGCGAAATCAGAAGGGTATTGAATTCCTTTCTGATATTTGTAGAGCAGGATTATTCAGAAAGCGTAATCGTTGCAGCAACAAACCACCCGGAACTACTTGACCAGGCTCTTTATCGCCGTTTCGACGATATTATCCAGTTCGAGAGGCCACAAGAAGCACAGATTGTCATGTTGATGAAAAATCGACTTTCCTTGTTCGATATTAACCATCTTAACTGGGAAGCAATCACAACGGAGGCTCTGGGCCTGAGTTCTGCCGAAATTACGCGTTCCTGTGATGATGCTGCAAAAGATGCCGTTATATATTTTGACGGAAAACTTGAAACGTCGGTGATCGTCAAAGCCCTCGCCAGAAGACATAAAGGGGGTGGCGCAAACCGGGAATAACATAGCAGAGGACATAATGGCAAATGACAGGATGCATTTGAATGTCAGGCAGTTTGTTACGAGTGAAAGATTTAGGTCAAGAAATACAGCAAGAAGTACTCAAGTCGCTCCCCGGGACAGACAGACTCATGGCGAAGGACTGAGGCTGCAATACCAGGGTATATTAGACCGGTATGATGGTATAGCTGCCAATCGGGAAATACCTGTAACAGATGAAATTGGTATTTATATTGAGGTCATTGGTCAGGAACGCATCAAGCTTCCCCTGGAAAAGCTGGATAATACTGATTTCAAACTTTGCCTTCTTAAGACAGAGGGGAACCGTGAAGTCGCAACCCTGTTTATCCCCGAAGCCAGGCGCGGGGCCTTTCTACGAAAAGTAAATCAGTATTTGGACCCTGACAAAGACCGCTATAAAGAAAGTGAAGATACATATTACCCTGCAAATCATGCTTTGATTGCCAGTATTGCTGAAGTAAGGTTTGCACGGATTCGTTCTTTCTGGACCGATGAACCTGGCCTTTTCCCTGATGATCCTCAGAGACAGGTTTGGTGGGAGCTTTGGCTCAAGAAGGAGCGAAACAGCGATCCTCTTCTGATTGGCAGACAGTTAGCAGAAAGACTTGATGCTGAGCTGGGAAGCTCTTCTCTAAATTTCTTTAAATCTGTTGTTCTATTAATCAAATGTTCCCTTAACCAGCTTGAACGTGCCCCTGAACTGATAGCGAATCTCGAAGAGCTCAGGAGAGCAAAAGATACCCCGTTCCCTATTGTCAACTCTTCCCCTTTCGATCAAGCTCAGTGGGTCGATGATATTTCCCAACGTTTCGTGCCTAATACCGATGCTAATTGCGCGGTTACAATACTTGATACTGGGATCAATTATCATCATCGGCTTCTGCAGTATGTCACCGCTGGCAGCTACTCAGAATGCTGGTACCCTGAGTGGCCGCATTACTCTATTCAAGGCGGCATTGAAGTCCAGCATGGTTCTATGCAGGCAGGTCTGATTGCCTTTGGCAATCTGCTTGATGTCAGCCAGAGTCGCTCATCTGTACATACGCCATTCGTTATAGAATCAGGGAGAATCATCCCTCCTACAGGAGTAAATCCTCCTGAGCTCTACGGCGATATTACTGTGAGCACAGCTTACAAACATGAAACTGAACGGCCAGAGTATAACCGGGTTTTTAGCCTAGCGATTACTTCACCTGAAAGTTCTGTCAGCGGGATGCCATCTTCCTGGTCTGCAGAAATCGATCGTTTTACATGTGGTGTTGACGAAGATATCAGTAGGTTATTCGTTATCTCCGCAGGTAACAACCGTGATGTTAGACATGACTCAGATTACTGGGATCAGGTTGTCCTTTCGCCAATCGAAGATCCTGCGCAATCCTGGAATGCGCTTACCGTTGGTGCTTATACAGAGTTGTCTACAATTGATGACCCAGCTTTTGATGGCTGGACAGCATTTGCAATGCCTGGAGATGTTTCTCCATCAAGCCGATCTTCTGTGAACTGGTCATGGCGAAAACAGGCTCCTCATAAACCTGATGTCGTTGCCGAGGGTGGAAATCATGTTATTTCTCCCGACAGGACTGCGGTTGATAACTGCTCTGATGTATCTTTGCTTACAACATCGGGTAAAACGGCAGGTTCTGCTTTTGAAAGTCATGGGGACACAAGTTCTGCATGTGCGCTGATAACCAGAGATGCAGCTCTTCTGCGCACACAATACCCGGAGCTATGGCCTGAGACTATCCGAGGCTTGATTGTTCATTCAGCAGAATGGACACCCCGGATGATGATGCGTTTTGGACAGCTATGCAGTCAGCATTCTCCGGGTGTGGCAAAAGATTGCCTTCTGCGTACTGTAGGCCACGGTGTTCCTGATATTAATCGGGCAAGATACAGCGCTGATCACGCTCTGACATTGATAGCTGAAAGCGAGCTACAGCCGTTCATCAAAGAAAGCAATGCGGCTGCATCGGCTGATCCAAAAAACAACATGATGAATCTGCATCAATTGCCATGGCCTGTAGCTGCTTTACAATTACTTTCACCGGAAACTCCGGTGAAAATGCGAGTTACGCTTTCATACTTCATCGAACCTAATCCAGGCCGTCGTGGGTATCGGTCAAGATACAGCTACCAATCTCATGGGCTGCGATTTACGACCATACGTCCAGGGCAGACCTTGGAAAACTTTCGATCTATGGTTAATGGATTAGCGATAACAGACGATTATACTGGTCCGGAGGGTGATAATGAGGGATGGTTCCTTGGCCCACAATTAAGAACAAGAGGCTCAGTGCACTCAGACCGGTGGAATGGTTCGGTAGCTGAACTTCTCGACATGCATACCATTGCTGTATTCCCGGTAAGTGGGTGGTGGAAGTATCGCTCAGGTGAAGATCGCTGGCAAAATACCGTAAAGTACTCATTGTTGATTAGCATTGAAGTACCAGACGAGTCTGTAAATATCTATACTGAAGTTGAGAATATAGTCGATATCTCTGTCTCTATTTAAAGTTATTCAAGACTGCGGATAAATCCGCAGTCTTGAATATGAATCGCCACAGGTTTAACAGACACCTCAGAGTCATTTAAGATGACTTAAAGAGAGGTGCATATGAGCAGTAAGCGTTATCCTGAAGAGTTTAGAATTGAAGCCGTCAAGCAGGTTGTTGATCGTG
>NZ_AZUA01000010.1:0-140295 GCF_000568075.1 Enterobacter sp. DC1
CATGTGTTAGGCCTGCCGCCAGCGTTCAATCTGAGCCATGATCAAACTCTTCAATTTAAGTTTGATGCTCGTGAATTAAACTTCGTAATGAATTACGTATGTTCACTCAGAGACTTGGTATTCATTTATTGTCCGAAGACATTAAGAATCCATGTCACTTTGAGTGCCCACACAGATTGTCTGATAAATTGTTAAAGAGCAGTGCAACGCGGCTTTCGCTCACCGTTGCGAGGTGGCGTATATTACGCTTTCCTCTTTCAGAGTCAACCCGTTATTTCAGGATTTTTTCTCTTCAACCGAACCGCTTGTTGTGTGAAGTGATTCACATCCGCCGTGTCGATGGAGGCGCATTATAGGGAGTTCTCAGCAGGCCGCAACCGCTAAATGACAGAAAAATGACTGACTGCTGCATTCCACAGCAAAACCCCGCCTTATACCCTTTTATGCACAAAGTTATCCACAATCATGAGCGAATCGCGATGCGTTCCCACGAATTGAGCGAGAAGATCAACTATACTAGCGGCAAATAATCTCCTCTGTGCAGGCCCACCCTCATGACCACACAACGCCTCGCCCGCGACTGGCGTCTCCCTGCAGCAGGGGTGATGCTGCTGGCACTCCTCTTTGCGGGTTTTACCCTGCATGCGCACTGGAACGCTTTTATCCAGTGGTGTCTCGCCACGCAAATTACGCTGCACCGCTATCTGGTGATGTATCTGCTGCAGCTTAATAACCACCAGTACAGCGGCGGATTATGGCTGTTAACGGGGGCTTTCCTTTATGGTGTTCTCCACGCCATTGGCCCCGGACACGGAAAGTTCATCGTGACGACCTATCTGACCACCAATAAGGAAAGCGAGCTGGCCGCCCGGGTCGTCCCCTTCCTGGGCAGCATGATGCAGGGCGTCAGCGCCATTCTGTTTGTCTTTATTCTGGCTGTAGGGTTTAACCTCGCCTCAGGGGATATCAGTACCAGCCGCTGGTACGTGGAGAAGATAAGCGCAGTGCTTATTGGCGCTTTTGGTGCATTTGTCATTTATCAGGCGCTGAAGAGCCTGCGCCCGCGCAGGATGACTATCTCCGCCATCAAGCCGCTTCATCAGCACGATGAACACTGTGGCTGCGGCCATCACGGCGTAGGTACAGACCTGACGCAAGGCGACTGGAAAACCCGTCTGGGCGTGATTCTGGCGATTGGCGCACGCCCGTGCAGCGGGGCGATCATGATTCTGATGTTTTCGAACGCGCTGGGCATTGTCACCTGGGGAGTGGCCGCGGTCATGACCATGTCTTTGGGAACCGCGCTCTCTATCGTGGGGCTTTCCCTGGCTGTACGTTACGCCCGCGAGCGCACGGTGACCTGGTTCGGAGAAAGCGCCTCATTAAGATGGCTGGTGCCAGCAGTCAAAATAGCCGGAGGGATAGTCCTGATCCTGTTTGCGACGGTGCTGTTCCTGACGGTAATCCCCGTCAGCGCCAATGGTGACTACATCGCTGCCGGATGCTAATAAAAGAAAACCCGCCGTTGGCGGGTTTCTTTATTACTCGTTGATGCGTGGATGCTGGTCCACCAGTCGGGAGCGTTTTTTCTGCAGCTCTTCAATCTCTGCGTCAATATCCTCAATCTTCTGCTCTACGTTATCGTAGTGCTCGCGCAGGATCTCTTTCGCTTCCTGGATGTCAGACGCCGCAGGCGTTGCGCCTTTCAGAGGACGATTCGCCGTCTCCTTCATGGTAAGACCGGTAATCAAACCAATCACCGCAATCACCATCAGGTAATAAGCCGGCATCATCAGGTTCTGCGTGCTCTCTACCAGCGAGGCAGCAAGCGTCGGGGTCAGACCGGCAATCAGCACCGAGATGTTAAAGGCCGCGGCCAGCGCGCTGTAGCGAATATGCGTCGGGAACATCGCGGGCAACGTTGAGGCCATCACCCCGATAAAGCAGTTAAGGATCACCGCCAGCATCAGCAGACCGGCAAAAATCAGCCCCAGCACATCACTGTTAATCAGAATGAATGCCGGAATGGCCAGAGCAAACAGCGCAACGCTTCCCAGGATAATGAATGGTCGACGGCCAAAACGGTCACTCAACAGGCCCATAATCGGCTGCACAAACAGCATACCCACCATGATGGCGATAATAATCAGCACACCGTGATCTTCCGAGTAGTGCAGGTTATGCGACAGATAGCTCGGCATGTAGGTCAACAGCATGTAGTAGGTCACGTTAGTCGAAATCACCAGACCAATACAGGTCAGCAGGCTGCGCCAGTGCTTAGTGGCAATCTCTTTGAACGACACCTTCGGACCATCCTGCAGCCCTTCGCGGTCACCCTGTTCCAGTTTTTCGACGTGCTGCTGGAAAGCAGGCGTCTCCTCAAGCGCATGACGCAGGTAGAGACCAATTATCCCCAGCGGCAATGCCAGGAAGAACGGGATACGCCAGCCCCAGTCGAGGAAGTTATCTTCACCCACCACGGTTGAAATCAGCACGACTACGCCTGCGCCCATGACAAACCCGGCAATCGAGCCGAAGTCCAGCCAGCTCCCCATAAATCCGCGCTTGCGGTCCGGGGAATACTCGGCAACGAAGATCGAGGCACCGGTATATTCACCGCCGACGGAGAAGCCCTGCGCCATCTTACAAATCAGCAGGAGAATGGGTGCCCAAATGCCGATGGTGGCGTAAGACGGTATAAGGCCGATACAGAATGTACTGATCGACATAATGACGATGGTGATGGCCAGAATCTTCTGACGACCATATTTATCGCCGAGCATACCGAAGAACAGACCGCCCAGCGGGCGAATCAGGAAGGGAACGGAGAACGTACCCAGTGCGGCGATCATCTGCAGGCTGGGATCGGCCCCGGGGAAAAACACTTTACCTAACGCATAGGCTACAAAGCCGTAGACACCAAAATCGAACCATTCCATCGCATTACCGAGCGAGGCTGCGGTAATGGCTTTACGCAGCTTTGCGTCATCAATAATGGTGACGTCGCGAAGCGTGATGGGTTTAATCTTCTTCCTTCTTAGCATAGCTATCCTCGTTGACTCGGCCCTGTCTGTTTCACAGTCCAGTTAGCGTTCTGTGAACCATGGGATCCGCTCCATGCGAATCGCCTTATTCAAGCGTAGCAGGTTTACTTACATTGACGTTTTACGTCGATACAACCGAACCTGTTGACGCCTGCCTGGGCAGTTAATGACCTTTTTACCCTACCAGCGTTTATATTTGTGATCAACTTCACACATATTTTCGCGTCTCGTCAACTCAGTCCAATTTTTGTCAAGGAGTGCCAATAAGCACTTCCTTACCCCACCTAAAGAACATCCTCCCGCACGTCATTATTTCTTTCTTAACGGAAAAACAAATCACGTTAATTCACATCAGGTTTACATAAATTTTCATCAGCAGGAATCGGCCTCAAGTTTTACATTGAATATGTGATAAAGATAACTAAAACGATGTTTTATTTTCATTGAATCAATATTCCAATGATCGCATCATAAATCCGAATTCAGCGTTTTATGTGTTTCTGAATGAGGTTAATCGGGAGCACACATTTAATTATGTTGCAGGATTATCGAAAAAAGATCGCAAGCAATACGAGCAATCAATTGAATTTATTGACTAATTTATAACACCTATCACCCGTCCTGCGGGATCCGATGTGAGGTTTGTCTATGAAGATTAAAGCCACGATAGAACGTATACCCGGCGGCATGATGCTGGTTCCGCTGGTACTGGGCGCCATCCTGAATACTCTTGCTCCCGATACCGGAGCCTATTTCGGTGGTTTCACAAAAGGCATGATAACAGGCACGGTTCCCATTCTTGCCGTCTGGTTTTTTTGTATCGGCGCATCCATTAATTTGCGGGCAACGGGGACAGTATTACGGAAATCCGGCACGCTGGTGATAACCAAAATAGCGGTAGCCTGGGCGGTGGCAATGATATGCGCGATGTTCATTCCGGAGAATGGAATTCAGACCGGGTTCTTTGCGGGTTTATCGGTCCTGGCGATTGTCTCGGCGATGGATATGACCAACGGCGGATTGTACGCCAGCCTGATGAACCAGTACGGAACGAAAGAAGAGTCCGGCGCATTTGTGTTGATGTCTCTGGAGTCCGGCCCATTGATGACGATGCTGATCCTGGGTTCTGCTGGCCTGGCCTCGTTTGAACCGCACCACTTTGTCGGTGCAATCCTGCCCTTCCTGGTCGGTTTCGCCCTTGGCAATCTCGATCGCGATCTGCGTGATTTCTTCAGCAAAGCCACGCCGGTGCTAATCCCGTTCTTCGGTTTCGCACTGGGGAACACCATCAACCTGAAGGTCATTCTCGACACCGGCCTGCTGGGCATTGTGCTGGGCGTCGCCGTGATCGTCATCACCGGTATTCCGCTGATTATTGCCGACCGCGTGATCGGAGGAGGAAACGGCACGGCTGGCGTCGCTGCCTCTTCAGCCGCAGGTGCTGCTGTCGCAAATCCGGTGATTATTGCCCAGATTAACCCGGCCTTCGAACCGGTCGCCGCTTCAGCGACGGCACTGGTTGCCGCGAGCGTAATTGTCACCGCGATTCTGGTCCCCATCATCACGGCGCTGTATGCGAAACGCTACGGGAATATGCAAGAGACCCTGCCGGAACCGAAGCCGATAGAAATGAATCATTAACACACCGCACCGTTCCCTCTCCCAAAGGGGAGAGGGGGAGAGATTTAGCCAAAAATCTCTTCCACCATCCCGTCCACCAGCCGTTTTGCCGAACAGAGCCTTGGCATACCCAGCGCGACGGTCTGCCAGTTTTGCGTCACTGACCAGCTCACCGGATGTTGATCCGCCTGACACCAGTCCCCCAGCCAGCCCAGCATGTCTTTATGATCGATTAAACCCGGAGAGGCCGGCGTTGTCAGCCACTGGTGATAGAAATGGCGCGTCGTGGGGGACGCATTGATGCCCTGTGCCAGATAGTTAGCCGCCATGCTGCGCAGGTTATCCTTAAGCATTGCCGCCACATCTTCATTCGCGAGGCGGCATGCGTCACCAAATGCCCCCCAGCGCAGCTCTTCCAGGACGATAAAACAGCGCCCGGCCAGCGACCAGCCATCATAATGCCCGGCCCGCCAGCGGGTAAAAATCTGCTCGCTGTGCTCGCCCGCCTGCACCGTCAGCCCGCGCTGGGTTAGCGCCTTTTCTTTATATGCTGCACGTTGGGTGAAATGAGAGGCGAGTTCAGCGTACTGCTGCATCAGCCCGGGAGACTGCTGGGCGCGCGGGTGAGTCTGCTGGCGCAAAGCTATCAGTTTCTCTGCCATCAGCGTCAGCGCGAGATGCCCCGGATCAAGCATGCCGGCCAGTTTTTCCGCCAGCCCCAGGCGCAGCGCTGCATTTTCATTGAGCATACCCGCCATCGCCCAGGGGCGTAGCCGGGTATGCGTCATGATTTCCTGAGTCAAACGCTCGCGAAACTGAAGCTGTTGTGGTCCCAGATGAGAATGACGCGCCGCGTCTCCCCCCTGCACCAGATCGACCATAAATTTTGGATTAATACACTCCAGCGTTCGCCCGGGGCCGTCCAGTAGTGGTGTTGTCATGGTTGCTCTGCCGCGAATAGAGTTTGAATATCATCGCGTAACAGTCGGGTATCTTCCTGTATCCACGTCGCAGTCGTAATACTTTGCTTCAACAGCTGGCAGAGCGCTCGGGTTGAATGCTCATTCTGTTGACGCACTGCGAGGCTATCACGCAAGCTTTCCTGTAACCCGGTCAGGCACAGCGAAAATTCTGCAAAGAACGTCGCCATTCCTGCCGTAACAGAGACATCGACCTGCGCGGACAAAGCTTTACGTATTTGTTCACAAAACAGCTCAATATGTTGCTTAAATTTGTCATGTAGCTGCGCAATATCGATAACATATCGCGTGCGCGTTTCCACATACTCATCCCAGCCCCAGCCCGGATTATTGAGCCAGCGAGAGACCGTTTCTCGCATACTGCTCCCGCCCGATGGCGGGGCTGCCTGGCTGTCATCCTGCGCTATCGCATCATTAAACAGCGCCCGCGTGTTGAAGTTAAGCTGGTGAGCCTGAAACGCCGGGAAACTGATTCGCGCCCGAAAACCCGCATGGCTCAGATGCTCTTTAATCCGCGTTTCGATTGGGCGCATGGCTTCGTTCAGGGAGCGCGCCAGCGTTGATTCAAGCTGGTCGAAGCGTAACGCCAGCTCCCGGCAGATTTTCGTCTGTGCATCCAGCATCACCCGTTCGCAGGAGGAGCGAATTTTACTCAGCGCGATCTGCGCCTTCCCTTCATCGTCCAGAACCAGCTGCTTCAGCTCGTGCTGCTCCTCACCGTGAGGGTTCTGACGATCGATGCCAGCTAAATCAAGAATATGCTGAGTGCTGAACACCTCGCCAATCGCCTGGTTAAGCGCGGTTTTTTGGGCGCCCATAAAGTCCGCGGTAGCGTTCAGCGCCTCCTCAACTTCATGTTTCACCTCATCGCTCACCACGCTCTGACGCGTCTGGAGAAGCGCCATGTCCTCTTCCAGGCGTGCGATATTCAGTTCCAGCGCCTCAAAGGCAACCGTCAGCCCCTGATAGCGGAAGTCGAGGTACTCCCGGGCATTTTGTGCGTAGTTGAGCAGCTTATGCGAGGCCGAACGCAGCGCGTAAAGCGAGGCATTGGCATAGGCGGCGTAGATCAGCTTGCGTATCGGTTGTTCGAAAAGCGAATCTTCCCAGAGCAAATCGGCAGCATGACGAACATGCTCGATATCGTCCAGGTCCGCCGTACGCCAGCGCCGCCCAAGCGCCGCTTCGGCAAAGTCCTGCACCCAGGGTTGCTCCTGATGATCCGGCAGCTGTCCGTGGGTACTCATCTCGTAGCGAGCGCGGTTCGCCAGATAGGCCCACATGGACGAAACGGGGTAGATCTGGCCAGGCGAAATATTGCCTTTCATTAAGGTGCCGGAGATCATCGCCCGGATCTGCTCTTCATCGTCGCTATTGCGATCTTTCTGATCGAACTTATTGACCAGGGCATACAGCGGCACAGATTTTCCCGCCGCGGAAATGGCCTGGCGGACTTCTTCATCAGAGATGGATTTAAGCTGGGTATAATCCATCACGGCCAGCACCGCCGACGCGCGGGACAACTGCTCGCTAAGCATTTTTTGCAGATGCGGCTGTCCGGCCTCATTCGGCCCGGGCGTATCGAGCAACGTCAGCTGTCCGAGGTGAGCATCAAGACCCGCAAGATGCACGAACTCTACTTCAATCACCGGAATATGTTCGATGGCGGCATATTCAGAGAAGGGAAACTCCACGCCTAACGCCTGGGAAAGTCTCACCAGGTCGTTGAGGCTTTTCAGACAATGAAATATCGGCTGCGCGCCCAGGTGATGCTTCTCAAAAGCCTCTCCTTTTTCAATACGCTCCAGCAGCGTATTCATGTCTTTATCAATTTCCAGATGCTGGGCCAGCTTCCCGCGATCGTAATCACATAGCTTTTTCTGAAGCAGTTGGATCAATTCATCAATGGGCGAGGCATGTGAGAAATGCAGCACTGGCTCCTTCTGGCCCGGCGTGTGGCGAATCAGGGTAGGGAGCGCCGTCATCGGACGATTGCGGTTCGGCAACACTTCGGTCCCCACAATCGCATTAATGGTGGTCGATTTCCCCGCTTTCATGGTGCCCACAATAGCCAGGACCATTTCCAGCCGGGTTATTTTTCGTAATTCATTATTCAGCATCGCCTGCTGCGCTTCGACACCGCGCGCGCTAAAATGCAAAGGTAAAACGTTGTTCTTTTCACCCGTAATAGCAGCCGCGGTGCTCTCCAGCATCGCAGTCGGCATTGATTTCAACGTATCAAGGTTTTGCAGGGCGAGCTGTAACAAACGCTCAGCTTCCTGGCTTAATTCAAAAATGGTCTGTGTGTGCATGATAAAAGCCTTTCCTTAACGCAAATTTATTACTTTTATTAAGCCACTGGTATTAATTATGTTGTTCAGGCTTATATGATCACGTGTGGAAAACATGTTCGCCGAAATATAACTGATTGATGATAATCAGAAATAATTCGCTATCCTTGCATGGCGTGTATAGCTCCCCTTCAGGCCTGACGGCCAAAGGAAAAAAGCGTAGCCCAATTTTAAGAAACTTCAGGATATATCATCATTATTTACCCACCTAAAAAGAGAGGTAATACGCCCCTGCCAAAAGATATGGATGGCAGCGAGGTCAGGAGATAAATAACAATGTGTCGCTTCACCTTATCCGAAATGAAGGGGCGTAGCAATTTGCTGCAATAAAATATTCGATATATTTAGCGTCATTTCTTCCCACCGTGTTAATGAGGTAAGCATCGCTTAACTGACTGACAGGAAGTGTCACTCCCGATACGCTTTTTGCATTTTTTTAATTCACAATGCCACCGACAAACGTGTGGATTTGAGCTATACTTGCCGCCTTTTTCGGCACGCTGCCGTCATTTAGCTGGCACTTTCCAGCGCGTTTACACTTTTTGAGGATACCGATATGTCACTCCCACACTGCCCAAAATGCAATTCTGAATACACCTACGAAGATAATGGCATGTTCATCTGCCCGGAATGCGCTCACGAATGGAATGATGCCGAACCATCACACGATGCTGATGCACTTATCGTAAAAGATGCGAACGGCAATCTGCTGGCGGACGGCGACAGCGTAACCGTGATTAAAGATCTGAAAGTGAAAGGCAGTTCTTCCATGCTGAAGATCGGCACCAAAGTGAAGAATATCCGTCTGGTTGAAGGCGATCATAATATCGACTGCAAAATTGACGGCTTCGGTCCGATGAAGCTGAAATCAGAGTTCGTGAAAAAGAACTGATTTCTCTTTTTTGTAGGCCGGTTAAGCGCAGCGCATCCGGCAAAAGCGCCCGGTGGCGCTTCGCTTACCGGGCCTACAACAACTAAACTTAATGGGCTTTTCTTACGTGAGGTAAAGATTATGCCGTTAAGTCCCTACATCTCGTTCGCCGGCAACTGTGCAGAAGCCACTTCTTTCTACCAGCAAGCCGTCGGCGCAGAGCTTCTCTATAAAATCACCTTCGGCGAAATGCCAAAAAGCGATAACAGCGAAGAAGGCTGTCCGTCCGGTATGCAATTTCCGGATTCGGCTATCGCTCACTCCAACGTCCGCATTGCAGGCAGCGATATCATGATGAGCGACGGGATGCCGCCGGGCAGCAACGCGCAGTACGCGGGCTTCACCCTGGTTCTCGACACCCAGGACGTTAATGAAGGCAAACGCTGGTTCGACAACCTCGCCGCGGGCGGGAATATCGAAATGGCCTGGCAGGAAACCTTCTGGGCACACGGTTTCGGTAAAGTCACCGATAAGTACGGCGTGCCGTGGATGATTAACGTCGTTAAGCAACACCAAACGTCGTAGGCCGAATAAGCGCAGCGCAACCGGCAACAGCGCCCGGTGGCGCTGCGCTGACCGGGCCTACGGTGATTGTCATCAAACTCCCCTCAACTCTTCAAACTCCCGCAACCCAGACTTAACCCAAATGTCACATTGATGCGCCAGCATGAGGCCACATTTATCGTGAGGCCCAGCACATGCAAACCGTCATCCGCGTCGAGAAACTGAGCAAGACCTTCAATCACAATAAGGCTCTGCATGCCGTTGATCTGACCGTCCAGCAGGGCGAAATGGTGGCGCTGCTGGGGCCATCCGGTTCAGGTAAATCCACCCTTCTGCGTCATTTAAGCGGCCTTATCACCTGCGATAAAACGCCGGAAAGCCACGTCGAGCTGCTGGGCAATACCGTGCAGCGCACGGGGCGTCTCGCCAGCGATATCCGCAAGAGCCGCGCCCAGACGGGCTACATCTTCCAGCAGTTCAACCTGGTGAACCGCCTGACGGTGCTGGAGAACGTGCTGATTGGCGCGCTCGGCAGCACCCCGTTCTGGCGCACCTGTCTGCGCTGGTTCTCCCCGTCCCAGAAGCAGGAAGCCTTACAGGCCCTGACCCGCGTCGGCATGGCGCATTTTGCCCACCAGCGCGTCTCCACCCTGTCCGGTGGACAACAGCAGCGCGTGGCGATTGCCCGCGCCCTGATGCAAAAAGCACAAATCATTCTCGCTGACGAACCCATTGCCTCGCTGGACCCGGAGTCCGCCCGCATCGTGATGGAAACTCTGCGCGACATTAACCAGAACGACGGCATTACCGTGGTGGTCACGCTGCATCAGGTGGATTACGCCCTGCGCTACTGCGAACGCATTGTCGCCCTGCGTCAGGGACACGTGTTCTTTGATGGCGCAAGCCATCAGTTTGATAACGAACGTTTTGACCATCTCTACCGCAGCATTAACCGCGTCGAAGAGAACGCGCAGGCTGCTTAATTAAACCCGATCCGAGGAAAGTACATGAGCTACAAAGCCGTTGCCGCGCTGGCCTTTACCAGCATGTTCAGCCTCAGCACCCTGTTAAGCCCGGCGTATGCGGAAGAGCAGGAAAAAGCGCTGAACTTCGGCATTATTTCGACGGAATCACAGCAGAACCTGAAGCCTCAGTGGGAACCGTTCCTGAAAGATATGGAAACCAAGCTGGGGATCAAAGTGAACGCTTTCTTCGCCCCGGACTATGCGGGCATCATCCAGGGGATGCGCTTTAATAAAGTGGACATCGCCTGGTACGGCAACCTCTCCGCCATGGAAGCGGTGGACCGCGCGAACGGCCAGGTGTTTGCCCAGACCGTCGCGGCAGATGGCTCCCCGGGCTACTGGAGCGTGCTGATCGTGAACAAAGACAGCCCGATCAACAACCTCAACGACATGCTCGCCAAACGCAAAGAGCTGACCTTTGGCAACGGCGACCCGAACTCCACCTCCGGTTACCTTGTCCCCGGCTACTACGTCTTCGCCAAAAACAACGCCTCCGCCAGCGACTTCAAGCGCACGGTGAACGCCAGCCACGAAACCAATGCCCTGGCCGTGGCCAACAAGCAGGTGGACGTTGCCACCAACAACACCGAAAACCTCGACAAGCTCAAGACCTCCGCGCCGGACAAGCTGAAAGAGATCAAGGTTATCTGGAAATCGCCGCTGATCCCGGGCGACCCGATCGTGTGGCGTAAAAATCTGTCTGAAAGCACCAAGGACAAGGTGTACGACTTCTTTATGACCTATGGCAAAACGCCGGAAGAGAAAGCGGTCCTGGCGCGTCTGGGCTGGGCACCGTTCCGCCCGTCAAGCGACCTGCAGCTGGTCCCGATTCGCCAGCTGGCGCTGTTTAAAGAGATGCAGGGCGTGAAGGACAACAAAGGGCTGAAGGACGAGGAGAAGACCAGCAAAGTGGCCACAATTGAGGCCCAGCTGGAAGACCTCGACCGCCTGACCGCCGCGCTCGGTGCGATGACGAGCGTGAATAAAGCGGTGCAGTAGTGCCCTTCTCCCTCTCCCCGTGGGAGAGGGCCGGGGTGAGGGCATCAGCGCGCACATTTCCCCCTCACCCTAACCCTCTCCCTCAAGGGAGAGGGGACTAAACCCAAAGGAGCCAACATGCAAACCATCACCCTCCCGCCGCCGAAGCGCAGCTGGTTCTCGCTCATAAGCTGGGCCATCCTGCTGGCGGTGCTGGTTATCTCCTGGAAGGGCGCGGAAATGGATCCGCTGCTGCTCTTCAAAGACGCGGGCAACATGGCGACTTTCGCCGCCGACTTCTTCCCGCCGGACTTCAGCCAGTGGCAGGATTATCTCAGCGAAATGGCGGTCACCCTGCAAATCGCCGTCTGGGGCACCGCCCTTGCCGTCGTTCTCTCGATTCCGTTTGGCCTGATGAGCGCCGAAAACATCGTGCCGTGGTGGGTATACCAGCCGATGCGTCGCCTGATGGACGCCTGTCGCGCCATCAATGAAATGGTCTTTGCGATGCTGTTCGTGGTCGCCGTTGGCCTGGGTCCGTTCGCCGGCGTGATGGCGCTGTTCATCCACACCACCGGCGTGCTCTCCAAGCTGCTTTCTGAAGCGGTAGAAGCCATCGAGCCCGGTCCGGTGGAAGGCATCCGCGCAACGGGCGCCAACAAAATCGAAGAGATCCTTTACGGCGTCCTGCCGCAGGTTATGCCGCTGCTGATCTCCTACTCCCTGTACCGCTTTGAGTCCAACGTCCGCTCCGCGACGGTGGTCGGCATGGTGGGCGCAGGCGGGATTGGCGTCACCCTGTGGGAAGCGATTCGCGGTTTCCAGTTCCAGCAAACCTGCGCCATGATGGTGCTCATCATCGTCACCGTCAGCCTGCTGGATTTCCTCTCTCAACGTTTGCGTAAGCACTTCATCTGAGAAGCGAGGCTTTGTTTTCTATGCACTTATCCAGACATCCGACCAGTTACCCCACCCGCTGGCAGGAGATTGCGGCAAAGCTCGAAGTGGAGCTACGCACGCACTACCGCTGCGGGGACTACCTGCCCGCCGAGCAGCAGCTTGCCGACCGCTATGAGGTGAACCGACACACCCTGCGTCGCGCCATTGACCAGCTGGTCGAGCGCGGTTGGGTCCAGCGCCGTCAGGGCGTGGGCGTGCTGGTGCTGATGCGCCCGTTCGACTACCCGCTGAACGCCCAGGCGCGCTTTAGCCAGAACCTACTGGATCAGGGCAGCCACCCGACCAGCGAAAAGCTGCTCTCGGTATTGCGTCCGGCCTCCAGCCACGTCGCGGACGCGCTGGGTATTCAGGAGGGCGATAACGTCATTCACCTGCGCACCCTGCGCCGCGTTAACGGCGTGGCGGTGTGTCAGATAGACCACTACTTCGCGGACCTCGCCCTCTGGCCCGTGCTCCAGCATTTCTCCAGCGGCTCGCTGCATGATTTTCTTCAGGATGCGACAGGCATTGCGCTCAAGCGCACCCAGACGCGCATCAGCGCCCGTCGCGCGCAGGCGAAAGAGAGCAAGGTGCTCGAAATTCCCAATATGGCCCCGCTGCTCTGCGTGCGCACCCTCAATCACCGTGACGGCGAGATCAACGCGACGGAATACTCCGTCAGTCTGACCCGCGCCGACATGATCGAATTCACCATGGAGCACTGAATGCACTTCGATACCTCCACCCGACAGCGCTGGATGCGCGTGCTGGCCCACAGCCAGCCTGCCGCGCTTTCTGCCCGCATGAGTGCCCTGAGTCTGGCACCCGATTACGACACCCTTCGCGCCCCGGAGATCGGCCTCGTTCAGATCCAGGCGCGCATGGGCGGCACCGGCGAACGCTTCTTCGCCGGAGACGCCACCCTCACCCGCGCGGCGATCCGTCTGAACAGCGGCACGCTGGGCTACAGCTACGTGCTGGGGCGCGACAAAGCGCACGCCGAGCGCTGCGCTGTGATCGACGCGCTTTTACAGGAACAACCCTTTTTCCAGACGTTAATGGAAACCCTTATTGCCCCGCTGGAAGCCGACCGCGCCGCGCGCATTGCCGCACGTCAGGCCGAAGTGAATACCAGCCGGGTCGACTTCTTTACGCTCGTTCGCGGAGATAACGCATGACGCTTCAACCTGCTTTTACCCTGGCCGTCCAGGATGCCCAACACAGTTTTCGTCGCCTGCTGAAGGCGATGAGCGAGCCGGGCGTGATCGTCTCGCTGCACCAGCTCTCCCAGGGCTGGCTGCCGCTGAACCTGGCGACCACCAGCGTGCTGCTGACGCTTGCCGATAACGACACCCCGGTGTGGCTTTCTGGCGCGCTGTCGAACGATATCGCCAGCCAGAACCTGCGTTTTCACACCAGCGCCCCGCTGGTCGATCAGCCCCAGCAGGCGGTTTTTGCCGTGGCAGACGAGCAAATCAGCCATGAACAGCTCAACGCCCTGAGCGAAGGCAGCGCCGTCGCCCCGGAGACCAGCGCCACGCTGATCCTGCAGGTCTCCAGCCTGAGCGGCGGCCGCATGCTGCGCCTCACCGGGGCAGGCATCGCCGACGAACGCATGGTCGCGCCGCAGCTGCCGGAGTGCATCATTCACGAGCTGACCGAACGCCCGCACCCGTTCCCGCTGGGCATTGACCTGATCCTGACCTGCGGCGAGCGCCTGCTGGCAATCCCGCGGACCACCCACGTGGAGGTGTGCTGATGTACGTTGCCGTCAAAGGGGGCGAGAAGGCCATCGCCGCCGCCCATGCGCTACAGGCGCACAGACGACGGGGCGATGAACGGCTTCCCGAGCTGAGCGTCGCCCAGATTGAACAGCAGCTAAACCTTGCCGTCGACCGCGTGATGACCGAGGGCGGCATCGCCGACCGCGAGCTGGCGGCGCTGGCCCTGAAGCAGGCCAGCGGCGACAACGTGGAAGCCATCTTCCTGCTGCGCGCCTACCGCACCACGCTTGCCAAACTGGCGGTCAGCGAGCCGGTGAACACGGCGGAGATGCGCCTGGAGCGTCGCATTTCTGCCGTTTATAAAGACATCCCCGGCGGCCAACTGCTTGGCCCCACCTACGACTACACCCACCGCCTGCTGGATTTTACCCTGCTGGCGAACGGCGAAGCGCCGCAGCTCAGCACCTCCGACGCCGAACAGGAACCGTCTCCGCACGTCTTCAGCCTGCTGGCGAGACAGGGCCTGGCGAAGGCGGAAGAAGATTCAGGCGCGCAGCCGGATGACATCACCCGCACGCCGCCGGTTTACCCGTGCTCGCGCTCGTCCCGCCTGCAGCAGCTGATGCGGGGCGATGAAGGCTATCTGCTGGCGCTGGCCTACTCCACCCAGCGCGGCTACGGGCGCAACCACCCGTTTGCGGCCGAAATTCGCAGCGGCTACATCGACGTCGAAATCGTGCCGGAAGAGCTGGGTTTTGCGGTGAACGTCGGCGAACTGCTGATGACCGAGTGCGAGATGGTGAACGGATTTGTTGCGCCCGAAAATGAAGACCCGCACTTCACCCGCGGCTACGGGCTGGTATTCGGCCTCGGCGAGCGCAAGGCCATGGCAATGGCGCTGGTCGACCGCGCCCTGCAGGCGCCGGACTACGGCGAGCACGTTGCAGGCCCGGCGCAGGACGAAGAGTTCGTGCTGGCCCACGCGGACAACGTTGAGGCCGCCGGCTTTGTCTCGCACCTCAAGCTGCCGCACTACGTCGATTTCCAGGCCGAACTGGAACTGCTGAAACGCCTGCAACGGGAGCGCGCCAATGGCTAACTTAAGCGGCTACAACTTTGCCTATCTGGATGAGCAAACCAAACGCATGATCCGCCGCGCGATACTTAAAGCGGTGGCCATACCGGGCTATCAGGTGCCGTTCGGCGGCCGCGAAATGCCTATGCCCTACGGCTGGGGCACGGGCGGTATACAGATTACCGCCAGCGTGATCGGCGAAGCGGACGTGCTGAAGGTCATCGACCAGGGCGCCGACGACACCACCAACGCCGTGTCGATCCGCAGCTTCTTCCAGCGCGTAACCGGCGTCAATACCACCGAAAAAACCGAAGACGCGACGCTGATCCAGACCCGTCACCGCATCCCTGAAACCCCGCTCAGTGAAGATCAAATATTAATTTTCCAGGTGCCGATCCCGGAGCCGCTGCGCTTTATCGAGCCGCGCGAAACGGAAACCCGCACCATGCACGCGCTGGAAGAGTACGGCGTCATGCAGGTCAAACTCTATGAAGACATCGCCCGCTTTGGCCATATCGCCACCACCTACGCCTACCCGGTGAAGGTGAACGGGCGCTACGTGATGGACCCGTCGCCGATCCCGAAGTTCGATAACCCGAAGATGGACATGATGCCTGCCCTGCAGCTGTTCGGCGCCGGGCGCGAAAAGCGCATCTACGCCGTTCCGCCTTACACCCGCGTGGAAAGCCTGGATTTCGACGATCACCCGTTTACGGTGCAGGAGTGGGACGAGCCGTGCGCCATCTGCGGTTCCAAACACAGCTATCTGGACGAAGTGGTGCTGGACGACACGGGCAAACGGATGTTTGTCTGCTCCGACACCGATTACTGCCGCCAACAGAGCGAGGCGAACGGCCAATGAAACCGCTGCTTTCGGTTAATCACCTGACACACCTTTATGCGCCGGGAAAAGGCTTTAGCGACGTGTCGTTCGAGCTGTGGCCGGGCGAAGTGCTGGGGATCGTCGGCGAGTCCGGCTCCGGCAAAACCACCCTGCTGAAGTCCATCTCCGCGCGCCTGACGCCGCAACACGGCGAGATCCTGTATCAGGGACGCTCCCTCTACGGCATAAGCGAGGCCGAGCGCCGCCGCCTGCTGCGCACCGAGTGGGGCGTGGTGCATCAGCATCCCATGGACGGCCTGCGCCGTCAGGTCTCCGCCGGGGGCAACATCGGCGAACGCCTGATGGCCACCGGCGCGCGCCACTACGGCAACATACGCGCCACCGCCCAGCACTGGCTGATCGATGTGGAAATCCCCGCCTCGCGCATCGACGACCTGCCGACAACCTTCTCCGGCGGGATGCAGCAGCGCCTGCAGATTGCGCGCAACCTGGTCACCCATCCGAAGCTGGTGTTTATGGACGAACCCACCGGCGGGCTGGACGTCTCCGTGCAGGCGCGCCTGCTCGACCTGCTTCGCGGTCTGGTGGTGGAGCTGAACCTTGCGGTGGTGATTGTCACCCATGATTTAGGCGTCGCGCGCCTGCTGGCGGACCGTCTGCTGGTAATGAAGCAGGGTCAGGTGGTGGAAAGTGGGCTCACCGACCGGGTGCTCGACGATCCACACCATCCGTACACCCAGCTGCTGGTGTCGTCCGTATTGCAGAACTGAGGGCGCTGTCGCCGGGTGGCGCTGCGCTTACCCGGCCTACGAACACCGCACCTGTAGGCAGGGTAAGGTGAAGCCGCCACCCGGCAAAACGAACTCCGCACCTTATAGGCCGGGTAAGGCGAAGCCGCCACCCGGCAAAACGAACTCCGCACCTTGTAGGCCGGGTAAGGCGAAGCCGCCACCCGGCAAAACGAATCGCGAGGCCAACATGATCCACGTACAAAACGTAAGTAAGACCTTTGTGCTCCACCAGCAAAACGGCGTGCGCCTGCCGGTGCTGCAAAATGCCTCGTTAGAGGTCAGCAGCGGCGAATGCGTGGTGCTGCACGGCCATTCCGGCAGCGGAAAATCCACCCTGCTGCGCTCCCTGTACGCCAACTACCTGCCGGACGAAGGCCATATTCACATTCGCCACAACGATGAATGGGTCGATCTGGTGCAGGCCCCCGCGCGAAAGGTACTGGAAGTGCGCCGCACGACGATCGGCTGGGTGAGCCAGTTTCTGCGGGTGATCCCGCGGATCTCCGCCCTGGACGTGGTGATGCAGCCGCTGCTGGATCTCGGCGTGCCGCGCGAAACCTGCGCCGCCAAAGCCGCCAGCCTGCTGACGCGCCTCAACGTGCCGGAGCGCCTGTGGCACCTTGCCCCGTCGACCTTTTCCGGTGGCGAGCAGCAGCGCGTCAATATCGCCCGCGGGTTTATCGTCGACTACCCGATTTTACTTCTGGATGAACCCACCGCCTCGCTCGACGGTAAAAACAGCGCCGCCGTGGTGGAGCTGATCGAACAGGCTAAAGCGCGAGGCGCGGCGATCGTCGGGATCTTCCACGACGACGCCGTACGCAGCCGCGTGGCGGACAGACTGCACCCGATGGGGACAAACGCATGATTATCAATAACGTCAGGCTGGTGCTGGAAAATGAAGTCGTTAATGGCTCGGTTGAAGTTCATGAAGGCGTTATTCGCGCCTTTGCCGAAACCCAAAGCCGTACCCCTGAAGCGATGGACGGTGAAGGCGGCTGGCTACTGCCGGGGCTGATTGAGCTGCATACCGATAATCTGGACAAATTTTTCACCCCGCGCCCGAAGGTCGACTGGCCCGCCCATTCGGCGATGAGCAGCCACGACGCGCTGATGGTCGCCAGCGGTATCACTACGGTGCTGGACGCGGTGGCGATTGGGGACGTGCGCGACGGCGGCGATCGCCTGGAGAATCTGGAGAAGATGATCAACGCCGTGGAGGAGACGCAAAAGCGCGGCCTCAACCGCGCCGAGCACCGTCTGCACCTGCGCTGCGAGCTGCCGCACCACACCACCCTGCCGCTGTTTGAAAAGCTGGTCGGGCGCGAGCCGGTCTCGCTGGTCTCCCTGATGGACCACTCGCCGGGGCAGCGCCAGTTCGCCAACATTGAAAAGTATCGTGAATACTATCAGGGCAAATATTCTCTCAGCGATGCGGAGATGGCCCGCTACGAAGAAGAGCAGCTGGCGCTTGCGGCGCAGTGGTCGCAGCCAAACCGTCTCAGGATTGCCGCGATGTGCCGGGACCGCAATATCGCGCTGGCCAGTCATGACGACGCCACGCACGATCACGTGCGCGAATCCCACCAGCTTGGCAGCGTGATCGCCGAATTTCCCACCACGTTCGAGGCGGCTGAAGCCTCACGCAGGCACGGCATGAACGTGCTGATGGGCGCGCCGAACATCGTGCGCGGCGGATCGCACTCCGGTAACGTGGCGGCAAGCAGGCTCGCCACCCTCGGCCTGCTGGATATTCTCTCGTCCGACTACTACCCCGCCAGCCTGCTGGATGCGGCGTTCCGGGTGGCCGACGACGAGAGCAACAGCTTTACGCTGCCGCAGGCGATTCGTCTGGTGACGAAAAACCCGGCCTCGGCGCTTAATCTTCAGGATCGCGGAGAAATCGCTGAGGGTAAACGCGCGGATCTGGTACTCGCCCACCGCAAGGGCGAGCATATTCATATCGACCACGTCTGGCGTCAGGGAAAAAGGGTGTTCTGATGGGAAGGCTCATCTGGTTAATGGGGCCCTCCGGCTCCGGTAAGGACAGCCTGCTGTCCGCCTTACGACAGCGGGAACATCCGCAGCTGCTGGTCGCGCACCGCTATATTACCCGCGCGGCCAATGCCGGGAGCGAAAACCATATCGCCCTGAGCGAGCAGGAGTTTTTTACCCGCGCCGGGCAAAATCTGCTGGCGCTGAGCTGGCACGCCAACGGCTTTTACTATGGCGTGGGCATCGAAATCGACCTCTGGCTGCACGCGGGTTTTGACGTGCTGGTTAACGGCTCGCGCGCGCATCTGCCACAAGCGCGCGCCCGCTACGAGGCGGCCCTGCTGCCGATCTGTCTGCAGGTTTCGCCGGACGTTCTGCGCAGCCGGTTGCAGAGTCGGGGGCGTGAATCAGCCCGTGAGATCGATATGCGGCTTGAGCGCGCGGCCCGCTATGCTCCGTCGGACTGCCACATCCTCAATAACGACGGAAGTTTGCTACAGTCAGTCGATACCTTTTTATCGCTTATCCGTCAGAAGGAGAAACAGCATGCCTGACTGCCAGCTTCGCCCCGCCACAGCCGACGATGCGCAGATTGTCTATGCCCTGATCTGCGAACTGAAGCTGGCAGAGTTCGACCATCAGGCGTTCCACGCCGGGTTTCTTGCCAATCTGCAGGATCGCAACATGCGCTACCAGCTTGCGGAGAGAGAGGGACAGGTCATCGGCATGATCGGCCTGCACATGCAGTTTCACCTGCACCACGCGCGCTGGATCGGCGAGATCCAGGAGCTGGTGGTGATGCCGCAGGCGCGCGGGTTAAAGGTGGGAAGTCAGCTGCTGGCCTGGGCGGAAGAGGTGGCGCGACAGGCCGGCGCGGAGCTGACCGAACTTTCCACCAGCGTGAAGCGCACCGACGCACACCGTTTTTACGTTCGTGAAGGATACACGCAGAGCCATTTCCGATTCACCAAACCGCTGTAGAGGTGCGCTATGAGTCTGACCATCACGTTGACGGGAACCGGTGGCGCCCAGCTGGTGCCGGTCTTTGGCTGCGACTGCGCGGCGTGTCGCCGGGTGCGCCTGCAGGATAACTATCGCCGTCGCCCGTGCAGCGCGGTGGTGAAATTCAACGATGCCGTCACCCTGCTGGATGCCGGTATTCCGCACCTGATGGACGACTGGCCGGCAGGCAGCTTCCAGCAGTTTTTGCTCACCCATTACCATATGGATCACGTTCAGGGGCTGTTCCCCCTGCGCTGGGGCGTGGGGGCGACGATTCCGGTTTACGGTCCGCCGGACGAAGCGGGATGCGACGATCTGTTTAAGCACCCCGGCATTCTGGATTTCAGCCACACGGTCGAACCGTTTGTGATGTTTGAGCTCCAGGGGATGCGGGTCACGCCGCTGCCGCTCAACCATTCGAAACTAACCTTCGGGTATTTGCTGGAATCGGCTCACAGCCGCGTGGCCTGGCTTTCCGACACCGCCGGATTGCCGGAAAAAACGGTGAAGTTCCTGCTCAACAACCAGCCGCAGATAATAATTATCGACTGCAGCCATGAGCCGCGCGAGGAAACGCCGCGAAACCATTGCGACTTAAATACCGTGATTGCGTTAAACGAAGCGATTGGCTGCCCGCAGGTGATCCTGACGCACATCAGCCATCAGTTTGACGTGTGGATGATGGATAACCCGCTGCCGCAGGGCATAGAAGCGGGCTATGACGGGATGGTTTTGGTACTCGACTGAGTTTTGCCGGGTGGCGACTGCGCCTTACCCGGCCTACATTCGGAATTAGGTTTTCTCCCTCTCCCGTGGGAGAGGGTTGGGGTGAGGGCAACAGGCCGCACTTAGCCTCGATCGTAATCGTCTTCTAACCTGCGCTCATCCTCTTCTAACCGACGGCGATCGTCATCCAGCTGACGCTGACGTTCATCTAAACGGCGGCGTCTGTCTTCAAGCTGCCGACGACGATCGTCGTATTGTCGACTGTCGATTTGACGGCTGCGGTCATAACGATCGTCGTCGTCATTGCTGCGGCTGCTGCTGGGGTTATAGGCATCGTTGATCGCCTGCTGAATGTTGCCAATAGCATCATCAACAATATCGGCATGAGCCAGCTGGCTGGTGAGTGACAGCAGACCAAATAACAGAACAGTTGAGTAACGTTTCATAAGGCCAGACTCGCAGGTGAACTGGCCTTACGATAATGAACGGCGGAGCACTGAGGTAGCGGAGGAATCTCAAATTACCATGACCTTGCGCAGCGCCTGCGCCAGCTGTACCCGCGTAAACGGCTTGCGCAGTAGCTGGACGTCCGGCAGCTGAGGGTTATGCGCGGGCCGTAGATCCTGGCCGCTGATCAGCAGCACAGGAAGCTGCGGGTAATGGCTGCGCACATGGCTAATCACCTCAGCGCCGCTGAGGCTGCCGGGCAGCATCAGGTCGCTGATAAACATGCCAATATCCGGTGAAGCCTCCAGCATATTCAGCGCCTGCTCGCCGTTGTCCGCTTCCAGCGTCAGGTAACCGAGCTGATGCAGCTGCTCGCACAGGGTTTGCCGAACATCGGCTTCATCTTCCAGCACCAGCACCAGCCGCTCGCTATCGACGGAGGCGGTGGCTGACAGCGCTTCATCGTCCGCCGCGGCAGGCAGCACGGAGCGCGGGAGGTGAAGCCGGACGGTCGTTCCCTGCCCCGGCGCGCTTTCGATCTCCACGCGCCCGCCGGACTGGCGGACAAAGCCGTAGACCATCGACAGGCCCAACCCGCTTCCGCTTCCGGTCTGCTTGGTGGTGAAGAACGGTTCAAAGACCCGGGATTTCACCTCCTGCGACATGCCGCTGCCGCGGTCAATCACCTCCAGCGCCACCATATCCTGCCTGCGCCCGTCGCTGCGGGTGACGCGCTGATTCCAGGTCCGGATTTTAATCACCCCGCTCTGCCCTTCCATCGCATCGCGCGCGTTCATCACCAGGTTGATGATGGCGTTTTCCAGCTGGCTGACGTCTATCCACGCGGGCCAGGCCGGGGTTTGCGCTTCAATCTCCAGGGTGAGGGTGGCAGGCAGGGAGTGGCGCATCAGTTCCCGGAGGTTCTCCAGCAGCGGCAGAATCTCTACCGCATGCGGCGTCAGGGACTGCTTGCGGGAAAACGCCAGCAGGCGCTGGGTCAGTAAGGCACCACGCTCGGCCGCCTTCAGCGCCCGGGTAATGCGCGGCGCGTCTTTCGATTCGGGGTCGGTGAGCTCAAGGCTGCCGATGATCACCGCCAGCAGGTTGTTAAAATCATGCGCCAGCCCGCCGGTCAGCTGTCCGACCGCCTTCATCTTCTGGCTGTGCAGCAGCGCCTCTTCCAGCCCCTGACGCTCGACGCGGTCGATCTCCATCTGCGTGGTTTTCTCTTTCAGCAGGCGCGTGGTGTGCTCAAGCGAGGCGGTATTGCGGGCAAAAACGTTAAACGCGCGCGCCAGCTCGCCCAGCTCGTCCCGCCGCTGCAGCGCCGGCACCGAAACATCCTGTTCGCCGTGAGCAAGGCGCGACATCGCCCGGGAAATGGCCGTCAGGTTAGAGGCCAGATTGCGGTAGATATACCAGCAGGCGCACCCGGTAATGATCAACGCCAGGACGGCGAAGATGCTGATAAACACGCTGATGGACTGCAGCTCGTGATGACTCTGGGCCGTACGAAGGCGGGAGGCCTGCGCCACCTGCCCGACGTACTGATTAATATCGCTGTTGAGGATCGCCACCAGCGCCTTGATGTGGAACATGTACCAGCTTATCGCCAGATCGCTCTCTTCCAGCTGCTTCGACAGCGGGGCGAGCTTGCTTAACTCGGCATTAAAATCTGGCAGAACCCCCTTCACGACCGGCTGCACGGCACTCCGGGGCAGCGCTGCGGCCACGGCGTCCAGCTGCTGAATGGTCGCGCGCGGCGAAGGGGTGTCGATGGCGGCGGCGATCAGCCGGTCCATCTCCATCAGCTGCTGCGCATCCGGCACGTTGCTGTCGTAACGGCGGTTGATGTCCTGCAGATGACGCAGGTAGCTCTGGCTTTGATACAGCGAACTCAGCAGCGCGTTACGCTCCAGATGGCGGCGCTGGCCGCGCTCAAGCATCTCCGTCACGCTCTGCTGTAGCTCATTGCTTCGTTGAATAATGCGCGCCACCAGCGCCGGCTCCTGCTGCGCCAGCGGCGCATCCGCAAGCTGTTCCAGCGAGCGGCGCAGCGCCATTTGCGTCTGCTTCAGGCGCTCGGCTTCGCCTTTGTACTCCAGCGCCCCGACGACCTGCGAAAGCCGCACCGCCGCCGTCGCCACGTTGGCGGTATCGCGGGCCAGGTTCATGCTGCCGGTCATGTCATCCAGCGTTTGCTGCTGAACCTGCTCCTGGATTTGACTGGCGTGACGAAAGCCGAGCACCGCCACGCCGCTCACCATTAGCGTCACGGCGACCACCAGCAGATTAAAAATCAGCAGGCGTCCTCGGGCGCTGGCGAAAAAGGGCGGACGGCGTGATGGCATGGGCTTGGGCTCCTGTGCGGTTTGGTGTCCCCTCACCCTAACCCTCTCCCCAAAGGGGCGAGGGAATGATTTGCTCCCTCTCCCTTTCAGGGAGAGGGCCGGGGTGAGGGTAGTTCATAACTGTGATCTACATTAGCTATTCATAACTATGACAAATATGAACAGCTTCTGACATTTTGCATTTACGCACCTGTGATGAAGTGCAGATATCGGCATTCGCAGGAGATCCGCCATGAGCAGAACCCCGGTACTAGAGATGCGCAGCATTGCCAAAACGTTTGGCAGTTTCCACGCGCTCAAGGGTGTAGATTTGACGGTCTTTCCCGGGGAGATCCATGCGCTGATGGGGGAAAACGGCGCGGGAAAAAGCACGCTGATGAAAATTCTCGCGGGAGCCTATACCGCCACCAGCGGCGAGATCCTGATCGACGGTCAGCCGTTTCACATTAAAGGGCCGAAAGATGCGCTGGCCGCAGGCATTACCCTGATTTATCAGGAAATGCAGCTCGCGCCCAATCTGACCGTTGCCGAAAATATCTTTCTCGGCAGCGAGCTGTCGCGCGGCGGGATGGTCCAGCGTAAAGAGATGGCCGCCCAGGCGCAGGCGGTGATTGAGCGCCTCGGCGCGCAGTTCAATGCTACCGACCTGGTGATGAAGCTGACCATCGCCGAGCAGCAGCAGGTGGAAATCGCCCGCGCGCTGCACCGCAACAGCCGCATTCTGGTGATGGACGAACCCACCGCCGCCCTCTCCTCGCGGGAAACGCACCGCCTGTTCGAACTGATTTTGCGCCTGCGCGATGAAGGGATGGCGATCATCTATATCAGCCACCGCATGGCGGAAGTGTATGAACTCTCTGACCGCGTCAGCGTGCTGCGCGACGGGCAGTACGTCGGCAGCCTGACGCGTGACAAGCTAAACGCCTCCGAGCTGGTGCGCATGATGGTGGGCCGCCCGCTAAGCGACCTGTTCAACAAAGAGCGTGATATTCCTCTCGGCAGCCCGCGCCTCAACGTCCACCACCTTACCGACGGTAAAAAAGTACAGCCGTGCAGCCTGCAGGTGCGTTCCGGCGAAATCGTCGGGCTGGCGGGCCTGGTCGGGGCCGGACGCTCCGAGCTGGCGCAGCTCATCTTCGGCGTGCGTAAGGCCACCGGCGGCATGATTGAGGTCGACGGCGAGCCGGTGGTGATCCACTCTCCGCGTGCGGCCATCGAAAACGGCATCGGTTTTCTCACCGAAAACCGCAAGGAGCAGGGGCTGTTTCTGGAGCTGGCGGCACAAGAGAATATCACCATGGCAACGCTGGAGCGCGACGCCACCTTCGGCATGCTAAACCGCAAAAAAGCCCAGTCGATTTCCGATGACGCTATCGCCCTGCTCAACATCCGCGTACCGCATTCGCAGGTGCGCGCGGGCGGGCTGTCAGGCGGCAATCAGCAAAAGCTGCTGATCTCCCGCTGGGTCGCCATCGGCCCGCGCATTCTGATCCTGGACGAACCCACGCGCGGCGTGGACGTCGGCGCGAAAAGCGAGATTTACCGCATCATGAACCAGATGGCGCGCAAAGGGGTGGCGATTTTAATGATCTCCAGCGAGCTGCCGGAAGTGGTAGGCATGAGCGACCGGGTCTACGTGATGCGGGAAGGCAGCATTGCGGGTGAACTGCACGGGCGCGACATCTCTCAGGAAAACATTATGACGCTGGCAACCGGCGTGAACGATACTCATCATCAGGCGGTGCAATCATGACAACTCCAACCCATCCGCAGCAGGTGGCGAAATCCGCCTCCGCCAAAAAAATGCTGATGAGCGATCTGATGCAAACGGTCGGCATCCTGCCGATTCTTATCCTGATTGTGGCGGTATTTGGCTTTATCGCCCCTAACTTTTTCACCGAGAGCAACCTGCTCAACATTACCCGCCAGGCGTCGATCAACATCGTGCTGGCGGCGGGAATGACCTTCATCATTTTAACCGGCGGGATTGACCTCTCCGTGGGCTCGATTCTGGGCACCACGGCGGTAGCGGCGATGGTGGTGTCGCTCATTCCCGAATTCGCCATGCTCTCCATCCCGGCGGCGCTGATGCTCGGCATGGTGCTGGGCCTGTTCAACGGCGCGCTGGTGGCCTTTGCCGGGCTGCCCCCCTTCATCGTGACGCTCGGCACCTATACGGCACTGCGCGGCGCGGCCTATCTGCTGGCGGACGGCACGACGGTCATTAACTCCAACATCAGCTTCGAGTGGATCGGCAATAACTACCTCGGCCCGATTCCGTGGCTGGTGGTGATCGCCCTGGCGGTCATTGCTATCTGCTGGTTCATCCTGCGCCGCACCACGCTCGGCGTACACATCTACGCGGTAGGCGGCAACATGCAGGCGGCTCGCTTAACGGGCATTAAGGTCTGGCTGGTGCTGCTGTTTGTCTACGGCATGAGCGGCCTGCTCTCGGGCTTAGGCGGCGTGATGAGCGCCTCGCGCCTCTACAGCGCCAACGGCAACCTCGGCACGGGTTACGAGCTGGATGCGATTGCGGCGGTGATCCTCGGCGGCACCAGCTTCGTCGGCGGGATCGGCACGATCACCGGCACGCTGGTCGGCGCGCTGATCATCGCCACCCTCAATAACGGCATGACGCTGATGGGCGTCTCCTACTTCTGGCAGCTGGTGATCAAAGGGGCGGTGATCATCATAGCGGTGCTGATCGACAAATACCGTACCCGACACCATCAAAGTGCATAACAACAAAACCCTACAGCTTCGAGGAAAACCCTATGCGTTTGAAACCGTTAGTGACCGCGCTCTGTGCTGGCGCACTGCTTGCCGCAACGCCGTTTGCGCAGGCAAAAGATCTGAAGTCCATCGGCGTGACGGTGGGCGACCTGGCCAACCCGTTCTTCGTGCAGATCACCAAAGGTGCCGAGCTGGAAGCGCGCAAGCTGGCTGGCGATAACGTCAAGGTGACGCTGGTCTCCAGCGGTTACGATCTGGGCCAGCAGGTGGCGCAGATCGATAACTTCATCGCCGCGAAGGTGGACATGATCATCCTCAACGCTGCGGATTCCAAAGGGATCGGCCCGGCGGTGAAGCGCGCGAAGGACGCCGGGATCGTGGTCGTTGCGGTTGACGTGGCGGCGGAAGGAGCGGATGCGACCATCACCTCCGATAACACCCAGGCGGGCGAAATAGCCTGTAAGTACATTACCGACCGCCTGAAAGGCAAAGGCAACGTGGTGATCATCAACGGACCACCGGTCTCTGCGGTGCAAAACCGCGTGGAAGGCTGCCAGACGGAATTCAAAAAACATCCGGATATCAAGGTGCTCTCGGATAACCAAAACGCCAAGGGCAGTCGTGAAGGCGGTCTGGAAGTCATGACCTCCCTGCTGGCGGCCAATCCGAAGATCGACGGCGTGTTTGCGATTAACGATCCGACGGCGATCGGCGCCGATCTGGCCGCGAAGCAGGCTCAGCGCAACGAGTTCTTTATTGTCGGCGTGGATGGTAGCCCGGACGGTGAGGAAGCGCTGAAGCGCGAAAACTCGCTGTTTGTCGCAACCCCGGCGCAGGATCCGCAGGTAATGGCGGCAAAAGCGGTGGAGATCGGCTATGACATTCTACAGGGCAAACCTGCGCCGAAAGCGCCGGTGCTGATCCCGGTGACGATGATCGATAAAAAGAACGTCGGCACGTATAAGGGCTGGACGGTTAAGTAACGGTTGTGCGGCCTGATGCCCTCACCCTAACCCTCTCCCACAGGGAGAGGGAACTTATTCTCCCGGTGGGAGAGGGCCGGGCGGCAAAAAATTCCAGGAGTCCCCATGAAACGCTCCGACATCAATGAAATTCTCGGCCACACGCGACAGTTCTTTTCCATGCACGACGTGCATCTCCCGCCGTTTGCCAGCTTCCCGCCCACAAAATGGCAGCAGCTTGACCAGGCCGCATGGCAGGAAGTGTTCGACCTCAAGCTCGGCTGGGACGTGACGGCGTTCGGCGGCAACAGCTTTGCCGCTGAGGGCCTGACGCTGTTTACCCTGCGCAACGGCTCGCCCAACGGCGTGCCTTATGAAAAGTGCTATGCCGAAAAAATTATGCACGTGCGCGACGGCCAGGTGACGCCGATGCATTTTCACTGGCGCAAGCGGGAAGACATCATCAACCGGGGCGGCGGGAATCTGATTATTGAGTTATGGAATGCCGGGGCGCATGAAGAGACGGAAAACACCGACGTGACGGTCACCGTCGACGGCTGTCGTCAGACCCACGCGCCCGGCAGCCAGCTGCGCCTCACACCAGGGGAAAGCATCTGCCTGACACCCACTCTGTACCACAGCTTCTGGGGCGAACGCGGCTTTGGTGACGTGCTGGTTGGGGAGGTGTCATCGGTAAACGACGACGAGCACGATAACCACTTTTTGCAGCCCATTGCCCGCTATAACAACATCGAAGAAGACGAACCGGCGCTGCTGGTACTGTGCAACGAGTACAACCTGTTTCGGATATAAAGGAGTAAATGATGCCATTGATCTCTCTTACCGACGGTCTGGAGCACGCCAGGGCGCATCGCTACGCGCTGGGCGCGTTTAACGTGCTCGACTCCCACTTCCTGCGCGCGCTGTTCGCCGCCGCGAAGCAGGAACGCTCGCCGTTTATCATCAACATCGCCGAAGTGCATTTTAAGTACGTGTCGCTGGATTCGCTTGTCGAAGCGGTGAAATTCGAGGCTGCCCGTCACGATATTCCCGTGGTGCTCAATCTCGACCACGGCCTGCATTTCGAGGCGGTGGTGCGCGCCCTGCGCTTAGGGTTCAGCTCGGTGATGTTCGATGGCTCTACGCTGAGCTATGAGGAGAACATTCGCCAGACGCGGGAGGTGGTGAAGATGTGCCACGCGGTCGGCGTGTCGGTGGAGGCGGAGCTGGGCGCGGTCGGTGGCGATGAAGGCGGCGCGCTGTACGGGCATGCGGATGAAGCGTTCTTTACCGACCCGCAGCTGGCGCGTGAATTTGTCGATTCAACCGGCATCGACGCGCTGGCGGTTGCCATCGGCAACGCGCACGGCAAATACAAGGGCGAGCCGAAACTCGATTTTCCACGCCTGGACGCCATTCGCCAGCAGACGGGGCTGCCGCTGGTTTTACACGGCGGCTCAGGGATTAGCGATGCCGACTTCCGCCGCGCCATCGAGCTCGGCATTCATAAAATCAACTTCTACACCGGCATGTCGCAGGCCGCACTCGCCGCTGTGGATCAGCGCATGGCGAACCGCCAGCCGCTGTACGATGAGTTTGCCGAGCTGCTGCTGGGGATAGAAGAGGCAATTACCGATACGGTCGCCGAACAGATGCGCATCTTCGGCAGCGCGGGGCAGGCATAATGGAACGCAAAGGCATCATCGCCGCAGGCAACATGCTGGTGGATCACGTCCACCAGATCGTGCAGTGGCCGGAGCGCGGCTGGCTGGCGGAAATCACCCACAGCGAACGCTCAACCGGCGGTGCGCCGCTCAACGTGCTGCTGACGCTGGCGAAAATGCACGTTGGCCTGCCGCTGCAGGCGGTGGGGCTGATTGGCGAAGACGGCGACGGGGATTACATTCTGGCGATGCTCGACCAGTACCACGTCAACCGCCAGCGGGTTCAGCGCACCACCTTTGCCCCGACCTCCATGTCGCAGGTGATGACCGATCCCAGCGGACAGCGCACCTTCTTCCACTCGCCGGGCGCCAACCGCCTGCTGGATCTTCCCGCCTTCGATCGCTTAGACGGATCGATGAAGATCTTCCATCTCGGCTACCTGCTGCTGCTCGACAGCCTGGATATGCCCGATGACGAATTTGGCACCCGCAGCGCGCGGCTGCTGGCGCAGATGCGCGACCAGGGGTATGAAACGTCGCTCGATCTGGTGTCCCGCAAGGGCGACCCGCGCTATCAGCCGCTGGTGCTCCCTGCCCTGCGCCATCTGGATTATCTGGTGATTAACGAGCTGGAAGCCGGGGAGTTTAGCGGGCTGGAGATGCGCGACGGCGACGATGCGCTGAATATCGCCCATATTGCCGATGCCGCGACGCAGCTGCTGGCGGCAGGCGTGCGTCAGCGGGTGGTGATCCACTGCCCGGAAGGCGCGTGGGGAGAAGCGCCGGGTGAGCAAGGCCGCTGGATCCCCTCATGGTTACTGGAGCAAAAAGACATTGTCGGCAGCGTTGGCGCGGGCGATGCGTTTTGCGCGGGGTTTTTATACGGTTGCCATGAATCGCTGCCGCTCACGGAGAGCATTTATCTGGCGCATGCCTGCGCGCGGGCAAGCCTGCTGGCCGCCAACGCGATTGACGGCGCGAAAACGCTGGCCGAGCTGCAGCTGTTTATCAAAGAGAATACCTAGGCCGCTTTCTCGCTATGGGAAACATCGGTGGCAAAAACATAGCCCAGCCCACGGATGGTTTTGATGAGCGCAGGCTGATGCGGATTCGCCTCGATCTTCCGGCGCAGGCGCATGATCAGCACGTCAATCGTGCGATCGAACACGTCCGCGCTTTCGCTGTGGGTCAGCTCAAGCAGCCGGTCACGGCTCAGCACCCGACGGGCATTTTGCGTAAGCGCCAGCAGCAGGCCGTACTCGCCCTGGGTTAAGGGGACAGGGTTACGCTGAGGATCGCTCAGCTCACAGCGGGTGGTATCGAGCGTCCATCCGTTAAAAGCAATGCCCGCGACGGGCGCTGCCGGGACTTCAGCAGCCAGCACGCCCGTACGGCGCAATACCGCTTTTACGCGGGCGACCACCACGCGCGGGTTGAACGGTTTGCCAATATAATCGTCGGCCCCCATTTCCAGCCCCACCACCACGTCTGACTCGCTGCCCAGCCCGGTTAGCATCACAACCGGTAGCGCCGGTCGCTGCTTTTGCAGCTGCAGCAGAACCTGCAGGCCGTTGATGTCCGGCAGCATCATATCCAGCAGCACCAGCGCGATATTCGGCTCCTGCTGTACCTGCCGCAGTGCATCCTGGCCGTTATGGCAGACAAGCACGCTAAAGACGTGCTCGCTCAGCACGTCCTGAAGCAGTTCGCAGACTGCCGTATCGTCATCAACCACCAGGATCGCCGGTTTCATCGTATGCTTCCGTCAGGGGATTATGTTAAGTCTGAACCATTCTGCCGTCGGCTCCAGTCAAATGGTTTTTTCAGTGACGGAAATTCAACCCATGTCACATCCGCTGTCCTGTCGACACGTCAATTTTGACGATTGGCTGCTTTTTGTCAGGGTTTTCACCGCGAAGGGACCGTAAAGTCAGGGTATACCCATACAAAAAACATGGCATAGAAGCTGCATAGTGGGTGCGAATGATTCGATTAACTGGAGCAGACTGATGAAAAAAGTCGTCACGGTTTGCCCTTATTGTGCCTCAGGTTGCAAGATCCACCTGGTGGTCGATAACGGCAAAATCGTCCGGGCGGAGGCCGCACAGGGGAAAACCAACCAGGGCACGCTATGCCTGAAAGGTTACTACGGCTGGGATTTTATTAACGATACCCAAATCCTCACCCCGCGCCTGAAAACCCCTATGATCCGCCGCGAGCGCGGCGGCAAGCTGGAAGCCGTCTCCTGGAGCGAGGCGCTGGATTACGTCGCCACGCGTCTGAGCGCCATCAAGGCCAAGTATGGCCCGGATGCAATTCAGACCACCGGCTCTTCACGCGGGACGGGGAATGAAACCAACTATGTGATGCAAAAATTCGCGCGCGCCGTTATTGGAACCAATAACGTCGACTGCTGCGCTCGCGTTTGACACGGCCCATCGGTTGCAGGTCTGCACCAGTCGGTCGGTAACGGCGCAATGAGTAATGCCATCAACGAGATAGATAACACCGATCTCGTCTTCATCTTTGGTTATAACCCGGCGGATTCTCACCCTATCGTCGCGAACCACGTTATTCGCGCTAAGCAGAACGGGGCGAAAATCATCGTCTGCGATCCGCGCAAAATTGAAACCGCGCGCATTGCGGATATGCACATCGCGTTGAAAAACGGCTCGAACATCGCGCTGTTGAACGCAATGGGACACGTCATTATTGAGGAGAACCTGTACGACCAGGCGTTTGTCGCGACCCGTACGGAAGGTTTTGAAGAGTATCGGAAAATTGTCGAAGGCTATACGCCAGAGTCGGTGGAAACAATCACCGGCGTCAGCGCGCAGGAGATCCGCCAGGCGGCACGGATGTATGCCGGGGCGAAAACCGCCGCCATCCTGTGGGGAATGGGCGTGACCCAGTTCTATCAGGGTGTGGAAACCGTGCGTTCTCTGACAAGCCTCGCGATGCTGACCGGCAATCTGGGTAAAGCGCACGTCGGCGTCAACCCGGTACGTGGGCAGAATAACGTTCAGGGCGCCTGCGATATGGGCGCGCTGCCGGACACCTACCCGGGCTACCAGTACGTGAAGTTCCCGGAAAACCGCGAGAAATTCGCGAAGGCCTGGGGCGTGGAAAGCCTGCCGGAACACACCGGGTATCGCATCAGCGAGCTGCCGCACCGCGCGGCGCACGGCGAAGTGCGTGCGGCCTACATCATGGGTGAAGATCCGCTCCAGACCGACGCCGAGCTGTCTGCCGTGCGCAAAGGGTTTGAGGATCTGGAGCTGGTGATTGTCCAGGATATCTTCATGACCAAAACCGCGGCGGCGGCGGATGTGATTTTACCGTCGACCTCCTGGGGCGAGCATGAAGGCGTCTACACGGCGGCAGACCGCGGCTTCCAGCGCTTCTTTAAGGCGGTCGAGCCGAAGTGGGATCTGAAAACGGACTGGCAGATCATCAGCGAAATAGCCACCCGCATGGGCTACCCGATGCACTACAACAACACTCAGGAGATCTGGGACGAGCTGCGCAATCTGTGTCCAGACTTCTACGGGGCAACCTATGAAAAAATGGGTGAGCTGGGGTACATCCAGTGGCCGTGTCGCGATGAGTCAGAAGCCGATCAGGGGACGTCATACCTCTTTAAAGAGAAGTTCGACACCCCGAACGGGCTGGCGCAGTTCTTCACCTGCGACTGGGTCGCGCCGATCGATAAACTCACCGACGAGTATCCGATGGTGCTCTCCACCGTGCGTGAAGTGGGCCACTACTCCTGTCGTTCGATGACGGGTAACTGCGCCGCGCTGGCGGCGCTGGCGGACGAACCGGGCTACGCGCAAATCAACACCGCCGACGCAGCGCGCCTCGGCATTGAGGACGAAGCGCTGGTGTGGGTGAACTCGCGCAAAGGGCGGATCATCACACGCGCGCAGGTCAGCGATCGTCCGAACAAAGGGGCGGTCTATATGACCTACCAGTGGTGGATTGGCGCCTGTAACGAGCTGGTCACGGAGAACCTAAGCCCGATAACCAAAACGCCGGAGTATAAATACTGCGCCGTACGCGTGGAGCCGATTGCGGATCAGCACGCTGCAGAACAGTACGTCATTGACGAATATAACAAGCTGAAAGCCCGACTGCGCGAAAGCGCAATGGGTTGAAGCCGTTAATTAAACGATGAATAAAGGGAGTGAGATATTCACTCCCTTTTTATTTCCGCTTAACCCATAAAATACATCAATTATTATTCTGGAAAGCAGCTCGCAGAAATAATGTAATTTTCGCGAAAAAGAATTACATCTTTGCATTTTAATCCAGAGGGATAAGATGTGCAGCGGGTGCTTAAGACTTTCTGTCTTGAGCATTGTTGAGGGACAGAAAGTAGAAAGCCCCGGGAAATTTTCATTTACCCGAGGCTACTCCCTCAACTCCGACAAGTTGAGAGTAGCCTCTTATTCTTTTTTTGACAAGGAGTAAAAGGCATGACGCCATTAAAAACTGCGTTAGGCATTGTCTTTATTATTTGCCTGACGATAGTGATCTTTACCTTTATTACTCGAGGTAAGTTATGCGAGTTTTCAATAAAGGGTGAACATCAGGAGGTGGCGGCAAAATTAGCCTGTAACGCAGGCTAACCTCTACGGGCGGAACCAAGGTTCCGCCCGGCTTGCAGGATGCTGAGGTCTTAATGCACCCATTTTTTTCTTCTGTCGCCGCGATTATACTGCGCGGCGTGTACCCCGATGATAAGAACCCATGAAACATATTTTTCTGTTGTTGTTACTTTTTACATCGCTTGTCCGTGCCGACGAGATTGGCAGCCAGTACAAAGAACAGGCTGAAGCGGGTGACGCCCGTGCCCAGTATTATTTGGCCGACACATACTTTAGCTCCGGTGACAGCAAGCAGGCCGCGCTGTGGGCCGAGAAAGCCGCTAAAGGTGGCGATGTCGACGCCATGGGGCTGCTCTCGCAAATCCTCTTTACCCAGGGAAATTATGCGCAAGCTAAGGCGCTGGCGCAGCAGGCAACCATCGCGGGCAGCAAACGCGGCGCGATCATGCTGGCGCGCGTGCTGGTCAATACTCAGGCAGGTAAAACTGACTATCCTCAGGCCATCAAACTGCTGCAAACGGCGGCCGAAGATATCGATAACGATTCTGCGGTAGATGCGCAAATGCTGCTGGGGCTGATTTATGCCAACGGCGTTGAAGTGGCCCAGGACGACGTGCAGGCCGCCTCGTGGTTCAAGCGGAGCTCGGCACTTTCACGCACCGGCTACGCCGAGTACTGGGCAGGGATGTTGTTCAGGCAGGGAGAGAAAGGCTTTATCACGCCCAATAAACAGAAAGCGCTGTACTGGTTGAACCTGAGCTGCACTGAAGGGTTTGATACGGGATGCGAAGAGTTTGATGCGTTAAGCGGGGAGTAAAGTGCCGGGTGGCGGCTTCGCCTTACCCGGCCTACAAAACCCGTAGGCCCGGTAAGCGCAGCGCCACCGGGCTTAGGATGTTACTGGTCGGCCGTCTTATCAAAACGACCCAGCACCTCGCGTTCATACGCCAGCGCTTTTTTACGATCGAATTTGTGTTCCCACTTGGCGATAACCAGCACCGCCAGAGCATTCCCCACCACGTTCAGCGCGGTACGCGCCATGTCGAGGATACGGTCGACACCGGCGATAAACGCCAGACCTTCCAGCGGAATACCGACGCTGCCAAGCGTTGCCAGCAGCACCACGAAGGAGACGCCCGGAACGCCTGCAATACCTTTGGACGTCACCATCAGCGTCAGCACCAGCACGATCTCCTGCCACAGCGACAGGTCAATGCCGTACAGCTGCGCAATAAAGATGGCGGCGATGCTCTGGTACAGCGTCGAACCGTCCAGGTTAAAGGAGTAGCCGGTCGGTACCACGAAGCTGGTAATAGAGGCAGGCGCGCCGTAGGCTTCCATCTTCTCAATGATGCGCGGCAGCACGCTCTCAGAACTTGCCGTGGAGTACGCCAGAATCAGCTCATCTTTCAGGATGCGAATCAGGATCCAGATGCTCAGCCCGCACAGGCGCGCCACGATCCCCAGCACCACCAGTGCGAAGAACAGAATGGCGAAGTGCACCAGGAGTACCAGCTTCGCCAGCGGCCACAGGGAGGCAAAACCGAAGTTCGCCACGGTCACCGCGATAAGCGCAAACACCCCTACCGGCGCGTAACGCATCACCATGTGGGTCACTTTGAACATGGTTTCGGAGATAGAGCGGAACACGGTCACCAGCGGCTCACGGTGCGTCGCAGGCAGGGAAGAGAGCCCCAGACCAAACAGCACCGAGAAGAAGATGATAGGCAGCATCTCGCCCTTCGCCATTGACGCCACGATGTTGGTCGGCACCAGCGACAGGATAGTGCCCATCAGGCCATGCGCATGGCTCTGCACGTCAGCGGTCGTACTTTGGTATTTCGAAATATCCACCGTTGCCAGCTGCGACATATCGATCCCGGAACCCGGCTGGAACACGTTCGCCAGCGTGATACCAAGGATAATCGCAACCGTAGTGATCACTTCGAAATAGATAATGGTTTTCGCACCAATACGACCTAACTGCTTCGCATCGCCGACGCCCGCAATACCGACCACCAGCGTCGAGATCACAATCGGTACCACGATCATCTTGATCAGATGAATAAAGATATCCCCTGCCGGTGAAAGCAGGTTCGCAATCAGCCATTCGCGGCTGTCGCTGTGATAGTGGAGGTAACTGCCCAGCAGGATGCCCAGCACAAGGGCGATTAAGATCTGCCAGGCAAGGCTGACTTTAACGTTTTTCATAGAAACTGACTTCCTCAATGAAGCGCCGTATTCACTCAAACTGCATGAATATGGAGACATACTGAAAGGGTATGAATTGTGTTGCGTTGGTTTATGGGATTTTTTAACGCGGCGTATGAGTATCATTTGCGCGACCTGTTGCGCAAGCCTTAAAGAACGACGCGTTTCACTCACAAAAGCGATGATGACGGGAGTTTGTTCTAATTCTGATAAATAACCTTTTGTTATAAAAAAGCTTTTTTAAACATAAATGTGAATAATCGTCAGCATCAATTATTTTCCTTCAAAGTTTCATTCGCTCAATTTTCATACTCTTCAAACAATGCGTGATCTGTAGCCCAAATAATAAACAAAGCTTGTAAAGCCCCTACAATTAACGTTTTTGCGACATATTATTAACATCTTACAAGGAGAAAAAAAGCCATGAGCCAAATACATAAACACGACATTCCCGCAAATATTGCGGACCGTTGCCTGATCACCCCGGAGCAGTACCACGAGAAATATCAGCAATCTGTCTCCGCCCCGGACACCTTCTGGGGTGAGCAGGGCCATATCCTTGACTGGATCAAACCTTATCAGAAGGTGAAGAACACCTCCTTTGCGCCCGGCAATGTCTCCATTAAATGGTATGAAGATGGCACCCTGAACCTGGCGGCGAACTGCCTCGATCGTCACCTCGCCGAGCGCGGGAATGAGACGGCCATCATCTGGGAAGGCGATGACGCCTCGCAAAGCAAACATATTACGTACAAAGAGCTGCACCGCGACGTGTGCCGCTTCGCCAACGTCCTGCTGGAAAAGGGCATTAAAAAAGGCGATGTGGTCGCTATCTATATGCCGATGGTGCCGGAAGCGGCGGTGGCCATGCTGGCCTGCGCGCGTATCGGCGCGATCCACTCGGTGATTTTCGGCGGGTTCTCGCCAGAGGCGGTTGCGGGCCGTATTGTCGACTCCAGTTCAAAACTGGTGATCACCGCCGATGAAGGCGTGCGCGCCGGGCGCGGTATCCCACTGAAGAAAAACGTCGACGAAGCGCTGAAAAACCCGAACGTCAAAACGGTCAGTAACGTCATCGTCCTGAAGCGTACCGGCGGCAAAATCGACTGGAACGAGGGGCGCGACCTCTGGTGGAGCGACCTGATTGAGAAAGCGAGCGACCAGCATCAGCCGGAAGAGATGAACGCAGAAGATCCGCTGTTCATTCTTTATACCTCCGGCTCCACCGGTAAGCCGAAAGGCGTTCTGCACACCACCGGCGGCTATCTGGTCTATGCGGCCACCACCTTCAAATACGTCTTCGACTACCATCCGGGCGACATCTACTGGTGTACCGCCGACGTGGGCTGGGTTACCGGACACAGCTACCTGCTGTACGGCCCGCTGGCCTGTGGCGCAACAACGCTGATGTTTGAGGGCGTACCAAACTGGCCGACCCCGGCGCGTATGTGTCAGGTGGTCGATAAACACCAGGTCAACATTCTCTACACCGCACCAACGGCGATCCGCGCATTAATGGCGGAAGGCGATAAAGCCATCGAAGGCACTGACCGCTCTTCATTGCGCATCCTCGGTTCCGTGGGTGAGCCAATCAACCCGGAAGCCTGGGAGTGGTACTGGAAGAAAATCGGCAACGAGAAATGCCCGGTGATGGACACCTGGTGGCAGACCGAAACCGGCGGTTTCATGATCACTCCGATGCCGGGCGCCACGCAGCTGAAGGCCGGTTCCGCAACCCGTCCGTTCTTCGGCGTGCAGCCTGCGCTGGTGGATAACGAAGGCAACCCGCTGGAAGGCGCCACCGAAGGCAACCTGGTGATCACTGACTCCTGGCCGGGTCAGGCGCGTACCCTGTTCGGCGATCACGATCGCTTCGAGCAGACCTACTTCTCGACCTTTAAAAACATGTACTTCAGCGGCGACGGCGCGCGTCGTGACGAAGACGGCTATTACTGGATAACCGGGCGCGTGGACGACGTGCTGAACGTCTCCGGCCACCGTCTGGGCACCGCTGAGATTGAATCGGCGCTGGTGTCGCATCCGAAGATTGCCGAAGCGGCGGTTGTGGGCATTCCGCACAACATCAAAGGCCAGGCGATTTACGCCTATGTCACTCTGAACCACGGTGAAGAACCGTCGCCTGAGCTCTACGCTGAGGTGCGCAACTGGGTGCGTAAAGAGATTGGCCCGCTGGCGACGCCGGACGTGCTGCACTGGACCGACTCGCTGCCGAAAACCCGTTCCGGCAAAATTATGCGTCGTATCTTGCGCAAAATCGCGGCTGGAGACACCAGCAACCTCGGTGATACCTCAACGCTCGCGGATCCTGGCGTGGTGGAAAAACTGCTCGAAGAGAAGCAGGCCATCGCGATGCCTTCCTAGTGTTTTCTCCCTCTCCCCGTGGGAGAGGGCCGGGGTGAGGGCATCAGACCGCCCCTTCCTCCCCTCACCCTAACCCTCTCCCCAAAGGGGAGAGGGGACTAAAAACAAACCTACCTTACCTTTGGAGACTCTGTGATGAATAACGATATTTGTCAGCAGATAGAGAATAGTGCGCACTACAGGGAGCTCGTCGATAAGCGGCAACGGTTTGCCTTCATCCTTTCCATCATCATGCTGGTTATCTACGTCGGCTTTATTCTGCTGATCGCCTTTGCCCCGCACTGGCTGGGCACCCCGCTGCACGAGGGGACCAGCGTGACGCGCGGGATTCCGATTGGCATTGGCGTGATTGTGATTTCATTCTTGCTGACAGGCGTCTACGTCTGGCGCGCGAACGGTGAATTCGATCGACTTAATAAAGCGGTACTGCAAGAGGTAAAAGCATCATGAAGAGAGTTCTGACGGCGCTCGCCGCCACGCTTCCCTTTGCCGCCCACGCGGCGGATGCCATTACCGGCGAGGTCCAGCGCCAGCCAACCAACTGGCAGGCCATTGTGATGTTCCTGATTTTCGTCCTGCTGACGCTGTACATCACCTACTGGGCGTCGAAACGCGTGCGCTCCCGTAACGATTACTACACCGCTGGCGGCAACATTACCGGCTTCCAGAACGGGCTGGCAATCGCGGGTGACTTTATGTCCGCCGCCTCGTTCCTCGGGATCTCCGCGCTGGTGTACACCTCCGGCTATGACGGCCTGATCTACTCCCTCGGCTTCCTCGTCGGCTGGCCAATCATCCTGTTCCTGATTGCCGAACGCTTGCGCAACCTGGGACGCTACACCTTCGCTGACGTGGCATCCTATCGCCTGAAGCAGGGGCCGATTCGCACCCTCTCCGCCTGCGGTTCGCTGGTGGTGGTGGCGCTGTACCTGATTGCGCAGATGGTGGGCGCGGGTAAATTGATCGAACTGCTGTTCGGCCTGAACTACCACATCGCGGTGGTGCTGGTTGGCGTGCTGATGGTGATGTACGTCCTGTTCGGCGGCATGCTGGCAACCACCTGGGTGCAGATCATCAAAGCGGTATTGCTGCTGTTCGGCGCCAGCTTTATGGCCTTTATGGTGATGAAGCACGTCGGGTTCAGCTTCAATAACCTGTTCACCGAAGCGATGGCAGTCCACCCGAAAGGGGAAGCGATCATGAGCCCGGGCGGGCTGGTGAAAGACCCGATATCCGCGCTCTCGCTGGGTCTCGGCCTGATGTTCGGGACCGCGGGCCTGCCGCATATCCTGATGCGCTTCTTTACCGTGAGCGATGCGCGTGAAGCGCGCAAGAGCGTCTTTTACGCCACCGGTTTCATGGGTTACTTCTATATCCTCACCTTTATCATCGGCTTTGGCGCGATCATGCTGGTGGGGGCGAACCCGGCGTTTAAAGACGCGGCGGGCGCGCTGATTGGCGGTAACAACATGGCGGCGGTGCACCTGGCCGACGCGGTGGGCGGTAACCTGTTCCTCGGCTTTATCTCCGCCGTGGCCTTCGCCACCATTCTTGCGGTAGTTGCAGGGCTGACGCTGGCCGGCGCGTCTGCGGTGTCGCATGACCTCTACGCCAACGTCTTCCGCAAAGGCGCGAGCGAGCGCGACGAGCTGAAGGTCTCGAAAATCACCGTGCTGGTGCTGGGCGTCGTGGCGATTCTGTTAGGCATTCTGTTCGAGAAGCAGAACATCGCCTTTATGGTGGGGCTGGCCTTCTCGATTGCGGCAAGCTGTAACTTCCCGATCATCCTGCTCTCCATGTACTGGTCGAAGCTGACCACGCGTGGGGCGATGATTGGCGGCTGGCTGGGGCTGCTGACGGCGGTGATCCTGATGATTCTGGGCCCGACCATCTGGGTGCAGATCCTCGGTCACGCAAGCGCTATCTTCCCGTATGAATACCCGGCGCTGTTCTCGATCGCCGTGGCGTTTATCGGCATCTGGTTCTTCTCGGCCACCGACAATTCGCCGGAGGGTAACCTGGAGCGTGAGAAATTCCGCGCCCAGTTTATCCGTTCTCAAACCGGCCTGGGCGTTGAGCAGGGCCGCGCGCATTAAGCCTTTCTCCCCGGTCATTCTGGCCGGGGAGCTTAAAACATCACCCACGCCACCAGCGGCGCAATCAGCACCATTACCACGCCCGAAAGCATCATCACCAGGCTCGCGACAACGCCCTCCTGCTGCCCCAGCTCATACGAACGTGCCGTGCCCGCCCCGTGCGATGCCGCGCCAAACCCCGCGCCTTTTGCCATCCCTTCACGGATCGACAATCGCAGGAACAGCATATCGCCGACCGCCATACCGAACACGCCCGTCACGACAACAAACAGCGCCACCAGATCCGGCTGTCCGCCGAGCGGTTTGGCGGCCGCCAGCGCAAACGGTGTGGTTACCGAACGCACGGCCAGGCTGCGCTGAATTTCATCGGGCAGCGTAAACAGCCGCGCCAGCCAGACGGAGCTGCACACCGCGACCACCGTGGCGGTGATCACGCCTGCGCTGAGCGACATCCAGTGGCGTTTGATAATGGCGAGGTTGTCGTAAACGGGGACGGCAAAAGCGATGGTCGCCGGGCCGAGCAGCCACAGCAGCCAGTGGGATTCGCCAATGTAGTTCTGCCAGGAGATGTGGCCGAAGACCAGCATCAGCACCAGCAGGATCGGCGTGAAGACCAGCGGCATCAGCGGCAGGGCATGGAAACGACGATACAGCCGCTTGTTGGCAAAGTAGATCGCCAGCGTCGCAATCAGGCACAAGACGCTGATCTGAAAGTTAGTCATGTTTGTGCCTGCTGATTTCAAAGCGATACACTTTATCCACCACCCAGGCGGTCGCCCCCAGCACCATCAGCGTACTCAGCGCAATAACGGCAAAGATTCGCCAGCCGTCGACCATCAGCAGCTGGGCGTAGTTCACCACCGCCACCACGGCAGGAACAAAGAACAGCAGCATCTCCGCCAGCAGCCAGCGCGCCCCGGCGCGCACCCAGTTAAGGGGGATCACGCGGCACAGAATAAGCGTCAGCATCAGCAGCATCCCGACAAGATTTGCGGGCAGCGGCAGATGCAGCCAGCCGACAAGATATTCCGCGAAAACAAACAGTCCCGCGTAGAGCAGTACCTGCATCGGGACCTGGAGTCGTTGCACAACGGCAGGCGTAACACGGCTTAACGCCACGGCCATGGGGGTTTTCCTCAAAAATGAGACGAGGCGCCAGTATAGAGAGCGCACGGTATGGACTGAAATGAATTAAAATCATCAAAGGTATAGTTTCGAGGAATAATCATGGACATAAGAACGCTGCGCTATTTTGTCGAAGTGGTTCGTCAGCAAAGTTTTACCCGCGCAGCGGAGAAGTTGTTTGTTACCCAGCCCACCATAAGCAAGATGCTGAAAAACCTCGAAGATGAACTGAACTGTACCCTGCTGATCCGCGACGGGCGCAAGCTGCTGCTGACCGACACCGGACGCGTGGTGTTCGAACGCGGGCTGGCGATTCTGGCGGAGTTTCGCCAGCTGGAAGCGGAGCTGGGCGATATCAATCATCTGAAGAAAGGTGTGCTTCGCCTCGGCATTCCGCCAATGGTGGGGATGATGATGGCCGGGCCGATTAGCCTGTTTCGCCAGCGTTATCCCGGCGTTGAGCTGAAGATTTCGGAGTTTGGTGGGTTAACCGTCCAGCAGGCCGTCACCAACGGCGAGCTCGACGTGGCAATGACCGCCCTTCCCGTTGAGGAAGAGAGCGGTCTGGCGACGCTTCCTCTCTTTAGCCATCCGCTGTGCGTGCTGGTGCCCCGCTCCGGCGACTGGCTGAAGTTAGACTCGGTGAGACCTGAACTGCTCGGCGAGCACCCTCTGCTGATCTACAACGAAGACTTCGCCCTCAGCCGCCAGCTGATGACGCTGTTTAACCAGCATAACGTCAAGCCGCGCATAGCGGTGCGCAGCGGACAGTGGGATTTCCTGGCGGCGATGGTGCAGGCCGGCGTGGGGATTGCCATTCTGCCGCAGCCGATTTGCGAACGTCTGGATAAAAACACGCTGCGCTGGATCCCGCTGGAGAGCGACCTGCACTGGCAACTGGGGATGATCTGGCGCGAAGGGGTGTATTTATCGCAGAGCGCGCAGGCGTGGCTGCAGTGTTGTGAGGGGTTTTGGGTGCGGTCTGAATAGTGCCGGGTGGCGGCTTCGCCTTACCCGGCCTACGGTTCGAAGGTAGGCCCGGTAAGCGCAGCGCCACCGGGCAAAACAGCGCTACTGATTCTCTATCAACAGCGCTTCCAGCAGGTCCAGATCGTGCAGCAGCTTTTGCAGCGTTTCGTTGCTGATCTGCCGCGTGGCGCGCAGGTGATACAGCTCGGCGCGCTCTGAGCGCAGCGCCGCCAGGCGGAACCGACGCTCCAGGTTCTCCTCCTGCAGCGAGCTTTCCACGTCGTTACGCCCGTCCGCGCGGCGGCGCAAGTTACCAATCACGCGGGAACTGACCTCCGTCAGCAGCTGATTATCGATGTTCTCTTCCGCATCCGCGGCCAGACGCTCTTCCATTTTCTGAATCGCGACAATTGCCACTTCGGCAGTCGCCGCCCGGGCAATACGTTCTTCTTTATGCTGCTGAGTCGAATCACCGGCATCAATATGCTGGAGTAAAATCGGCAGCATAATCACGCCGACAAACAGGGAGAACAGAATCACGCCCGCCGCCAGGAAGACCAGCTCGTAGCGCGCCGGGAAGACGTCGCCCGTGGGCAGCAGCAGCGGAATGGAGAGCACACCGGCAAGGGTGATCGCCCCGCGTACGCCCGCAAAAGAGGCGATCAGCAGCTCACGCGTTGTCCACGAGCCGAACTCCATCGGCTTTTTCTTCAGGAAACGTACGCTGAAGTTTTTCATCGTCCACAGCCAGCCGAAACGCACCAGCATCAGCGCCATGTAGATCAGCACGATGTCGGTAAACAGCATCCAGACCTCAACGTTCGGGTCGGCTTCGGCCGCAACCAGCGAGGATTCCATAATGCCCGGCAGCTGCAGGCCCAACAGCAGGAACACCATGCCGTTAAAGACAAATTCCAGCATCGCCCAGGTGCTGTTTGCACGCAGGCGCATGGCCAGCGGCGCGCGGCGCATTACGCCGGAACGGGTAATGGTCATCCCCGCCGCAACCGCTGCCAGAATGCCCGACACGCCGATATGTTCGGCAATCAGATAAGAGGCAAACGGCAGCAGGAACAGCAGTACGATCTGCGTTGCGGGCTCATCGCCGCCCCAGCGGCTGAGGAAGCGCAATGAGCGGCCGTACAGCCAGCTCACCACGAAGCCTGCGAGAATACCGCCAATCGCCACCTTGAAGAATTCCAGGGTTGCGCCGCCGACGGTAAAGACCATCGTGCCCATCGCAACGGCCACGGCAAACTTCAGGGCAACCAGGCCGGAGGCGTCGTTCATCAGCGCCTCACCCTGTAAAATCCCCATGATTTTCTTCGGAATACGGCCTTCACCCACAATGCCGGACAGCGCCACGGCATCGGTTGGCGACAGCACGGCGGCCAGCGCGAAAGCCGGTATTAACGGAATACCCGGTACCGCCCAGTAGATCAGAAAACCAATCCCGACGACGGTGACCACCACCAGCGCCAGCGCCAGGCCGAAGATCTCGCGCCCGTGCTCAAGGAATTCTCGCGTGGGCGTTTTCCAGCCATCGGCAAACAGCAGCGGCGGGATAAACAGCACGAGGAACAGTTCGGGGTCAAATTCCACGTGCAGGCCAAACGTCGGCCACGCCAGCAGCGCGCCGATGGCAATTTGCATTAATGGCAGGGGGACCTGAAAGGGCAGTACGCGTGTAACCACCCCGGATAGCGAGACCACAAGGGTCATGATGAGTATTGTGAAGAAGATTTCCATGCGTTCCCTGTTTGCTGTGTTGCTTATGTACTCCGGAAGGCGTCGTGCCTTTTATTCTATCTTCTCCAGAGTAACGCAAAAGGCAACAGGATGAGTCCTGAAAATAAAAACGGGCGGCCTGAGCCACCCGTTTTCGCATCAATGGACAACTTAGATTGCCCAGCCGCCCGCGTAGAACGCCACCAGCGCAACGGCGATAATCACGGTGCCAACGTTCAGCTTACGCCATTCACCGGAAACCAGACGACCAATCACCAGCGACGCGAAGCCGATCATAATGCCGGTCACAATGTTACAGGTCAGGACGATGAAGACCGCGGTGATCAGGCCAGACATGGCGTCCACGAAGTCTGCAAAGTCGATTTTCGCCACGTTGCTCAGCATCAGCAGGCCAACGTACATCAGCGCTGGCGCGGTCGCATACGCCGGAACCAGATAGGAGAGCGGAGAGAGGAACAGGATCAGCATGAACAGCACGCCGACGGTGATCGCCGTCAGGCCGGTTTTACCGCCTGCCGCCGTACCCGCTGCAGATTCGATGTACACCGCCGCAGGCGCCGCGCCCACCAGGCCGGAGAAGACGCTGCTCAGGGAGTCAGTGGTCAGCGCTTTTCCGCCATCAATAATCTGACCGTCTTTATCCAGCAGGTTCGCCTGACCGGCCACCGCACGAATGGTACCGGTCGCGTCAAACACGGCGGTCATGACCAGCGCCAGCACGCTTGGCAGGATCACCGGGTTCAGCGCGCCAACGATATCCAGGCTGCCAATCAGGGAGTTGCCTTTGTCATCGCTCAGCGACGGCATGGCGAAGATACCGGAGAAGTGTACGGTCGGATCGAAAATCAGGCCGACAATAGAAACGCCGATAATGGTCAGCAGAATGCCGCCCGGGACCTTCAGTTTTTCCAGACCGATAATCACCGCCAGACCGATCAGCGACATGATCACCGGGAAGCTGGCGAAGTGGCCCAGCGCTACCGGCAGACCGTCCAGCGGGTTCTTGATGACTAGACCGACGCCGTTAGCGGCGATCAGCAACAGGAACAGGCCGATGCCGATGCCGGTACCGTGCGCCACGCCCTGCGGCAGGTTGCGCAAGATCCAGCTACGGATGCCGGTCGCCGAAATCACGGTAAACAGCACACCCATCAGGAACACGGCACCCAGCGCAACCGGTACGCTGATATGCTGACCCAACACCAGGCTGAACGCGGTAAACGCGGTCAGAGAGATGGCGCAACCAATCGCCAGCGGCAGGTTCGCCCACAGGCCCATCACGATGGAGCCCACGCCGGCCACAAGGCAGGTCGCCACAAAGACGGCCGCTGGCGGGAAGCCTGCTTTGCCCAGCATGCCCGGCACAACGATGACGGAATAAACCATCGCCAGAAACGTTGTCAAACCGGCAACAATTTCCTGGCGCACGGTGCTGCCGCGGGCCGAAATTTTAAACATGGCGTCAAGTGAACCGCCAGTACGCGCAGATGGCGTAGACATAGAAAACATCCCCTGAGAGTTTTTTAGGAAGTCCGTAAGCGAGGTGGAGACGCCACTGCCAGCTGAACGTCAAATCCTTGTGTTGCGTTTGTGACGAAAGGGCGTCACAAAAAAAGCAAACGTTTAGCTCCGCGCTTACAAACGGGTGGTCAAATTAAGGCAAACGATTATCTAGCGTAATCCCCGCCCTTTTCAACTGAACTTTCTCGTTTTTCGCTAAAATTCACTTATGACGCTGAAGAAATAAACAGAGGATGCGCAAACGTTATCGTCTATGCGCAATTTGTTTACATTTCAGTCCTCACCGGGAATAGATAACGGACCCCCTTGCTCCAGGGTTTTTTGCCAGCCAGGGCTGTTCTCAACCTTTGTCTTCCATGCCTGAATATGCGGCAGATTAGCGATGCCGCCGCGCGCCAGCAGCGCAAAGATCGGGAAGCTCATCTGAATATCGGCCATGCTGAGCCTATCCCCGGCAAACCAGCTGTTTTCGGCAAGATGTGACTCAATAAAGCGCGCATGGGTCTCCAACTGACGGTTGAGATACGCTTTCTGCACCCCCTGCCCCAGCGCTTTGCCCAGGGTTCTGATACCAAACGGCACCGGCGGCTTGCCGAGACTGTTGAAGACCAGCTTCATTAACAGTAGCGGCATCAGCGATCCTTCGGCGTAATGCAGCCAGAAGCGGTATTGCACCTTATGCGCCGGATCTAAAGGCTTAAGGCGTGACTCGGCATCGTACGTTTCCTGCAGGTACTCCAGGATGGCGCCCGACTCCGCAAGGATCAGCCCGTTATCTTCGATGACCGGCGATTTGCCCAACGGATGCACCTTCTTGAGAGCCTCCGGTGCCAGCATGTTCTTTTCGCGCTCGTAGTGAACGATCTCATAAGGCAGGCCGAGTTCTTCCAGCGCCCAAATCACGCGGTGCGAGCGCGACTGGTTAAGGTGGTGTACCGTGAGCATGGTTTTCTCCTGTGATTCATACTTTTTAACTATAGAAAATTGAACAACACCGCGAAAAAAATTCGTCTAAAAAACGGCCAACGAGGCTGGCGAAAAAACGGGTCTTGCATAGAATTAAAGTGTCAGCACAATCCGGAACCTCCCCAACCAGCTCGACACTGAGGGGTGCTGATGTCGGGGGAAACCCTCCCGTGAACCAGCGGGATAGAGTGAAAGACAAAGACCGGGAAAAACTAAAGCGCCCTTATGTGGCGCTTTAGTTCTTTATGTACGCGGGGTTTTGCCGGGTGGCGGCTGCGCCTTACCCGGCCTACATTTTACGGTCTGGTAGGCCGGGTAAGCGAAGCGCCACCGGGCGAATGGGCTACACGCACGCTCAATCCTCTTCCAGCAGCCGCGCCCCCGTCCCCTGCTCGCCCAGCCTGTCGCCAGGGTTACGCAACGGACAATCGCTACGCGACAGGCAGCCGCAGCCGATACAACCGTCCAGTTCGTCGCGCAGGACGACCAACGTATGAATACGCCGGTCCAGCTCTTCACGCCACTGGGACGACAGCTCTTTCCACTCTTTCGGGCTAAGCGTGTGACCTTCCGGCAGCACGCCAAACGCCTCGCCGATCGTGGCCAGGGGAATTCCGATTCGTTGCGCAATTTTGATAATCGCCACGTAGCGGAGCACGTCTCGGGTATAGCGGCGCTGGTTGCCCCCGTTACGGATGCTTTTAATTAACCCTTTGCTTTCATAGAAGTGGAGCGCCGATACCGCCACGCCGCTTCGCTTCGCCACTTCACCGGGAGTTAAAAGCGCTTTAATGCGCGGCAATCTCTTTTCCATAAAACCTCTTTACCTCAAGTTAACTTGAGGAATTATACTCCCCCGCAGAGAAAACGACGAATTAACCGAGATAGTTGTATCTACAGAGGGGCAACCTTATGTCGCATCAGCAGATTATTCAGACGCTTATTGAATGGATTGATGAACATATCGACCAACCGTTGAACATTGATGTGGTCGCTAAAAAGTCGGGCTATTCGAAATGGTATTTACAGAGAATGTTCCGCACGGTCATGCATCAAACGCTGGGCGAGTACATTCGCCAGCGCAGACTGCTGCTGGCGGCGCAGGCGCTACGCTCAACGCAGCGGCCCATTTTTGATATCGCGATGGACCTTGGCTATGTGTCGCAACAAACTTTTTCCCGCGTGTTTCGCCGCGAGTTTGACCGCACGCCGAGCGACTATCGCCACCAGTTAAATTAATCACCCTCAGTGCAAAGGCTGCTGCTGCCAGGTCATAAATTCCTGGGGCGGCATCGCTTTCGCGAAGTGCCATCCCTGACAAAACTGGACGCCGCGCTTCAGCAGCCAGCTCACCTGCTCTGCCGTCTCTACCCCTTCCGCAATGGTTTTCAGCCGCAGGCTTTGCGCCATCTCGATAATATGCTCGGCGATCAGGTGGCTGGTACTGTTGGTCGTTAAGGTATCGATAAACGATTTATCGATTTTCAGAATATCCACGTTCAGCGAGTAGAGGTTGTGCAGGTTCGAGTAGCCGGTACCGAAATCATCGATCGCGACTTCATAACCCGCCTGACGGAAAGCCTGAATCACCGGCGTGGTTTTTGGCACATCGATAAAACCGCGTTCCGTCACTTCTATTTTGATTTGCTGCGCACGGACGGCGTAGTGGCGGGCCTTGTCGGAAATCATGGCGATCAGCCGCGAGGAGTGGAAATCCGTGGCCGACAGGTTAATCGAAATATAGAGATGCGGATGCTCGGCCAGGAAATGACCCAGATCGTTGAACACCTCCTCAACGACATAGTCCGTAATCCGCTCGCTCATTCCCTCACTTTCCGCCAGCGGGATAAACTCAGCCGGGCTCATCACCTGCCCGTTAAAGCCAGGCCAGCGCAACAGCGCCTCCGCACCCACGCACTGGTTATTCTTAATATCAATAATCGGCTGATAGTGGACGCAAAGCTGTCGTTTGTTCAGCGCGCGGTGCAGTAAGCGCCCCGGCGAATTAAGCTCACGATGGGTACGGGACCATACCAGCAAAATAATAATGCTGCAGATCATGCCCAGCGGCAGCGTCAACGTCGCCTGGTGATAAAGCGTTTCATAAAAGCGTTTATTCGATGTCGACACAATGGCCGCAATCGGTCTTTTGGGAGATGTTACGATCGTATAAAAGCGGTTATCTTTTTGAAATACCGATTCCTTATCCCGAATCATCGAATTTAATAAAGAAACATTGGCTTTCTGGCTGACGGAAAAGAAAGCATTGGTTACCGTGTCGTACACACCCCAGGAGAGAGAATGATCCGCGGACATGACTTCGCTGTATGAAAGCGGGTTAACTACAACCACATAATTTCCGCGCTGCATATATGTCATTTTATAGCCAGTATAAAATGGGGTGTCGCGATAATAATAGATAGCGACGTCAGGTTTACGCGTGTAATTAGCGACAGGAATGGCGTAGGGGTGATCCGGTGTAAAAACGGTCGAACAAAGAAAATTCTGACCTTCAGCGTAAATTAAATCGGCGACAAACAGGCGACCACGAACAACGTTCAGCATATATTGACGGTGTCCCGGCGTGCAAAGCTCACCCTGATATTTTACAGCCTCGTCCCTGGCCAGCTCAACCTGTTGAATAACCAGCTCTGTTTTGTCTAAAGCCAGTTCAGCAAATGTGCGTAGCTGGGCGCTTGTTTCAGAAACGGCTCGTAGCTGGGCAAACCATAGCGCAAGCATCACCGGCAGCATAACTACCATGATGATCCCTACCACCCTGAGCATTTTGCGCCGCGCGCTACGATTCATTTCCCGCCCTATATCCCTGCATGTTGTACGCCTGTAGTAATGAAGGCCGGATGCTTTGTTAAACAGGTGATTACGTTGCATGAATCATGCGAAGTTAGCAACTGACTTTTAGTATTAAAAATCTTAAATTTCGTTATGCCGATAATATTTTCCCGTAAGTTAAACTGTAAGTATTCGTTCCGTTTCAATTAAGGAAAATAATTATCCAGCCCGTTAGGGCTGACGGGAAGATAACACAACAGACGATCGTTGATTAAGCCAAACGTCTGACAGCATGAAAAAAGTACAACTTCATCATGACGTTTTATGCTATTTGCTCTGAGCCATTGTGCTCGTTGATTTATAAATAGTCAGCCTTCACCACAATATTTTCAGGACTGGGTGAGAATAACGTCCCTCTTATAAAAACCGAATTTGCGCTATCCCCACTTGCCCGAAGGGCATTTTCGGCAAGCTGTGGCTCCGCCTCCTCGTGCGCCGAAGGCAGGACCAGCCCGCGCAATCGCCTTTTCTGAAGAATAAAATCCTCTTTTTTGATCGCTCAGGCACTGGCGAATAAATCAACAAATGTGATATAGTTCACACATATTTTGTAACGAGAAACACCGTTTCATTCAGTTCGTCTGTTTTGTAGAGGATGGGTTTTATGGCAACCATTACTACCAGCATGGTTCTCCTGCGCTGGCCTTTGTTGAGTGCGGTACTGATGTTTTTAGCCAGCACGCTGAATATTCAGTTTCGTAAATCTGACTATGCGGGTCTTGCTGTCATCAGCACCCTCCTGGGGCTGGGTGCGGCCTGCTGGTTTGCAACGGGCCTGCTTGGCATCACCCTGCTGGATATCGCCGCCGTCTGGGAAAATATTAAAGTGGTGATGGTTGAGGCGATGAGCCACACGCCGCCAGACTGGCCGATGGTGATAACCTGATCCCTGACGGAATAAAAAAACCCAGACGCTAGTCTGGGTTTTTTGTTTTCAGCACGCGGAAATCAGAACGGAATGTCGTCGTCGAAATCCATTGGCGGTTCGTTAGACGGCGCCGGAGCAGACTGCTGCTGCGGACGAGACTGTGCGCCGCCGCTGAACTGGTTGCCGCCCTGCGGCTGCTGAGGCTGACCCCAACCGCCCTGCTGCTGGGTCTGACCGCCACCTGCTGGTGCACCACCGCCCTGACGGCCACCCAGCATCTGCATGGTACCGCCCACGTTAACCACGACTTCAGTGGTGTACTTCTCAGCACCGGACTGATCGGTCCATTTGCGGGTACGCAGCTGGCCTTCGATATAGACCTGAGAACCTTTACGCAGATACTCACCGGCCACTTCTGCCAGTTTGCCAAACAGCACAACGCGGTGCCATTCGGTCTGCTCTTTCATCTCACCGGTCGCTTTATCACGCCAGGATTCGGAAGTAGCCAGCGTAATGTTGGCAACTGCGCCACCACTCGGCATGTAGCGTACTTCCGGGTCCTGGCCCAGATTACCGACGAGAATCACCTTGTTTACGCCTCTGCTGGCCATGTTCGTGTCTCCTGAATACGTTTCTTAATAGTGTAAACGCGCGAGTGTACCATTTCCATGCTGCACTTTGATAGTTGCGTAGCACGTTCCAGAGTTCTCTCGCAACTCCACATTGTTACACAGCCAATCAGAAAATGCATTCCAATACTGTATATTCAAACAGGTCAAATTGTGTCATAATTAGCCGTTTCTGACAGCCGTTTGTCCTTCAAACAAATCAGGCAATCCGTGTTCCAACCGGGAAAGGTGAATGGATAAGATCGAAGTTCGGGGCGCCCGCACCCACAATCTCAAGAATATCAACCTCATAATCCCTCGCGACAAACTCATTGTCGTGACCGGGCTTTCGGGGTCTGGCAAATCCTCACTGGCTTTCGACACTTTGTATGCCGAAGGACAGCGTCGTTACGTTGAATCGCTCTCTGCGTACGCGCGTCAGTTCCTGTCGCTGATGGAAAAACCGGATGTCGACCACATTGAAGGGTTATCCCCTGCTATCTCTATTGAGCAGAAGTCCACCTCGCATAACCCGCGCTCAACGGTCGGTACCATTACCGAAATCCATGACTACCTGCGTCTGCTGTATGCCCGCGTGGGCGAGCCGCGCTGCCCGGACCACGACGTCCCGCTGGCGGCCCAGACCGTCAGCCAGATGGTGGATAACGTGCTGTCGCAGCCGGAAGGCAAACGCCTGATGCTGCTGGCGCCGATAATTAAAGAGCGAAAAGGCGAACACACCAAAACGCTGGAAAACCTGGCAAGCCAGGGCTATATCCGCGCCCGTATCGACGGCGAGGTGTGTGACCTGTCCGATCCGCCAAAGCTGGAGCTGCAGAAGAAGCACACCATCGAAGTGGTGATTGACCGCTTCAAGGTGCGCGACGATCTCGCCACGCGCCTGGCGGAGTCCTTTGAAACCGCGCTGGAACTCTCTGGCGGCACGGCCGTGGTCTCCGACATGGACGATCCAAAAGCGGAAGAGCTGCTCTTCTCCGCCAACTTCGCCTGCCCGATTTGCGGCTACAGCATGCGCGAGCTGGAACCGCGCCTGTTCTCATTCAACAACCCGGCGGGCGCGTGTCCGACGTGTGACGGCCTGGGCGTTCAACAATATTTCGACCCGGACCGCGTGATCCAGAACCCGGAGCTGTCGCTGGCGGGCGGCGCCATTCGCGGCTGGGACAAGCGTAACTTCTACTACTTCCAGATGCTGAAATCGCTGGCAGAGCACTATAAGTTCGACGTCGAAGCCCCGTGGGCGAGCCTGAGCGCGAACGTGCACAAAGTGATCCTGTTCGGTTCCGGCAAAGAGAACATCGAGTTCAAGTACATGAACGATCGCGGCGATACCTCCGTGCGTCGCCACCCGTTCGAAGGGGTGCTGCACAACATGGAGCGCCGCTACAAAGAGACCGAATCCAGCGCGGTGCGCGAGGAGCTGGCAAAGTTCATCAGCAACCGCTCCTGCGCCACCTGTGAGGGTACGCGTCTGCGTCGCGAAGCGCGCCACGTGTTTGTGGAAAACACCGCGCTGCCGACCATCTCAGACATGAGCATCGGTCACGCGATGGACTTCTTCAACAACCTGAAGCTCTCCGGCCAGCGCGCGAAAATTGCCGAAAAAGTGCTGAAAGAGATCGGCGATCGCCTGAAGTTCCTGGTGAACGTTGGCCTGAACTACCTGACGCTTTCCCGCTCGGCGGAAACGCTCTCCGGCGGTGAAGCCCAGCGTATCCGTCTGGCGAGCCAGATTGGTGCAGGTCTGGTAGGCGTGATGTACGTGCTGGATGAGCCGTCCATCGGCCTGCACCAGCGCGACAACGAGCGTCTGCTCGGGACGCTGGTTCACCTGCGCAACCTCGGCAACACGGTAATTGTGGTCGAGCACGATGAAGATGCGATCCGCGCGGCTGACCACGTCATCGACATTGGCCCAGGCGCTGGCGTACACGGCGGCCAGGTAGTCGCGGAAGGGACGCTGAAGGACATTATGGCGGTACCCGAATCGCTGACCGGCCAGTTCATGAGCGGCAAGCGCAAGATTGAAGTGCCGAAACAGCGCGTAGCGGCAGATCCGGAAAAAGTGCTGAAGCTGACCGGCGCGCGCGGCAACAACCTGAAAGACGTCACCCTGACGCTGCCGGTTGGCCTGTTTACCTGCATCACCGGCGTGTCCGGTTCCGGTAAATCGACGCTGATCAACGATACGCTGTTCCCGATTGCGCAGACTGCGCTGAACGGCGCGACGCTGGCCGAGCCTGCGCCGTACCGCGATATCCAGGGTCTGGAGCATTTCGATAAAGTTATCGACATTGACCAGAGCCCGATTGGCCGTACTCCGCGCTCTAACCCGGCAACCTATACCGGCGTCTTCACGCCCGTACGTGAACTGTTTGCCGGCGTGCCGGAAGCGCGCTCACGCGGCTATACGCCAGGACGTTTCAGCTTTAACGTGCGCGGTGGCCGCTGCGAAGCGTGCCAGGGCGACGGCGTGATCAAGGTTGAGATGCACTTCCTGCCGGATATCTACGTGCCGTGCGACCAGTGCAAAGGCAAACGCTATAACCGCGAAACGCTGGAGATTAAGTACAAAGGCAAGACCATCCACGAAGTGCTGGACATGACCATCGAAGAGGCGCGCGAGTTCTTTGACGCCGTCCCTGCGCTGGCGCGTAAGCTGCAGACGCTGATGGACGTAGGCCTGACCTACATTCGTCTGGGACAGTCCGCCACCACGCTGTCCGGCGGTGAAGCGCAGCGCGTGAAGCTGGCGCGTGAGCTGTCAAAACGCGGCACCGGTCAGACGCTCTACATTCTGGACGAGCCGACCACCGGCCTGCACTTTGCCGACATCCAGCAGCTGCTCGAGGTTCTGCATCAGCTGCGCGATCAGGGCAACACCATCGTGGTCATCGAGCATAACCTGGACGTGATTAAAACTGCGGACTGGATTGTCGATCTCGGCCCGGAAGGCGGCAGCGGCGGCGGTGAAATTCTCGTCTCCGGTACGCCAGAGACCGTTGCAGAGTGCGAAGCCTCGCACACCGCGCGCTTCCTTAAACCGTTGCTGTAATTGTCAGACGGAGAGTTGCTGTCGGGTGGTTTCCGGCAGCAGCTCAACCGCCTGCTGATAGGACGCGTCCACCAGGTAGTAAATCTGCGAGCCAGGAATCGACCCATCCAGATAGACGGTGCTCCAGTGCGCCTTATTAAGGTGCTTGCTCGGCCTCACGTCATCATGCTGCTGACGTAGCAAATCCGCCAGTTCAGGGCTGGTTTTCAGCGACGCCGCCGGACGGCCTTCCACCTCTTTCACCATCGCAAACAGGACATCTCCCACTTTAATCTGCGTGGCTTTCCAGTCGCTGTGAACGCTCTGCTCCGCGCCGGGCTTGCTCATGCAGTACTGAAGTATCTCCGAAATTGTCATCTTTATTCCCCTTGTAGCGTGGCGATAATTTTACGCGAACCACCGTGAATGCGATGCTCTCCCAGCCAGATCCCCTGCCACGTTCCCAACAGCAGCCGCCCGTTGTGAACCGGCAGCATCAACGATACGCCCAGCAGGGAGGATTTAATATGCGAAGGCATATCGTCCGCCCCCTCATAGTCATGCTCGTAAGGCGCGTTGTCCGGTACGCTCTTCAGAAAATGGTGCTCCATGTCGGACCGGACGGTGGGATCGCAATTTTCATTCAGCGTGAGAGAGGCAGACGTGTGCTGAAGCAGCAGATGCAGCAAACCCGTTTTCACCCGCGACAGGTCGCGGAGTTGCCCGATGACTTCATCCGTCACCAGGTGAAATCCGCGTGGTTTAGCGCTTAAGGTCAGGGTCTGTTGGTACCACATGTGCTGCTCCGTGATGAAAGATGAATCTTTCTAAGTGTGCAGCAAGAAGACGAAAGGTAAAACCCGCAGCAGCGAGATTTGATTAAAAAAGAGTCAAGCCCGCTGCCGTGTACTTAATACTCCGAGTTGACGATCACCTCTTCGCCAAACTTTCCGGCCATCGGCAGCGGTCGATACGTGGAGTTAGAGGCACGTAACACCCTGATCCCTCTGGCCCCCACGTCATGCGCGGCGGTGATGTCGTTATCCGAATCGCCGTAGAATACTTTGATATTTTTCTTTTCCAGCCACTGGGTTTTGGTGTTTTGCCCTTCTTTGTCACCGGCAAAAATGACCGGATTCATGCTGGTCGCCGGGATCTGGAAATCATCCTGCAGCGTTTTAGAGACGGTTTCGGTTTTGGTCTGACTGCGGCCGGTGACAAAGTAGATGCTGTCACCGCGCTTCACGTGCATGGCAATAAGCGCACGGGCAACCTCTTTCGGGATGCTGAATTCGTCCCAGCCGTTATTCATTTTTTCCCAGAATTCCGGGTTCTTCAGATACGCTTCGCTGTCGGGTGAATACGTTTTCTTCCCGCGCCAGAAGCCGGGGCTTGAGAACAGCACGGTATCGTCAATGTCAAAACCCACGGCCATTGGCGCACGGCCGATCAGGCTGTTTTCGATTTGGGCCACGGAAACCCAGTGAATGGGCGCCTGCTCGGCGAGAATGGCGGCGGTGGTGCCGGTGTAAAGCGGCGTCGGGGCAGAAGCTCGCGCGACGACGGCGCTATTAAGCGAGAACAATAAGCAGGCGGCGCTGAGCGCCAGTGTGATCTTGCGCATATTTTCCCCTGAATATTCAGTTTGTTATCGTTTTAATTTGAGTAGATGGTCAAAAAACTATCCGACCATAACCCCAGCGGGAGGTGAAGGGAAGGAGTTTTTGCTTATGAAGCTGAATAAAAAGAAGACGATCACAAAGCGCCGGGCAAGGTTTTTGTGCGGCCTGATACCCTCACCCCAGCCCTCTCCCACGGGGAGAGGGAGAACACCCAGCCCGTACGCCCGGTAAGCGAAGCGCCACCGGGCAAGGTTTTTGTGCGGCATGATGCCCTCACCCCGGCCCTCTCCCACAGGGAGAGGGAGAACACCCAGCCCGTAGGCCCGGTAAGCGAAGCGCCACCGGGCAAGGTTTTTGTGCGGCCTGATGCCCTCACCCCGGCCCTCTCCCACGGTGAGAGGGAGAACACCCAGCCCGTAGGCCCGGTAAGCGAAGCGCCACCGGGCAAGGTTTTTGTGCGGCCAGATGCCCTCACACCGGACCTCTCCCACGGTGAGAGGGAGAACACCCAGCCCGTACGCCCGGTAAGCGAAGCGCCACCGGGCAAGGTTTTTGTGCGGCCAGATGCCCTCACCCGGCCCTCTCCCACAGGGAGAGGGGAAAGTGAATAGTAAGTACTTACATTACAGCAGCAAATGCCTGCGCCACGCGATGAACGTTGCTGGCATTCAGGCCCGCCACGCACATACGGCCGCTGGCGATCAGGTAAACGCCGAACTCTTCCCGCAGGCGATCGACCTGCGCAGCGCTCAGTCCGGTATAGCTGAACATCCCGCGCTGCTTGAGCAGATAGTCGAAGTTATGCCCAGGCACCGCCTCTTTCAGCACGTTAACCAGCTCCTGACGCATGGACAGGATACGCTTACGCATCGCTTCCACTTCGGCAAGCCAGGACGCTTTCAGCTGTTCGTCGCCGAGCACCGTCGCCACCACCTGCGCACCAAAGTTCGGCGGGCTGGAGTAAATGCGGCGCACCGTCGCCTTCAGCTGGCCGAGCACGCGACCCGTCGCTTCGGCGTCTTCACACACCACGGACAGACCGCCAACGCGTTCACCGTACAGGGAGAAAATTTTAGAGAAGGAGTTGCTGACCAGCGCTGGCAGCCCTGCGCTGGCCACGGCGCGGATGGCGTAAGCATCTTCTTCCATGCCTGCGCCAAAGCCCTGGTAGGCGATGTCGAGGAATGGAATCAGGTCGCGGGCCTTCAGTACCTCAATCACCGCATCCCACTGGGCGTTGGTGAGATCCGCCCCGGTCGGGTTATGGCAGCATGGATGCAGCAGCACAATGCTGCGCGCCGGCAGGGTGTTCAGTTTTTCCAGCAGCGCTTCAACGCGCACGCCGTTCGTTTCGCTGTCGAACCACGGATAGGTCGCCACGTTGAAACCTGCGCCCTCGAAGATCGCAACGTGGTTTTCCCACGTCGGGTCACTGACCCACACGCCTGAATCCGGGAAGTATTTTTTCAGGAAGTCTGCACCCACTTTCAGCGCACCCGAGCCGCCCAGCGTCTGGATGGTCGCCACGCGTTTTTGCGCGAGCACCGCGTGATCGGCACCGAATAACAGCGGAGCGATGGTGTTGCGGTAGGCGTTTAACCCTTCCATCGGCAGATAAAGAGAAGCACCGTGTGGAACAGCGTTCAGACGCGCTTCGGCTTCGGCAACGGCTTTTAATTGAGGAATGATGCCATCCTCGTTGTAATACAAACCGATGCTGAGGTTTACTTTGTCGCTGCGAGGATCTTCTTTGAAACGCTCCATTAAGGAGAGGATAGGGTCGCCGGCATAGGCGTCAACTTTCTGAAACACGCGATGGTTCTCCGGAATTCGATGAGGCAGGGATTTCAACAATAAACCGGAATATCACTCAACACCACCCCTTAAGATTATCCTGCGATCGGCATAGGTTTTTTGCGTCCTCTCGCCATGCCATTTACCCAATATTTTCCCCTTCTCGCTTTCCGTAATGTGGCTCCTGCGCAACCGCGCATTCACTGATTCAAGGAGTTCACATCATGGATTCACAATTTATTGGTTCAGTTATTAACGCCCTGCCGCTGGAACATATGATCGGCGGTCCGCTGCAGGCGATGATCAAAGCACAGGTCCAGGCGAGCAAGTCCTATACCGACTTCCTGCTCTCCGTCTGTATTAAAGACGGCAAAGCTGTTGCGATCGAGTTCGATTACGACGAAACCGTGGTAGACGAACAGGGGGTCAATAAAGGCAGCGTGACCCGCAAGATGAGTATTCCGCTCCTGGCGGCGGTCACCCACCCCATCATCTGCATCGAGGAAGGCACCATCGACTTTGAGCTGGAAGTGAGCCAGAGCGAAGCCAGTTCCAGCAGCACCGAAGCGGAGGCTTCCGTGGAAGCGTCCATCGGCTGGGGCGTTTTCAAAGCGAAAATGACCGGCAAGGTCTCCCATAAATCGGAGCAGACCCGTTCGACCGATACACGCGCGAAATATTCCATTCATACCCAGATTAAACGCCAGGAGCCACCTGAAGCTCTGCAGCGCGTGATTGATTACCTGACCAACGCCAAAACCAAGCCTGTCGCCGCGCAATAATCTTCCACGCCGCGACATACGTGCGATTCCGTAACGCAGGGGCTACCCGGGTAGCCCTTTTTCCAGGAGCGAAATATGTCTTTTAAAAAATGGCTGCGCGGCGGCAAGGATGAAGAGCCGGAAAACAAGACGGGCAAAGAGGATGAAGGCACGCCACCGGTACAGGAAAACACGCCTCCAGCGCCTCCAGCCGATATTCCCGGCGTGCCGATCTCGCTTGAAGATATCACGCGCGGAATGCAGTACGCGGCCACTGCGGCCAACGAACTGATTGCTCAGCAGTATATGAAGGCGCTGGATCCCTTTTTCGAACCCGCAGAGGACGGTTCGTTGGTACCGCGCACCGTACAGCTGGCACTGGATGAAAAGCACTACTTTGACCTGCCCTTAGTCGCGCTTTCGACACCGCGCGGGCTGATGCTGGAAAAGATGAAGGTCAACCTGACGATCCGTACGGAAGGCATGCAGGCCCCTTCCCGCCAGTCCGGTGAAAACGACTTCGGCCGCTTTCACGTCAGCCTGTCGCCTTCCAGCGATAACAAAGGCGGGCGTGATAGCCGCCACGTCGATGTAGAGATGCAATTTACCGCACTTGAGCCACCGGAAAGCGTCATGCGTTTGATTGACGAATACACCAACAAGGTGATTCCCCGTCCGAAAGCAGAGGAGACTCCGTAATGCAAAAACAACCAGAACGTACAGGTGACAGGGGCATTCAGCTTATTTGCCAGTTCGAAGGGCTGAAGCTGGAGCGTTATCGCGATGCCGTAGGTTTGTGGACCATCGGATATGGCCATTTGATCCTCAAAGAGGAGATGGAAAAGCTCACCAAAATTACCACCGGTGAGGCCAAAGATCTGCTGCGCAAAGATCTGAAACGCACCGAGGACGGCGTGAAAAAACTGCTGAACAGCGCTTCGACACAGAACCAATTCGACGCGCTGGTTTCGTTCGCCTTCAACCTTGGCGTGGGCAATTTAAAGAAATCCACGCTGCTCAAAAAATTCAACGCAGGCGATATCCAGGGCGCCGCACTGCAGTTCAAAAGCTGGAATAAGGCAGGTGGTAAGGTTTTGACCGGGCTTACCCGACGCCGCGAGGCGGAAATGAAGCTATTTCTTAGTTAATTCAACAGGAAAATTACAATGAAACCACTATACATAGTGAAAATGGCCGTACTGTCTGTTTCGTTATTCACCGTGTTACAGGCAACCGCCGCCATGCCAACCTGCGAAGAGGAAATAAAGGAAGCCAACGCCTTTTTATCTTCTCAGGGTATGGTGCCCGTCAATAACGTGACCGATCTGGCGACAACGCTTCGTCATATAAAAAATTTTGGGCGCCTGCCCGACCGCTATATTACCTCGGATGAGGCTAAACGCCTCGGCTGGTCGGGAAATGAAAGCGAATCGCTTTGGGGAGTGAAACTCACCAATCAAAAATGGATCGGTGGCGATAAATACAGCGATCGCGCTCTTCCTTCCAGTCAGCCCTGGCTTAGCGCGGATGTCGATGTCGTGAAGGGATATCGCTCTCCCAAGCGTTTGATTTACAGCCTGTCAGGGCAACAGCGCTTTATTACGACCGATAAGTATCAGCATATTGTTGAGCTGGATCCCTGCCAATAATAAGCGCCCGTTACGATAATAAATCCCCTTTTCCGAGGGGATTTATCCTTGCAGAGGATGAACGTATGTCTGACATCTATCTCCCGACCCTCATCAGTGAAGCCTTGCTGGCTTTTTCAGGTTTATTTGGCGGCGTCAGTATCTCGTTTTTCTGGCAACCGCAGCGATTGCACCAGCACAGCCGATTTATGGCAGGCATTATTTTTGGTGGAATCAGCATGGGCGCGGCCGTCGCATTAGGTGGATTAGCAGCCCGCTGGTTAAAGATAGACCTTAATCAGGCCGATATCACGCTTGGTTTAGGGTATATCCTCGGGGCAATGAGTAATGGCCTGATCGTCTGGCTGGCCAACTTTTTTCGCCGGCATGAACAACGCGATATTTTTGATGTTGCAAGCGTCATCAAAAATAAAGTCAGACATGAATCACTTTCTCCGCCTGATTTAACCCACAACAAACCCGATGGAGAATAAATGCTTAACATAATGAATGGCTGGGTACTTCCCTTTATTATCTTCGTCGACCTGATAACATCGCTGCTGATTTTGTTTGCCGCCTATAGCCGAAGAGTCCATGCCCTGCCGGTAATGTGTAAAATTGGCTTAGCCGCCCTCGCCTTTGGTTTTTTTGGTGAAAGTAGCTTAAACATGAAATTTATTCTTACCGGTGCTGATATACTGAGTGACAGCTTTCCATTCTGGCTATTGCAGGACTTCGGAACGCTGGTGGTGGTGATATATTATTTCAAATCTCAGTACCGTTAAAAAAACAAAGCGCAACAGAGGTCCATCTGTTGCGCTTTTCTTTTAACGCATTTTGACTGCAGCCTTTCGCTTTCCTGAAAATCGGCTAATTAGACATATATTTAAAATAGAGCATTGCGGCCTGTGTCCGATTGTTGACCTGTAGTCGGTGAAAGATGGATTCAAGATGTACTTTGACCGTACCTGCACTGATATTCAATTGCCGGCTGATCTGCTTATTTGTTCCTCCATTCGCCAGCAGCTTAAGAACTTCCTTCTGCCGACGACTCAGGGAGTAGATCGGCAACCCGCCAGTGGGTTGTTCTCGCTGGACCACGGCTTGCTCCGGAAAACAGACCACCCCCGAGGAGACCATGCAAAGTATCTGGCTGATTTTCTCGGCGGGGAGATCCTTGGTAAAAATGCCCTTAATGCTTTGTCGGATGTAGAAGTTGAATATCTTATCCGTCGTTTTTCGTAACATCACCACGATCGGTAGCTCAGGCCAGTTTGTCATCAAATTAGTGATAAAATCACGGCACTTCATTTCACCATCCAGCAAAATAATGCTGACCGGCATAGAGGTTAAAATTGCGTGTGCATCTTCAAAATTGTTCGCTGCAAAAACAGTGCATTCCGGCATTACGCGTTCCAGCTCTGTTTTCATACCGTGAATGAAGATCGGTAACTCATCGATCATTAATATATTCATCGTAGCATAACCCCGTGTGAAATCTATTTTCTTAGGTTATTCAACCAACTTATTCCGAAATTAAGTATGCGTGCTATTACAAAACTGTAAAAACAGCATTCGGCATAAGGCAAACGTCATATACCCAAAGCAAAAAGTTAAGCAGTACTACACATTAGACATAGCCATATTTAATTAAAAACGATCTTATCATTATCAAAAACAGCCTGGGCTTAATAGCATATTCCCCGAAAAATTGCTGACACATATTATTTAACTGCACGCGTGCCATCCACCTACATATTAATATTTCAATGAGGTCATTTATGACAATACTAACAGTGTATTTCTGTGGTACTGGATCTAATAAATTTGATGAGTCTCATGCTAATTACTGGAACGGCGAGCTCATCTCTTCTCTGGCAGCCAATAACAAGGGTAAAGAGTTCGCCGAATGGGTCATTCTTGATGGTCCGGGGAGCGGCAATCTACAAAGCGATGAGCTTTGGGTCAAAAGCGGAGAATATTCTCAGCTTCGTGCCCAGCTTCTGGGCAGCGGTTGGAATGAGAATGTTCAGCATGCGATCAATATTATCAAAGGCCACGTTGACTGGCAGCGTGAAAAGCTCACAAAAGAAAACTATGAGCAGCTTAAAAAGGCGGGCGTACCGATTCAGGACGTTGAGGTTACCGGCTCATTTTGGTGGCGAAAATATGACTATGGCGATCGTAAAGTGACCCAGCAGGCGCTACAGCAGCAAATCATCAAAACCTTCCGCCAGGGGCAGATCCTGCCCACTCAGGTGAACCTTGTTGGGTGGAGCCGGGGGGGAATTAGCTGCCATATGCTTGCCAATGCAATGCTGGCCGATCCTCTTTTAACGACGATTCCGGTGAATATTTTTGCGGTCGATCCAGTTCCGGGCATGGGTAATTTCCAGGCGGACAAAGTCACTCTGGGCAGCAACGTGAAGGAGTATGTGGCTTTCTATGCCAGACATGAGCGATCAAAAGGTTTCTCGTGCGTCATTCCACAGACCGATAGCGCGACAAAAGTACATATTTATCCCATGTCTGGTCGCCACGCTACGCTGGTGGGGAATGCTTCGGCCAATGGGAATAGCGGGGAAAAAGTGGTCCATGAACCCGGCACGATCGTGCGTCATTTCGCAGAAGTTTGCCTGCAAAGATGGGGCGTCACGCTGGATAAAAAGCTCAATCTGGATGGGGTGCAGCTGCTGGAATTGCATCAGGCCATTCAGCGTAACGCTCCGCTATTCGCCGAGATGCAGAAAACGGTGTACACCATTTCGGAAAACGATGGGGGGGAGCGCTATGTCTCGCTGGGCAGCACCGGAAAACGGTTCTCGTCCATCCAGGGTTCGCGCTTCAGTCCGGAGTCAGGGCTCGCGTCGGATTATTTGACTAATCAGGCAATCTATAACGTGTTGAAATAAGCGTTACGCGTCCAACGGCAGCTAATGCCGTTGGACGACTATCTGCGAGTCTCAGTCGATGTACTTCATCGCGACCCTTGACGTCAGGCGCGTGATAAGTTCGTAAGCACTCACTTTCGTAATTTCAGCAATGCGTTCGACGGGCAAACCTTCGCCCCACATCACCACATCGTCGCCGGGCTTATCCTGGGCTTCAGGGCCCAGATCGACACAAATCATGTCCATCGCCACGCGGCCAACAATCTTCACCTCGCGACCGTTGACCAGAACCGGCGTGCCCGACGGCGCGGCGCGCGGATAGCCGTCACCATAGCCCATCGCCACCACGCCGAGACGGGTATCACGCTCGCTGGTCCAGGTACCGCCGTAGCCGACTGGCTCGCCCGCTTTATGGTCACGCACGGCAATCAGGTTAGAGACCAGCGACATGACCGGCTGGAAGCCAAAGTCCGGCCCCCAGGGTTTATTCTCCAGCGGCGACACGCCGTAGAGAATGATGCCCGGTCGCGCCCAGTCGAAATGCGACTGCGGCCACAGCAGAATACCGCCGGATGCCGCAATCGAGCGCATCCCCGGCTTGCCTTCGCAGAAGGTGTTGAAAATATCCAGCTGGCGCTCGGTCGCACCGCACTCGGGCTCATCGGCGCGGGCGAAGTGGCTAACGATATTCACCGGCTGGCGCACGTTTTTGCACCGGCATAAACGCTGATAAAAGGCTTCCGCGCTTTCCGGACGCACGCCCAGACGGTGCATGCCCGTGTCGAGCTTCATCCAGACGGTCACCGGCTCGCTCAGCTCGGCGGTTTCCAGTGCGGCGAGCTGTTCTTCGTTATGTACCGCGGTATGCAGATGCTGGTCTGCAATGGTCGGCAGATCGCTGGCTTCGAAAAAGCCTTCGAGGAGCAGAATGGGTTGGGTAATGCCGCCCGCGCGCAGGCGGAGGGCTTCTTCAAGACGGGCGACGCCAAAGGCGTCGGCATCGGGGAGCGTTCGCGCGGTCTCCAGAAGACCGTGTCCGTAAGCGTTCGCTTTCACGACTGCAACGAGCTTGCTGGCAGGCGCCAGTTCACGCAGACGTTGCAGGTTGTGTCGCAGAGCGCGGCGGTTAATAACAACAGTTGCCGCTTGCATTTGAATTCCTTAGAAATTACTCATCATCATATTGAGGACCGGCATAGTTGTCGAAACGCGACCACTGTCCGTTAAAGGTCAGACGCACCGTCCCGATTGGGCCGTTACGTTGTTTACCAATAATAATTTCGGCGATCCCTTTCAGGTCGCTGTTCTCGTGATAAACCTCATCACGGTAGATAAACATGATTAAGTCGGCATCCTGCTCGATGGAGCCGGACTCACGCAGGTCAGAGTTGACCGGGCGCTTGTCGGCACGTTGTTCCAGAGAGCGGTTCAGCTGCGACAGCGCAACGACCGGTACGTGCAGCTCTTTGGCTAACGCCTTGAGCGAGCGGGAAATCTCCGCAATTTCCAGCGTACGGTTGTCGGAGAGCGACGGGACGCGCATCAGCTGAAGGTAGTCGATCATGATGAGGCCGATGCCGCCGTGTTCACGGGCGATACGGCGCGCGCGGGAGCGCACTTCCGTCGGCGTCAGGCCGGAGGAGTCATCGATATAGATGTTACGTTTTTCCAGCAGAATGCCCATGGTGCCGGAGATGCGCGCCCAGTCTTCATCATCGAGCTGGCCGGTACGAATGCGGGTCTGATCCACGCGCGACAGCGACGCCAGAGAACGCATCATAATCTGCTCGGAGGGCATCTCAAGGCTGAAGATCAGCACCGGCTTATCCTGCAACATCGCCGCGTTTTCGACGAGGTTCATCGCAAATGTGGTTTTACCCATCGACGGACGCGCGGCGACGATGATCAAATCCGACGGCTGCAGGCCGGCGGTTTTCTTGTTCAAATCGTCATAGCCGGTGTTCACGCCGGTGACGCCGTCGTGCGGCTGCTGGAACAGCTGTTCGATACGGGCCACGGTGGCATCGAGGACATCGGCGATGTTTTTTGGGCCTTCGTCTTTATTGGCGCGGCTTTCGGCGATTTTAAAGACGCGGGATTCAGCGAGGTCGAGCAGGTCTTCGCTGGTACGCCCCTGCGGATCAAAACCGGCTTCGGCGATCTCGTTCGCCACCGAGATCATCTCACGAACGACGGCACGTTCGCGCACGATATCGGCATAAGCGCTGATGTTCGCCGCACTAGGCGTGTTTTTTGACAGTTCCGCCAGATAGGCAAACCCGCCGCAGCTGTCGAGCTGACCAAGACGCTCCAGCGATTCCGCGAGCGTGATCAGGTCGATCGGGCTGCCCGACTCCTGCAGACGCGCCATTTCAGTAAAGATGTGGCGGTGCGGGCGGGTGTAGAAATCTTCCGCCACGACGCGCTCGGCGACGTCGTCCCAGCGCTCGTTATCCAGCATTAAACCGCCCAACACCGACTGTTCCGCTTCAATCGAGTGCGGCGGGACCTTTAACCCTGCGACCTGGAAATCACGCTCGCGAGGTTCAGTCTGTTTGTTGAAGGGTTTGTTTCCTGCCATAGTGAATGGAGTTACCGAGATAAAGAGTGGGTCGAAAGATTACCATATTTTTCTTACGGAGGGAGCATGGCAACGCGCATTGAATTCCAGAAACACGGTGGGCCAGACGTACTGAAAGCGGTGGAGTTCACCCCTGCCGCACCTGGCGAAAACGAAGTGCAGGTTGAAAACAAAGCCATCGGCATTAACTACATCGACACCTATATTCGCGGCGGTCTCTACCCGCCTCCATCATTGCCGAGCGGCCTGGGCACCGAGGCAGCCGGTGTCGTCGTTAAAGTGGGCAGCGCGGTTAAGCATATTAAAGAGGGCGACCGCGTGATATACGCGCAGTCTGCGCTGGGCGCTTACAGCTCCGTCCACAACGTTCCGGCGGATAAAGCCGCCCTGCTGCCTAACGCCATCTCCTTTGAGCAGGCGGCGGCCTCGTTCCTGAAAGGTCTGACGGTTTACTACCTGCTGCGCAAAACCTATGAAATTAAGCCCGACGAGCAGTTCCTGTTCCATGCCGCAGCGGGTGGCGTCGGGCTCATCGCCTGTCAGTGGGCAAAAGCACTGGGCGCGAAGCTGATCGGCACGGTCGGAAATGCACAAAAAGCGCAGCGCGCGCTCCAGGCGGGCGCCTGGCAGGTGATTAACTACCGTGAAGAGAGCATTGTTGAGCGGCTGAAGGAGATCACCAGCGGCAAAAAAGTGCGCGTGGTGTATGACTCGGTGGGGAAAGACACGTGGGAAGCGTCGCTGGACTGTCTGCAGCGCCGTGGTCTGATGGTCAGCTTCGGCAATGCGTCAGGCGCGGTAACCGGCGTTAACCTCGGCATACTGAACCAGAAAGGTTCTCTGTACGTGACGCGCCCTTCCCTGCAAGGATACATCACCAACCGGGAAGAACTTGAGGAAGCCAGCAACGAGCTGTTCTCGCTGATCGCCAGCGGGGTCATTAAAGTGGATGTGTCAGATGCGCAGAAATTCGCGCTGACCGATGCGCAGCGCGCGCATGAGGTGCTGGAGAGCCGGGCGACGCAGGGGTCGAGCTTGTTGATTCCCTGAGCCCCAAAAAGAAATTGGGCTTCCCGTGGGAAGCCCTTTCTTTTTTTAGTTCGGCTGTATGTAGGGTACAGCTCGATGAATTCTTTAACGGCAGTCATAGTGACAGATTCGATAACTAAATCCTATTCTGTTCTAAGCCATGCCGCCGGAAAAGTTACAAGTATGTGACGAACCCCTCAATACCTTAGTAACGGAAGCGGTTATTGCGCTGATAACTGGGCACTTTTGGCGCTTTAATCGCCCGAATCACCCACACGACCGCAATGGCCAGCAATAGCCACGGCAACAGTTTGATCGTCAGCGCAAACAGTCCGCCAATAAACATGACCACCGTCGCCACCACGATAGCCGCGAGAATGCCGAGCAGCGAAACGCCTGTCGCTAACAGCATGACAAAAAAACCAATCACAAAAAGTAGTTCCAGCATGGTGCTCTCCCACGAGTTCCCGAGTAATGCACTCAGCATTACAAGAATCATGCCAGTATTAACCTGTTGTTATTAAAGCAAAACGCCCCGCGAACGGTCGTAGGGCGTGGTGAATTTGACGAACTTTTAGCGAAAGTTATCGCTTGTCTGCCACCAGTCGCAGCGCATGTTCCAGCACCTCAATATCGGCTCCGGCTTTATGCGCATTCTCGCTCAGGTAGCGGCGCCACTGACGCGCACCCGGAATCCCCTGGAACAGGCCAAGCATATGGCGAGTGATATGGCCGAGATACGTGCCATTGCTCAGCTCGCGCTCAATGTAAGGATACATCGCACGCACGACGGCAACCGGATCGGTGTCCGCGCCTTCGATACCAAAGATTTCGCGATCGACCGTCGCCAGAATGCCCGGGTTCTGATACGCCTCGCGGCCGACCATCACGCCATCCATATGCCCCAGATGCGCTTTAGCTTCTTCCAGCGACTTGATGCCGCCGTTGATGGACATCGTCAGGTGCGGGAAGTCACGCTTCAGTTGATACACGCGCGGATAGTCCAGCGGCGGGATCTCACGGTTCTCTTTCGGGCTGAGGCCGGAGAGCCAGGCTTTTCGCGCGTGAATGATGAACATCTCGCACTCGCCTTTCCCGGATACCGTGTTGATGAAGTCGCACAGGAATTCGTAGCTGTCCTGATCATCAATGCCGATACGGGTTTTGACCGTGACCGGAATGGAGACCACATCGCGCATCGCCTTGATACAGTCCGCTACCAGCTGTGCATTCCCCATCAGACAGGCGCCAAACATGCCGTTCTGCACGCGGTCGGACGGGCAGCCAACGTTCAGGTTGATCTCGTCGTAGCCGCGTTCTTCTGCCAGCTTCGCGCACTGCGCCAGCGCGGCCGGATCGCTGCCGCCCAGCTGCAGGGCAACCGGATGCTCTTCTTCGCTATAGGCCAGATAGTCGCCCTTCCCATGAATGATTGCGCCCGTGGTCACCATTTCGGTGTACAGCAGCGTATGGCGGGAGAGCTGGCGCAGGAAATAGCGGCAGTGTCTGTCCGTCCAGTCGAGCATCGGCGCAATGGAGAAACGGTGTGCAGGGAAAGCGGTCTGTAATTCTGACGACATGGCGAAGTTTTAAGCATCTGGTGGAAAAGGGGCGCTACTATAGCACAAAGAAAAGCCGGAGGCGCAGCGCCTCCGGTGGACTTTAGAACGTCATGCTCAGCTGAGCCCCGGCGCCCCAGGTTTCGTCCTCGCCGTACAGGCCCATCAGGTCAACATGAACGGTACTGAACGGCGCGAAACCGACACCGCCGGTAAAGACATTGCTGTCGTTACCCTTCACGTCCGCGCGATAACCCGCACGCACCGCCAGCCAGCTGAGCGGCGTAACCTCAGCACCGACCCCCACGTACTGCGACGTATCTTCGCTCTTGAAGCCTTTGGTTTCCGTCAGGTCGCCATCGGCGGTCAGCGTCACCAGATCGTTGTGCCAGGCGGCCCCGGCGGTCACCAGCGGACGGATCTGATAGGTGTCTTTATAGCTCACCACTTCTCCCGTACGGCCGTTGCGGATACGGATATCTTTGGTGTCGATATCACGCGACATCAGGTTTTGACCGCTCACGCCGACCGTCCAGTGTTCGCCGAAATCAGCCGCAATACCGGCATCGACGTTGAAGCCCGTGTCGTCCGTACGATAGCGGCTGTCGTTCCACTTGTTACTGTCGTAATCGTAGATTGAGGTGGTGTAGTTATAGACCCAGGTTTTTTGCAGCTTTGGCGTCACGCCTACGGAAACCGGGACGCCGCCAAGGTCAAACTGACGGGCTACGGCAACACCATAGTCGGACACAATCGCCGCCCGGCCAGACGCCGTTGAGTTGAGATTTTTAGTGATCTGATCCGTGCCGTTCAGCGCAGCGTCCAGGGCAACACCGGCAGCCACCACCTTGCTTTGTTGAATACCGCGCAGATAATCAATATCTTGCTGATCGATAGACGAGCTCACCCGGCCATGGGCATAGCCTTTCGCCATAAAGGCCACGGAAAGCACATCGTTAGGGATACTTACGGCAAGCCCTGCACCTGCCGTCGCGCGTGCGGTTTTGCCCTTGAGATAGTCCAGCTCATCGGCCAGATCTTTGGCCGCGCCCTGGAACTGATTAATGGAACCTAAAGGATTGGTGATAATGTCTCCTGGCGTGAGGTCGTCAACCACATCCTTATAGTGATTGATTTTGTCGTTGATGGTATCTATCTCGTCCTGAAGATTGTCCTCATCCGTCACCTGTACGCCAACGGACGGCAAAATGACCGTCACATCATCGTCCGGTTTTGCCTTTGCCAGCAACGCGGGGTTGATTAACGCCCCGCTACCATAGCTCCCGGAGGCAACGCCAGTGCCACCCATTGCGTCGCTACGTGATTCTGTCCAGGTATTGGCTGCTCCCGCCTGATTTGCCATAAACAAGGAAACAGCGATACTAACCACCGAAAATTTAAAATTTTTTTTCACAGTATGCCCGTTATAGTCTGTTATGAAATAACCCCTGTCTGTTATCACCCAAACAGGAACGAACTATTGCTGTGAATAAGTAGTAAAAGACCCGCTATTTCTATCCCTAAGTAAAACTTCCTTACGGCCTGTTGTATTTTGTGACGGCCCTCAATATTTATAGAAGAGGAAATTATTTTTTCCCAGGTTTTCCATCATGCGGTCCAAAAAACTGGGGCGGGTGGTCTACCCAGCGATCCTCACGGGTAGCGGCATACACGGGGTTAAGCGGATAGTAGATGCGGTTGTGCTTCTTATTCGCCTCGCCAACGACCAGTAACCGCACCTCTTCGTCCGTGTTGTTGATAAAGGTATGGCAAATACCGGTTCCGGCAGGAAACCCCACGCTGTCGCCCGGTTCAAGTTTCCATAAATAGCCGTTAATCCACGCTTCTGGATGACCTTCGAGCACATAAACGAACTCTTCTTCATCGCTTTCCGCGTGCGGATAGGACGTCCTGCGCCCGGGCGGTAAACGCTCATGATGGATACCAATGCGCCCGAGCCCAAGCTTGCGAGCCAACGGGGCGCCGATAGAAAAACGCTCATCGCTATCTGGGTAGGTCGAATCATCCGCGCCTTCAACGTCGCGCCAGTGCCGAATACAGTCAGGTTTTTTCATTGTTTATTTCCCGGTTTGCAATGGGTCAGGTATAGCACAGACTGGCGGATCTCGGCGTTTTTACCAGAACATGATAAAGTGGGGGTTTCCGTCCTATAACATCCGGGGTGCTAAATGGATAAGTCCACAAAAGAGCTGTTAGCGCAGGCCGAAAAGCTGTGCGCCCAACGCAATGTGCGCCTGACTCCGCAGCGCCTTGAAGTCTTACGTCTGATGAGCCTGCAGCAGGGCGCTATCAGCGCCTACGATCTGCTGGACCTGCTCCGCGAAAGCGAGCCGCAGGCGAAACCACCGACCGTATATCGCGCCCTGGATTTCCTGCTGGAACAAGGATTCGTGCATAAAGTTGAGTCCACAAACAGCTATGTGTTGTGCCATCTGTTCGATCAGCCCACCCACACATCGGCGATGTTTATCTGTGACCGCTGCGGCGTGGTGAAAGAAGAAGCTGCGGAAGGCGTGGAAGATATTATGCATACGCTGGCAGCAAAAATGGGTTTTGCCCTGCGTCATAACGTGATTGAAGCGCACGGGCTGTGCTCTGCCTGCGTGGAAGTGGAAGCCTGTCGTCATCAGGACGCGTGTCAGCACGACCACTCTATTCTTGTGAAGAAAAAACCGCGTTAACGGCAAAAGAAAAGGCGGCTCATGGCCGCCCTCAGGGTGTACTTCCTTGTACTTGCGGGTATAGCCCGGTTACCAGCGGTAGTCGTTGCGTTTTTCCCAGTCGCCTACTTCTTTTTCCGCCTGGTCTTTCGCGTAGCCGTAACGTTCCTGAATTTTACCGACAAGCTGATCGCGTTTACCTTCAATGACGGTCATATCGTCATCAGTCAGCTTACCCCACTGTTCTTTCGCTTTACCTTTGAACTGCTTCCAGTTGCCGCCGATTTCGTCTTTATTCATCATCGTGTCCTCTTAGTTAAGCGTCGGGTCGTAACGTCCGTTACGTTCTTTTCTGCTGGACGTGATAATTATTGTAGTTAAGGATTCGGCAGTTGATTTCATATTCGGAATCTTTAACCGTCACGATATATCGTGACGTGAAGGGAACCAGGTATCTTTTTGCCAGTGGCGGTGCCAGATAAAAGCCAGCGATATCCCTCTCAGCGAGAGGAAAACGGCCAGGGCCAGCCACAAACCGTGATTACCCAGCCAGGGGAGCGTCAGCAGCGTCAGGCCAAACCCGGCCGCCGCGACCGCCATGCTGTTACGCATTTCCGTTCCGCGAGTCGCACCAATAAACATGCCGTCCAGCAGATAACACCAGACGCCGACCACCGGTAAGATGACTTGCCAGATGAGATAGTGACTCGCCAACTCGCGCAGCGCAGGAAGAGACGTAAGCAATGCGACAATTTGCTCACCAAAGCAGGCGTAAACCAGGCCGAACGCCAGCGCCACCAGCCCAGACTGGCGGCAGGCTGCCCGCCAGACGTCCCGCAGCTGCCCGCTTTCGCGCGCGCCGTACGCCTGCCCGGAATGCGCTTCTACCGCATAGGCAAAACCGTCCAGCGCGTAGGCGGTAAAGGTCAGCAGCGTCATCAATACCGCGTTGACCGCAACGATTTCTGGCCCCAGTCGGGCCCCGAAAACCGTCAGCGCGCCGAAGCAGAGCTGAAGCAGCAGCGAGCGCAGCATGATGTCACGATTAAGTGCCAGCAGCTTACGGATATTGCCGCGCCATGCGGTTTTGAGCAGCGCCAGAGAGATGCCGCGCATCGCCAGCACGCGCCAGACCATCCACAGGCCAATAATAAAGGTTCCGTACTCGGCAATCGCCGTCGCCAGCGCCGCGCCCTGCACGTTCATATGCAGGCCCATTACCAGCCAGACATCCAGCACAATGTTGAGAAGGTTGCCTACCACCAGCAAAATCACTGGCGCACGGGCGTACTGCACGCCCAATAGCCACCCCAGCAGAACCAGGTTTGCCAGCGAGGCGGGCGCGCTGAGCCAGCGGATTTCAAGAAAACGTCGCGCCTGCGCCAGTACCGCCTCGCTGCCGCCGACAACATGGAGCGCAAGGTCGATAAGAGGCGCACGTAATAAAACGATTAACGCCCCCGCGCCAAGCGCAAGGATCAGCGGCTGGACCAGTGCGCGCGCCAGACGCAGCGGATCTTTTGCACCATAAGCCTGGGCCGTTAGCCCGGTGGTGCTCATGCGCAAAAAGAGCAGCAGCATAAACAGGAAGCTGGTTGCCGTCGCGCCAATCGCCACGCCGCCGAGATAAACAGGCGAATCAAGGTGGCCAATAACGGCAGTATCGACCAGCCCCAGCAAGGGAACGGTAATATTGGAGAAAATCATCGGCAGAGCAAGACGCCACAATGCCTTATCGGATGCCGTCAGCAGTGACATGAAAATACCGGGAGTCGAGAATGAAGCAGGCTACAGCGGCGCCATAGCCTGTCAGGAAGAAGTTACAGCCATTCGCCGTTGCGAATGACCCCAACCGCCAGTCCTTCGATAGAGAAGTTGTGTTCGCGGAGATCGACCACAATCGGGGAGAACTCGTTGTTTTCAGGCAGTAGCTGAACGGTGTTCCCCTGTTTTTTCAGACGTTTGACGGTGACTTCATCATCAATGCGCGCGACAACCACCTGGCCGTTACGCACATCCTGCGTTTTGTGCACCGCAAGCAGATCGCCGTCAAGAATACCGATATCTTTCATCGACATACCGCTGACGCGCAGCAGGAAATCAGCGCTCGGTTTGAACATGCCAGGATCGACCTGGTAGTGGCCTTCAATATGCTGCTGTGCCAGTAAAGGCTCACCGGCAGCAACACGGCCTATCAGCGGAATGCCCGTCTCTTCTTCCACCAGCAGGCGGATACCGCGTGACGCGCCTGAAACAATCTCAATCACGCCTTTACGCGCCAGCGCTTTCAGGTGTTCTTCAGCAGCATTCGGAGAACGGAAGCCCAGACGCTGCGCGATTTCCGCACGCGTGGGTGGCATACCCGTCTGGCCGATATGATCCCGGATGAGATCAAACACCTCTTGCTGCCTGGTCGTTAACGCTTTCATTCCGCCCCCTGGGTGTATATACAGTTATGCTGTGAGTATATACAGTCAAAGGCGATTTTGGAACCAAAAACTGCACAAAAAACCAGGGACTTAATTATTCCTCGAGGCTCATCGGAAATGTGACCAAAGCAGCGTGACCCAGGTGATAACGGCAGTGATAATCGCCAGCAACACGGCAGCAGAGCCCATGTCTTTTGCGCGGCCAGAAAGCTCGTGGAAATCTGAACCAATGCGATCAACAACGGCCTCAATAGCGCTATTAAGAATTTCCACTATCATCACCAGAAGTACGGAACCGATAAGAAGTACGCGGGTAATAGCATCAACATCAAGGAAACAGGCGATGATCACCGCGATGATTGCAGCGACGCCCTCCTGGCGAAAGGCAGCTTCGTTGATCCAGGCGGCACGGAAACCTTTCCATGAATAGCCGGCGGCTTTGATGATACGCGTTAACCCAGTGGTATTATTGGCCATTAAAAGAACCTTTTATGAAAAAAAGCGTCAGTAACAGGAACTGTAGCGCGTTTCGCTGCAGCCTGAAGTATGACGGGTAACAACAGAAATTTTGCGCGCTTTCTGTTATCCTTGCGCCGCAATTGCATTATTAACCAGAGGCTTTACATCGTTTATGTCCGGCTGGCCACGAATTTACTACAAATTACTTAATTTACCATTAAGCATCCTGGTAAAAAGCAAGTCTATCCCAGCAGAACCCGCGCTGGAATTGGGGCTCGATACCTCGCGTCCTATTATGTACGTTTTGCCTTATAACTCGAAGGCAGACTTACTGACGCTTCGCGCCCAGTGTCTAGCGCATGACTTACCTGACCCGCTTGAACCGCTTGAAGTTGACGGTACATTGCTGCCGCGCTACGTGTTCATTCACGGTGGACCGCGCGTGTTTACCTACTACACGCCAAAAGAAGAGTCCATCAAGCTGTTCCACGACTATCTCGACCTGCACCGCAGCAACCCCGATCTGGATGTGCAGATGGTGCCGGTGTCGGTGATGTTTGGTCGTCGTCCGGGCCGTGAAAAAGGTGAAGAGAACCCGCCGCTGCGCATGCTTAACGGCATCCAGAAGTTCTTCGCGGTCTCCTGGCTGGGACGCGACAGCTTTGTGCGTTTCTCTCCTTCCGTTTCGCTGCGTCGAATGGCGGACGAGCATGGAACCGACAAGATCATCGCGCAGAAACTGGCGCGCGTGGCGCGTATGCACTTCGCCCGCCAGCGCCTGGCTGCCGTAGGGCCACGTCTCCCGGCGCGTCAGGATCTGTTCAACAAGCTGTTGGCCTCCAAAGCGATTGCTCGCGCCGTTGAAGACGAAGCGCGCAGCAAGAAAATATCGCATGAGAAAGCCCAGCAGAACGCCATTGCGCTGATGGAAGAGATTGCAGCGAACTTCTCTTACGAGATGATTCGCCTGTCCGATCGTATTCTCGGCTTTACCTGGAACCGTCTCTACCAGGGCATCAACGTTCATAACGCCGAGCGAGTACGTCAGCTGGCGCATGACGGCCATGAGATTGTCTATGTCCCCTGCCACCGCAGCCACATGGACTACCTGCTTCTTTCCTACGTGCTCTATCACCAGGGGCTGGTACCGCCGCACATTGCAGCCGGTATCAACCTGAATTTCTGGCCAGCAGGTCCGATTTTCCGCCGACTGGGTGCGTTCTTTATCCGTCGCACCTTCAAGGGCAACAAGCTCTACTCCACCGTGTTCCGCGAGTATCTGGGCGAGCTGTTCAGCCGCGGCTATTCCGTCGAATACTTCGTGGAGGGCGGTCGTTCCCGTACCGGACGTCTGCTCGATCCGAAGACCGGCACGCTGTCGATGACCATTCAGGCGATGCTGCGCGGAGGAACCCGTCCAATCACGCTGGTGCCAATCTACATTGGCTATGAGCACGTGATGGAAGTGGGCACGTACGCCAAAGAGCTGCGCGGTGCAACCAAAGAGAAAGAGAGCCTGCCGCAGATGCTGCGCGGCTTGAGCAAGCTACGCAATCTCGGTCAGGGCTACGTGAACTTCGGCGAACCAATGCCGCTGATGACGTACCTGAACCATCACGTTCCCGAGTGGCGCGAGTCCATCGATCCTATCGAAGCGATTCGTCCGGCCTGGCTGACGCCAACGGTCAACGGCATCGCGTCCGAGCTGATGGTGCGCATTAACAACGCCGGTGCGGCTAACGCCATGAACCTGTGCTGTACGGCGCTTCTGGCTTCGCGTCAGCGCTCGCTGACCCGCGAACAGCTCACGGAGCAGCTGGATTGCTATCTGGACATGATGCGCAACGTGCCGTATTCCGTTGATTCAACCGTGCCTTCTGCTACCGCCAGTGAGCTTATCGATCACGCACTGCAGATGAACAAGTTTGAAGTCGAAAAGGACACGATCGGCGACATCATCATTCTGCCGCGCGAGCAGGCAGTGCTGATGACCTACTACCGCAATAATATCACCCATATGCTGATGCTGCCGTCGCTCATGGCGGCTATCATCACCCAGCACCGCAGTATTTCGCGTCAGGAGCTATTGCGTCACGTTGAGACGCTCTATCCGATGCTGAAAGCGGAACTGTTCCTGCGCTGGAGCAAGGATGAGCTGGCGGGCGAACTGGACAAACTGACGGAAGAGCTGCGTCGTCAGGGGCTGATCGCCGTTTCAAACGACGAGCTGCACATCAATCCGTCACGCTCCCGCACCCTGCAACTGCTGGCGGCCGGTGCGCGCGAAACGCTGCAGCGCTACGCCATTACGTTCTGGCTGCTGAGTGCGAACCCGTCTATCAACCGCGGTACGCTGGAGAAAGAGAGCCGGACGCTGGCACAGCGCCTGTCCGTTCTGCACGGCATTAACGCCCCGGAGTTCTTCGACAAAGCGGTCTTCAGTTCTCTGGTCCTGACGCTGCGTGACGAAGGCTACATCAGCGATACGGGCGATGCCGAGCCGGAAGAGACGCTGAAGGTGTACCAGATGCTGGCCGAACTCATTACGTCGGATGTGCGTTTGACGATCGAGAGCGCGACGCAGGGCGAGTGATGTGAAAAAGCCGGGTGGTGGTTTCACCTGACCCGGCCTGGCATTCTGCATAATATTAAGGCCCGGTAAGCGCTAACGCTACCGGGCCTTATTTTTGAGCCTTGTTAAATCACCGCATTCAGCTCAGCAGCGTAAAGGCAATCATCCCGACAATCGCACCCGTCGTACCGAGGATGGTTTCCATCAGCGTCCAGGTTTTCAGGGTTTGCGCTTCGGTGGCGCCGGTAAATTTCCCGAACAGCCAGAAGCCCGCGTCGTTAACGTGAGAGACCACAATCGAACCGCCCGCGATACAGATAGACAGCGCGGCCATCTGCGCACCGGAGTAGTTCAGCTGTTCAATCACCGGCATCACCAGACCCACGGCGGTTAAACACGCCACGGTTGCGGAACCCTGGATGATACGCACCGCCGCAGCCAGCACGAAGCAGGTTACCGCAATCGGCAGGCCCATCCCGGTCAGCGCTTCGCCCAGAGCCGGGCCTACCCCGGAATCCACCAGCACCTGCTTGAACACGCCGCCGGCACCGATCACCAGCAGGATAATACCCGCAGGCTGCAGCGCGGCACCGCAGATCTCCATCACCCGGTCTTTTGGCATCCCCTGGCGCATCGCCAGGCCGTAAATCGCCACCAGACAGGCCACCAGGATCGCCGTGAACGGGTGACCGATGAACTCGAACCATTCGTAGGCGCTGGAGCCCACCGGCACAAAGCGCGCGGCAATGGTTTTCAGACCCACGAGAACCAGCGGGAGCAGGATCAGCGACAGGCTGAAGCCGAAGGACGGCATTTTGCCCTCGCCCAGGTGCGGCTCGGTGATGTCGTCCGGAATGTGCAGCTCAACGTAACGGCTGATGAAGTTGCCCCACAGCGGACCGGCAATAATCATTCCCGGAATTGCCGCGCACAGGCCAATCAGGATCATCCAGCCAAAGTCAGCGTGCATCTGGGACGCCAGCAGCATCGGCGCAGGTCCCGGCAGCAGAAACGCTGCGGCCGCCGCCACGCCCGCAAACAGCGGAATAACCAGCTTCACGAGGTTAGTGCCGGTATGGCGCGCCATGGAGAACGCGACGCTTATCAGCAGCACAACGGCCACTTCGAAGAACAGCGGCAGCGCGCAAATCAGGCCAGCCAGACCAATCGCGTAGTGCGCGCGGCTGTGGCCGAAGGATTTCAGCATTTTGACAGCAATCTGGTCGACCGCGCCCGTCTCGTGCAAAATCTTGCCAAACATCGCGCCAAGGGCGACCACAATCGCCAGGAAGCCCAGCGTACCGCCCATCCCTTTTTCCATCGTCGCGGCGATCTTGTCGAGCGGCATACCGGAAAAGAGACCTGCACCAATAGAAACCACCATCAAAGCAACAAAAGCGTGCATACGCGCCTTCATCACTAAAAACAGCAGCAGCAACACGGAACCCACTGCTGTCAAAACTAGCGTTAATGTACTCAAAACTTACTGCCTTTTATTAATGACCTCGATGGTGCTGGCAACAACACCCTCCAGTGACTGATCGATATCAACCACTAAGACGTCTTTCTCATCTTCGCCCGGCTCCTGCAGCGCTTCGAACTGCGTCACCAGCATCTGGGTTTTGAAGAAGTGACCTTTACGCGCCTTCAGGCGGCTTTCAATCACCTCGAAATCCCCTTTCAGGTAGATGAAAGAGAGGTTCGGGTTGCCGTCACGCAGCAGGTCGCGGTAGGTTTTTTTCAGCGCAGAGCAGACGATCAGGGAGACTTTATTGGTGCGCTGCATCGCAAACGCGGCGTCATTCAGCGCCTGTAGCCACGGTTTGCGGTCGTCGTCGTTCAGCGGCTCGCCGGAGGCCATTTTCATGATGTTGCTGCGCGGATGGAGGAAGTCGCCATCAAGGAACGCAGCCTGGAGTTGATGCGCCACTTCGCTGGCTACGGCTGATTTCCCGCTACCGGAAACGCCCATCAGGACGTAGACGTGGTGATCGTGATTAGTCGTGCTCAAAGGGTGTCCCTCAGTCAATTGTTACGGGTAACAGTTATCGGTAACATTGTCCTGCCGGGGCAAAAGAGAAGCAATATCCAAACGTGCGCGAAGTGAATAAGTGTGAGCTACTTCAAATTTGTCAGTTCAAATAGATCCACCCGGTGACAAGGTGAAACCTAAATCTAACATTTTCGGGGTAACCGTCTCGCCACGAATGCGCGCCAGCAGGCGTTCTGCGCCAATGCGGCCCATACGTTCACGCGGGGTCAGGACGCTCGCCAGACGCGGCTCCATCACCTGGCCGATGTCGTGGCCGTGGAAACCGGCAATTGCCATATCATCAGGGATCTTGAGCCCCAGACGCTGGCACTCAAACGCCGCGCCAACCGCAAGGTCGTCGTTGGTGCAGAAAATACCGTCCAGTTGCGGATACTCGCGTCGTGCCTGACGCATCAGCTCAATACCCGACGTATAGGAAGAGGACTGCTCCACCATCACGCTGTACGGGGTTAAGTTCGCGTCGAGCATCGCCTGCTCGTATCCCTTCTGTTTGATGATAGTACGTTCATCAAGACGCGCACCCAGATAGGCGATATGACGATGCCCACGAGCGATGATAGCCGCCGTCATCTGGCGCGCCGCTTCGAAGTTATCGAACCCCACGGCGATATCGAGGCACGGCGACTGGCTGTCCATCAGCTCCACCACCGGGATACCGGCCACTTCGATCATTTTGAGCGTGCGGGCAGTGTGGGTACGTTCGGTTAAAATCAGGCCGTCGATGTTCCAGGAAAGCATCGATTCAAGACGTTCCTCTTCCAGCTCCGGCTTGTACCCGTAGTGGGCGAGCATGGTCTGATAGCCAAAAGCATCGGTGACGCTTTCGATTCCTCGTAATACTTCGGCGAAAACCTGGTTGGTCAGGGAAGGAAGCAGGACGCCCACCGCACGGCTGGTCGCATTGGAGAGAATATCGGGCGCGCGGTTGGGGATATAACCCAGTTCATCAAGGGCAGCGGCAATCTTGCCACGTAACGCCACGGAAACCTGCTCCGGGTTACGTAAAAAACGGCTGACCGTCATTTTGGTCACACCGACGCGATCGGCGACATCCTGAAGTACGGGGCGTTTCTTTTTCATCGTCCTGAGAAATCTTGAAGTGAGAGATTTGCTCAGTTTATCACGGACAAAGCCCATCCTTCCCCTGTCAAAGGGAAGGATGGGCATTTATTTATGATTTATTACACCGGCGGCAGGTCAAACAGCAGAATTTCACTTTCGCTGTCGGCATGCACGGAGAGCGCCTGCTCATCCCAGACGGCCAGGCCATCGGCGGTGGTTGCTTTGGTGCCGTTGATGGACACCTCACCTTTCACCACCTGGATCCAGACGCGGCGGTTGGCGGCAATCTGGTGCACAGACTGTTCGTCTTTTGCCAGCGCCCAGCGGTACAGCTCCATATCCTGATGCACCTTCAGGGAACCTTCACGCGCATCCGGGGACAGCACCAGCTGTTTGCCCTGTTTTGCATCGAAGCGGCGCTGCTCGTAGCGCGGCGTGATGCCGGTCTCTTCTGGAATGATCCAGATTTGATACAGGTGCAGTTTTTCCGTTTTGCTCGGGTTGTACTCGGAGTGACGCACCCCTGTACCTGCGCTCATAATCTGGAACTCGCCCGCCGGAACCTGCTCTTTGTTGCCCATGCTGTCCTGGTGCTCAACCGCCCCTTCCAGCACATAGGTCAGGATTTCCATGTCCTTGTGCGGGTGGGTACCGAAGCCCTGGCCTGCATCAATCACGTCGTCGTTAATCACGCGCAGTGCGGAGAAGCCCATGAAGTTCGGGTCGTAGTAGTCGGCAAACGAGAATGAATGCCATGAGTCCAGCCAGCCATGATTCGCGTGACCACGTTCGTTTGCTTTGCGTAAGTAGATCATTGTTTCACCCTCAGTTCGTTTCGATGGAGTAAGTGTGGACGCAAACCGCCTGGGATCATAGAGGGTGAAAATTGACTCCTCTGTTCAAAAAATATGAACAAGCGCAGAGGAGCCGTTTTTGCTTATTTCGCGAGGGTTACCGTGGCAGGAGAAGCCTGCTCGAAGGCCCGCTCAAGGATTTCCAGGTTGGTCAGAACGTCAGATTCCTTGACGTAATTCGGCGAGCCTGTTGTGAGGGTTTCATACAGCGCATCGTAGACGCGGCCATAGTCGCCCACTTCCGGTTTGAGTTCTTCTTTTGCGGTTGTGCCATCAGCCTTCACATACTCCAGCACGCCCACGGAATCATCCGCCGCAAAGCCCGGCTCACCCGGCATGATGTTGGCCTTCAGGCTGGTCTCCTGCTGGTCGATGCCGTACTTGATGAACGAGCCCAGGGTGCCGTGAACGATAAATTTCGGATAGTCGATTTTCACCAGATGGCTGGTTTTGACGATGGCCTTCAGGTCGCCGTAGAACAGCTGCGCTTCAAACGTGTCGTCCGGGTTGGCTTTATTACGCAGGCTGCGGATGTCATACGCCACGTGGTCCGGTCGGCCAAACAGGGAGATGATCTGGTCCATAGTATGCACGCCCAGACCATAGAACGAGCCGTCCTGCGGCAGACCGGGTTGGGTTTCCGCTACCGGACGGTAGTAATCGAAGTGGCTTTCGATTTCCACAATGTCGCCCAGCTTGCCGCTTTCAATCGCTTTTTTCGCCGTCAGGAAGCAGCTGTCAAAGCGACGGTTCTGATACGGCGTAACGGTCAGGCCTTTATTTTTCGCCAGCGCGAACAACTCTTTTGCTTCGGCGATAGTTGGGGTGAACGGCTTTTCCACCAGCACGTTTTTACCCGCTTCCAGCGCGCGTTTCGCATAGTCAAAATGGCTGTCGGCGTGGGTGCAGACGACAACCAGTTTGACCTGCGGGTCGTTAAGTACTTCATCAAGATCGCTGGTGAAATGGATATGAGAATACTGCGGAGATTGCTCTTCCGGCTTCGCGCGGCGGCGGAAGATGTGCGCGACGTGCCAGCTGTCTTTACGGTTGAGAACATACGGCAGGTGGTAGCGGGTCGTACTTTTACCAAATCCAATAAATGCGCAATGTAGTGTCATGGCTCAGTCCTTTTGGAAGGTTACTGAGTCTAACCATAACAAAAAAAAAGCCAGCTAGAAGCTGGCTAAAGTAATACTGGAAGCAATGTGAGCAATGTCGTGCTTTCAGGTTCCCGTAGGGGTCTTCCTGAATGCAGAGCAATAATAATCATTCTCATTCGCACTTGTCCAATACTTTTTGCAAAAAATAGCGGTTGACTCAAATTTTAAAGTCATTGATGTTGGAAGGGACATTTAACTGACTGAGGAACAAGGAATGAGTGAGATAGTGATACGCCACGCTGAATCGAAAGATGCCGAAGCTTTACGCCAGAACTACATGCATCCGGGGGTGTATCACGACACGCTACAGCTACCTCATCCTTCCCTTGAGTACTGGCAAGAACGTCTTATTACAAAACCCGGACAAAAACGGCTGGTCGCCTGCATTGATGAGCAAATCGTTGGCGATCTGATGCTTCAGGTGGAAGCCAGCCCGCGACGCAGCCATGTGGCAACGTTCGGTATCAGCGTTGCGGCGCACGCTCAAGGGCGCGGCGTCGGGAGCGCGCTCATGCGCGAGATGATCAACCTGTGCGACAACTGGATGCGCATCGAACGTATCGAGTTAACGGTTTTTGCCGATAACCCTGCTGCACTGGCGCTGTACCAGAAGTTTGGCTTTGAAATCGAAGGCACCGGCAGGAAATTTGCCCTGCGCAACGGCGAGTATGTGGATGCGTATTATATGGCGCGGATGAAGTAGTTTGTTGCCCTCACCCTAACCCTCTCCCACAGGGAGAGGGAATGAAACACGTAGGCCGGGTAAGGCGAAGCCGCCACCCGGCAACACATCAATACCCCGCCGACAAATCATCCACCGACCGCGGGTCCGACGCGCCAAACAGCGCCCCGTCTGGCCCCACCATAATGCTCTGGGTGCTGCCCATCGCCTCTTTCACCGCCACCTTTTGACCGCGCTGCTCCAGCAGCTTGATGGTATCCGGGCTAAAGCCCTTCTCCACGCGCAGCTCGTCAGGCAGCCACTGGTGATGGAAACGCGGAGCGTTGGTCGCTTCGGCGACGTTCATCCCAAAGTCGATGCTGTTCACCACCATCTGCAGCACGGTGGTGATAATACGGCTCCCGCCAGGGCTGCCGGTCACCAGCCAGGTTTTCCCGTCTTTCACGACAATGGTGGGCGACATGGACGACAGCGGACGTTTCTTCGGCCCTACCGCATTCGCATCGCCGCCAACCAGCCCGTAGACGTTCGGCACGCCCGGTTTGGCAGAGAAGTCATCCATCTCGTTGTTCAGCAGAATGCCGCTGTTGCCCGCCACAATCCCGGTGCCGAAGGTAGTGTTGAGCGTGTACGTCACCGCCACCGCGTTACCGTCTTTATCCACCACCGAGAAGTGGGTGGTCTGGTTGCTTTCGTACGGCGCCAGCTTGCCGGGGCGGATCTCGCTCGACGGTTTGGCCTTGTTGATATCGATCTGATCGGCAATGGATTTGGCATACGCCTTGTTGGTCAGCGCCTGCCACGGCACCTTCACGAAGTCTGGATCGCCGAGATATTCCGAACGGTCGGCGTAGGCGCGTTTTTCCGCTTCCGCCATCACCTGCATGGCGTCCGCGCTGCCGAAGCCGAACTTGTGCATGTCGAAGTTTTCGAGAATATTGAGGATCTGCACGATATGGATCCCGCCGGAGGACGGCGGCGGCATGGAGAAGACCTCGTAGCCGCGATAGGTGCCGCTAATTGGCTCGCGCTCCACCGCCTTGTATTCCGCCAGATCCGCTTTGGTGATGAGCCCGCCGTTCTTTTGCATCTCTTCAGCAATCTGGTCGGCAATTGCCCCTTTGTAGAAGGCGTCCGGACCGTGCTCCGCAATCAGCTCCAGGCTTTTGGCGAGGTTCTTCTGCACCAGCTTATCGCCCTTCTTCAGCGGCTCGCCGTCTTTCCAGAAGATGGCCTTGCTGTTTTCGTGATTCGGAATCACTTCGCTGCCGTAGGTCTTGAGATCGTCCGCCAGCGCATCGTTTACCACAAAGCCGTCGCGCGCCAGCTTGATGGCAGGCTGCACCACCTTGTTCAGCGGCATCGTGCCGTATTTTTCCAGCGCCAGCGAGAAGCCCGCAACGGTGCCCGGCGTGCCGGTGGCGAGGTGCGAAGTCAGGGATTTTTTGCTGTCAGGGTTACCCTGATCGTCGAGGAACATATCGCGGGACGCCTGAGAAGGCGCCATTTCTCGGAAATCGATGGCGGTGGTTTTGCCGTCTTTGGTGCGCAGCATCATAAAACCGCCGCCGCCCAGGTTCCCCGCCTGCGGATGCGTCACCGCCAGCGCATAGCCGACGGCGACAGCTGCATCCACCGCGTTGCCGCCCTGCCTGAGAATATCGACGCCCACTTTTGTTGCCAGCGCATCCACCGACGCCACCATGCCATGGGTTGCCCGCACGGGATGAAAAACATCTTCCTCCACGCCGTAAGAGACCGGAGGCGCCGCTGGCGGGTTGGCCGCCACGCTAAATGTACCGCCTGCCATCAGCGCGGCGATGGCAACCCAGCGCAAAAACGTTGGTTTCATCATTATTGTTCTCCAGGTGAAGGGATCCATATTCCCCGCTTAAGCCTGGTTCACAACTCCTAAAAAATCATCGTCATGGTGAAATCAGGGTAAACTTAAGAGAGACCTCAAGAGGAGGAAATGACAATGAAACGCTTATTGATTCTTACGGCGCTGATCCCGTTTGCCGCGCTCGCACAGCCGCTCAACACCATGAATAACCCGAACCAGCAGGGTTACGTTATCCCGAGCCAGCAGCGTATGCAGACGGAGATGATGAGCCAGCAACAGCAGCAGAAAGGGATGCTTAACCAGCAGCTTAAAACGCAGACCCAAATGCAGCAGCAAAGCCTGCAAAATCAGATGAACGCCAACACCCAGCGCGTGCAGCAGGGGCAGGTGCGCGAGCAGCCGCTGCCGAATAAAAACGGCGGGATGTTAGGGGGAATGACGTCGTCAGGCAGCGGACAGCAGCATATGCTGCCGCCGCAGTCGAATGGCAGTATGCTTAATCCGCAGAACTAAAGTTCGGGCCGATCAGGTCGATTGCATCGGTACAGATGCTGTCCACGCCCCAGCGCAGCAGCTCGGCTGCGCGCTGGGGTTTGTTAACGGTGTAGACCAGAATATGCAGACCCGCGTCCTTCAGCATCTTCACCCGCACTTCATCCAGCAGCCTGTGGTTGAGATGGATAGAAACGCACGCTAAGCGCGTCGTCAGCTCGCGCCAGTCCTCGCGCCACTCGTCAAGCAGCAGCCCGCGCGGTAGCTCCGGCACGGCCGCCTGTGCGGCCTCCAGCGCATCGATTTCAAATGATGACAGCAGCGGCGCGGTCATTCCTTCCCACAGCTCGCGCGCGGCCAGGGCAATGACTTTGCCCGTCAGCGGCCCGGTGCCGGTAGTCGGTTTGATTTCGATATTGGCCATCATGCCGTGCTGGCGACAGCGATCGGCCACTTCCGCCAGCAGCGGCAGCGGTTCGCCTTTAAATTCGCCGCTGTACCAGCTTCCGGCGTCCACCTTTAGCAGATCGCGCCACGGCAGTTCACCCGCCACGCCCCAGCCGTTGCTGGTGCGTTCGAGATTATCGTCATGCAGCAGGAAAATTTCGCCGTCTTTCGACAGCTTGGCGTCGAACTCGATCATCGTGTGACCGTAGCGCGCGCCAACGTCAATTGCCGCCAGGGTGTTCTCCGGCGCCAGCTTACCGCCGCCCCGGTGGGCGACGACGTGGGGATAAGGCCAGTTGCTCATACTCGTTGTCCTGTTTCACCGTCAAACAGGTGCAGATGGTTTTCCGGCAGGTGAAGCCACAGCGTGCTGCCTGCTTTAGGGCGCTCCTGATGCGGCAGGCGCACCACCATTTTTTGTTCGCCCCAGCGCCCGTGCGCCAGGTTATCTGCACCCAACATCTCCAGCGTGTCCATCACCAGCGGCACGCCGCCGTCCGCCTGAGAGGTTAAAGCAATATGCTCCGGGCGGATTCCGAGCGTCATCTTACGCCCGGCGTAGCCACGATAGTACCAGTTGATCGGCAACGCCATCCCGCTTTCCAGCTCAAAATGCGTGCCCGCGCTGCTGATACGCCCTTCGAGCAGGTTCATTGCCGGGCTGCCGATAAAGCTTGCCACAAAGCGGGTGGCCGGTTTCTCGTACACCTCCACCGGAGTGCCAATCTGCTCGGCGATGCCTTTGTTCATCACCATCACGCGCTGGGCGAGGGTCATGGCTTCGACCTGATCGTGGGTCACGTACAGAGAGGTGGTTTTCAGACGACGGTGCAGCTGCTGCAGCTCAAGACGCATCTGCACGCGCAGCTTGGCGTCGAGGTTAGACAGCGGCTCGTCGAAGAGGAATACCGCCGGATCGCGCACGATGGCGCGCCCCATCGCCACGCGCTGGCGCTGGCCGCCGGAGAGCTCGCGCGGGCGGCGCTTCAGCAGGCCGTCCAGCTCGAGAATGCGCGCCGCCTCTTTCACCCGCTCGTCGATATGGCCTTTGCCCATGCCGCGGATTTTCAGCCCCCAGGCCATGTTCTCTTCCACGCTCATGTGCGGATAGAGGGCGTAGTTCTGGAACACCATTGCGATGCCTCTGTCTTTCGGCTCCATCTCGGTGACGCGCTGGCGGTCAATCCAGATATCCCCGGAGGTCACGCGCTCCAGCCCCGCCACCATGCGCAGCAGGGTGGATTTGCCACAGCCGGACGGGCCGACCATCACGATAAATTCCCCGTCCGCCACGTCGAGCGTCAGCGGCTGAATAACCTGGGTTTTGCCATCCCAGCTTTTGGTTACTGCCTGAAGTTTTAAACCTGCCATCTTATTTCTCGCTATCGACCAGGCCGCGGACAAACGCACGCTGCATGGCTAAAACAATGACTACGGGTGGGATAAGGGTGAGCAGCATCGCCGCCATCACCTGGTTCCAGAGGGTGGTGCCTTCGCCGGTGGCGATCATGCCTTTGATGCCCGCCACGGCGGTGCCGAGGTTGACGTCCTGAATAATCAGCAGCGGCCACAGGTACTGGTTCCAGCCGTAGATAAAGGTGATCACAAACAGCGCCGCAAGGTTGGTTTTCGACAGCGGCAGCACGATGTCGCGGAAGAAGCGCATCGGCGACGCGCCGTCGATGCGCGCCGCTTCAATCAGCTCGTCCGGCAGAGTCATAAAGAACTGGCGGAACAGGAAGGTGGCGGTCGCCGAGGCCATCAGCGGCAGGGTTAAGCCCGCATAGCTGTCGAGCATCTTCAGGTTGGCGATCACCTCCACCGTCGGGAAGATACGCACTTCCACCGGCAGCATCAGGGTAATGAAGATCATCCAGAAGAAGAGGTTACGCAGCGGAAAGCGGAACCAGACGATGGCGAAGGCCGAAAGCATCGACACCGTAATTTTGCCGACCGTAATGCCAAACGCCATGATGAAGCTGTTGAGCATCATCAGCCAGAACGGGGCGCTGTTGGCGCCCACGCCCTGGGTCCAGATGGTCTTCATGTTCTCGAAAAGATGTGTGCCTGGGATCAGCGTCATCGGCGTGTCGAACACCGCTTTTGTGTCCAGCGTGGCGGCGACAAACGCCACGTACAGCGGGAAGAGGATGACGATGATCCCTAAAATCAGCATGGTATGGCTGAAAATCGTCAGCCCGCGACGGTTCTCAATCATTGGTAGCGCACCTTACTTTCGACATAGCGGAACTGCACCACCGTGAGGATGATGACGAGGAACATCAGCACGACCGACTGCGCGGCAGAGGCGGAGAGGTCCAGCCCCGCGAAGCCTTCGCGGTAGATCTTATAGATAAGCGTCGTTGTCGCCTGCACCGGGCCGCCTGCGGTCGCCGCGTCGATCACCGGGAAGGTGTCGAAGAAGGCGTACACGAGGTTAACCACCAGCAGGAAGAAACTCACCGGGGCGATCAGCGGCAGCGACAGCCTGAAGAAACGACGAATGGGCCCTGCGCCGTCAATCGCCGCGGCTTCCACCAGCGAGCGCGGGATGGACTGCAGCGCGGCAAAGAAGAACAGGAAGTTGTAGCTGATCTGCTTCCACACCGAGGCGAATACCACCAGGAACATCGCCTGACCGCTGTTCTGGGCGTGGTTCCAGTCGTAGCCCAGTTCGGCCAGGAAGTGGGTAATCAACCCGCGCCCCGGGTTAAACAGGAAGATCCACAGCACGGCAGCGACGGCGGGAGCCACGGCGTAAGGCAGCAGCATCAGGGTTTGATAAATACGGCTGCCGCGCACCACGTAGTCCACCAGCGCGGCGAAAAACAGCGAGGCAACCAGACCGCTGACGGTTACGAGGGCGCTGAACTTCATCGTCGTCCAGAAGGAGTCCAGGTAGTAGCTGTCGTGGAACAGCGCGGTGAAGTTGTCCAGGCCAACAAACTGGCTGGAAAGCCCGAACGGATCGACGCTTTGCACCGAGTACCACAGCGCTTCGCCCGCAGGCCAGATAAAGAAAATAACGGTGATGACCAGCTGCGGCGCGACCAGCAGATACGGCAGCCAGCGGGAACGGAACACCGGACGGGATGATGACATAGGTTTGCTCAGGTTGGTTTCCCCTCACCCCGGCCCTCTCCCAAAGGGAGAGGGGGTATACGTTCCCTCTCCCTTTGGGAGAGGGTTAGGGTGAGGGTAAAAAGATTAAGACTTCGTCGACTGCTCAAAGCGGCGCAGCAGCTGATTTCCACGCTCTACCGCAGAGTCCAGCGCCTGCTGTGGCGTTTTCTTACCGGTCCACACGCTTTCCAGCTCTTCATCCACGATGGTGCGGATCTGCGGCATGTTGCCCAGACGCAGGCCTTTGGTGAACGGCAACGGCGGCTTGTTCAGCATCTGGCGCGTCGCGATATCCGCGCCCGGGTTCTTGCTGTAGAAGCCCTGCTCGCGGGTCAGGTCGTACGCGGCTTTGGTGATCGGCAGGTAGCCGGTCTTCTGGTGCCATTCGGCGGCGTTTTCAGGCTTGGCCAGGAAGTCGAGGAACTCGGCTACGCCTTTGTAGGTGCCTTTGTCTTTACCCTGCATGACCCACAGGCTCGCCCCGCCAATGATGGCGTTCTGCGGCGCGCCCTTCACGTCTGCGTCGTACGGCATCATGCCCACTCCGTAGTTGAATTTGGCGTAGTGACGGATATCCGCCAGCGAGCCGGACGAGGCGGTGGTAATGGCGCAGTCGCCGTTGTAGAACTTCTCGGTGGATTCGTCTTTACGTCCGAAGTAGCTGAAGTCGCCCTTCTTGTTCAGATCGGCAAGCAGCGCGATATGCTTCACCTGCTCCGGCTTGTTGAACTCCAGGACCGCGTCGGTGCCGTCGAAGCCGTTGTTTTTGGTCGCCACCGGCAGGCCATGCCAGGCGCTGAAGTTTTCAATCTGGATCCAGCCCTGCCAGCCGCTGGCGTAGCCGCACTTCATCCCCGCCGCTTTTAGCTTCGCGGTGTACTCCGCCAGGTCCTGCCAGGTTTTTGGCGGCTGCTCCGGGTCTAAACCGGCTTTTTTGAAGGCGTCTTTGTTGTAGTACAGCACCGGCGTAGAGCTGTTAAACGGCTGGGACAGCAGATGGCCGGTTTTGGAATCCGTGTAGTAACCCGCTACGGTCGGCACGAACTGCGATTCGTCGAAGTTGATGCCCGCCTCTTTGAAAACTTCATAGACCGGCTTGATGGCTTTGGAGGCCATCATGGTGGCGGTGCCCACTTCATAAACCTGTAACAGGGCAGGCGCGTTGCCGGTACGGAAGGCGGCGATCCCCGCGCTCAGGCTCTGCTCGTAGTTGCCTTTGTACACCGGCACAATTTTGTAATCCGGGTGGGTGTCGTTGAAACGCTGCGCCAGGGAGTCAACTTCTTTACCCAACTCCCCTTCCATTGAATGCCAGAACGGAATGGTGGTGACAGCCATTGCGTTCGTCGCAAAAGCCAGACCCAGTGCCAGACCCAAAGCTGTGTGTCGTAACGATGTCATTGTCATCTCTCTTATTGTGCCGGATGCGCGATATCACGCGTTTTATGTTCGCGAGGTAACATGACATGCTCGAATTACAGAAAAATAACTGTTTGTTTACAGATAAGTGACAGCCAGGCGTCAGGGGGATGATGGTTGTGTGAAAGGGTTGGGGGTGTGGTTTAGGTGCGGTCTGGTGCCCTCACCCCAACCCTCTCCCACAGGGAGAGGGAGCAAACACTAAAAAAGGCAACTTGCGTTGCCTTTTGCTTTTACCTCGTGCGGTCTGGTGCCCTCACCCCGCCCTCTCCCACGGGGAGAGGGAGAAAAGCGTGTAGGCCCGGTAAGCGTAGCGCCACCGGGCGATACAGACGGCTCAGCCGCCCAGATACGCGCTCCGCACCGCCTCGTTCGCCAGCAGCGCGTCGCCGGTATCCTCCAGCACCACGCGGCCGTTCTCCAGCACGTAGCCACGGTCAGCGAGCTTCAGCGCCTGGTTGGCGTTCTGCTCGACGAGGAAGATGGTCATCCCCTCTTTACGCAGCTGTTCAATGGTGTCGAAGATCTGCTGGATGATGATCGGTGCCAGACCGAGCGACGGCTCGTCCAGCAGCAGCAGGCGCGGCTGGCTCATCAGCGCGCGGCCAATCGCCAGCATCTGCTGCTCGCCTCCGGACATGGTGCCCGCACGCTGGATGCGGCGCTCCCACAGGCGCGGGAAGAGTTCGTACACCCGCTTGATGCGGGACTGGTATTCATCGCGGTGAGCGAAGAACCCGCCCATCGCCAGATTCTCTTCCACCGTCATGCGGGAGAAGACGCGGCGCCCTTCCGGAACAATCGCCACCGCCTCGCGCATGATTCTGGCGGTCTGCCAGTCGGTAATGTCTTTACCATCGAACACAATCCGCCCGCTGGTGGCGCGCGGGTCGCCGCACAGGGTGCCGAGCAGCGTGGTTTTGCCCGCGCCGTTGGCCCCAATCAGGGTCACGATTTCCCCCTGATTGATATGCAGGCTGACGTCGTGCAGCGCCTGGATCTTGCCGTAGTGCGCGTTGACATTGTCGAACGTTAACATCGCTTTTTCCATCTTATGCCTCACCAAGGTATGCGCGGATCACGTCCGGGTTGTTGCGGATCTCTTCCGGCGTGCCGTTTGCCAGCGGCGTGCCCTGGTTGACCACGTAGATACGATCCGAAATACCCATCACCAGCTTCATGTCGTGCTCAATCAGCAGGATGGTGGTGTCGTGACTGTCGCGCAGCTCGGCAATCAGCTCGTCCAGCTCTTTGGTCTCTTTCGGGTTGAGCCCTGCCGCCGGTTCGTCGAGCATCAGGATTTCCGGCTGCGTCACCATGCAGCGCACAATCTCCAGGCGACGCTGGTCGCCGTAGGCCAGGTTGCTCGCCTGACGGTTGGCGTGCTGCAGCAGGCCAATTCGGTCGAGCCAGGTGGCGGCGCGGTCAAGCGCTTCACCCTGCGCGCGGCGGAAGGCCGGGGTTTTCAGCAGGCCGGAGAACAGCCCGGTTTTCAACTGCTGATGCTGTGCCACCAGCAGGTTCTCAATTACCGTCATCTCACGGAACAGACGCACGTGCTGGAAGGTACGCACCACGCCCATGCGGGCGATCTGCTGGCCCGGCAGCCCTTCCAGGTGCTGGTCGCGCAGCATGATGGTGCCGCCCGTCGGCTTGTAGAAGCCGGTCAGACAGTTGAAGACCGTGGTTTTCCCTGCACCGTTCGGGCCAATCAGGGAGACAATCTCTTTCTTGTGCAGATCCAGATTCACGTTGTTGACTGCCAGCAGGCCGCCAAAACGCATCATCAGACCGTTAACGGATAATAATGGCTGACTCATGCCTGCTCTCCTTTCGCTTGCCCGTTCTTCAGCTTCAGCTGTGGACGGGTCATCGGCAGCAGACCCTGCGGACGCCAGATCATCATCAGCACCATCAAACCACCCAGCATCAGCATGCTGTATTCGTTAAAGTCGCGCATAAGCTCGCGCGAGACCACCAGCAGGATGGCCGCGAGGATAACGGCAAACTGCGAGCCCATCCCGCCGAGCACCACAATCGCCAGCACGAAGGCGGATTCGGCAAAGGTGAACGATTCCGGGCTGACGAAGCCCTGACGCGCGGCAAACAGCGTTCCGGCGAAACCGGCAAACGCGGCGCTGATGGTGAACGCGGTCAGCTTGATGCGGGTCGGGTTCAGGCCCAGGGAGCGGCAGGCGATCTCATCTTCACGCAGCGCTTCCCACGCGCGGCCCAGCGGCATGCGCAGCAGACGGTTGATCACGAACAGGGTAATCACCACCAGCAGCAGCGCCACCAGATAGAGCCAGATCACGCGGTCGGACGGGTCATACTTCACGCCGAAGAAGTTGCTGAAGGTATCCCAGCCGCCTTCGCGGGCGGTACGGCTGAACTCCAGGCCAAAGAAGGTCGGTTTCGGGATCTGGCTGATGCCGTTCGGGCCGCCGGTCACTTCGGTATTGTTGAGCAGCAGGATACGGACGATTTCGCCGAAGCCTAAGGTCACAATCGCCAGGTAGTCACCGCGCAGGCGCAGAACCGGGAAGCCAAGCAGGAAGCCCGCCGCGGCAGAGACCAGCCCCGCCAGCGGCAGGCAGGTCCAGAACCCGAGACCGTAATAGTGGTTCAGCAGCGCGAAGGTGTAGGCACCGATGGCGTAGAAGCCGCCGTAGCCCAGCACCAGCAGGCCTGAGAGCCCCACCACCACGTTCAGCCCGAGGCCGAGAATCACGTAGATCATGGTCAGAGTGGCGATATCCACGGTGCCGCGAGACACCACAAACGGCCACGCCACGGCGGCCACCAGCAGCGCCACGAGGAACAGCTTCTGCTTAACCGTAGAACCGTCGATTGCCGGCAGCACGAATTTTGGACCGGAGACGTTTTTCAGCGTCTTCTGGAACAGCGGACGCAGCAGCTGGAACAGGAACACCACGGCCGTACCGATAAACACCCACTGCCAGCGGATGTCAGCTGCGGTATCGACAACCAGTTTGGTGCCATTCAGCTCAAGCTGGACGCCCATAAAGACGCTGGCCAGCACGAAGAACATGGCGGCAGAGAGCAGCGCCATTGCAAAATGCATCGGTTTCATACTTTCTCTACCTCCGGACGGCCCAGAATACCGGTAGGCATCACCAGCAGAACCAGAATCAGCAGGGCAAACGACACCACGTCTTTATATTCCGTGCTCAGGTACGCCGAGGAGAGCGCTTCCGCCACGCCCAGAATCAGGCCGCCAATCATCGCGCCCGGAATACTGCCGATACCGCCCAGAACCGCCGCGGTGAAGGCTTTCATCCCGGCCATGAAGCCGATGTACGGGTTGATCACGCCGTAGAACTGGCCGAGCAGGACACCCGCCACCGCCGCCATCGCGGCGCCAATCACGAAGGTCAGGGCAATCACGCGGTCGGTGTTGATGCCGAGGAGACTCGCCATCTTCAGGTCTTCCGCGCAGGCGCGGCAGGCGCGTCCCATACGCGAGTATCGGATGAACAGCGTCAGAGCGAGCATCGCAATAAAGGTCACGACCCAGATAACCAGCTGCATGGTGGTGATAGAGGCCGCGAAGTTTTCGCTGGCCCCCACAATCCACTGGCCGTTAAACAGGCTTGGCAGCGCCACGTCGCGCGAGCCTTCGGTCAGGCTGACGTAGTTTTGCAGGAAGATCGACATCCCGATCGCGGAAATAAGCGCAATCAAACGCTTGGAGCTGCGCACCGGCCGGTAGGCCACGCGCTCAATGCTCCAGCCGTAGGCGCTGGCAATCACAATCGCGCCGACAAACCCGGCGGCGACCAGCAGCCAGCTGCTGTCGATGCCCATCATCATCAGGGCGGCGATAATCATAAAGGAGACGTAGCTACCGATCATGTACACCTCGCCGTGGGCGAAGTTGATCATGCCGATAATGCCGTAAACCATCGTATAGCCGATGGCGATCAGCGCGTAGGTGCTTCCCAGCGTAACGCCGTTAAACATCTGCTGCAGGAAATAGAGAAACTGCTCGGACATATGCAAACCTTTTTATACCCGCCCGTCATGCCGGGCGGTGGGATAATTATTTGGCGGCCGAGGATGAACCATCGGCGTGCCACTTAAAGACACCAAACTCAAATCCCTTCAGATCGCCTTTCTCATCCCAGTTCAGCGGCCCAATCACGGTGTTCGCCCCGTGCGCTTTTAAATCTTTAACCAGATCCAGCGGTTCTTTGCTGCCGGAGCGATCCAGCGCGGTGGCCAGAGACTGTACGGCCGCGTAGGTGATCCAGACATATGGACCACTCGGATCTTTCTTCTGCGCCTTGAGCGCATCCACGATAGCCTTGTTGGCCGGATCCTGGTCATAGCGTTTTGGCATCGTCACCAGCATGCCTTCAGCAGAATCCCCCGCGATGTTTGACAGGGAGGCATTGCCCACGCCCTCTGGCCCCATAAACTGGGTTTTCAGGCCGGTGGCGCGCGCCTGGCGCAGCATCTGGCCCATCTCCGGGTAATAGCCGCCGTAGTAAACGAAGTCGATGTTCTCTTTTTGCAGACGGGCGATCAGCGCGGAGAAGTCTTTCTCACCGGCGGTAATGCCGTCGAAGAAGACGATGTTCGCGCCGCCTTTTTTCAGGCCGTCCTGAACGGAGCGCGCCAGGCCTTCGCCGTACTGCTGTTTGTCATGAATAATGGCAATGCGCTGTGGCTTAACGCTCTCGAGGATGTATTTGGCGGCGGTGGGACCCTGCGAGGAGTCCAGACCGGCGGTACGCATAATGTGCTGATAGCCGCGCTGGGTCAGCTCAGGGTTCGTTGCGCCTGGGGTGATCATCAGAATGCCTTCGTCTTCGTAGATATCAGACGCAGGCTGCGTGGAGGATGAGCACAGGTGGCCGATCACATACTGAATACCGTCGTTGACGATTTTGTTGGCGACCGCGACGGCCTGTTTCGGATCGCAGGCGTCGTCATATTCCACGCCCACCAGCTTGTCGCCCTTAATGCCGCCCTTGGCGTTGATGTCTTTAATGGCCTGGCGCGCGCCGTTGAACTCCATGTCACCCCACTGGGCAACAGGGCCGGACATCGCCCCCACTACCGCAACCTTAATGTCGTCTGCCATAGCGGCATGCGAGATCGACAGTGCGACCATCCCCGCGATTAACGTCTTCGCGTTCCTTTTCATCTCTGAATCCCCATTCGTGATGTCGTGTTTATATTTTGTTTTATTATGGTTAAAAAGCATTCTGTACTTTTAATGAACAACGCTATTTTTACCAGTGCCTTTAATGGTTTAGCGCAGGTTTTTGTCAAAAACCAGACTAAAATCTCTATTTTTCAGGCGATTAAGCAAAGATAATATTCTGAAATCAGGCAGAGATAAACAAATAAAAGTGCAGTTTGCAGCATAAAATAACGGTACAAAGCGCCGAATAAATCACTACCGTTCAGGTTAAAATTCTGCTTATTTTTCGATCCATGTGTTTTCAAGCTGCCCATCGCGTTGCCAAAAAACTAATCGCCTGGTTAATGAGAATAAAAAGAGGAAGCCGCTGGGTGAATAAATTGAGTACACTGCCCCTACTCAATCTGATTTGGACAAGTGGCTAATGAAACTGACTATCGTGCGTCTGGTGACCTTTAGCGACCAGGATCATATCGACCTGGGCAAGATCTGGCCGGAATATTCCCCTTCGTCGCTGCGCGTTGATGAGACCCACCGTATTTATGCCGCGCGTTTTAACGAACGCCTGCTGGCAGCGGTTCGCGTAACCCTGAGCGGTACGGAAGGGGCGCTGGACTCGCTGCGCGTGCGTGACGTCACCCGTCGCCGCGGTGTGGGACAGTATTTAATTGAAGAAGTGATCCGTGAAAACCCGAGCGTGACCTCATGGTGGATGGCTGACGTGGGCGTGGAAGACCGTGCCGTGATGGCGGCGTTTATGCAGGCGTTAGGGTTTACGGCGCAGGAGAGCGGGTGGGAGAAGCGCTAAAAGAAAGCCGGGTGGCGGCTGCGCCTTACCCGGCCTACGAGGTGCTCATTGTAGGCCCGGTAAGCGAAGCGCCACCGGGCAAAAGAGGGGCTGTGCGGCCTGATGCCCTCACCAGCATTATTTGGCGTCAGTAGCCGTGCCGTTCGCATGCCAGTCAAACACGCCGAACTCGAAGCCCTTCAGGTCGCCCTTCGCGTCCCAGGAGAGTGGTCCCATGACGGTCTCGACGGTATTCGCTTTCAGCCAGGTGGCAATCTCAGCCGGATCGGCCGACTGGTTCAGGCCCGCCTGCAGCGACTGCAGCGCCGCGTAGGTGGTCCAGACGAACGCGCCGCTTGGATCCTGTTTCTTCGCCTTGATGGCATCTACGATAGGTTTGTTCGCAGGAACCTGGTCGTAGTTCTTCGGCTTGGTCACCAGCAGGCCTTCAGCTGATTCACCCGCAATGTTAGACAGGGACACGTTCGCCACGCCTTCCGGGCCCATAAACTGGGTTTTCAGGCCCGCAGCGCGCGCCTGGCGCAGGATCTGGCCCATTTCCGGGTGGTAGCCACCGTAGTAAACGAAATCAATATTCTCTTTCTTCAGACGCGCCACCAGGGTGGAGAAGTCTTTCTCACCGGCGGTGATCCCGTCGAAGAACACCACGTCGGCATTCGCTTTCTTGAGATTATCCTGCACTGAACGCGCCAGACCTTCACCGTACTGCTGCTTGTCATGAACGATGGCAATGCGCTTCGGCTTCACTTTTTCAACGATGTATTTCGCCGCGGTTGGGCCCTGGTCAGAGTCCAGACCGGTGGTGCGCAGGGTCAGCTTGTAGCCGCGCGCGGTCAGCTCTGGTGCGGTCGCTGCCGGGGTGATCATCAGAATACCTTCGTCTTCGTAGATGTCAGACGCTGGCTGAGTTGAGGAAGAGCACAGGTGGCCGATAACGTATTTGATCCCGTCGTTCACCACTTTGTTCGCGACCGCGACCGCTTGTTTCGGGTCACAGGCATCATCATATTTTACGATCTGCAGTTTTTCGCCCTTGATACCGCCCTTGGCATTAATGTCTGCAACCGCCTGCTCAGCGCCGGTAAACTCCTGGTCGCCGTACTGTGCTACCGGACCGGACATTGCGCCAACAACGGCCACCTTGATGTCTGCCTGTGCCATGGTGCTGAATGCCAACGCGATACATCCTGCCAGTAACGCTTTACCCTTCATGTTCATCCTGAGATTCCCCATTATTATGGTTATTACGATTGTTGTGATGTTGTTGTGCAGCGCTTTATGTCAGTTATAGGTGTGCTGTCCGCGCTTTTTCAGCATACTCTGCTAAAACATACCCGATTTTTATGATTTTGGAATAGCTAATTTGAAATGAATATATGCCAGGCCCGGCTGGGATTTTCGCCGGGCATGTGGCTTTAACGTGTCAGCGACGCGGAGATAATGTCCAGCGCTTTACGGAACTGCGCTTCAGGAATAGTCAGCGGATAGAGGAAGCGAATGACGTTGCCGTAGACGCCGCAGCTCAGAAGAAGCAGCCCTTCCTGCAACGCGCGCTCCTGCACCTGGCGGGTAAATTCCGGCGAAGGCTGACCCGTTTGCGGGTCGTTAAACTCCACCGCCACCATCGAGCCCTGCGCGCGAATGTCAGCGATATACGGGCAGTGTTCCTTCGCCTTGTTCAGCACTTCCACCAGGTGATGGCCAAGATGAGCCGAGCGCGTGCAGAGATCCTCTTCATCAATCACGTCGAGCACGGCATGCGCCGCCGCAATCGCCAGCGGGTTTCCGGCGTAGGTACCGCCCAGCCCGCCCGGCGCGGGTGCGTCCATCACCTCCGCACGGCCCGACACCGCAGAAAGCGGCATCCCGCCCGCCAGGCTTTTCGCCATGGTGATCAGATCGGGCTTCACGCAGTGGTGTTCCATCGAGAACAGCTTGCCGGTACGGGCAAAGCCGCTTTGCACCTCGTCGGCAATCAGCAAAATACCGTGGGTGTCGCACAGGGCGCGCAGCGCCTGCATAAAATCAGCTGGCGCAATGTTGAAACCGCCCTCTCCCTGAACCGGTTCGAGAATAATGGCCGCGACCTGGTCGGATGCGATGTCCGCTTTAAAGATACGTTCCAGGCTTTTCAACGCTTCCGCCGTGCTGACGCCGTGCAGTTCATTCGGATACTGCGCGTGATACACCGAACCGGGGAACGGGCCAAAGCCGAGCTTGTACGGCGCAACTTTGCCGGTCAGCGCCATGGTCATAAAGGTGCGGCCGTGGAACGCGCCGCCGAAGGTAATAAGGCCGGGGCGTTTGGTGTACGCCCGCGCAATTTTAACCGCGTTTTCAACCGCCTCTGCCCCCGTGGAGAAGAACGCCGTTTTAGCCGGACCGTCAACGGGCACGCGCTGGTTGATGCGCTCGGCAAGCGCCACATAGCCTTCGTACGGCACAATCTGGTACGCCGTATGGGTAAACGCGTGGAGCTGTTTTTCAATGGCGGAAATGACTTTTGGATGGCGATGGCCGGTGTTCAGCACCGCGATCCCGGCGGCGAAGTCGATGTACTCGTTGCCTTCCACGTCCCACACCGTGGCGTTTTCAGCTTTATCGGCATAGAAGTTACACATCACGCCGATACCGCGCGGCGTCGCCTGTAAACGCCGGTCGTTCAGTTCGTTATTTTTCACCCTGTCCCCCTGAGAAAATCGCCTGCTTAGCGCATCAGTAAGTGTTTGCCAGGGGGAGGGAATTCGCCAGAGCGGGCGCTAAAAAAACAAAACCCCCCGAATTTGCATTCGAGGGTTCTCGGTGTACTTCGCGAAAATTACGCTTCGATAGCGGCGCGAAGTTTTTTCATGGCGTTCTTTTCAAGCTGACGGACACGTTCCGCAGAAACGCCGTAGCGGTCGGCCAGCTCCTGCAGCGTGGACTTGTTGTCTTCGTCCAGCCAGCGGGCGCGAATAATATCCTGGCTACGTTCGTCGAGGCCTTCCATCGCATGGGTCAGCTTGTTCGCGGCCTGATCTTCCCAGTTATCCTCTTCGATGCCATCAGCAAAGTTAGAGGTTTTATCCTGCAGATACAGAACCGGCGCCATCGGCTGGCTGTCAGATGCGTCGTCGTCGGAGGACATATCAAAGGTCATGTCCTGCGCGGCCATACGGGATTCCATCTCACGCACGTCTTTGCTGGTTACGCCCAGCTCGCGCGCCACCATTTCCACTTCATCCTGGTTGAACCAGCCCAGACGCTGCTTGGCTTTACGCAGGTTGAAGAACAGTTTGCGTTGCGCTTTTGTCGTGGCGACTTTCACGATACGCCAGTTGCGCAGCACGTATTCATGAATTTCTGCTTTGATCCAGTGCACAGCGAAGGAGACGAGTCGCACACCCACTTCCGGGTTAAAGCGACGCACAGCCTTCATCAGGCCGATGTTACCTTCCTGAATCAAGTCCGCCTGCGGCAGGCCATAGCCCGCATAGTTACGAGCAATGTGAACAACAAAGCGCAGGTGAGACAGGATCAGCTTTTTCGCTGCTTCCAGATCGCCCTGGTAATGCAGCTTTTCAGCAAGCTCCTTTTCTTCCTCGGCCGTTAACATCGGCCAGGTGTTCGCAGCCCGGATATAAGATTCCAGGTTACCAACAGGGGCTAAAGCTAAAGTTTGCATTTCTTTGGTCATTCATTCCTCTCAATGTTTCTTCTGGTCCTGGTCGTCCCCGTCAGGCAACAACCATGCCAAAGCGTTTGAGCAACGAGATTAGCATTCACTCTTTTATCAGACAGTGATTTTATCCACAAGTTCCAGGTGCAACGGTGAATAAATTACGCACAAATTGTGACATGGAGATTATAACAGGGGAAGCGACAACAGGGACGCTTTCCCTGCAGAGCGAACATCTCGGTGCAGGGAAAGATTATATCACGCTTTTATTAGTCGGGAGTAAAGTGACGTAAATGTTGAACGGTTGCCAGCCAGGCTGCCACCCACCCAATCATCGAGCAAACCAGCAGCAGCAACAGACACTCATCGAAGCCTAAGCCACTGATATCAAACTTCGTTCCGAAAACCTGCGCCACTTCAGTGACGGCAGATGAAAGCCGCATCACCAAAATTTCTGACAATATCAGTGAAAGAAATGCACCGGAAAAACCGAGCAGTGCGCCACCGTAAAGGAACGGTCGGAGGATGAAACCATCTGTCGCACCAATCAGTTTCTGCACGTTGATGGTATCGCGACGGGCGAAAATGCTCAGGCGCACGCTGTTACCGATGACGAGGAAGACCGCCGCCACCATCAGCACGCCAATCATCGCCGCGACGCGCCCTACCAGCCCGGTCAGGGCAGCAAGGCGCGCAAACCAGCTGTCGTCCATGCGCACTTCATCAATGCCCTTAATGCGCGTGATGCGATCGCGCAGGGTGTTAAGCGAATCGGTCCCCTGGAAATCCAGCTTCGGGATCACCACCGCCACGGCGGGCAGCGGGTTCTCTTCGAGCATATCCAGCGCGCCGCCAAAGCCAGACCAGTTACGGAACTCGCCCAGCGCGTCTTCGCGTGAGAGATAGTTGACCTTCTCCACGCCCTGCTCGGCCTGGATTTGCCCAACCACCTGCGCTGCGGCGTTATCGTCGAGCGCTTTATCCATATAGACAGTGATCTGCGGAGACGGATAATACTGTGAGGCCGCCTGATTGACGTTTTTATAGACCATATAGCAGACGCTTGGCAGCGTCAGGGAGATGGCAATTACCATCACCGTCAGGAACGTCGCCAGCGGTTTGCTTTTCAGGTCCTGCAGCGCGCCGTGGAAGGCATAGCGCACCTGCTCGTTGAACACGTTGGTTTTACGGGAGGCCGGTTTTGGCGCGGCCTTCTGGCGCTTCGGCGCATTACGATTGCCGTCACCACCGCCCTGCGGCTTACGGAAACGGTCAAACCGGTTTCCGAACTGCCGAATCTGGTTTATTGCATCACGCTTGTTCACCGTGGCCTCCGTGCAAATGCCCGTCGCTCAGGGTCAGCATGCGGTACGAACGACGGGAAATGAGCCCGATGTCGTGCGTCGCCATCAATACCGTGACCCCTACGCGGTTGAATTCCTCAAACAGACGCAAAATCCCTTCGGACAGGGCATCGTCCAGGTTACCGGTTGGTTCATCCGCCAGCAGTACGGCAGGCTTGTTCACCACCGCGCGGGCGATGCCCACGCGCTGCTGTTCACCGCCGGAGAGCTGGATCGGGAAGTTCTTCGCTTTGTCCAGCAGCCCGACCTTATCCAGCGCCGCAGAAACGCGACGGCGGATATCGTCATAGCTGGCGCCGGCAATAATCAGCGGAATGGCCACGTTGTCGAAAACGGTGCGATCCATCAGCAGGTGGTGATCCTGGAAAATCATGCCGATCTGACGACGCAGGAACGGCACTTCGCGGTTTTTCAGGCGGCTGATCTCATGGCCGCCGAAAAAGATTTTCCCGGCGCTTGGCCGCTCGATCCCACAGATAAGCTTGAGCAGGGTACTTTTCCCCGCGCCGGAATGGCCGGTCAGGAATGCCATCTCGCCCGGCTGCAGGTGGAATGTCACCCCCTGCAGCGCTTGTCTCCCACCGAGATAGGCCTTGCTGACGTGTTCAAAGCGAATCATTGTTAGTCCTCTCGGGCAAATAATGCCTCAATAAAGTCGTCCGCTTTAAACGGACGCAAATCCTCAATACGCTCGCCCACACCGATGTAGCGGATAGGAATGCCGAACTGGTCGGCCACGGAGAAGATCACCCCGCCCTTCGCGGTGCCGTCCAGCTTGGTCAGCGCGATCCCCGTCAGTCCTACCGCTTCATTGAACAGCTTCGCCTGGCTGATGGCGTTCTGTCCGGTGCTGGCATCAATGGTCAGCATAATTTCATGCGGTGCGTCTTCGTCCAGCTTCTTCATGACGCGAACGATTTTCTTCAACTCTTCCATCAGGTGCGATTTGTTCTGCAAACGCCCTGCGGTATCGGCAATCAGCACGTCCACGTTGCGCGCCTTCGCCGCCTGGATGGCGTCGAAGATCACGGACGCGGAGTCAGCGCCGGTATGCTGGGCAATCACCGGAATGTTGTTGCGCTGGCCCCAAACCTGCAGCTGCTCAACCGCTGCCGCACGGAAGGTATCGCCCGCCGCCAGCATCACCGATTTGCCCTGCTGCTCGAACTGACGCGCCAGCTTGCCGATGGTGGTGGTTTTACCCACGCCGTTTACGCCGACCATCAGAATAACAAATGGCGTTTTGCCTTCAATATTAAGCGGTTCGTCAACTTTTGCGAGAATTTCACCCATCTCGTCTTTCAGCAGACCGTACAGCGCTTCGGCGTCGCGCAGCTGTTTGCGGCTCGCCCCTTCGGTCAGATTGGCGATGATCTTACGGGTGGTTTCCACGCCGACGTCCGCAATCAGCAGCTGTTCTTCCAGCTCTTCAAAGAGATCGTCGTCGATCTTTTTGCCGCGGAACAGACTGATAAATCCGGAACCTAAGTTTTCTTTGGTTTTGAGCAGGCTGCGCTTCAGGCGCGCGAAGAAACCTTCTTTGGTCGGTTTTTCCTGCTCCTGGACGCTCTCTTCTTCGGCCTGCTCTTCTACCGGCACGACGATGACCGCTTCTTCAGCCGCTTCTGCCGCCAGCGCCTGGGCTTCCAGCTCTTCGTCGGTCAGCTCTGGCTCGAGTGCCGCTTCTTCTTCCACCGCCTCAACAATTTCAACGGTTTCCGCTTCCGCCTGCCACTCTTCGGCAGACACCTCTTCGGCTTTCACCTCTTCCGGCAGCGGCAGCTCTTCGTGTTCGATAACGGCCTGCGGCGTTTCGGTAATATCCTCAACGATAATCGGTTCTGGCTTCTCGCTCTCCTGAACCTGTTCCGTGACCTCAACCACCTCTTCCGCAAAGGATTCAATCTCTTCTTTGCTGTGCGCCGTTTCTTCCGCTTCGACAACCGCGGCGGTTTCTACAGGCGTTTCAGGCTGTGACTGCTCTTCAACGGCTTGTTGCTCTTCGGTTTTCTGTTCTGTTTCTTGCTCTTTTTCACCGAAGCCCAGCCAGGAAAAGAAGCCACGTTTTTTTTGTTTTGCCATCTGCGACTACACTCCTCGCGGCGCTATATACATGGAAGCTAAAAAAATGATGAAATAGTCTAACACTTTACTTAATTGACATCACCGCCCGCAATCGCAGGCCAATTGTTAACAGAGCTTTCCTGAAATGAAGAAACCCAACCGCGCCCCGGCCGGTCAAATTCGTATTATCGGCGGTCAGTGGCGAGGCCGGAAATTACCGGTGCCGGATAGCCCCGGTTTACGCCCTACTACCGACCGCGTGCGCGAGACGCTGTTTAACTGGCTGGCCCCGTCAATGGTAGACGCCCACTGCCTGGACTGCTTCGCCGGAAGCGGCGCGCTCGGGCTGGAAGCGCTGTCGCGCTATGCCGCCAGCGCCACGCTGCTGGAGATGGAGCGCGGCGTGGCGCAGACGCTGCAGCAAAATCTGGCGACGCTGAAGGCGAGCAACGCCAAAGTCGTGAACACCAACACGCTGAGTTTTCTTGCGCAGAAAGGCACGCCGCATAACGTGGTGTTTGTCGACCCGCCGTTCCGTAAGGGGCTGCTGGAGGAGACGTTATCCCTGCTGGAGCAAAACGGCTGGCTTGCGGATGACGCGCTAATTTACGTTGAAAGCGAAGTGGAAAACGGTTTACCGCCGGTACCCGCGCACTGGGATCTGCACCGCGAAAAGGTCGCCGGTCAGGTGGCCTATCGTCTTTATCACCGTCAGGCACAAGGAGGCTCCGATGCCGGTACTGATTAACCTGGGACGTTTGCTGATGCTGGGCGTCTGGGCATTTTTGATTTTAAATCTTGTGCACCCGTTCCCGCGCCCGATGAACATTTTCGTTAACGTCGCGCTGATTTTCACGTCGTTCATGCACGCCCTGCAGATGGTGATGCTGAAAAACGGCCTGCCGAAAGACGGCCCGCAGATGACGGGCTGGCAGCAGCTGCGCGTGTTTATTTTCGGCGTGTTTGAACTGCTGGTGTGGATGAAGAAGTTTAAGGCGCAGGTGAAGAAGTAAGGTGCGGCCTGATGCCCTCTCCCACAGGGAGAGGGAACGATTACACCCTCTCCCTGTGGGAGAGGGCAGGGGTGAGGGGAAAATTACCGCTCCGGTTCAAACCCCTCAAACCGCGATCCTTTGTAGCTCAACGTCCCTTTCTCCCCCACCGTCAGCTGATGGTACTGCTGCGCCTCCAGGCGGAAGGTCATCTCCAGGCCGCCCGTTTCCGGCTTAAAGCTCGCTTCATAGCGCATTGCTGTGCCCGCAGGCGTCACCTGCTGCTGGCGCGAGCGGCGATCGTTGAGCGGCTTCTCGCGTTTGTTGGTCACCTCCACGCGCTTTTGCATCAGCGGCGCGGCATCGTTATCCGCCTTCTCGCGGCGCTGCTGCACGAAACGGAACGAGGCGGCAATGACGATAATCGCCACCACGATAATGAAAAAAAGCGGCATCTTGCTCATTGAAAAATCCCATCAGATTATGCGGAATTCAGGATACATTGCCTGTACCGCCATTGCCAAACGCCCGCCCGCGTCACTACACTGGATCAGAAACTGATTATTCAGACTTAACAGATACAGGGAGTTAATATGCTTTGGTCATTTATCGCTGTCTGTTTTTCCGCATGGCTTTATGTCGATGCGTCGTACCGCGGTCCCACCTGGCAGCGCTGGTTGTTTAAACCGGTCACGCTGTTGCTCCTGCTGCTGCTGGCATGGCAAGCGCCGATGTTCAACGCCGTCAGCTATCTGGTGCTCGCCGGGCTGTGTGCATCCCTGATTGGCGATGCCTTAACCCTGCTGCCGCGCCAGCGCCTGCTGTACGCCGTTGGGGCGTTCTTCCTCTCCCATCTGCTGTATACCATCTACTTTGCCAGCCAGATGACGCTCTCCTTCTTCTGGCCGCTGCCGCTGGTGCTGCTGGTGATTGGCGCGCTGCTGATTGCGGTGATCTGGTCACGTCTGGAAGAGATGCGTTTGCCGGTCTGTACCTTTATCGCCATGACGCTGGTGATGGTGTGGCTGGCGGGCGAGCTGTGGTTCTTCCGTCCGACCGCTCCGGCGATGTCCGCGTTCTTCGGTGCCGCGCTGCTGCTGATCGGGAATATCGTGTGGCTGGGCAGCCACTATCGCCGCCGCTTCCGGGCGGATAACGCGATTGCCTCCGCCTGCTACTTTGCCGGGCATTTCCTGATTGTGCGTTCGCTGTATATCTAAATAGCGCTTGACTCTGGAGTCGACTCCAGAGTGTATGCTGCGGTTAATGAGAAAATTATCATTGCCGGAGACTGCCATGTCGACTCCAGAAATACCTAAAAAAGTACCTCAATTCTCGGCACTTAAGCTCAGCCCGGCTCCGTCGAAAGACGACTGCTGCTGCGAAGGCGCGTGCGAAACGCCAACTCAACCCCTTCCTGAAAGCGGCAACCGCTTCAGCTGGGTCGTTAACGGCATGGACTGCGCGGCCTGCGCCCGCAAGGTGGAAAACGCCGTCAAGCAGGTGCCGGGCGTGAGTCACGTTCAGGTGCTGTTCGCCACCGAAAAGCTGCTGGTCAGCGCCGATAACGACGTCAGCAAACAGGTTGAAGCCGCCGTCAGCCAGGCGGGCTATACCCTGCGCAGCGAAACGGCGCCCGTTGAAAAAACCTCATCCCTGAAAGAAAACCTGCCGCTCATTACCCTCATCATCATGATGGCCCTGAGCTGGGGTCTGGAGCAGATTAACCATCCGTTCGGCAATCTGGCGTTTATCGCCACCACGCTGGTCGGGCTGTTCCCGATTGCCCGTCAGGCGCTTCGCCTGATGAAAAGCGGCAGCTGGTTTGCCATCGAAACGCTGATGAGCGTGGCGGCAATCGGCGCGCTGTTCATTGGCGCGACGGCAGAAGCGGCGATGGTGCTGCTGCTGTTCTTAATCGGTGAACGCCTTGAGGGCTGGGCGGCGAGCCGGGCGCGTAAAGGGGTCAGCGCGCTGATGGCGCTGAAGCCGGAAACCGCCACTCGCGTGATAAACGGCACGCGTGAAACGGTCGCCATCAATACGCTGCGCCCGGGTGACGTGATTGAAGTGGCCGCAGGGGGGCGTCTGCCCGCAGACGGCGCGCTGCTTACCGCCACCGCGAGCTTTGATGAAAGCGCCCTGACCGGGGAATCCATTCCGGTAGAGCGTGCCGCGGGTGAAAAAGTGCCTGCTGGCGCCACCAGCGTCGACCGTCTGGTGCAGCTCACCGTGCTTTCCGAGCCGGGCGACAGCGCTATCGACCGTATCCTGAAGCTGATTGAAGAGGCGGAGGAGCGCCGCGCGCCGGTCGAACGCTTTATCGATCGCTTCAGCCGGATTTATACCCCTGCCATCATGCTGGTTGCCCTGCTGGTCACCGTCGTCCCGCCGCTGTTCTTTGGCGCGCCGTGGGAGGGCTGGATTTATAAAGGGCTGACGCTGCTGTTGATTGGCTGCCCGTGCGCGCTGGTGATTTCCACCCCGGCGGCAATTACCTCAGGTCTGGCGGCTGCGGCACGTCGCGGCGCGCTGATTAAGGGCGGCGCGGCGCTGGAACAGCTGAGCCAGGTTCAGCATATCGCCTTCGATAAAACCGGTACGTTAACCGTCGGCAAGCCGCAGGTGACCGGCGTGTATCCGCAGGAAATCAGTGAAGATGAGCTGCTTACGCTGGCCGCCGCCGTTGAGCAGGGGTCCACTCACCCGCTGGCGCAGGCGATTGTGCGTGAAGCGCAGTCGCGCGGGCTGAATATCCCTCCGGCAACCGCCCAGCGGGCGCTGGTCGGGTCAGGGATTGAGGCCACCGTTGACGGTAAAAAGGTACTGATTGTCGCGGCGGGCAAGTCTTCTCATCCAGAGGTTGAGGCGTTAGAACAGACCGGACAAACCGTCGTGGTCGTCCTGCAGGACGGCGTCGCGAAAGGGATGCTGGCGCTGCGCGATACCCTGCGCGATGATGCCAAAGAAGCCGTGGCGGCGCTGCACAAGCTGGGCGTGCAGGGCGTTATACTCACCGGTGATAACCCTCGCGCGGCGGCAGCGATTGCGGGTGAGCTGGGGCTGGAGTTTAAAGCCGGATTGTTGCCCGCGGATAAGGTCAGCGCCGTGACGGAGCTGAACGCTCGCGCGCCGCTGGCAATGGTCGGTGACGGGATTAACGATGCCCCGGCGATGAAAGCGTCCACCATCGGTATAGCGATGGGCAGCGGTACCGACGTGGCGCTGGAAACGGCCGACGCGGCATTGACGCACAACCGCCTGACCGGGCTGGCGCAGATGATTAGCCTGGCGCGGGCGACGCGGGCCAATATCCGTCAGAACATCGGCATCGCGCTCGGACTGAAAGGGATTTTCCTGGTGACGACCCTGCTCGGCATGACCGGATTGTGGCTGGCGGTGCTGGCAGATACCGGGGCAACGGTACTGGTGACGGCGAACGCGCTTCGACTGCTGCGTCGCCGATAAAAAAAGCCCGGTGGCGCTAACGCTTACCGGGCCTACATGTCCTGCTAACTCGTAGGTCGGGTAAGGCGAAGCCGCCACCCGACTTTTTTATAAGAAATAGCTCATCGCCAGGCCTAAAAACAGCACCAGACCAACGTAGTTATTGTTCATAAACGCTTTAAAACAGGCGTCACGTTCACGCTTCGCAATCAGCTTTTGCTGGTACGCGAACAGCAGTCCCGCCACCAGCACGGACCAGTAAAACTCCCAGTTCAGCCCGTTCAGGCGACCGATCGCAACCATCAGCGCCAGTACCGCGACCTGAAGGATACCGATAATCAGCTTATCCTGACGACCAAAGAGGATGGCGGTGGATTTGATGCCAATCTTCAGGTCATCGTCGCGGTCTACCATCGCGTATTGCGTGTCATACGCCACCGCCCAGAGAATGTTCGCCAGGAACATCAGCCAGCAGCTGAGCGGTAAGGACTCACTAACCGCCGCAAACGCCATCGGAATCGACCAGCCAAACGCCGCGCCCAGCACCACCTGAGGCAGGTGGGTGTAGCGCTTCATAAACGGATAAACCCAGGCCAACGCCAGCGCCGCAACGGAAAGCAGGATGGTCATGGTGTTGAGGGTTAACACCAGCAGGAAAGAGAGCAGCACCAGAACAATGAACAGCACGCGGGCTTCTTTCCCGGTGACCTGTCCGCTGGGTAACGGGCGACCGGCAGTACGCTTAACATGACCGTCGAATTTACGATCGGCATAGTCATTCACCACGCAGCCCGCCGCACGCATCAGCCAGACGCCGGCAACGAACACGGCCAGGATCCACAGCGGCGGCACGCCCGGCGTGGCGAGCCACAGCGCCCACAGGGTCGGCCACAGCAGCAGTAACGCGCCAATGGGTTTATCGGTACGCATTAAGCGGTGATACGCCAACAGCTTATTCTGCGTCAGACTCCACTCCATTTTTTCTTCCTCTTAGTACAACGGTGATGCCGGTAAAAAAAGCTCCGTCAGAATTAACGGTTTACCGCTCAGGCGAAGGCGGGAACGACGCCCCCAGAGTTCGGCATCACGACCAATCTCAATAAAATCCCGGGTAAGCTCAGACGAGGTGAAAAGGTAGCGCCCCAGCGGCGTTTTCCCCAGACGTTGCAGCGCCAGCTCTGGCCCGGAAAGGGTGGACTCGGGCACCACCGTCCGCCCGGCAAGCCATGGTTCACCATCAGCACAGAGTAAAATTTCCCGCAGCCAGTAGCGTGGTTCCTGCGGCAGCAGCGGCAGCTCGCTGGCGATCTCATCGCCAGAGACAAACCCTTCCTGAATCAGGGTCACCGTGACCGTTTTACCCTGTTGCTCAAAACGTTTCGTCATGGAATCTTCCAGCAACAGCCAGTCAAGCTGCTGCGGATCAAGCGCAGGTATTTGGTCGAAATAGCGCAGCGCACGCAGTTGCGTTAGCGCAGGGTGTGACATGCCAGACTCTCCGATACATAACGTAATGGCATTGTATCGCAGAAACACGGATTGAGGGGGGCCAAACGTTATTTAACGATCACGATCGCAACATGGGCGCAACAGCCTGGCAGATACGAAAAAAAGTGCGCCCACTCAGGCGCACCAAACTACTAACAAATCAGCACTGTGGGGAAACGGTTACCCCTTGCCTTTTACACTGCTGATAAAGGTGGAACGGGCAGTGGTTGAACCTAAACGTTCGGCTTCATCAAGCAGTTTTAGCGCTTTATCGACATCGCCGCGCTTCACCGCCTGCTTAATGGCGTTGTTGAAGTACTCTTCGGTGTCGTTCAGTACCGGCTCGGCTTTCTTCGCCGGGGCAGGCGCTGCGGTCGCTACCGGTGCGGCTGCCGTGGCAGCTGGCGCGGTATAAACAGGAGCAGCAGTGTTACCTACAGTGACAGGGCCTGTGCCGGAGGAGCCAAACAGCGGGCCGACCAGCACGCTGGACGCATTGTTAGTTGAGACTTTCAGTTTGAGCAGGCCGTCGGTGACGTGGCGCGCTAACGGATCCGGAATATCCGGAACAGAGTTACCCGTTCCTTTGGCGTAGGCTTTTGCCGGATCGATAAGCTTAGTGGTCTGCTGTAGATCTTTTTCAGTCGTGAAAACCAGAACATAAATCTTCTGCTGTCCCAACGCTGGCGTCAGGCGCATTTTGCCTTCCAGACGGTCGGCGCTCATGACGCCAGGCTCCTGATAACTAAAGTACTCGCTTGGGAAGAAGGCAGACGGCGTCAGATTCTGATCCAGAATCAGAACGTTCGGCGCAAAGACGCTGGTTTGCTTGTTCACTTCGCTGGTCAGCGTCAGGGTTAGCTCACCAATGTTAGCCGGCACGCTGTAGGCGGCAACCGGCCCGGTGATACCCGGCACGTTCAGCTGCTGGCCGCCCGTAGAAAGCTGTGTCGACTGGGTTTTGGATTGATCAACCGGCGTCCATGTCAGCTGCTGGAGGGCCGCCGCCGGGATAGCCGGCGCAGCGCTGGTATTTTGTGGCACGAAATTCACGTCTGCAAAGGAGACCGCCGGAACACAGGCCATCAGCCCCGCAGAGAGGCACAGCGCGACGAGACTTTTCTTCATTTTCATTGTTATTACCTCTGATAGCGTGAGCACTGCGGTGGCCAGGCAATAGCGCGCAGCACCCTAAGGATAGAGGGGCTTGCGCCCCTCTTTTTAGGTCATTACGTCAGGTCTAACGAATTACCACCAGATTTCCATCTGGGCACCGAAGGTCCACTCATCAGAGTCGCCGCGGCTGAAGGTTTTTGCGGACGTGTCGCTGTACGCAATACCAGAGTCATAGCCTGCACCGGAGTCGCCGTTCGCGTAGCCCCATTTCTCATCCCATTTCGCGTAGGTTGCGAAGACACGGATAGCCGGACGGGACCAGATGCTGTCGCCAGCCTGCCATTGCTGTGCCAGGGTAATTTTGTACTGGCTGTTAGTGTCGTCAGTTTTCTGAGACTTGACGTTGTCGTAGCCCACTTCCAGCAGGGTGCTCATGATTGGCGTCCATTTGTACATAGGACGAACACCGACAGTCCACCATTTGGTGCCGTTGTTGTTATCCAGGTTGATGTCCTGGTACATACCCACGTACATCAGGTCCCAGGAGTCGCCCAGAGAGATCGCACCGTGGTCCAGAACACGCCACATGTCGCCGTTGTTGTTGATGCTACCACCTTCCGCACGGCCCTTGCCGTTGGAGGTCATAGAGTCAGTTGCGTACTGCAGCACAAATTTGTTAAAGCCCTTCAGCATGCTCTGGGTATGTTCAGCAGTGAACATCCAGCCGTCTTTAGACGCGCCAGGCTGCAGGTAGTAATCATCAGGAATATTGGTGTGACCATAATCAACACCGAACTCCAGCGTACCGCCTTCGTTGACCTGCATCTGTGCTAAACGGACGTCGAAGACATCGTTCGGTACCAGGTTGTCATAAATACGGTTACCCAGCGCGTCACGATCGGCAAAGGTCGCTGAGCCGCCTGCTTCAGAAGAACGGGTTGCGGCCAGAGAGAGCTTACCGAAGCCCAGGTCGATGTTTTCGATACCCGCACCAGGACCTGAAATATCCCAGTAGTAGAAGTCGATCATGTGAACGTCATGACGCTGATAGAAGCGCTTACCGGCCCAGATGGTGGAACCTGGCAGTGCTTCAATGAGGTTTTTACCCTGCACGTTAGCTTCACGGAAGGCCGGGCTGGTGGATTCCCAGTCGTTCTGCTGAGAAACGGAATACGCGACGTTGGTGTCGAAGTAGAAGCTCTTATCGCCCTCTTTCCACACTTCCTGGCCCAGTTTCAGTTCAGCGTAGGTCTCACATTCGTTACCGAGACGGTATTTACTTTGTGCACCTGTTGCCTGGAAACATTGCTGCTCACCGCCACTCCCGGTCCAGCCAATACCGGAACGAGCATAACCTTTAAAGTCCACGGCGCCTGCCTGGGCAGACAGTATGCCTGCCGCAATGGCGATTGCCAGAGGGACTTGTTTGCGCAGAGTAATCATCATTCTATCTCCTGAGATCATTGCTTTTCTTTGAACACTTCACCTGTCGGTTTCGTGTCTTCTTTTGGGATTGCTTAAACGCCTGGCTCTTTGTGCAACCGACGACATGCAGTGCCATCCTCACGGAACAGATGGCAACGCTCTGGCGGCAAGCCGATAGCGAATGTGGCACCCTCTTCTACCAACACCACGTCGTTCTGGCGGTAGACCAGGTTCTGACGGATGGCGGGGATCTGGATATGAATCTGTGTTTCGTGACCAAGCTGTTCGACGACCTGAACGTCACCTTCCAGAGTCACATCAGCGATGTGGCTCGGCAGCAGGTGCTCAGGACGAATACCGAGGGACATGTTTGCCCCGACCTGTACGTTGGCGCTGTCGACCGGCAGCCAGACCTGCTGGCGGTTTGGCAGCTCCACCTGTACCTGTTCAATGGCTGTCGCGGTCACTTTGACGGGCAGGAAGTTCATCTTTGGCGAGCCAATAAAGCCCGCAACAAAGCGGTCTGCCGGGTAGTGGTACAGCTCCAGCGGTTTACCTACCTGCGCCACGCGGCCGGCATCCAGCACCACGATTTTGTCGGCGAGGGTCATCGCTTCCACCTGATCGTGGGTGACGTAAATCATCGTGCGGCCAAGACGCTTGTGCAGACGGGAGATTTCAATACGCATCTGGACGCGCAGGGCGGCATCCAGGTTAGAGAGAGGTTCATCGAGCAGGAACACGCGCGGTTCGGCCACCAGCGTACGGCCAATCGCCACACGCTGACGCTGACCACCGGAAAGCGCTTTTGGTTTACGCTCCAGCAGGTGGGCCAGCTGTAACACTTCCGCCACCTGCGTCACGCGCTGGTTAATCACTTCTTTCTTCGCGCCGGCCAGCTTCAGGCCAAAGGACATATTTTCGGCAACGGAAAGGTGTGGATAGAGTGCATAAGACTGGAACACCATACCGACGCCACGTTCGGCAGGCGGGATGTCGTTCATTCGGGTATCACCAATCAGCAGGTCACCGCTGGTGATGGTTTCAAGACCGGCAATCATACGCAGCAGAGTAGATTTACCACAGCCTGATGGGCCAACAAACACCACGAATTCGCCTTCGTTGATGTCCAGATTGATGTCTTTCGACACCACAACGTCACCCCAGGCTTTCGTTACATTACGCAGCTGTACGCTCGCCATGCCCTTCTCCCTTCGTTACAACCTGTCACCGACAGAAACATTCAAGATAAGTTCACTATGGGGTATCCATTACTTTCCCGAATCCTCCACCCCCCGCCTTTTTTATGGGGGAGGAGGCGGGAGGATGAGGGAGCAGGCTCTGCGACCGCCGCGGGCGGGCTGAGGCAAAATTCGTGAAGCCGCCTGCAAAATTCGGTGGGTTTTTATGTGCGCCACCACTCATAACTTAAATTTATGCAACGGAGATCACACAAACGGGGGGTGGGGCGTAGGGGTTGGGAGGATGGAAAGAGGATGTCAAATAAGGAGACTGAGACACGTTGAACCACCTTATGTATCCACGAGCACATCACCAAAAAGGATGGCAGATATGAATATCAAGACTGGCGCACGCGTTTTCGCATTGTCCGCCCTTGCAGCAATGATGGTTTCCGCCCCAGCGCTCGCCAAAATTGAAGAAGGCAAGCTGGTTATCTGGATTAACGGCGACAAGGGCTATAACGGCCTGGCCGAAGTGGGCAAAAAATTCGAAAAAGATACCGGCATCAAAGTTACCGTAGAACACCCGGACAAGCTGGAAGAGAAGTTCCCGCAGGTTGCAGCAACCGGCGACGGCCCGGACATCATCTTCTGGGCGCATGACCGTTTCGGGGGTTACGCGCAGTCTGGCCTGCTGGCAGAAGTGACGCCAGATAAAGCCTTCCAGGACAAGCTGTTCCCGTTCACCTGGGACGCCGTTCGCTATAACGGCAAGCTGATCGCTTACCCTATCGCGGTTGAAGCCCTGTCTCTGATTTACAATAAAGACCTGGTACCAAACCCACCGAAAACCTGGGAAGAGATCCCGAAACTGGATAAAGAGCTGAAGGCGAAAGGTAAATCCGCCCTGATGTTCAACCTGCAAGAGCCGTACTTCACCTGGCCGCTGATTGCTGCCGACGGCGGCTACGCGTTCAAGTTTGAAAACGGCAAATATGACGTGAAAGACGTGGGCGTGGACAACGCGGGCGCGAAAGCGGGTCTGACCTTCCTGGTCGATCTGATCAAGAACAAACACATGAACGCGGATACCGATTACTCCATCGCGGAAGCGGCGTTCAACAAAGGCGAAACCGCGATGACCATCAACGGTCCGTGGGCCTGGACCAACATCGACAAGAGCAAAATCAACTACGGCGTGACCCTGCTGCCAACCTTCAAAGGCAAGCCGTCTAAACCGTTCGTTGGCGTGCTGAGCGCGGGCATCAACGCCGCCAGCCCGAACAAAGAGCTGGCGAAAGAGTTCCTGGAAAACTACCTGCTGACCGATCAGGGTCTGGATGAAGTGAACAAGGACAAACCGCTGGGCGCCGTCGCGCTGAAATCCTTCCAGGATCAGCTGGCGAAAGACCCACGTATCGCGGCCACCATGGATAACGCCCAGAAAGGCGAAATCATGCCGAACATCCCACAAATGGCTGCGTTCTGGTACGCCACGCGTACCGCGGTCATCAACGCTGCAAGCGGTCGTCAGACTGTCGATGCCGCGCTGAAAGATGCTCAGGGTCGTATTACTAAGTAATGACGTAGTCCCCTCTCCCTTTGGGAGAGGGTTAGGGTGAGGGTTGGCGCTATCCGCACGCCCTCACCCCGGCCCTCTCCCCCAGGAGAGGGAGAAAAGATCAAACGTTGTAGAGGAAAAACCCCATGGATGTCATTAAAAAGAAACGCTGGTGGCAAAGCGACGCGCTGAAGTGGTCAGCGATAGGTCTGCTGTGCCTGCTGGTGGGTTACCTTGTTGTTTTAATGTACGTACAAGGGGAATATCTGTTTGCCATCATGACGCTGATTTTAAGCTCTGCTGGCCTGTATATTTTCGCTAATCGTAAAGCCTATGCCTGGCGCTATGTCTACCCGGGCGTGGCCGGGATGGGGCTGTTTGTCCTGTTCCCGCTGATTTGTACCATCGCCATTGCGTTCACCAACTACAGCAGCACCAACCAGCTTGCGCAGGAGCGCGCGCAGCAGGTCCTGCTGGATCGCTCATATCAGGCAGGCAAGACCTTTAACTTCGGCCTGTATCCTGCCGGTAACGAGTGGAAGTTAGCGCTTACTGACGAAGCAAGCAGCAAATACTATGTCTCTGACGCGTTCAAATTTGGCGGCGAGCAGAAGCTGGCCTTAAAAGAGGCACAGGCCCTGCCGGAAGGTGAACGTGCCAACCTGCGCGTCATTACCCAGAACCGTCAGGCGCTGACCCAGCTCACCGCCGTGCTGCCAGACGAAAGCAAAGTGACCATGAGCTCGCTGCGCCAGTTCTCCGGCACGCAGCCACTCTATACCCTGGCGGACGACGGCACGCTGACCAACAACCAGAGCGGCGTGAAATATCGTCCGAATAACGACATTGGTTTCTATCAGTCCATTACTGCCGACGGCAAATGGGGTGATGACAAGCTCAGCCCTGGCTATACCGTCACCATTGGCTGGGACAACTTTACCCGCGTGTTTACCGACGAAGGCATTCAGAAACCGTTCTTCGCCATCTTCGTCTGGACGGTGGTCTTCTCGGTGCTCACGGTGATCCTGACCGTTGCCGTGGGCATGGTGCTGGCCTGTCTGGTCCAGTGGGAATCCCTGAAAGGCAAAGCGATTTACCGCGTGCTGCTGATTCTGCCGTATGCCGTGCCGTCGTTTATCTCGATTCTGATTTTCAAAGGGCTGTTTAACCAGAGCTTCGGTGAAATCAACATGATGCTGAGCGCCCTGTTCGGCATCAAACCGGCCTGGTTCAGCGACCCGACCACCGCTCGCTCGATGATTATCATCGTGAACACCTGGCTCGGTTATCCATACATGATGATCCTGTGCATGGGCCTGCTGAAGGCTATCCCTGACGATCTGTATGAAGCCTCGGCGATGGACGGTGCGGGCCCGTTCCAGAACTTCTTTAAAATTACGCTGCCGCTGCTCATTAAGCCGCTGACGCCGCTGATGATTGCCAGCTTCGCCTTTAACTTTAACAACTTCGTGCTGATTCAGCTGTTGACCAACGGCGGCCCGGACCGCCTTGGCACCACGACGCCAGCAGGCTATACCGACCTGCTCGTGAGCTACACCTACCGTATCGCCTTCGAAGGCGGCGGCGGTCAGGACTTCGGTCTGGCGGCAGCAATTGCCACCCTGATCTTCCTGCTGGTAGGCGCTCTGGCGATTGTGAACCTGAAAGCCACACGTATGAAATTTGACTAAGGAGGGCACTGATTATGTCTATGGTCCAACCCAAATCACAAAAGCTGCGCCTCTTCGCAACACACTTAGGCCTGCTGATTTTCATCGCGGCGATCATGTTCCCGCTGCTGATGGTTATCGCCATCTCCCTGCGTTCGGGTAACTTCGCCACCGGGAGCCTGATCCCGGACGAAATCTCCTGGGAGCACTGGAAGCTCGCGCTGGGCTTCAGTGTGGAACACGCGGATGGCCGCGTCACGCCGCCGCCGTTCCCGGTGCTGCTGTGGCTGTGGAACTCGGTGAAAATCGCATGCATTACCGCGATCGGCATCGTGACGCTCTCCACTACCTGCGCCTACGCCTTCGCCCGCATGCGCTTCCCGGGTAAAGCGACGCTGCTGAAAGGGATGCTGATTTTCCAGATGTTCCCGGCCGTGCTGTCGCTGGTGGCGTTGTATGCCTTGTTTGACCGTCTGGGCCAGTACGTACCCTTTATCGGCCTGAACACCCACGGCGGCGTGATCTTCGCCTATCTTGGCGGTATCGCACTGCATGTATGGACCATTAAAGGCTATTTCGAAACCATCGACGGCTCGCTGGAAGAAGCGGCCGCGCTGGATGGCGCAACCCCGTGGCAGGCGTTCCGCCTGGTGCTGCTGCCGCTGTCGGTGCCTATCCTGGCGGTGGTGTTTATTCTGTCGTTTATCGCTGCGATCACCGAAGTACCGGTTGCCTCACTGTTACTGCGTGATGTGAACAGCTACACCCTGGCCGTAGGTATGCAGCAATACCTCAACCCGCAAAACTACCTGTGGGGCGACTTTGCCGCGGCGGCCGTACTTTCCGCCATCCCGATTACCGTGGTGTTCCTGCTGGCGCAGCGCTGGCTGGTCAACGGCCTGACGGCGGGCGGTGTGAAAGGTTAAGTTTCATTTTGTTATGCCACTGCAACCCTCAACTTTAGACGTATCGTATTGACCCAACTTGTGACTGTTGTTAGGCGCTCTTCGGAGCGCCATTTTTTTATTCGCGTTTCAGCCGCTTCGAATTACACAGCCAGAGGGTGATCACCAGCAGCAGGATCGCCGCCGAGTAGATCAGCACGTCGAGCGGGGATTTATGATCGACGATGATCAGCCGCACTATCGCAGTGATCCCGATGTAGACAAAATAACGCAGCGGGAAGTGAAAGCCGGACTGAAAGTACTTCACAATCAGGGCGATAAATTCAAAGTAGAGAAAGTAGACCACCAGGCCTTCCACCAGCTCATATTTGCTGGTTTGTTCAGGGGCGAACAGTACATCTGCAAGATGCACCGTCTCTTTACCCAAAAAGACGACCAGTATCAGGCCAAGGCTCAACAGACCGAGGTTCAGCACGGTCTGGAGGATAGTTGAGATAAACTCAACGCGCGGGCGAGTCAGGGATGTCATACAGCACCTCATTCTCCAGGGCGAGGTTCCTGTATAACGCAAAAATGTGACGGGGATCTATATTTTTTAATTATGTTTTATGTAGGAAGAAAACCGATGGAGCGTAAACAAACCGGGGTTCGCAACGTGACCTGTGGCGACAATGTGATCGTATATGAGCCTGCTAACCTTTACGACTGTGTGCTGGGCAACGGCGTATTCGTCGGCCCGTTTGTTGAAATCCAGGGCAATACGCGCATCGGTGACGACTGCAAAATCCAGTCGCACACCTTCATCTGCGAGTATGTCACTATTGGCAAGCGTTGCTTTGTTGGCCATGGCGTGATGTTTGCCAACGATATGTTTCGGGAGGGGAAACCGAACGCCGACCGAGATAGCTGGGGCCATATTACCGTGGGGAATGATGTTTCGATAGGCAGTGGAGCGACCATTCTGGCGGTATCCATCTGCGACGGTGCGGTGATTGGTGCAGGGAGCGTGGTAACAAAATCGATCGTCGAGAAAGGTGTCTATGCCGGGAACCCGGCGAGACTACTGCGCCGCTTGTGATTCGCCCGGTGGCGCTGCGCTTACCGGGCCTACAAAATAGCAGGCCGGGCAAATGCGGTGCCGCCCGGCGTGAAGCATCAGCGGAAGTTAATATTCTTATCGCTCGTCATATCATACAGCTGGAACTTACGTCCAAGCTGCTGACCCCCGTCACGCGTCAGCGGCGTCCAGCCCACTGCCGCACGGCTGCGGGTTGGGCCTGACGAGAACAGATCCAGCGGAATCGACACGTAGACCCCTTTGGTGAAGTCCCCTTCCCCGTACTCGTCCGGCGAAACGTTGGTAATGGTGGCGTAGCCGCCGACCACGACGCCGCTGTCGAAGTGTTTAGAGATATCGAGCGTGCCGCCCTTATCGCCCGCCAGGTACTGGCCGACGCTGGCTTTCACCAGCACGTCAGGCGCGAACGACGGCGTCCAGTAGGCGGTCAGATGACCCGTTTTGACGCTGTAGTCGGTGAACTTCATCATGTCCTGCGCGCTGCGCCAGTCACGTTGCTTGACGTAGTTGGCATCCACCCCGAACGCCCAGTTGCTGTCGACAGGACGATAAAGCACTTCCGCCCCCGCACCGCCGTACATGGTTTCCAGATACCCGCCGTACACCTGGCCATAGAAGCCGTTGCCGAAGTACTGGAAGTAGTTGGCCTGCAGGTTATTCACGTAGGCATCGTTCTGCACGTACTCACGCACGCGGGTACGCACGCGCGGCAGCGTCGAGTCTTTTGGCGGGTTGGTGTAGTTGAACTTGTCGTAGTTGTTGGCGATGTTGCCGAACAGGCTGCCGGTGGTCAGCAGGTGGTCGGTGACCCACAGATCCGCTGTCGCCATCACGCCCAGCTGATACATGTAGAAGTTTTCAGGCCCGCCGACGGACTGGTTCAGCACCGGATCGATATGGAAATCGAAGCGCGATTTATCGATATACCAGCCCTGCTCGGTGGTGTCTGGCACCACGGGCTCAATGCGTTTTTGCACCAGCTCGGTTTCATGCCCGAGCGGCTCGCCTTCCAGATGGCGCTTGAGGCTGGCAACGTCCGTTTCGGTTGTGACCTGCGGCAGGTTGAGACGGTTCTCCGTCACGCGGATCGTGCGGATCCCCTCCGGCAGATCGTTCATAACGATCCGGTTGGCGCGTTCGATCCCTTCCCGTGAGTCGCGGTATTTCACCTGCTCGCCGGTGACGTAAAGCGTATCGCCCTTGGTCTGAATCTTCGGATCCGCCAGACCGGCATTGTATTTCAGCAGCGTCAGCTGGTTTGCCACCACGGAGTGCTGCAGAATCGCATCCTGCGGCTCCGGCTGGTATGCAGGGCGCGCGTTATCATTGTAGTGCGGCCGCATGTCGTTAAAGTTGGTGCGCAGCGTGAAGCCAAACATCACCGTATTGCCGCGCTCGTAGCTGAGGTTAACGTCGGCCCAGTCGGTGACGCGATAAATGGCGCCGACGTTAAACTTGCTCTTCTGCTCAATCTTCCCGGCGAAGTCGTGCGAGTAGTCATTCCCTTCATACTCCAGCTTCAGGCGTAATGGCTGCCAGGGCGTTTGATACTCTACGCCGCCAAACAGCGATGCCGGGCCGTGGAACATCTGGTCACCGTTGATGGAACCGGCTTTTTTGTAGCTGTTATCGCGGTAGCAGTATTTATCGCTGTAGGAACAGAACGGGTTTTTCACGTTACCGCTGGTGCCCAGATATCCCCATCCCAGGCCGAGCGAGAAGTCGAACGGACCCCAGGCTTTGCTGGCCACGATGTATTCCGCATCAAACAGACCGGTACCACCGATATCTTTGGCACCCACGGACACCTGCGGCATCCAGTAACTCTCTTCCCAAAGGCGCAGCTTGACGTCGAAGGCTTTATCTTTGTAGGTCTGATCGCCGGAGAACGCCTCAACGCTGCTGTATTGTTTCGTACGCACGTCGGTATAGCGCAGCGTGGTTTCAAGCCACGGGAAAAGCTGCACCGACGCCGAGTAGTAGCGATACTGGTCGTTATCACGGTAGTTAAGGCTAATTTCCCCTTCGCGCGCCATACGCGCGGTGGGCGTTTGCAGTAAACCGACGCCGCCGAAGTCTGACTGAGACGGGCCAATGGGTGCCGGATACGTTTCTGCATGGCAGGCCGCACTCACGCAGAGCGCCAGCATGCTGTAGAGATAGGTTTTTTTCATTATTCCGGTATCCGCTGAATCAGGGAGTGAAGGATATCGGCATTAAGCCCGTCATATGCCTTCGTCCAGAAATGGTCGGCAAAACCGACAAAAATGATGCTGCCCGGCATAGGTTCGATATGCCGTTTATTCCAGTAAGCGACGGGGGCTTTCTGCGTGTGCCCGTCAGGGTAAACCACCCAGGCGTAGCTGTTATCGGCACCGCTCAGCAGGCTCTGCTCGTCGAGGTAGCTCGCCACGTCACGACCGGGCGTAAAGGGTTTTTTACCCGGGCTGCTGATAAGCCCCATTACGGTCACCGTCGTCGGCTTCTCCGGCAGCCAGAGCGTATACTCCCCTTCAAGCGTGGGGTTGCCCTTTTCCGTGACGCGCACTTCGTCGGGATCAAGGTTCACGTTCTGACGGCCCGCCACCTTCAGCGCCTGCAGCTGCTGGCGAACGCTGTTAATCGCCGCCGCGTCGTCGCCATCCTCCTGCTCCGCTAACCCCGTCAGCCTGGCAAGGAGCGCCTTGTGCTGTTGTTCCGCTTCAGCGGTCTTCTGCCGTTCAGCGATCACTGCCCCCGGCCACCAGCTGTTGGCGAGCCTTGGCTGTCCGACGAGATCGAGCAGACGCTCAGCGTGGGTTAAGGTTTTGGGTTTTTCACTGTCCGGCGTGTAGACATTTACCGTCCCTGCGGACCATGCCAGCGGCGCGGCAAAACTGGCGAGAAGCGCAACGTGGATGAGCGTTTTCATGATTTCGCCGCCTTGATCAGGGTGGTTTTCACCGGGAAGAATCCGGCACCGAGATACTGCAGGGACTGGCGGATCTGCCCTTCCTCGTCGATCCAGAAGCGGTTGTGCCAGGTGGCCTGGTCGGTAGTGACTTCTTCATCCAGCACGCGGACACGGGTTTCGTCGCTGCCGACTTTCACGCTGTCCGTGCCGTCCCAGCGGAAGGTAGAGCGTGCCGTGGCGTAACGCACCTGCTTATGTTCGGTCCAGCCCATCGTGCGCGTCCAGCTTGCGCCGTCGGCGATCTGGTTCGGCTCGATCAGCGGATCGGCAGCGATGTTATTCACTTCCAGCAGGTTGTCGCCGCCCAACAGGGTTTTCACGATACGGCCATGCTGCGTGACGATGGTGGCCTGATCCTGCGTCACCCATTTCTGCTGCCCGTTTTCATCGAAAGCGAGCACCACAAACAGCTGCGGGCCATCGTTAAGCTGCATGTACTGACTGGCATAGGGCATGTTTTGAAGTTCGTCATCGGTCAGATGCACGCCCGGTGTACCGAACATGCTTTCCCACAGTGAGTTTCCCAGCCCTTTAGTGGTGGCCGAGCACGCCTGCAGCAGCAGGCAAATCAGAATGATTGCAGGTCGCTTCACGACTCTTCTCCGAAGGGGCGAAATAACCACACCGAAGTGTGGTTATGATTAAAACACCCGCTATTACTGGGTGCTGGTTGTCGTGGTGGTCGTGGTTCCGGTATTGGAGCCATCACCGCCACCGGTTGCCGCCAGCGCGACACCCACGGCTGAACTTACGGTGCTGGCGCTGGCTGCGGTAGAACTTCCCGCAGACGCAGACGTCGCAGCCGAACCTGCCGCTTCCCCGACCTGAACCGGAGCTGCATAGACAGATGTCGCCGCAAGCGCAGATATGGCAAAAATGCCATACAGTACTTTCTTCATAACAATTTCCCTTCAATGAATGAATGGAGATTTGCCCGAAAAGAATTTCAGGCGGAATCGAGTATACACAACTAGTGCCGTGGGTTTGCCGTAAGGGGAAATAGGGATGGAGTTTTCGGACTAATGGTTAAAATGGAAATGAAAGACAAATAGCAGAAATATATAATAGATAAAAATCAATAAGTTATAATATAGACACATTAATGAACTACTGCGTATTTTCTTAAAATTAACCGCAGCAATTAACGGGTTAAGCGCCTTTTTCGGATTAAACTCAGATCCAGAATTTGAGTTAACTAACAGACATCAGGAATTATCCGATAAAAAAATGCCGGCATTAAGCCGGCACATTTTCATGACGTTTTAATTACGCGCGCCACGCTTTATAACGGTTGATCAAACCGTTTGTCGAGCTGTCGTGGCTGTCGATGGCTTTATCGTCACCCAGCTCTGGCAGAATACGGTTTGCCAGCTGTTTGCCCAGCTCAACGCCCCACTGGTCAAAGGTGAAGATGTTCAGGATGGCGCCCTGCGTGAAGATCTTGTGCTCGTACAGGGCAATCAGCGCGCCCAGGCTGAACGGCGTGATTTCGCGCAGCAGGATGGAGTTGGTTGGGCGGTTGCCTTCGAACACTTTGAACGGCACAACGTGGTCCAGGGTTGCCGGATCTTTACCCTGGTCACGGTATTCTTGTTCAACCACTTCGCGAGATTTACCGAACGCCAGCGCTTCGGTCTGCGCAAAGAAGTTCGACAGCAGCTTCGGATGGTGGTCGGACAGCGGGTTATGGGTGATAGCCGGGGCGATGAAATCGCACGGTACCATTTTGGTGCCCTGGTGGATCAACTGGTAGAAGGCATGCTGACCGTTGGTGCCCGGCTCGCCCCAGATGATTGGGCCAGTCTGGTAATCCACCGCGTTGCCGTTACGGTCAACGTATTTACCGTTGGATTCCATGTTGCCCTGCTGGAAGTAGGCCGCAAAGCGGTGCATATACTGGTCGTACGGCAGGATCGCTTCGGTTTCAGCGCCGAAGAAGTTGTTGTACCAGATACCGATCAGCGCCAGCAGCACCGGCAGGTTTTTCTCTGGTGCGGTCGTGGAGAAGTGTTTATCCATCGCGTGCGCGCCGGAGAGCAGCTCAACGAAGTTGTCGAAGCCCACGGACAGGATGATGGACAGACCGATCGCGGACCACAGGGAGTAGCGGCCGCCGACCCAGTCCCAGAACTCGAACATGTTCGCGGTATCAATGCCGAACTCGCTGACCGCTTTACCGTTGGTAGACAGCGCCGCGAAGTGTTTCGCCACGTGCTTGTTGTCGCCTGCGGTTTTCAGGAACCAGTCGCGCGCGCTGTGGGCGTTGGTCATGGTTTCCTGAGTGGTGAAGGTTTTGGACGCAACCAGGAACAGGGTGGTTTCCGGGTTCACGTTCTTCAGCACTTCGGCGATGTGGGTACCATCGACGTTAGACACAAAGTGCATATTGAGGTGGTTTTTATACGGGCGCAGCGCTTCGGTCACCATGAACGGACCGAGGTCAGAACCGCCGATACCGATGTTCACCACGTCGGTGATCGCTTTGCCGGTGTAGCCTTTCCAGCTACCGGAGATGATCGCTTCGGAGAAGGCTTTCATCTTTTCCAGCACCGCGTTCACTTCCGGCATGACGTCTTTGCCGTCAACGATGATTGGCGTATTGCTACGGTTACGCAGGGCCACGTGAAGCACGGCACGGTCTTCGGTGCGGTTAATTTTCTCACCGGAGAACATGGATTTAATGGCGTCGGCCAGCTCAGTCTCTTTCGCCAGATCCTGCAGTTTTGCCAGCGTCTCTTCGGTAATGCGGTTTTTGGAGAAATCCACCAGCATCAGGTCGTCGAAGGTCGCGGAGAATTTAGAGAAACGATCGGCATCTTTCGCGAACAGATCCGCGATGGTGACGTCTTTCATTTCATCAAAATGTTTCTGGAGTGCCTGCCAGGCAGCGGTCTGCGTTGGGTTGATGTTTTTCATTAGCAATACTCTTCTGATTTGAGAATTGTGACTGCGGTCGATTGTAGCGCCTGCAAATAAAAATTGTGATGGTTTTTATGCCATTGCCCTGGCCTGCATCAAACACAGGTGAAAAGACCCGAAAAGTATAGCTGCTGAAGTGCCCTCCCGGGGCGGCGAAATGTCGCCCAAAACAGGCTAAAATGGAGCATAAAATATGGCCCTGTTATAAGTCCTGTTTCTCAGGGGTACCCCCCCATAAAAAATCCGCATAATCCCAGCATTGACAGGACCTCCCCCGCATTTTATTTATAGGGCCGTATTTTGCGCCTGCACCTGTTTTCGTTTCACTCTTGTGCCAAGGTCGCTTATTCATTCCCTGACACGAGGTTGTTATGACGAGTTTTGTGGTCGCCAAATTTGGCGGCACCAGTGTGGCCGATTACGATGCCATGAACCGCAGCGCCGATGTGGTGCTGGCCGATCCGAATACCCGCCTGGTGGTGCTCTCAGCATCCGCCGGCGTGACGAACCTGCTGGTTTCTCTGTCTGAAGGACTGGAAGCGACAGAACGTTTCGTGAAGCTGGATGCACTGCGCAAAATTCAGTTCGACATTCTTGAGCGTCTGCAGAACCCGAACGTCATCCGCGAGGAAGTGGAACGTCTGCTGGAAAATATCACCACCCTGGCAGAAGCGGCCTCTCTGGCCACCTCCACCGCCCTGACCGACGAGCTGGTCAGCCACGGCGAGCTGATGTCCACCCTGCTGTTTGTTGAAATCATGCGCGAGCGTAACGTTCAGGCGCAGTGGTTTGACGTGCGTAAAGTGATGCGTACCAGCGATCGCTTTGGCCGCGCCGAGCCGGACGTTGAGGCGCTGGCGGAGCTGACCAATCAGCAGCTGGCACCACGCCTGGCAGACGGTATCGTGATCACCCAGGGATTTATCGGCAGTGAAGCGAAAGGCCGCACCACCACGCTTGGCCGCGGCGGCAGCGATTACACCGCCGCGCTGCTTGGCGAAGCCCTGCATGCAACGCGCGTGGATATCTGGACTGACGTTCCAGGCATTTACACTACCGACCCGCGCGTCGTTTCTGCGGCTAAACGTATTGATGTGATCGCCTTTGAAGAAGCGGCGGAAATGGCCACCTTCGGCGCGAAAGTGCTGCACCCGGCAACGCTGCTGCCGGCCGTACGTAGCGATATTCCCGTCTTCGTCGGCTCCAGTAAAGATCCGAAAGCGGGTGGGACGCTGGTTTGCAAGAAAACGGAAAACCCACCGCTGTTCCGCGCCCTGGCCCTGCGTCGTCGCCAGACGCTGGTGACGCTCCACAGCCACAATATGCTGCATTCCCGCGGATTCCTGGCGGAAGTGTTTGGCATTCTGGCGCGCCACAATATCTCGGTGGATCTGATCACCACCTCTGAAGTGAGCATTGCGCTGACGCTGGACACCACCGGCTCGACCTCCACCGGCGACACGCTGCTGACGCAGTCGCTGCTGATTGAGCTGTCTGAGCTGTGCCGCGTGGAAGTGGAAGAAGATCTGGCGCTGGTTGCCATCATTGGTAACAAGCTGTCGCGCGCCTGCGGCGTGGGTAAAGAAGTGTTCGGCGTACTCGACCCGTTCAGCATCCGCATGATCTGCTACGGCGCATCCAGCTACAACCTCTGCTTCCTGGTGCCTGCCGATCAGGCCGAGCAGGTGGTGCAGAAACTTCATCAGAATTTGTTTGAATAAAATTCGTTAGCTCGATAAACAATACCTATAAGCCGGGCACAGACCCGGCTTTTTCATAACTAAACAACACGACAATACTGCAAGGAATTCACTATGTTAACCGCCATCACACGGCTGTTCCCGTTATGGGCGCTGCTGCTCTCCGTACTCGCGTATTACACCCCCGCCACGTTCACGGGCATTGGTCCGTGGGTCGCCACGCTGCTGATGCTGATCATGTTCGGTATGGGCGTGCATCTGAAAATCGACGACTTCAAACGTGTGCTGTCTCGCCCTGCGCCCGTCGCAGCAGGGATCTTCCTGCACTACCTGGTGATGCCGCTTGCGGCGTGGCTGCTGGCGATGGCCTTTAAGATGCCGCCCGATCTCTCCGCCGGGATGGTGCTGGTGGGCAGCGTGGCCAGCGGCACGGCGTCCAACGTCATGATCTACCTGGCGAAAGGCGACGTGGCGCTCTCCGTCACCATCTCCTCCGTTTCTACGCTGGTGGGCGTCGTTGCCACGCCGCTGTTAACCCGCCTGTACGTGGACGCGCATATTCAGGTGGACGTGACGGGCATGCTGCTCAGCATTCTGCAGATTGTGGTGATCCCGATTGCGCTGGGGCTGGTCATTCACCATCTTTTCCCGCGCGTGGTGAAGGCCGTTGAGCCGTACCTGCCTGCGTTTTCGATGGTCTGCATTCTGGCGATCATCAGCGCCGTGGTGGCAGGCTCAGCATCGCACATCGCCTCCGTGGGCTTTGTGGTCATCATCGCGGTGGTGCTGCATAACACGATTGGCCTGCTGGGCGGCTACTGGGGCGGGAAGCTGTTCGGTTTTGACGAATCTACCTGCCGCACGCTGGCAATCGAGGTAGGCATGCAGAACTCCGGCCTGGCGGCGGCGCTCGGTAAAATTTACTTCTCCCCGCTGGCGGCCCTGCCTGGCGCACTGTTCTCTGTCTGGCATAACCTCTCCGGCTCGCTTCTGGCGGGCTACTGGTCCGGCAAACCGATTGATGAACAAACGAAAAAAGATGCGGTGAAGCAGGGTTAATTTACGCGGCTTGCTTTACACTGAAGCCTCTCTATCAGGAGGCTTCAGCAATGGCTACACCACGTTTGACCCAGAAAGACATGACGGAAGCCGAGCAGCGCGAATTGAAAACGCTTCTCGACCGCGCCCGTATCGCACATGGCCGCACGCTGACGAACGCCGAAACCAATCAGGTGAAAAAAGAGTACATCGATAAGCTGATGGCGCAGCGTGAGGCTGCGGCGAAAAAAGCCCGCAAGCTGAAAAAAGAGCAGGCTTATAAACCGGATGCAGAGGCGACCTTCTCCTGGTCCGCCACCACATCAACCCGTGGAAGGCGCTAATCAGCGCCCTTTCTTTTTACGCCCCGGCTGGGTAAAGCGCTTTCCGTTGCCCGGCTTGCCTCGCCCTTTCTCTTCCGCCTGCGGCGCCTTCACCACCGGGCGCTTAATCGCCTGGGTTTTCGGTTTTGCTTTGGCCTTCGGCTTCGCTTCGGACGAGGAGTTCTCGATAAGCTTGAACAGCTCAATCAGCTCGTCATCCGTTAAGTCGCGCCACTCGCCCAGCGGGATACCGGACAGGCTGACGTTCATGATGCGCGTGCGTTCCAGCTTCGTCACTTCATAACCGAAGTGCTCGCACATACGGCGGATCTGGCGGTTCAGGCCCTGCACCAGCGTAATACGGAACGCGAACGGCGCTTCTTTCTTCACCTTACACTTTTTCGTGACGGTACCGAGGATCGGCACACCGGCACCCATGCCGCGAATAAATTCGTCCGTGACCGGCTTGTTCACCGTAACGACATACTCTTTCTCGTGGTCATTACCGGCACGCAGAATTTTGTTGACCAGATCGCCGTGGTTGGTGAGGAAAATCAGCCCCTGAGAGTCTTTATCCAGACGGCCAATCGGGAAGATACGGCTGCTGTGGTTCACGAAATCAACGATGTTGTCCCGCTCACCGTCTTCCGTGGTGCTGACAATCCCAACCGGTTTGTTCAACGCGATAAACACCAGGTCTTCAGCATCACGCGGTTCGATGACCTGACCATTCACTTTAACCACATCGCCAGGGACCACCTGGTCTCCGATGGTGGCGCGTTTGCCGTTAAGAAACACGTTACCCTGTTCAATGTAACGGTCAGCCTCGCGACGTGAGCAGATCCCGCTCTCGCTAATGTATTTGTTTAATCGGGTTGATTGAGTTGGCAGCATAGTTTCTCCTGTGAAGGGCGAAATATACCTTACCTTGCGGCTGACAAAAAAGTGTTAGTAGCCGTTGATCAAAAAATCGAGTGCATCCCGCAATGAAGCCCGGTTTTGCGTAAGATCGGCAACACGCTCGCCTAACTCTTTTGGCGATATGCCAGCCATCATGTGCATCATGACCACGCAGGGCTTACCCGCTATCTCAACAACAGGGCACACTTTCGCAGGCGGCTGAATGCCTCCCAGGTTGCTAAGCTCAACTGCGGGTGCGACCAGGACATGCTTCATCACATTGGCCACGGGATGCTGCATATTGATTAGCCAGGGATAGGCAGTTTTCCCCTTACCCTCATTCTCATAAGCAAAATATTGCTCCATCAGAACGATCTCTGAGAATCACTAAAGGAGCCGTTTTCATCAACCCACTGGTTAATGGCCTCGATAGAAGCTTTATTTTCTGCTAACCACTCTGCGCGCTGATGCGCTCGAAACTGCTCCTGCAGCGCTGCCGTGAGTACAGCAGAGAGATTAAGTTTAAGCCGACGCGCCTCTTCAAGGATTTCTGGTGCTAACGACACATTGACTGATTTTTTGATGCCATGAGTAGCGCGCATGAGAACCCCCATCGGAATGCGCATGAATTGGCGAAGTGTAGCGTAATAAACGAGCATTTTCTATTCCCTTCAAAATGTAAGGTCTGAAGAGTAAATGGCGCTTTATAAGGTGTCACGCCCCGCAAAACGGTTTTGCGAGGCGCTTTCAGAGATTAATACTCATCCCGCTCGTCATCTTCATCCGGCTGTTCCATCACGCTGTACGCCACCGCGCAGAACAACGAGTTGAGACGCTTCATATCCCCCAGCAGCCCCAGATGCAGGGAGCTGGTCTCGATGCTCTGCACGTTCTGCTGGTGCAGACGCTCAACGTGGGCATGCGAGTAGCGGCGGTTCAGAATACGGAAACGATGCTTGTTGCGACGCAGGCGGCGCGCGCTCGGCACGTCGCTGGAGAAGAAGACCAGCATCGCCAGCTTGAGGTTGCTGACCAGCTGTTCGTGCAGCGCTTCCAGCTCCTTCAGGCCTTCACCTGAAAATGCACGACGCGCGGCAAGGGATTTGTCGGCGATCTCGCTGCCCATACGCTCCACGATATCCGAGGCCTGCTCAAGGTTGAGCGACATCTCGATGATTTCCGCCCAGCGGCGGGACTCCTCTTCCGCCAGCTCGTCCTGGGGCATACGCGCCAGGTAAAGCTTGATGGCGGTATAGAGCACGTTGATATCGTCCGCCAGTCTGCGCAGTTCTTTCTCTTCACGCGGCTCGCCGTGCATCACCTTTTGCAGGCCTTCGAGCATGGTTTCCATCGCGTCGCCCATGCGCAGCGTCTCGCGCGCGGCATTCGCCAGCGCCAGCGCTGGGGTATCCAGCGCGGAGGTATCCAGGTGCTTCGGCTTCAGGCGCGCATCCAGCTCCGGTTCGTCCTGAATGAGGCGTTCGCAGAAGCGGGCCATCGGCGCAGCGAACGGCACCATCGCCAGGCAGCGCACCAGATTGTAGAAGACGTGGAAGTAGATCACCAGCTCCGCCTTCGGCAGCGGTAGGTTGTCCATCAGGTTCGCCAGCGGGTGAACGAACGGAAGAATAATCAGGCTGCCCACCAGCTTAAACAGCAGGCTGCCGAGGGCCACGCGGCGGGCGGCGGCGTTGGCCGCGCTGTTATTGAGCATCGCCAGCAGGCCGGAGCCGAGGTTGGCCCCGATCACCAGACACAGCGCCACCGGGAAGGAGATCGCCCCTGTGGCGGTTAAGGTCGCCGTCAGAAGAACCGCCGCCAGGCTGGAGTAGCTGACGATGGCAAACACCGCGCCAATCAGAGCATCCAGCATGATGTCCCCTGTCAGGGAGGCGAAGATGACCTGAACGCCGTTGGCCTCGGTGATAGGCGTGACCGCCTGCACGATCAGCTCCAGCGCCAGCAGGATCAGCCCCAGGCCAATCCCTACGCGCCCGAGCTGCCCGGCGCGCGTCTGCTTGCGGCCGAGGAAGAAGATGACGCCGATAAAAATCAGCAGCGGCGACAGCCAGGAGAGATCGAAGGTCAGGATACGCGCCATTAGCGCAGTACCTACATCCGCACCCAGCACAATCACCAGCGCCGGGGCCAGCGCCACCAGATCCTGCGCCACAAAGGAGGTGACAAGCAGGGTCGTGGCGTTACTGCTCTGAACCAGTGCCGTTACGCCAATGCCCGCGCAGAAGGCGAGCGGCTTCTTCTCAACGCTGCTGCTGAGAACGGTACGTAAGCGCGCGCCAAATACGCGCATCACGCCGGTACGGACGATATGGGTGCCCCATACGAGCAGTGCGACTGCAGAGAGCAGGTGTAACAACGTCAGCACGGAAGTTTTTCCTCCTTATCGTTATGTGTTTTCCTGAGGTTTGTTGCGCATTGTCTTGCCGGATGGCGGCTACGCCTTATCCGACCTACGCGCAGGTCCGGTAAGCGCATCGCCACCGGGCAAAAGATAAGAACCTTCTTCCAGTATAAGGGTTTAAACGTAAGAAAGAGACAGGGCGCCCAGTGAGCGCCCTGTTTGTTGTAAGGAAAAGTGATTTTAGTCGGCGTCGTAGCCGAGATTTGGCGCCAGCCAGCGCTCCACTTCAGACACGCTCATCCCTTTGCGCAGGGCGTAATCTTCAATCTGATCCCGCTGCAGCTGCGCCACGGCAAAGTACTTGCTGTCCGGATGGCTGAAGTACCAGCCGGAAACTGACGCGCCTGGCCACATGGCGAACGACTCGGTGAGCTTCATGCCGGTATGGGCTTCCACATCCAGCAGCTTCCAGATGGTGCCTTTTTCGGTGTGCTCCGGACAGGCTGGATAGCCCGGCGCCGGGCGAATCCCCTGGTAGTTTTCGCGGATCAGCTCCTCGTTGCTGAGGTTTTCATTCGCCGCGTAGCCCCAGTGCACCTTACGCACGCGCTCGTGCAGGTACTCGGCGAAGGCTTCCGCCAGACGGTCGGCAATCGCTTTCACCATGATTTTATTGTAATCATCGTGCTGCGCTTCGAACGCGTCCGCCAGCGCGTCTTCTTCGAGACCGCCGGTTACCGCAAAGGCGCCGATATAGTCGGCTTTACCACTCAGCTTCGGCGCGACGAAATCGGCCAGGCAGTAGTTGGCAAAGCCCACTTTCTCCGTTTGCTGGCGCAGATGGCGGCTGACCGCCAGCACGTGGGTGCGGGTTTCATCGCGGTAGATTTCGATGTCATCACCCACGCGGTTCGCCGGGAACAGGCCCACCACGCCGCGCGGGTTGAGGGTTTTCTCTGCGCTCAGCGTGTCGAGCATGTCGTTGGCATCTTTAAACAGGCGCTTCGCCTCCTCGCCGACCACCTCATCTTCCAGGATGCGCGGATATTTGCCCGCCAGCGACCAGGTCATAAAGAACGGCGTCCAGTCGATGTAGTTGCGCAGGGTCTCGATGCTGGCCGTCACGTCCTGCACGCCCAGACGGTGTGCCACCGGCGGCGTGTAGCTGGACCAGTCGAAGGCCAGATCGTTGTCGCGTGCCGCCTGAAGCGAAACAGGCGGGGTGCGCGGCTTCTTACGGCCGTGCTGGATGCGAACGGTTTCGTACTCTTTGCGGGTGCGCGCCACAAAATCGTCGCGCTGGGTGTCGGAGAGCAGCGCGGAGACCACGCCCACGGTGCGCGAGGCGTTCTGCACGTAGACCGTCGGGCCGCTGTAGTTCTGCTCGATTTTCACCGCCGTGTGCGCTTTCGAGGTGGTCGCCCCGCCAATCAATAACGGAATGGTGAAGCCCTGTCGCTCCATCTCTTTTGCCACGTTGACCATTTCGTCGAGCGACGGCGTAATCAGGCCGGAGAGGCCAATCAGGTCGGCGTTCACTTCGCGCGCGGTCTTGAGGATTTTGTCCGCCGGGACCATCACGCCGAGGTCGATAATCTCGTAGTTATTACACTGCAGCACTACGCCGACGATATTCTTGCCGATGTCGTGCACGTCGCCCTTCACGGTGGCGATAACCATCTTGCCGTTGCTGGAACCTTTCTCTTTGCTGGCTTCGATGTAGGGCTCCAGATAGGCCACCGCCTGCTTCATCACGCGGGCGGATTTCACCACCTGCGGCAGGAACATTTTGCCCTCACCGAACAGATCGCCGACCACGTTCATGCCGTCCATCAGCGGGCCTTCGATCACCTCAATCGGGCGGGCTGCCTGCTGGCGCGCCTCTTCGGTATCGAGCTCGATAAATTCGGTGATGCCTTTGACCAGCGAGTATTCCAGACGCTTTTTCACGTCCCAGGAACGCCACTCGGCCTGCTGAACGTTTGCCGCCTCATCCGATTTGCTGCCCCGGTATTTCTCCGCCAGGTCCAGCATGCGCTCGGTAGCGTCGTCGCGGCGGTTAAGGATCACGTCCTCGACGGCGTCGCGCAGCTCGGCAGGAAGGTCGTCGTAAATCGCCAGCTGGCCGGCGTTAACGATCCCCATGTCCATGCCGTTGCGGATGGCGTAGTAGAGGAACACGGCGTGGATTGCTTCGCGCACCGGGTCGTTGCCGCGGAACGAGAACGACACGTTCGATACGCCGCCGGAGATCAGCGCATGCGGCAGCTCGCGCTTGATGTCTTCACATGCGCCGATAAAGTCCTGGGCATAGTTGTTGTGCTCTTCAATACCGGTCGCGACGGCGAAAATGTTCGGATCGAAGATGATGTCTTCCGGCGGGAAGCCCACCTCTTCGGTCAAAATCTTGTACGCGCGGCGGCAAATCTCGATTTTGCGCTCGCGGGTATCGGCCTGGCCCACTTCGTCGAAGGCCATCACCACCACGGCGGCACCGTAGCGGCGGACCATCTTCGCGTGGTGGATAAAGATATCAACGCCTTCTTTCATCGAAATAGAGTTGACGATGCCTTTACCCTGGATGCACTTCAGCCCTTTTTCGATGACCTCCCACTTGGAGGAGTCAATCATGATCGGCACGCGGGCAATGTCCGGCTCACCGGCAATCAGGTTGAGGAAACGCACCATCGCCGCTTCGGCGTCGAGCATCCCCTCGTCCATGTTGATATCAATAATCTGCGCGCCGCTTTCCACCTGCTGACGGGCAACGTCCAGCGCTTCGCTGTACTTCTCTTCTTTAATCAGGCGCTTGAACTTTGCGGAACCGGTGACGTTAGTACGCTCACCCACGTTCACAAACAGGCTGTCGTCGCCGATGGTCAACGGCTCCAGGCCGGACAGACGACAGGCAACCGGAAGCTCGGGCAGCTTGCGCGGCGGCAGCCCGGCCACGGCGTTGCTCATGGCCGCGATGTGCTCCGGCGTGGTGCCGCAGCAGCCGCCGACGATGTTCAGGAAGCCAGACTCGGCCCACTCGCGGATTTGCGCCGCCATGGTGTCGGCATCAAGATCGTATTCACCGAACGCGTTCGGCAGACCGGCGTTCGGGTGGGCGGTGACGTAGCATTCCGCGATTCGGGAAAGCTCCTGTACGTACTGGCGCAGTTCATCCGGCCCCAGCGCGCAGTTCAGGCCAAAGGAGAGCGCTTCGGCGTGGCGCAAGGAGTTATAAAACGCTTCGGTTGTCTGGCCGGACAGGGTACGGCCTGAGGCATCGGTGATGGTGCCGGAAATCATGATCGGCAGGTCAACGCCCAGCGCCTCAAACTCCTCTTTCACCGCGTAAATCGCGGCTTTGGCGTTAAGGGTGTCGAATACGGTTTCTATCAGGATCAGATCGGAACCGCCTTCCACCAGCGCTTTGGTCGATTCACGGTAGGCCGCAACCAGCTGATCGAAGGTGATATTACGAAACGCCGGGTCGTTGACGTCCGGTGAAATCGACGCGGTGCGGTTCGTCGGGCCAAGCACCCCGGCAACGTAGCGCGGCTTGTCCGGCGTGCGGGCCGTCCACTCGTCGGCGCAGGCGCGCGCCAGCTTCGCGGCTTCCAGGTTGATTTCCGCCGACAGGGATTCCATCTGGTAATCCGCCATGGCGATGGTTGTCGAGTTGAAGGTGTTGGTTTCAACGATATCCGCACCCGCTTCGAAGTAGGCGTTGTGGATATCCTTAATAACGGACGGCTTGCTGAGCACCAGCAGGTCGTTGTTCCCTTTCAGGTCGCAGGGCCAGTCGGCAAAGCGTTCGCCGCGGAAATCGTCTTCACTCAGACGATACCCCTGGATCATGGTGCCCATGCCGCCGTCCAGCACCAGAATTCGTTCATTTAACTGCGCACGCAGTTGCTCTACTTTGCTGCTCACACTTGCTCCCGACGACGCTCAACAAGGCCAAAAGGCTGCGTTCCATACTGGCACAATCTCGCAGGGTGGAAAAGTCGCACAGCGGTAACATGAGACATGTTCACCATCACTCCTCCGATCAGTCAGGATAACGGTTGCAAATTCACCAAATAAAACGAAAATGATTTCCACGATACAGAAAAAGGAGATCGTCATGGTCGCGACCGTTCCCGCCAAACGCGGCAGAAAGCCTGCTGCCACCACCGCCGCACAACAGGGCGGACAGGTTCAATCGCTCACGCGCGGTTTGAAGCTGCTGGAGTGGATAGCCGAGTCGCACGGCAGCGTGGCCCTGACGGAGCTGGCCCAGCAAGCTGGCCTGCCGAACTCCACGACGCACCGCCTGCTGACCACCATGCAGCAGCTGGGCTTTGTCCGCCAGGTCGGCGAGCTGGGGCATTGGGCGGTGGGCGCGCACGCGTTTATCGTCGGCAGTAGCTTCCTGCAGAGCCGCAACCTGCTGGCGATTGTGCACCCGATTCTGCGCAAGCTGATGGAGGAGTCCGGCGAGACCGTAAACCTGGCGGTGCTGGACCAGAGCGACCACCAGGCGATTATCATCGACCAGGTGCAGTGCACGCAGCTGATGCGCATGTCCGCACCGATTGGCGGCAAGCTGCCGATGCACGCGTCCGGGGCGGGGAAAGCGTTTCTCTCGCAGCTGAGCGAGGAGCAGGTGACGGGACTGCTGCACCGTAAAGGGCTGCACGCCTATACCCACGCCACGCTGGTGTCGCCCGTGCATCTGAAAGAAGATCTGGCCCTGACCCGCAAGCGCGGCTATTCGTTTGATGATGAAGAACATGCCCTGGGCCTGCGCTGCCTCGCGGCCTGTATTTTTGACGAGCACCGCGAGCCGTTTGCGGCTATCTCGATCTCAGGGCCGATTTCGCGCATGACAGATGACCGCGTGACCGAACTGGGTGCGCTGGTGATTAAGGCGGCGAAAGAGGTGACGCTGGCGTACGGTGGGATTCGTTAAGCTGGGTTCCGGCGAACATTCGGACCGTAGGCCCGGTAAGCGCAGCGCCACCGGGCGATGGGGTTGCACTGCGGCCTGATGCCCTCACCCCGGCCCTCTCCCACAGGGAGAGGGAGAAAACTGTCCTCATCCTGCAAGTGAGGGTGCAAACATGATGTCCTCATCCTGCAAGTGAGGGTGCAAACCTAATGCAAAACCGCTGCTTGCGACGGTAGGCGTACACATCTTCGACGTGCCCATTTTTGATCCGCGTTTGCAGTCCGCGCCAGTAGCTGGCGCGGAACAGATCCTCATGCATTTCTTCGAATAGCGGCCCGATGCGCGGGTCGGCGCACAGCCAGTGGCGAAACTCCTCCGGAAACACATCGCCCGGCGAGACGCTGTACCACGGCTCACCGGAGAGCTCATCTTCCGGGTAGCGGGGCTGTGGGATATCGCGGAAGTTCACTTCGGTCATGTAGCAAATTTCGTCGTAATCGTAGAACACTACCCGCCCGTGACGGGTGACGCCGAAGTTCTTAAACAGCATGTCGCCCGGGAAAATATTGGCGGCGGCAAGCTGGCGAATCGCGTTCCCGTACTCTTCAATGGCATCACGCAGCGCCTGACCTTCGGACTGCTCAAGCCAGATATTCAGCGGTACCATGCGGCGCTCAATATAGAGATGGCTAATCACGATTTTATCGCCCAGATCGGTGATTTTTGCGGGCGCTTCCTGCATTAACAGCGCCATGAGCGCCGGGTCGATCTGCTGTTTATCCAGCACAAAGTTTTCGAATTCCTGGGTATCCGCCATGCGCCCGACGCGATCGTGCTCTTTGACCAGCTGATAGCAGGCGCGAACGTGCGCGGCGGTCATCTCTTTCTGCGGCGCAAACCTGTCTTTAATCACCTTAAAGACCCGGTCGAAACCCGGCAGCGTAAAGACCAGCATCACCATACCGCGAATGCCTGGCGCTTCGATAAACTGCTCATCGGCCGTGGTGACATAGCGCAGATACTCCCGGTAGCTTTCCGTTTTGGCGTGCTTCTGGCAGCCAATGGCCATATACAGCTCGGCGGTGGTTTTGCCCGGCAGGATCTCGCGTAGCCACTCCACCAGCGCGGCAGGCAGCGGGGCGTACACCATGAAATAGGAGCGGGCGAAGCCAAACACGATGCTGGCCTCGGCGCTGGTGGTCAGGCAGGTATCGACAAACAGTTCCCCGTCGTCGGTGCGGTGAATGGGCAGCAGAAACGGCACAATGGCGGTTGGCGTAACCAGTTTGCCCACCAGCCAGGCGGCTTTATTGCGGTAGAAAAGCTCGTTGGCAACCTGCAAATGGCTGTGGCTGAGCACCTCCGCGCCGAAGGTTTCGTTGAGATGGGTGTGAATATAGCCGATATCACGGGTTTTATTCTCCCAGGGCAGGCGCAGCGGTAAATCCGTTAGCACGCGGTGCAGGAGCTTTTCCCATCCGCGATCGGGAAAGAAATCTTTCGCCAGCGGACGTGGAATGGTGCGAAAGCGTCGCTCGGGCTGGGAACTGAAGATAAATAACCGCTCAGGAGATAATGAGCGGTGGTCAAATAACCGGCAATAGACGGAGTTGAAAAAGCTCTCCGCAATCTCGAAGCGCGGGTAGTCGGGTAACAAATGGGTGTAATGCTCTTTCACGCGCAGTAAAAATTCCGCGTCCGGGCTTTTACCGTCGGTAATACAACGCAGCTGCTCCACCACCAGACCCACGTGGTGATCGTAGAGATGGATACGCTGCTTCATGGCCTGCTGAACCGCATGCCAGTCTGCATGTTCAAAGCGCTGCTGCGCGCCGGATGTCACTTCAAGAAAACGACCATACTGGGCATCGAAGCCCTGCAAAATAGTTTGGGCAATCAGCAATTCCAGGCCACGCGACATATATTCCCCTTACCCAACCCCCTCCCCAGAGGGGAGAGGGGGAAAAGATTAGAACTGTGCTTCTTCCGTTGAACCCGTTAAGGCGGTGACGGAGGAGGTGCCGCCCTGAATAATCGTGGTCACATTATCAAAGTAGCCGGTTCCCACCTCCTGCTGGTGAGACACGAAGGTGTAGCCGTCTTTGCCCGCGGCAAACTCCGGCTGCTGCACCTTCTCAACGTAGTGCTTCATGCCCTCGCCCTGCGCGTAGGCGTGGGCCAGGTCGAACATGTTGAACCACATGCTGTGGATGCCTGCCAGGGTAATGAACTGGTATTTGTAGCCCATGTCGGACAGCTGCTGCTGGAAGCTGGCGATGGTTTTGTCATCCAGCTTTTTCTGCCAGTTGAAGGACGGCGAGCAGTTGTAAGCCAGCAGCTTGCCCGGGTATTTCGCGTGAATGGCGTCGGCAAAGCGTTTTGCCAGCGCCAGATCCGGCGTGGAGGTTTCACACCAGACCAGGTCCGCGTAAGGCGCGTACGCCAGGCCGCGGCTGATCGCCTGTTCAATGCCGGCATGGGTGCGGTAGAAGCCTTCGCTGGTACGCTCGCCGGTGATGAACTCGCTGTCGTACGGGTCACAGTCAGAGGTGATCAGGTCTGCCGCGTCCGCATCGGTACGGGCAATGACCAGCGTCGGCACGCCGAGCACGTCAGCAGCCAGACGCGCGGCAACCAGCTTCTGAATCGCTTCCTGAGTCGGAACGAGCACTTTACCGCCCATGTGTCCGCATTTCTTCACTGACGCCAGCTGGTCTTCGAAGTGAACGGCCGCTGCACCGGCCTCAATCATCGATTTCATCAGCTCGAAGGCGTTTAGCACGCCGCCGAAGCCTGCTTCCGCATCCGCGACGATCGGCAGGAAGTAGTCAGTAAAGCGCGGATCGCCAGGTTCGATTCCGGCGGCCCACTGGATCTGATCCGCACGGCGGAAGGTGTTGTTGATCCGATCCACCACCGACGGCACGGAGTTAGCCGGATAGAGCGACTGATCCGGGTACATGCTGGATGCCAGGTTGGCATCCGCCGCGACCTGCCAGCCGGAGAGGTAAATCGCCTCAATACCGGCCTTCGCCTGCTGCAGCGCCTGACCGCCGGTCAGCGCGCCGAGGCTGTTGATATAGCCTTTTTTAGAGCCACCGTGCAGCAGCTTCCACATTTTCGCCGCACCGTTCTGTGCCAGCGTGCATTCCGGATTGACCGAGCCGCGTAATTTCACCACTTCCTCCGCGCTGTAAGGACGGCGGATGCCTTCCCAGCGAGGCTGTGTCCACTCTTTCTTCAACTCTTCGATTTGTTGGGTACGGGTTTTCATGTGCAGATGCTCCATATTGTTATGTGGTGAGTTACGCCAGGAAGCGGTAGCCCGGCAGGGTCAGGAAGTCGATTAAGTCATCTGATGTGGTGATTTGCTCCATCAGGCGCGCAGCGTCGTCAAAACGTCCGCTGCTGAAGCGGTGTTCGCCCAGCTCGTCCTGGATCACCCGCATCTCTTCGGCCAGCATCTGGCGGAACAGAGATTTGGTCACCGGCTTGCCGTTGCTGAGCGTTTTTTGATGGTGGATCCACTGCCAGATGGAGGTACGTGAGATCTCCGCCGTTGCGGCATCTTCCATCAGGCCGTAGATAGGTACGCAGCCGTTGCCGGAGATCCACGCTTCGATGTACTGGACCGCGACGCGGATATTGGCACGCATGCCCTCTTCCGTACGCTCGCCCGCGCACGGTGCCAGCAGCTGTTCTTCAGCCGTTGGGGCATCGTCTTCGCGCGTGACAAACAGCTGGTTTTTGTTGTCGCCGAGTACGCGGTTGAAGACCTCCATCGCCGTATCGGCCAGGCCTGGATGGGCAATCCACGTGCCGTCGTGACCGTTACGGGCTTCAAGCTCTTTATCGGCTTTCACCTTGTTGAGCACCTGATTGTTGCGCTCTGCGTCTTTGCTCGGGATAAATGCCGCCATGCCGCCCATCGCAAAGGCGCCGCGCTTGTGGCAGGTTTTGATCAGCAGACGCGAGTAGGCGCTCAGGAACGGTTTATCCATGGTCACGACCTGGCGATCCGGCAGCACGCGATCGGGATAGTTTTTCAGGGTTTTGATGTAGCTGAAAATATAGTCCCAGCGTCCGCAGTTCAGGCCGACAATGTGGTCGCGCAGGGCGTGCAGAATTTCATTCATCTGGAACACGGCAGGCAGCGTTTCAATCAGCAGCGTGGCCTTGATGGTACCGCGCGGCAGGTTGAAACGATCTTCCGCATAGCTGAAGACCTCGCTCCACCAGGCCGCTTCCTGCCAGGCCTGCGTTTTTGGCAGATAAAAATAAGGGCCGCTGCCTTTTGCCAGCAGGTTCTTGTAGTTGTGGAAGAAATAGAGCGCGAAATCAAACAGGCTGCCCGGAATGGCTTCCCCACGCCAGGTGACATGTTTTTCAGGCAGGTGCAGGCCGCGTACGCGACAGATCAGCACCGCCGGGTTCGGTTTGAGCTGATAAATTTTGCCGGCTTCGTTGGTAAAGCTGATGGTGCCGTTCACGGCGTCGCGCAGGTTGATCTGCCCGTCGATAACTTTGTTCCAGTCTGGCGCCAGTGAGTCTTCAAAATCGGCCATAAAGACTTTAACGTTGGCATTCATGGCGTTGATCACCATTTTGCGCTCTACCGGACCGGTGATCTCAACGCGTCGATCCTGTAAATCTTCAGGGATGCCGCGGATTTTCCACTCACCGCGACGAATGGAAGCGGTTTCCGAAATGAAGCCAGGCAACTTGCCATCGTCAATTTCCTGCTGCTGATGAATGCGTGCCGCCAGCAGCTTATTACGCTGCGGCGTAAAGCGGGTCACCAGTTCAGTCAGAAACTCTACCGCTTCCGCCGTCAAAACCTGCTGTTCTTGCTCGCCGTACGGCTTGGTAAAGGCCAGTTCATCGACCGTCGTTGCCTGTTGAGTCATTACTCTGCTCCTCATCAAAGATCCAAAATCACGCCCCCGATGCGAACGAAAGATCGTTGGGTAGTTTTCGCTCAGCAGAATTAAGACTATCTATATTTTTTCTAAAATCAAAAACAATTTCCATTTTAATTATTAATTGCGATTAATTGCTTGATTTTATTGAGATTAAAGTTTGTTCGAATGGTGAGTGATATTTCGGAAATAAAAAAGGCACCCGAAGGTGCCTGATTTGAATAGCTGAAACGCTTTAGGATCGTTTAGTGCAGAAGATTACTCCAGCGTCGGATTCATGTGACGCAGATCGTATGGCGTTATCTGATAGACGTAATAGTTGAGCCAGTTGGTAAAAAGCAAATTTCCGTGACTGCGCCAGGTTGCTCTCGGTTTGTTTTGCGGGTCGTCTTTCGGGAAATAGTTGTACGGTACATCCGGATTAAGACCCGCTTCGACATCACGGAAATACTCTGACGCAAGGGTATGCGGATCGTACTCAGGATGCCCGGTCACAAAAGCAATGCGTTTATCCTTGCTGGCAAACAGGTAAGCATCTCCATCTTCCGTTTCGGCCAGGATCTCCAGATCGGTGTAATCACGAATCAGCTGGGCCGGGAAATCGGCGTAGCGCGAATGCGGGGCCAGGAAGGAGTCATCGAAACCGCGCGTCAGCAACGCATGCGGGTGAAGAATATGGTGTTCGTATACGCCGGAGAGCTTTTCAGTGCGGGTTTGCTTGGGGATGCCATAAAGAATATTCAGCGCGGCTTGTACCGCCCAACAGACAAACAATGTGGACGTGACGTGATCTTTTGCCCACTCCAGCACCTGTTTGATCTGCGGCCAATAGGCAACATCGTTAAATTCAACCAGACCGAGCGGCGCGCCGGTCACGATCAGTCCGTCGAAGTTTTCCCCCTGAATGTCATCGAAGTTACAGTAGAAGTTGTTCAGATGCTCAGAAGGCGTGTTACGTGACTCACGGGCATCGATTCGCAGCAGCTGAATATCGACCTGCAGCGGGGAGTTCGACAGAAGACGCAGGAACTGGTTTTCTGTTTCGATCTTTTTTGGCATCAGATTGAGAATAAGCACCTTCAGCGGGCGAATTTCCTGACCTGTCGCACGCGAAGCCGTCATCACGAAGACGTTCTCTTCACGCAAGAAATTGACGGCTGGTAGCTCGTCCTGCACCCGAATCGGCATAACTTTATATCCTCACAGCATACGTATAAACGTTTAGACATCCAGATAGCTAACGATACCCAGAAACGTTATGAATGTCGAGTCTGCAAGTGGAAGGTGAGAAAGTTTCAAGGAAGGGGAAAGACAAAAGCAAAAAACCCCGCACCTTTCGGTACGGGGTTCTTCTATTTGATGCCTGGCAGTTCCCTACTCTCACATGGGGAGACCCCACACTACCATCGGCGCTACGGCGTTTCACTTCTGAGTTCGGCATGGGGTCAGGTGGGACCACCGCGCTAAAGCCGCCAGGCAAA
>NZ_AZUA01000011.1:0-105900 GCF_000568075.1 Enterobacter sp. DC1
GAAACATCTTCGGGTTGTGAGGTTAAGCGACTAAGCGTACACGGTGGATGCCCTGGCAGTCAGAGGCGATGAAGGACGTGCTAATCTGCGAAAAGCGCCGGCGAGGTGATATGAACCTTTGACCCGGCGATGTCCGAATGGGGAAACCCAGTGCAATTCGTTGCACTATCGTTAACTGAATACATAGGTTAACGAGGCGAACCGGGGGAACTGAAACATCTAAGTACCCCGAGGAAAAGAAATCAACCGAGATTCCCCCAGTAGCGGCGAGCGAACGGGGAGCAGCCCAGAGTCTGAATCAGCTTGTGTGTTAGTGGAAGCGTCTGGAAAGTCGCACGGTACAGGGTGACAGTCCCGTACACGAAAGCACACAGGTTGTGAACTCGAAGAGTAGGGCGGGACACGTGGTATCCTGTCTGAATATGGGGGGACCATCCTCCAAGGCTAAATACTCCTGACTGACCGATAGTGAACCAGTACCGTGAGGGAAAGGCGAAAAGAACCCCGGCGAGGGGAGTGAAATAGAACCTGAAACCGTGTACGTACAAGCAGTGGGAGCACCTTCGTGGTGTGACTGCGTACCTTTTGTATAATGGGTCAGCGACTTATATTCTGTAGCAAGGTTAACCGTATAGGGGAGCCGAAGGGAAACCGAGTCTTAACTGGGCGTTAAGTTGCAGGGTATAGACCCGAAACCCGGTGATCTAGCCATGGGCAGGTTGAAGGTTGGGTAACACTAACTGGAGGACCGAACCGACTAATGTTGAAAAATTAGCGGATGACTTGTGGCTGGGGGTGAAAGGCCAATCAAACCGGGAGATAGCTGGTTCTCCCCGAAAGCTATTTAGGTAGCGCCTCGTGAACTCATCTTCGGGGGTAGAGCACTGTTTCGGCTAGGGGGCCATCCCGGCTTACCAACCCGATGCAAACTACGAATACCGAAGAATGTTATCACGGGAGACACACGGCGGGTGCTAACGTCCGTCGTGAAGAGGGAAACAACCCAGACCGCCAGCTAAGGTCCCAAAGTCATGGTTAAGTGGGAAACGATGTGGGAAGGCACAGACAGCCAGGATGTTGGCTTAGAAGCAGCCATCATTTAAAGAAAGCGTAATAGCTCACTGGTCGAGTCGGCCTGCGCGGAAGATGTAACGGGGCTAAACCATGCACCGAAGCTGCGGCAGCGACACTCAGGTGTTGTTGGGTAGGGGAGCGTTCTGTAAGCCGTTGAAGGTGTGCTGTGAGGCATGCTGGAGGTATCAGAAGTGCGAATGCTGACATAAGTAACGATAAAGCGGGTGAAAAGCCCGCTCGCCGGAAGACCAAGGGTTCCTGTCCAACGTTAATCGGGGCAGGGTGAGTCGACCCCTAAGGCGAGGCCGAAAGGCGTAGTCGATGGGAAACAGGTTAATATTCCTGTACTTGGTGTTACTGCGAAGGGGGGACGGAGAAGGCTATGTTAGCCGGGCGACGGTTGTCCCGGTTTAAGCATGTAGGCGGAGGTTCCAGGTAAATCCGGTACCTTATTAACGCTGAGGTGTGATGACGAGGCACTACGGTGCTGAAGTAACAAATGCCCTGCTTCCAGGAAAAGCCTCTAAGCATCAGGTAACATCAAATCGTACCCCAAACCGACACAGGTGGTCAGGTAGAGAATACCAAGGCGCTTGAGAGAACTCGGGTGAAGGAACTAGGCAAAATGGTGCCGTAACTTCGGGAGAAGGCACGCTGATATGTAGGTGAAGCCCCTGCGGGTGGAGCTGAAATCAGTCGAAGATACCAGCTGGCTGCAACTGTTTATTAAAAACACAGCACTGTGCAAACACGAAAGTGGACGTATACGGTGTGACGCCTGCCCGGTGCCGGAAGGTTAATTGATGGGGTTAGCGGCAACGCGAAGCTCTTGATCGAAGCCCCGGTAAACGGCGGCCGTAACTATAACGGTCCTAAGGTAGCGAAATTCCTTGTCGGGTAAGTTCCGACCTGCACGAATGGCGTAATGATGGCCAGGCTGTCTCCACCCGAGACTCAGTGAAATTGAACTCGCTGTGAAGATGCAGTGTACCCGCGGCAAGACGGAAAGACCCCGTGAACCTTTACTATAGCTTGACACTGAACACTGGTCCTTGATGTGTAGGATAGGTGGGAGGCTTTGAAGCGTGGACGCCAGTCTGCGTGGAGCCGACCTTGAAATACCACCCTTTAATGGCTGGTGTTCTAACGTAGACCCGTGATCCGGGTTGCGGACAGTGTCTGGTGGGTAGTTTGACTGGGGCGGTCTCCTCCCAAAGAGTAACGGAGGAGCACGAAGGTTAGCTAATCCTGGTCGGACATCAGGAGGTTAGTGCAATGGCATAAGCTAGCTTGACTGCGAGAGTGACGGCTCGAGCAGGTGCGAAAGCAGGTCATAGTGATCCGGTGGTTCTGAATGGAAGGGCCATCGCTCAACGGATAAAAGGTACTCCGGGGATAACAGGCTGATACCGCCCAAGAGTTCATATCGACGGCGGTGTTTGGCACCTCGATGTCGGCTCATCACATCCTGGGGCTGAAGTAGGTCCCAAGGGTATGGCTGTTCGCCATTTAAAGTGGTACGCGAGCTGGGTTTAGAACGTCGTGAGACAGTTCGGTCCCTATCTGCCGTGGGCGCTGGAGAATTGAGGGGGGCTGCTCCTAGTACGAGAGGACCGGAGTGGACGCATCACTGGTGTTCGGGTTGTCATGCCAATGGCACTGCCCGGTAGCTAAATGCGGAAAAGATAAGTGCTGAAAGCATCTAAGCACGAAACTTGCCCCGAGATGAGTTCTCCCTGAGTGGACGCATCACTGGTGTTCGGGTTGTCATGCCAATGGCACTGCCCGGTAGCTAAATGCGGAAAAGATAAGTGCTGAAAGCATCTAAGCACGAAACTTGCCCCGAGATGAGTTCTCCCTGACTCCTTGAGAGTCCTGAAGGAACGTTGAAGACTACGACGTTGATAGGTCGGGTGTGTAAGCGCAGCGATGCGTTGAGCTAACCGATACTAATGAACCGTGAGGCTTAACCTTACAACGCCGAAGCTGTTTCGGCGAAGAGACAGACAATCAAATTTCAGCCTGATACAGATTAACAGAATTTGCCTGGCGGCTTTAGCGCGGTGGTCCCACCTGACCCCATGCCGAACTCAGAAGTGAAACGCCGTAGCGCCGATGGTAGTGTGGGGTCTCCCCATGTGAGAGTAGGGAACTGCCAGGCATCAAATAAGTGAAGAGGCCATCCGAAAGGATGGCCTTTTTGCGTTTAAGCATCCAGAAATTTGTAGGCCGGATAAGGCAAAGCTGCCACCCGACAAGTCAAACTGCACTCCACGCCACAATAAACTCCGCAATCCCATCCACATCATTTAAGTCCAGCACCGGAACCTCAAGCGGCAATACAACATCACTGGCCACCGCAATCACATGCTCATCCAGCGTTAACTCGCTGAAATCATGCCCGGCATCGCTTCTGAACAGCAGGATCTTAGGCACGGCCTCATGCTTAAATCCCTCAACCAGCACCAGATCGAGCTTGGAATGATCCATCCGGCTGACCAGATAAGCGAGATCCAGCGGCGCCTCATCCGGCGTTTCTGTCATCAACGCCCAGCGTTGAGTACTTGCCACCATCGTTTGCGCCGCCCCCGCTTTACGCAACGCATAGCTATCTTTGCCCGGTTTATCGACATCCATATTATGGTGGGTATGCTTAATTAATCCTGGACGGATACCTCTTGCACAAAGCGCAGGAATGAGCTTTTTCAGCAGCGTGGTTTTCCCGGTCCCACTCCAGGCGGAAATGGCGACAACAGGTATCATCTTTTCTCCTGTATCATCTGTAAATCTTCAGGCGTATTCACATTCACAAATGCTGATTTTAAATCGCTAAAATCAACGGGATGACCACCAGACTCGCGCATAAAAGCCATCACCCTGCGCTCTCCCGCAGTCAGATAGGCCTGCAGAGCTGGCGCTAGCGATCGGTGCAGCAATGCGATAGCAGGATGGTCACGCTCGCCGTCATGTACCCAAACCACAGGAGCCGTACCCCGAAGCAGCAACAAACGTTCGACAAGACAGGACGGAATAAACGGGGTATCGCAGGGACAGAAGATGAACCACTCTCCGCGAGACTGTTGCATGACCGAAAGCATACCGGCCAGCGGTCCCGGGTAATCCTCAAGGATATCCTGGTAAACGGCGTACCCGCTGAGCTGGTAAGTATCGATATGCCGGTTAGCACTGATGACCATTGTCGACACCTGGCCTGCGAGCGTATCAGCGACACACTGCCATAAGGGTTTGCCATTCAGGCGTTGAAGCCCCTTATCTTTTCCCCCCATACGCGTTGCTCTGCCACCTGCCAGAACGACCCCAATGATTTCCTGGCTAAGATTCACGAATATCGCCTCTTTTATTGTGGGATTGACCCTGCTAACGTGTCACTCTAAATGAAAGGAGCACCACCATGAAATGTAAACGTCTGAATGAAGTTATTGAACTCCTCCAGCCCGCCTGGCAAAAAGAGCCAGAGCTAAATCTGATGCAATTTTTACAGAAACTGGCGAAAGAGTCAGGTTTTGACGGCGAACTGGCAGACCTTTCTGACGACATCCTGATCTATCACCTTAAAATGCGTGACTCTGCCAAAGATGCTGTTATTCCTGGTATTCAGAAGGATTATGAGGAAGATTTTAAGACCGCATTACTGCGCGCCCGAGGCGTAATTAAAGAGTAAAAGCTTGTAAGCGGCGGCACCGAAATCGCCACAAGATGATATCCTGAATCATTCGTATAATTTCCGGATGATCGGATGAACGACCAGGCTTTTACTTTCCAGACATTACACCCGGACACCATTATGGATGCCCTGTTTGAACAGGGTATTCGGGTGGATTCCGGGCTAACACCGTTAAACAGCTACGAAAACCGCGTCTATCAATTTCAGGACGAGGATCGTCAGCGCTTCGTCGTAAAGTTCTATCGTCCTGAACGTTGGTCCGCAGAACAAATTCAGGAAGAGCATCAGTTTGCTCACGATCTGCTGGATGACGATGTTCCCGTTGCCGCGCCGCTAAAATTCAATAATCAAACGCTCCTCACGCACGAAGGGTTTTACTACGCTGTATTCCCGAGCCTGGGTGGCCGCCAGTTTGAAGCGGATAATATCGATCAGATGGAGTGGGTTGCCCGCTATCTTGGGCGCATACACCAGACGGGACGCAAAAAAGCCTTTATTGCCCGCCCGACTATCGGGATGCAGGAATACCTTCTTGAGCCACGCGAAATATTCGAAACGTCTGCCATGATCCCCACTGCGTTAAAGGATGATTTCCTCAACGCCACCGATAAGCTCATTGCTGCAGTTAAAACCTGCTGGCGCGACGATATTTCCGTCCTGCGTCTGCATGGCGATTGTCATGCCGGAAATATCCTCTGGCGTGATGGCCCGCTGTTTGTCGATCTCGATGATGCTCGTATGGGGCCAGCGGTTCAGGACCTGTGGATGCTGCTCAATGGCGACAAAGCCGAGCAACGCATGCAGCTTGAAACCATTATTGAAGCCTATGAAGAATTTAGCCCGTTTAATTCAGACGAAATTGCCCTGATTGAGCCTTTACGTGCGATGCGTTTTGTTTATTATCTCGCATGGTTAATCAGGCGTTGGGACGATCCCGCATTTCCCCGGAATTTCCCGTGGCTTACCGGAGAGGATTACTGGCGTAGCCAGATATCTACATTTACTGAGCAGGTCAAGGTTCTTCAGGAACCCCCTCTGCAATTAACGCCGATGTATTAATTGGACACACCCAGGAGAGAGTTAATCATGAAAAAAATTTGGCTGGCGCTGGCAGGTATGATTCTGGCATTTAGCGCTTCTGCTGCGCAGTTTACCGACGGCAAACAGTACACCACGCTGGACAAACCGGTCGCTGGCGAGCCACAGGTTCTGGAGTTTTTCTCGTTCTACTGCCCACACTGCTATCAGTTCGAGCAGGTGCTGCATGTTTCGGATAGCGTGAAGAAAAAGCTGCCAGAAGGCACCAAAATGACCAAGTACCACGTCGAGTTCCTGGGCCCATTGGGTAAAGACCTGACCCAGGCGTGGGCGGTTGCGATGGCACTGGGCGTGGAAGATAAGATCACTGCGCCAATGTTTGAAGCTGTACAGAAAACCCAGACCGTTCAGACCACTGCGGATATTCGTAAAGTGTTCGTTGATGCCGGCGTGAAAGGTGAAGAGTATGACGCTGCATGGAACAGCTTTGTGGTGAAATCCCTGGTGGCTCAGCAGGAAAAAGCGGCTGCTGACCTCCAGCTTCAGGGCGTTCCGGCAATGTTTGTTAACGGCAAATACCAGCTGAACATGCAGGGCATGGACACCAGCAGCATGGATATCTTCGTACAGCAGTATGCTGATACCGTGAAATACCTGGTTGAGAAGAAGTAATTTCGCTGATGTAAAAACGCCGGTCACTGACCGGCGTTTTTGTATGAAGATTTAATATTGTCTATCTGTTCGTCTTTTTCTTTCCAGAGCGTATTGAGCCACTGCTGGAAACGACGCTTGAAATTCTTATCGTTAACGTAATCACCGTGCAGCCCGGCATCTATCGGGACCAGATCGACACGCACAACAATGCGCGTCAGTTTGCCGCTGAGCATATCGAAGAACGGCGTCTTATCGTTTTCCGGATAGCAGAGCGTGACGTTCAGGAGTTTATCGAACTGTGTTCCCAGCACGTTAAGCGCCATCGCAATACCCGCAGCCTTTGGCGGCAGCAGGTGCCGGTAAGGAGAGCGAGTTTGTTGATGCTTCTCCTGCGTAAATCGGGAGCCTTCAACAAAGTTCACGATGGTCGTAGGATGCGCGCGAAACTTTTCGCAGGAACGGCGTGTGGTCTCCACATCTTTGCCGCGACGCTCGGGATGACGAATCAAATAGCTGCGCGAATAGCGTTTCATAAACGGCATATCTAGCGCCCAGCAGGCCAGCCCGATAAAAGGTACCCAGGCGAGCTGCTGTTTCAGAAAGTATTTGTTCATCGGGATGTGTTTGCGAAAAAGCACGCATAACACCACGATGTCCGCCCAGCTGTGGTGATTGCAGATCAGCAGGTACCAGTTCTTCTTGTTAAGGCTCTCCAGCCCTTTGATATCCCACTTCAGATGCGGGTTAAGGCACAGCAGGATCGCCAGTCCTTCGCACCAGCAGTACATCATGAAGTTACAAAATGCGGACACGGCTCGCCACACCGCGGGGACAGGCAGCAGCAGTTTAACGATCCCGGCGAGAATGATCGGCACAGAGCAGGCGACAGTCACCAGGATAGTTAAAATGATGCTTAACAGTAATGTTATTGCAGCGAGCAATCTCGACATGATGAGCTTTTTCAAATGGTTAGCTGTAAGTGAGCGGTCGGCTATGCAACGCCGGGCGCTGATTTTACCAGAAAACAGACAAATTAATGGCGCTTTGACGTGATGATTTGATCGCTTTTACCCTGTCGCAGAAGATTTCTCTGTGATTCCGCGCTTAATAACGCTTATATCCACATAGACTAAATTGCCATCAGGTGACCATATAGATAAGATCTAATGCGATAACAGCATGATAATTAAGATCTAAAAATTAACTCATATGTATTTTTTACGTCTGTTATTCATATGAAGTGAAAGTATGCACAAACTTATCCACAGTTTGAATTTTGCGAGCGATCCTCACGATCGCAAAATCTTTTCCTGTATCTGGCGCTAATACCTGATGTTTTCATCCTTCTGTGGCATCCTTTACCCATAAATTGATTAAAGGCACGGACATTATGGTTCAGATCCCAGAAAACCCTCTTATTCTCGTCGATGGCTCTTCTTACCTGTATCGGGCATATCATGCGTTTCCTCCTCTGACCAATAGCGCAGGGGAACCTACCGGCGCAATGTACGGCGTGCTGAACATGCTGCGCAGCCTGATCCTTCAGTATCAGCCCACCCATGCGGCTGTAGTCTTTGATGCGAAAGGTAAAACTTTCCGCGATGAGCTGTTTGAGCATTACAAATCTCACCGTCCGCCAATGCCTGACGATCTGCGCGCGCAGATTGAGCCGCTGCACACTATGGTAAAAGCGATGGGGCTGCCGCTGCTGGCCGTCTCCGGCGTTGAAGCCGATGACGTCATCGGTACGCTGGCGCGTGAAGCAGAAAAGATGGGGCGTCCTGTACTGATCAGCACCGGTGATAAAGATATGGCGCAGCTGGTGACGCCAGGCATCACTCTGATCAACACCATGACCAACACCATTCTGGGGCCAGAAGAAGTGGTCACAAAGTACGGCGTGCCGCCTGAGCTGATTATCGACTTCCTCGCGTTGATGGGCGACTCCTCCGATAATATCCCGGGTGTCCCTGGCGTCGGTGAAAAAACCGCGCAGGCGCTGCTTCAGGGGCTGGGCGGTCTGGACACGCTGTACGCGGAATCAGATAAAATCGCCGGGCTCTCCTTCCGTGGTGCAAAAACCATGGCCGGAAAGCTGGAAGAGAACAAAGAGGTGGCTTATCTCTCCTATAAGCTGGCGACAATCAAAACCGATGTCGAACTGGAGCTGGGCTGTGAGCAGCTTGAAGTGCAACAGCCTTCCGCTGACGATCTGCTGAGCCTGTTTAAGAAATACGAATTCAAGCGCTGGATCACTGACGTGGAAGCCGGTAAATGGCTACAGGCAAAAGGGGCTAAACCTGCTGCAAAGCCGAAGGAGACGATCGTCGTTGACGCAGAAGAGCAGGCGGAAGAAGAAGCCGTGGCGCTTTCCTTCGACAACTACGAAACCATTCTTGAAGAGTCGCAGCTGATCGCCTGGATCGAGAAACTCAAAAAGGCACCCGTCTTTGCTTTTGATACCGAAACAGACAGCCTCGATAACATCTCTGCCAATATGGTTGGCCTGTCATTTGCGACAGAGCCGGGTATTGCCGCCTACGTTCCCGTGGCGCACGATTACCTGGATGCGCCGGAGCAAATTTCCCGTGAACGCGTGCTTGAGCTGCTGAAGCCGATTCTGGAAGACGAAAAGGCGCTCAAGGTTGGGCAAAACCTCAAGTACGACCGCGGCATTCTGCAAAACTACGGCATTGAACTGCGCGGGATTGCCTTCGACACCATGCTTGAATCCTACATTCTGGACAGCGTCGCGGGTCGTCATGATATGGATTCCTTATCTGACCGCTGGCTCAAGCACAAAACCATCACCTTTGAAGAGATTGCCGGTAAAGGGAAAAATCAGCTCACCTTTAACCAGATTGCTCTGGAAGAAGCGGGGCGCTACGCGGCGGAAGACGCAGATGTCACGCTGCAGCTGCACCTGAAGATGTGGCCAAAACTGCAGAAGCATGAAGGTCCGCTGAACGTGTTCCAGCATATCGAGATGCCGCTTGTGCCCGTGCTGTCCCGCATTGAACGCAACGGCGTGAAAATCGACCCAACGGTGCTGCATAACCACTCCGGGGAGCTGGCGCAGCGTCTGACCGAGCTCGAGCAAAAAGCGCATGAGCTTGCAGGCGAGCCGTTTAACCTCTCTTCACCGAAGCAGCTGCAAACCATTCTGTTTGAAAAGCAGGGCATCAAGCCGCTGAAGAAGACCCCTGGCGGCGCGCCGTCAACCTCTGAAGAGGTGCTGGAAGAGCTGGCGCTGGATTACCCGCTGCCAAAAGTGATTCTGCAGTACCGTGGCCTCGCGAAGCTGAAGTCTACCTACACCGACAAGCTCCCGCTGATGATTAACCCGAAAACGGGTCGTGTGCACACGTCGTACCATCAGGCTGTCGCGGCGACCGGTCGTCTCTCATCAACCGATCCCAACCTGCAGAACATACCGGTACGTAACGAAGAAGGCCGCCGTATTCGCCAGGCTTTCATCGCACCAGAGGATTACCTGATTGTCTCTGCTGACTACTCGCAAATTGAGCTGCGCATTATGGCGCATCTGTCCCGCGACAAAGGCCTGCTGACCGCGTTTGCCGAAGGGAAGGATATCCACCGGGCAACCGCGGCGGAAGTCTTCGGCTTGCCGCTGGACAGCGTGACCAACGAGCAACGCCGCAGCGCAAAGGCGATCAACTTCGGTCTGATTTACGGCATGAGCGCATTTGGTCTTTCGCGCCAGCTCAACATTCCGCGCAAAGAGTCGCAGAAGTATATGGATCTCTATTTCGAGCGTTATCCGGGCGTGCTGGAATATATGGAACGCACCCGCGCGCAGGCAAAGGAAAAAGGTTACGTCGAAACCCTGGATGGCCGCCGTCTCTACTTACCGGACATCAAATCCAGCAACGCGGCGCGTCGTGCTGGCGCAGAGCGTGCGGCGATCAACGCCCCGATGCAGGGTACCGCGGCGGACATTATTAAGCGTGCAATGATTGCCGTTGATGCCTGGCTGGAAAAAGAGAAGCCTCGCGTGAAAATGATCATGCAGGTACACGATGAACTGGTATTTGAAGTGCACAAAGACGACCTCGATGCCGTGTCGAAGAAGATCCACGAACTGATGGAAAGCAGCATGACGCTTGACGTGCCGTTGCTGGTGGAAGTGGGAAGTGGCGAAAACTGGGATCAGGCTCACTAACGGTTCTTCGCATAACGCGCTTTTTATGTAAGTTTGCAACATAACAACGCGCGTTTTGTGACAATCATTAGAATTCCCTATGTAAAGAATGAAAAAAAACTACAAAAAGTGCTTTTTCTGCAGCACAAAAAGGGGTAGAGTTGTCGGCGTAGGGTACAGAGGTAAGATGTTCTATCTTTCAGACCTTTTACTTCACGTAATCGGATTTGGCTGAATATTTTAGCCGCCCCAGTCAGTAATGACTGGGGCGTTTTTTATTGCGTCAAAGAAAAGTTCAGGCAAAAAAAACGCGGCTATCGCCGCGCTCGGTATTACTCTTCTTCCGCTTCCGTCGCGGGTTCCAGCTCGCTAAACCAGTTATCGAGCTTCTGACGCAGCTTGTCCACGCCCAGCTTTTTCAGCGAGGAGAACGGCTCAACCTGCACATCACCGTTGAACGCCAGCACCGCTTCGCGAACCATATTCACCTGCGCTTTACGCGCGCCGCTCGCCAGCTTATCGGCTTTCGTCAGCAGCACCAGCACGGCGATATCGCTTGCTACAGCCCAGTCGATCATCTGCTGATCCAAATCTTTCAGGGGATGGCGAATATCCATCAGCACCACCAGACCTTTCAGGCACAGGCGTTTTTCCAGGTATTCACCCAGCGCACGCTGCCACTTGATTTTCATCTCTTCCGGTACCTGCGCGTAACCGTAGCCCGGTAAGTCGACCAGGCGTTTGCCCTCAGCGACTTCAAACAGGTTGATCAGCTGGGTACGGCCAGGTGTTTTTGAGGTGCGCGCCAGGCTCTTCTGATTGGTCAGCGTATTCAGGGCGCTGGATTTCCCCGCATTGGAGCGGCCAGCAAAAGCCACTTCAATACCGGTATCAGAAGGAAGGTGGCGAATATCGGGCGCACTGGTGACAAAATGCGTCTGTTGGTAGTTCCAGGTAGTCACGTGGTCGTCTCCAAAATCGTAATCTGAAGGGGATTATACCCGAATGCAGGCAAAAGGCTTTTCTGATTGCTATGAGCTGTAGGCGAATGCCACAACCGGTGTGAGAGATCGGCCAGTGATGCTATGGGAGATTTCAGAGAATTCGCAGGCGTCAAAAAAGGCAAACTGTTTTAAATCATAAGTTTATTTCCAGGTAATTATCTGAAAAACCCTTTTTGTACCGTTTCGTTGCTTGTTAGTTTAACGGAACAAGGTAAAGTGTGCGTCAGGGCGAGGAAGCCAACAGGAAATCGACTTAAGGATTAGGGTCAGGAGCGCCAGGAGGCGAAGACGCAGGATTGTCAGGATGACCAGCGCCAGGAGGCGTTTTAAAAGGAAATGGAACCGTATCACGGACGGTATTAGCCAAGGGATAAACAGGGTTTGTTGTTGGCAAACACGGAAAGTCTGACCCGCTAAGGGTTGTGAGTCAGGAAAAAAGGCGACAGATTGCTCTGTCGCCTTTTTTCTTTGCTTGCTTTCTGCTAGATTTCGCCGCAATTCTATACTGAAGAAAACGACTTAAAGATAAAACATCATGAAAAAACCAACCTCCGCTGCGGGCGCGAAACGCCCTGCAAAAGCACGCCGCAAAACGCGCGAAGAACTGAACCAGGAAGCGCGCGATCGCAAACGCGACAAAAAACATCGCGGTCATGCTGCGGGTAGCCGTGCCAACGGTGGTGGTGCAGCGGGTGCTTCTGCAAAAGGCAAACAGCAGAAAGACCCTCGTATCGGCAGTAAAACTCCCATTCCACTGGGCGTGACAGACACCCCGGTCACTAAGCAGCACAAACCAAAGAGCGAGAAACCTATGCTTTCACCGCAGGCTGAGCTGGATTTGCTGGAGAACGATGAGCGCCTGGACGCGCTGCTGGAACGTCTTGAAGAGGGTGAAACCCTGACCGCTGAAGAGCAGTCATGGGTGGATGCCAAACTGGATCGTATCGATGAACTGATGCAGAAGCTGGGCCTGTCATACGACGATGACGAAGATGAAGAAGAAGACGAGAAGCAGGAAGATATGATGCGTCTTCTGAAGGGTGGAAACTAACATTTGCACCCGGCAGGCACGATAGTCCTGCTTATAACCCTTCCGGTTATATGTTATCTGGTGTGGTTATTCGTTAAACTACGGCGGTTGTCGCGGCGACAGAAGTGGCTGCGCACCCGAATGATGGCCCGCGATGGGGCCAGAACGGGCCGCCGTATACGAACGCGACACCAACGGAAGGAGTGAGCATGTCAGCACCAACTATCGACTGGGATTTGGCCCTAATCCAGAAATATAACTATTCCGGGCCGCGTTATACGTCATACCCCACCGCGCTGGAGTTCTCCGATGCCTTCGGCGAGGCTGATTTCCAGCAGGCTGTCGCGCGCTATCCTGAGCGTCCGCTGTCGCTCTACGTCCATATTCCGTTCTGCCACAAGCTCTGCTACTTCTGCGGCTGCAATAAAATCGTTACCCGTCAGCAGCACAAAGCCGACCAGTATCTTGACGCGCTCGAACAAGAAATTGTGCATCGCGCGCCGCTGTTTGCCGGTCGTCACGTCAGCCAGCTGCACTGGGGCGGCGGGACGCCAACCTATCTGAATAAAGCGCAAATAAGCCGCCTGATGACCCTGCTGCGCGGCAATTTCAGTTTTAACGTCGACGCTGAAATCTCGATCGAAGTCGATCCGCGTGAAATTGAGCTGGATGTACTGGATCACTTACGCTCCGAAGGCTTCAATCGTCTGAGCATGGGCGTGCAGGATTTCAATAAAGAGGTTCAGCGTCTGGTGAACCGCGAGCAGGACGAAGAATTTATCTTTGCCTTACTCAATCACGCGCGTGAGATTGGTTTCACCTCGACCAATATCGACCTGATTTACGGCCTGCCAAAGCAGACGCCGGAAAGCTTCGCCTTCACCCTGAAGCGCGTGGCCGAACTCAACCCCGACCGCCTGAGCGTCTTTAACTATGCGCACCTGCCGACCCTCTTTGCCGCCCAGCGCAAAATCAAAGATGCCGATCTTCCTTCTGCCCAGCAGAAGCTGGATATCCTGCAGGAAACCATCACCTCGCTGACCGAAACCGGCTATCAGTTTATCGGGATGGATCACTTTGCTCGTCCGGATGACGAGCTGGCGATTGCGCAGCGTGAAGGCGTTCTGCACCGCAACTTCCAGGGCTACACAACCCAGGGCGATACCGATTTGCTGGGGATGGGCGTCTCCGCTATCAGCATGATTGGCGACTGTTACGCGCAGAATCAGAAAGAGCTGAAGCTTTACTACCAGCAGGTTGATGAAACGGGCAACGCGCTGTGGCGCGGTATTGCGTTAACGCGCGACGACTGCATCCGGCGCGATGTGATTAAGGCGCTGATCTGCAACTTCCGTCTCGATTTCAGCGACGTTGAGTCGCAGTGGGATCTGCACTTCAGCGATTATTTTGCGGAAGACCTGAAGCTGATTGCACCGCTGGCGAAAGACGGGCTGGTGGATGTGTCGGAGAGCGCGATTGAGGTCACGCCGAAAGGGCGTCTGTTGATCCGTAATATCTGCATGTGCTTTGACGCGTATCTGCGTCAGAAAGCGCGACTGCAGCAGTTCTCGCGGGTAATTTAAACTGCAATGCCGGGTGGCGGCTTCGCCTTACCCGGCCTACAAAAGTGCGAAATGTAGGCCGGGTAAGCGAAGCGCACCCGGCTTTTCATCGCCAACTCGCTAGCTAAACAGCCCCACCAGCGCCGCACACAACATAGCCGCAACGGCTGTTTGTGGCGTGTGGCTTTCAGCGGCTCCGCTAGAGAGCATATTCACGATTGTTTCCAGCATGATGTTCACCCCCAATTTCCGGGCACGATCATACAAAACTCATCGGAACAGTAAAGCGCAAAATAACGGCAATTTGCGCTCAATTAATAACCTTTACACAGCGGCGTGCGATCACTCCATTCCCAGCTCTTTAAGCTTGCGCGTCAGGGTATTACGTCCCCATCCCAGCAGGCGAGCGGCTTCCTGCTTATGACCCTGCGTATGACGAAGCGCGGTGGTTAACAGAGTACGCTCCATCTCTGGCTGAGCTTCAGACAGCAGGTTTTGATGACCGGAACGCAGCGCGCGGTCGGCCCACTGCGCCAGCAGCGTCGCCCAGCTGTCCGGCAGCGCGTGCGCGGTACTGCTTTCAGGCGCGGTCGCTTCAAACAGCTCGGCCGGTAAATCCTGAATCAGCACTTCCTGCCCGGCGGCCATCACTGTTAACCAGCGACAGGTGTTTTCCAGCTGACGCACGTTGCCCGGCCACGCCAGACGCGTCAGAGCGGCATCGGTTTCCGGGTGAAGCTGCTTGGCTTCCACACCCAGCTCGCGGGCGGCCACCTGCAGGAAATGACGTGCCAGGCGGGGAATATCTTCCCGACGCTCACGCAGCGGCGGCAGATGAACGCGGATGACGTTAAGACGGTGGAATAAATCCTCACGGAATTTTCCTTCCTGAACGCGTTGCTCCAGGTTCTGGTGGGTCGCGGCGATAATGCGCACGTCCACCTTTACCGGCGCATAGCCGCCCACGCGATAAAACTGCCCGTCGGCCAGCACGCGCAGCAGGCGTGTCTGGACATCCAGCGGCATATCGCCGATCTCATCCAGGAACAGCGTACCGCCGTCAGCCTGTTCAAACCGCCCCTGGCGAATGGTATTGGCGCCGGTAAATGCCCCTTTTTCATGGCCGAACAGTTCGGACTCAATCAAATCCTTCGGGATCGCCGCCATATTCAGGGCGATGAACGGCGCTTTTGCCCGCGGGCTGTGGCGGTGCAATGCATGCGCCACAAGCTCTTTACCGGTTCCCGACTCACCGTTAATCAATACGCTGATGGACGAGCGGGATAAACGACCAATAATGCGAAACACGTCCTGCATCGCCGGCGCTTCACCGATGATATCTGTGGTTGGCCCAAAATCGGGCGCGTGGCGCGGCTGTTGCTGCTCCTGATAATGACTAATCGCGCGCTCAACCAGCGCCACCGCTTCGTCGATATCAAACGGTTTGGGCAGGTAATCGAACGCCCCTTGCTGATAGGCGCTCACTGCGGCATCCAGATCGGAGTGCGCGGTCATTATGATGACCGGAAGCATAGGGTGGCGTTGTTTGATCTGCTTTAACAGCGCCAGCCCGTCCATGCCCGGCATACGAATATCCGAAAGCAGAACATCTGGCGTTTTGGTGGTGAGTGCGTCGAGCACTTCGCTGCCGCTCTCAAACGTCGTGCAGCTTAATCCTGCCCCTGTGAGCGCGCGTTCAAGCACCCAACGGATGGAGCTATCGTCATCGACTACCCAGACTATCCCTCGTTGCATAAACGTCACCTTTATTTTTTAATCGGCAGGAAAACCGAAAACTCGGTATGTCCCGGCCAACTGGTAAATTCAATTTTCCCGGAGTGTTGATCGATCAAACTGCGGGCAATGGATAAGCCCAGGCCGGTTCCGCCTTCGCGACCGCTTACCATCGGGTAGAACAGGGTATCCTGCAGATGCGATGGAATGCCGGGCCCGTTATCCTCAACGTCGATTCGGGCCGCCAGCCGGTAGCGCACGCCGTGTAACGTGAGCTGGAAGGCGGTGCGGGTGCGTAAAATAATCTCACCGCCTTCAGGCCCCAGCGCCTGCAGGGCATTACGCACAATATTCAACAGGACCTGCTCAATCTGGTCCGGGTCATGGGCCAGTTCCGGCAGGCTTGGGTCGTAATCACGTACCAGCGTGACGTTCTCCGGCAGCTCCATTGAGACGAGCTTCACCACCCGCTCAGCCACTTTATGGATGCTTTCTGTGACGTGCATTCCCGGCTGCTGCGGACCGAGAAGACGGTCTACCAGATTCCGCAGACGGTCCGCCTGCTCAATGATGACGTTGGTATATTCCGCCAGCGCGGGATCGGGCAGCGCCTTGGTCAGAAGCTGCGCCGCGCCGCGTAATCCACCCAGCGGGTTTTTGATTTCATGCGCCAGACCGCGCACCAGGTCACGGGCGGCAATCTGCTGCGCATGCTGAAGCTGCTCCTGGCTCAGTCGACGCTGATTATCCATCGGCGCCATTTCCAGCAGGATCAGACCTTCGGGAAGACGTTGCGCGGTTAGCGACAGAATGTGCGAGCGCCCGTCGATCACTAGCGTGACTTCGTTATCGGTAAACCCCTGGCCAGCCTGCAAACTTTCCTGCATCAGGCCAATATTCAGTGAAAAATAGCTCAGGAGTTCAGGAAGCGGGGTGCCGAACAGTTTACGTGCGCTTTGGGCGAGCAGCTGCTGTGCGGCCGGGTTGGCGTAATGAACGGCCAGCTCGTCATCGACCAGCAATATGCTGTTAATCAAAGAATTGAGGATCTGCCCAGCATCGGGCAGCGTGCCAGTTGCCATTCAGCAGTCTCCTGGAGTCGTTTGCACTAATTTAGTGCAGTATAGCGTTTTCGGCGTAAAAAGCGCGTGAGATCAGGTTGTTGGTGGAGAAAAAAGCCCATCCGGAGATGGGCTAAAAGTTTCCACGGCAACTACCCCCGGCGCTTATCACGCCGGGTAAAACAACTTTAATTAAACGCTGTAGTACAGCTCGAACTCAACCGGGTGTGGCGTCATACGCACGCGGTCGTTCTCTTCCATACGCAGGGCGATGTAAGCATCGATAGCGTCGTCAGTGAATACGCCACCTGCAGTCAGGAACTCGCGGTCTGCGTCCAGCGCCTGCAGGGCTTCTTCCAGAGAGCCAGCCACCTGTGGGATCTCTTTCGCTTCTTCTGGCGGCAGGTCGTACAGGTTTTTGTCCATCGCTTCGCCCGGGTGGATCTTGTTCTTGATACCGTCCAGACCGGCCATCAGCAGTGCAGCGAAGCACAGGTATGGGTTAGCCGCTGGGTCCGGGAAGCGAACTTCGATACGACGCGCTTTAGGAGAAGCCACCACCGGGATACGGATAGAAGCAGAACGGTTACGTGCAGAGTAGGCCAGCATCACTGGCGCTTCGTAGCCCGGGACCAGACGCTTGTAGGAGTTCGTGGTTGGGTTCGCCAGGGCGTTGATCGCTTTAGCGTGTTTGATAACACCACCGATGTAATACAGCGCCTGCTCGGACAGACCGGCATATTTGTCGCCAGAGAACAGGTTGGTACCGTTCTTGGACAGAGACATGTGGCAGTGCATACCGGAACCGTTATCGCCAAACATTGGTTTTGGCATGAAGGTCGCGGTTTTACCGAAACGGTGCGCAACGTTGTGCACAACGTATTTGTAGATCTGAATTTCGTCCGCTTTTTTGGTCATGGTGTTGAAGCGGGTTGCCACTTCGTTCTGACCAGCAGTCGCCACTTCGTGGTGGTGAGCTTCAACAACCAGGCCCATCTCTTCCATCACCAGACACATGGTGGAACGAATGTCCTGTGCAGAGTCGACCGGAGGAACCGGGAAGTAACCGCCTTTCACGCCAGGACGGTGACCTTTGTTACCACCTTCGTATTTGGTGGAAGAGTTCCATGCGCCTTCGATGTCGTCGATAGCCACGTGGGAGCCAGAAATAGAGGCACCGAAGCGGATGTCATCGAACAGGAAGAATTCTGGCTCTGGCCCGAACAGAACGGTGTCTGCGATGCCGGTAGAACGCAGGTACTCTTCAGCACGTTTCGCGATAGAACGTGGGTCGCGGTCGTAGCCCTGCAGCGTGCCTGGCTCGAGGATGTCGCAACGGATGATCAGGGTTGGTTCTTCGAAGAACGGATCAATGACCGCAGTGGTCGCATCTGGCATCAGAACCATGTCGGATTCGTTAATGCCTTTCCAGCCACCAATGGAGGAGCCGTCAAACATTTTGCCTTCTTCAAAGAATTCGGCGTTCACCTGATGAGCAGGGATTGTGACGTGCTGTTCTTTACCTTTGGTATCGGTGAAGCGCAGATCAACAAACTTCACTTCATGTTCGTTCAGCATCGTCAAAACGTGTTCAGCGGACATACTTAACTCTCCAGATTGGTCATTGTCGTCGTGGTAACGAGGTCTTCAATTTCTGTTTGTACTGGCTGGTGCCATGTATTTTTTATAAAGCGAAATCTGTGCCAACTTTTAAATCACCCCAAAAAGGCGTTATCATGCGCACCATAGTGCAAAAGGGCTGCACCACAATGGATTTGTTGCACCAGTATAGTGCTTCAATGTGAACATTGAGCACCATATTGGTGCAATTTACGTTAAAGTGCCCTTTTACCGCTCCGTGAAAGCGATCACAAAGCATCTCTGCAATACTTGTTTGCGGGGGATGTTTGTGATCCTGTTTTGTAGTGCGATTAATCCGTGTACAATAACGCGCTATTTCTAAATGCCTGAGGCAAAGTTGTGATCGAAAATTTGCGTAACATCGCCATCATCGCGCACGTAGACCATGGTAAAACTACCCTGGTTGACAAGCTGCTGCAGCAATCCGGTACGTTTGATGCGCGTGCCGAAACCCAAGAACGCGTGATGGACTCCAACGATTTGGAGAAAGAGCGTGGGATTACCATCCTCGCGAAAAACACCGCGATTAAATGGAATGACTACCGTATCAACATCGTTGATACCCCAGGGCACGCCGACTTCGGTGGTGAAGTTGAACGTGTAATGTCCATGGTAGACTCCGTTCTGCTGGTCGTTGACGCAATGGATGGCCCAATGCCACAGACGCGCTTCGTGACCAAAAAAGCTTTTGCCCATGGTCTGAAGCCAATCGTTGTTATCAACAAAGTTGACCGCCCTGGCGCGCGTCCTGACTGGGTTGTTGACCAGGTCTTCGACCTGTTCGTTAACCTCGATGCGACCGACGAGCAGCTGGACTTCCCTATCGTTTACGCCTCTGCGCTGAACGGTATCGCAGGTCTGGACCACGAAGACATGGCTGAAGACATGACCCCGCTGTATCAGGCGATTGTTGACCGTGTTCCTGCGCCAAACGTCGATCTCGACGGCACCCTGCAGATGCAGATCTCTCAGCTCGACTACAACAACTACGTTGGCGTAATCGGCATTGGTCGTATCAAGCGCGGTAAAGTGAAGCCTAACCAGCAGGTTACTATCATCGATAGCGAAGGCAAAACCCGTAACGGTAAAGTCGGTAAAGTACTGACTCACCTGGGTCTTGAGCGTATCGAGAGTGACGTTGCGGAAGCGGGCGACATCATCGCTATCACCGGTCTGGGTGAACTGAACATCTCCGACACCATCTGCGATCCGCAGAACGTCGAAGCGCTGCCAGCTCTGTCCGTTGATGAACCAACCGTATCCATGTTCTTCAACGTCAACACCTCTCCGTTCTGTGGTAAAGAAGGTAAATTCGTTACCTCTCGTCAGATCCTTGACCGCCTGAACAAAGAGCTGGTGCACAACGTTGCGCTGCGCGTTGAAGAAACCCAGGATGCCGATGCATTCCGCGTTTCTGGTCGTGGTGAGCTGCACCTGTCTGTTCTGATCGAAAACATGCGTCGTGAAGGTTTCGAAATGGCGGTTTCCCGTCCGAAAGTAATCTTCCGCGAAATCGACGGCCGTAAACAAGAGCCGTTCGAAAACGTAACGCTGGACGTTGAAGAGCAGCATCAGGGTTCTGTGATGCAGGCTCTGGGTGAGCGTAAAGGCGACCTGAAAAACATGAATCCAGATGGCAAAGGCCGCGTACGTCTCGACTACGTGATCCCAAGCCGTGGTCTGATCGGCTTCCGTTCAGAGTTCATGACTATGACCTCCGGTACCGGTCTGCTGTACTCCACCTTCAGCCACTACGACGACGTTCGTCCGGGCGAAGTGGGCCAGCGTAACAACGGCGTGCTGATCTCTAACGGTCAGGGTAAAGCGGTTGCGTTTGCGCTGTTCGGTCTGCAGGATCGCGGTAAGCTGTTCCTGGGTCACGGTGCTGAAGTTTATGAAGGCCAGATCATCGGTATTCACAGTCGTTCTAACGACCTGACCGTAAACTGCCTGACCGGTAAGAAACTGACCAACATGCGTGCGTCCGGTACTGACGAAGCAACGGTTCTGGTTCCACCGATCAAGATGACTCTGGAGCAGGCTCTGGAATTCATTGATGATGACGAACTGGTAGAAGTGACTCCACAGTCAATTCGTATCCGTAAACGTCACCTGACCGAGAACGATCGTAAACGTGCTATGCGCGGTGCGAAAGAAGAGTAATACGGTCAATCTATAGGCCGGGTAAGCGCATGTGCCACCCGGCAGGTAAAAAGCCGCTGATCCCTCAGCGGCTTTTTTATTCGATGATCGCCAGAATTCTTCATTTCCTGGGGCGTTATGTCCCGAAGCTATCTCTTTCCTGCGAAATTGACCGATTAGGGTAACTCTGCTCCATTTATCACGAACACCCGATCTGCCGATGAAATCGTGGTTTCGCGGTGCGCGATAATAATCCTGGTGATGTTCATCGCCTGTATAGACTGATTGACCTGACTTTCACTGGTTTTATCAAGGTGGCTGGTCGCCTCGTCCATGAATAAAATACCCGGTTTGCGGTATAAAGCCCGGGCAATATAAATCCGCTGTTTTTGACCCCCGGACAACCCTTCCCCAAGTTCACCAATCAGTGTCTCGTAACCCATTGGTAGCTTTAAAATGTCATTATGAATATGGCTTGCGATGGCGCATTGCACCATCCATTGCTCGTCAATGTCAGGCCGAAAACCGGCGATATTCTCTTTGATAGAGCCTGAAAACAACTTATCTTCTTGCATGATACAGGCAATGCGTTCAGCATAATGCTCAAAACCAAGTTGCCTAATATCAATGCCATTAATTCGGACGCAGCCGTTCGACGGTTCGAATAAACCGCACAACACTTTCATCAAGGTGCTTTTACCTGCACCCGATACGCCCGTGATAGCAATACTCTCCCCGGCATGAACGGTCAGATTCAGTTTGCTGAATATAGGGTCCGCATGGTTATCATATCGGTAGGTCAGATCCTGAGTTTCGAGCGTTAAGGCTCCGTGTGGTAAACGCAGCGGACTAGTGGCCGTTGAAGAAGATGCTTCCTGCAGCGCAATATCGGCAACGCGTTCATTATGTAAGTTGATGAGCTTCAGCTGAATGATAAAGTTGATCAGGGCATTTATTCGGTCATAGAACTGACTCCTAAAGGTATTAAACGCGATAAACATACCGATGGTTAAATGACTATCCATCATCAGTCTGCCGCTAACCCACAGGATAACAATTTGGTCGCAGGCGGCGATAAAAGAGACGACACCACCAAAGAAGAGATCCATTCGCGTCAAACGAATGCCGGTATTGACCTTATCTGAAAAAAGATTAAACCAGTTATTGATTCTCAGGTCAGTCATCCCCTGAATCTTAATCGTCGCGATACCGTACAGGGTTTCCATAAAATAAGAATTAAGACGTGCTTCCTTGATTAACTCTTCTTCGGATAACTGGCGATAGTATCGATAGGTAGCAAATCGAATGAAGGTGTATATTGCGGTAAAAGATACCACTATCATGCTGAGCTGCAGGTTGTATAAAAACATCATTACCAGCAAACCCATGAGCATTAGCGTATCAATAATGCTACCAGTTAAACCTGTGGTAAAAGTGGCCCGTATAACATCAAGCGAGTGGAAACGAGACTGAATGTCCCCCAGTTTGCGTCTTTCAAAATAGGTGGTCGGTAGCTTAATAAGGTGAGAAAAGAGGCTAAAACTCCACTGGACGTCGATGAGTGTTCCCAGTATCAGCGTGGTCCAGGAGCGAATGATACTGACCGTCAAACGTAACAGAATCAGAATAAACAGCCCAAGACAGATGATATTAAGTAAACCGTAATCTCCGGATGCAATGACATTATCCGTGACTAATTGTGTTCCCACAGGCAACAGCAGGCTGATCAACTCAATCACCAGCGATAAGAAAAATATCTTCGCCAGTGATGTCATCAGTCCATTGATATTCTTTAATAACGTGGTGGCTTTTAACCTGTTTTGCTTCTTTTGAACTGAGAAAGTGGTTCCCGGCCATACCTCAAGCACAACACCAGTAAAATGTTGGGACAATTCAGGCATGCTAATCACCCGTCGTCCAAACGCAGGGTCGTGGATCACCGCGCTGTTCTTATCGACCTTAATCAGTACGACAAAATGGTTAAAATCCCAATGCAATATGCAGGGCTTACGCACGGCATGTAATTCCTGAAGGTCCACGGACAATGCGCGTGACGACATCTCCAGTTCACTGGCAATTGCTTTTATCGCATGGAGGTTGACCCCACGTGATGACAAATTGAATTGTTGCCGGAGTTGCAGTAGATCGACCTGCTTGCCATAAAAACTGCATATCATTGAAAGACAGGCCAGGCCACATTCGGACGCTTCAGTTTGAAAGACAACTGGGATGCGTTTAAATATTCTCAGATCCAACTTGCGCAGCAGCGTCTCAAGTGTATAAAGTTTATTCATTACCCGCGTCCGTTACGCTCATTTTCATTTCGTAAAAGGGCGATAATAACCACTCATAGATATGTCTCTTTTCAAGGAAAAGAGAAATCTGCGCTTTAGCTCCCTGGCTCAGTGAGAGTTGTTTTCCATGAACTTGCACAGACTGTAGGTCAGGTTTGATCATGATTTTGTACCAGGACTTTTTATCGTCATAGAATTCGTGTGCGATGGTCTGTTTTGACAGAAGTTCTGGCTTCGATGCCGGAAGCCTGGATATTGCTGATATTGATGCCCTGAACTGACCAAATTTTTCATAAGGAAAGGCGTCGTAACTGACATTAACGCGCTGGCCAATCGCCAGATAAGGAAGAACTTCATCCGGAACCCAGGTTTCGAGATAGCATGGTGAATGGATATTCTGCTGAACTCGCGCTAGTACATCGCCTGCGCCGATCATCTTACCTTGCGCCGTATTGATGGAGTCGATTAAGCCATCGGCTGTTGCCTCGATGACATAATTACCTTCCGCTTCTGTATTTAACTTTTCTTTTTCCAGCTCGTATTTTTGTTGCTCAAGCTGGTAAATCTGATGGTCATAATCAGCGCCCTGGGACTGGATTTGCTGATTGAGCGTATCGACCTGAACCTGGTCTTGTGATTTTCTGGCGACCAGGTCAGAAACATTGCTCTGCTGTTGATAGAGTAGTGCGTTTTGACTGCTCATCTGGTCTTTGGTGACTAGACCTTTTTCCTGATAACTACGGTAATCGTTAACGTTCTTCTCAATCTGATGCAGTTCCCGCTCAGCCTGCACGAGTAATCCTGATGAGGTATTAAAACTGGACTGATAATGATCTTTTTGAGTCATCAGCGCGTTGAGCGTACGTTTTTTCGAAGAGTTCAAATTTGCCATCATTACGCTGATACTGTTTATCTGTAGCGCGATCTCCTTTTTTTTATTCTCATCAACCAGGCCTGATTGCGTCGATACACCCGAATGAATGAGAAAGAGAGCGTCACCTTTTTTTACGCGATCGCCTTCATTAACAAAACTCTTCACGACTGTACCCTGCATTGATGCAGAGATATTCACTGAGCCAGGGAAAGTGGTTACTTCACCGTGAACGATGACGCGACGGGTATAGGAACCTTTGGTAATAAAAATAGAAATGGAAGCAATAAACACAATGCTGAGCAATATGATAAAAGCAAAAGGGATGCCCGGCAGAAGAACGGCTTTCCCTTCCCACCGGGTACTCTGATATTCAATAGCTTCCTTGCGAAACATATCTGGCCTCTTGCAGGGTGGAAATAGCCGCTAAATATCAGCGGCTATGAGTTATAATGATTCAGGAATTAATGTCTACCGTGATCATTACCCTGGCGGCCACCACCACTTTTCGAACCACCATTACCTTTTGATGAACCACCGCTTTTACCACCAACGTTAACCGAGCAACCACCGCTAAAGGATGTGCTTTCAGAGTGAGAACCATCTTTATTAGTGGTGCTGGTGTGAGAATAGCTGCCATTACAACCAGCACTACCACCACCGAACATCCCACCAATCGCACTACCGATAGAACCCCACATTCCTGCACCGCTGACGCTACTTAATTCACTTTCATTGAGTTCACGCATTATTAATGTTCCTTGCAATAGTGAGCAAAAGGTATACCCATAATATCCATAGACTTTTTCCATACCATTTCACCATCCGTGAATGAAATGTTTTTTACGCCAAAACGCGTAAAATCCTTTTCGCTGTACGTCGACAGACCTGTGTCTGGATCACCTATATTTTCTTTTTGCCCGCAAAGTGGCATCATCCATGACACATTTATATCTTTGTAGAATGCTTTATCCGTTTTTCTTATTTCTGAGAAAATGCGATCTGTTATCGTTGTGTCTGTATTGATTTCTCCGTTAACTGTAGTTGTTAACTTATTGTCATCAGAATTAGGTGACCCATGGAAACCAATAATAGAACCATAGTTGATGATTTTGTTTTTTGCCGCTGGGAAAAGATAGTTAGCACAGGAAGAAAGGCATAATCGCCTGACCTCAATGTTAATTTCTTTATCACGAATAATTCGTGCTATTTTGATTGCAGTTTCGACATCGCCGCCACCACTGTTTATCGATATTGTTCTGACAGGGATAAAGTTTTTTTGGATAAGTCCCACAATGATTTTGTCATCATCTTTGGATATGTTTCCGTCGATATATAACGTATCAAAAACGAGGTGGGTTGAAGATTTTGGTTCAAGCCCTTGCTTCACAATTAATTGGCTAGAGAGTTGATATAAAATATCTCTGCTGGCTTTTTTAAATTGGTAGGCATTGTATGAATAAATAGCGAAAGCGCAGAGTATTGCTATTAAAACGGCACTGAGGACGTATCCCTTTTTAATCTTCACGAAAGTGCAGCTCCATGTGTAAAGTAATGTAAACTTAGCATTATAAAAAAGAAGATAAATAGAGTATTTGTATCTAAATGTAAATTTAAGTAAAGTAAACTTGTTGCGATTTCTCGCAAAGCCGCGAGAAATGGGATTGCCATGGCAAAAACTGGGGAATATGGTGATGAGAAAAAATTTTATGGAAGCGCTTTTCTATAATTTTTGCAAAATGATCTAAAACATATATCTTCGCAAAAACGCACTTAAATAAAACCCATCCCTCCTATCGCCCGGAAGCCAATATCATCTTCCAGGGCTAAATTTTTGTTCTTCATACTGCTCCCTCTCAGCTGAATCTCGTGCATAGCCAAACTTTATCTTTCCCGCTACAGTTATCTCTCCACGGCGAGCAGGAGATAACCATGCTTTATATCTTTGATTTAGGAAACGTAATCGTCGATATCGATTTTAATCGCGTGCTGGGTGCATGGAGCGACTTTAGCCGCGTTCCGCTGGCGACACTGAAGCAAAATTTCGCGATGGGCGAGACCTTCCATCAGCATGAACGCGGCGAGATCGACGATGAAGAATTCGCTGAACGTTTCTGTCAGGAGATGGATCTACCGTTGAGCTACGAACAGTTTTCACACGGCTGGCAGGCAGTATTTGTCGCCATCCGGCCAGAAGCGATCGACATCATGCATAAGCTTCGCGAGCAGGGCCATCGGGTCGTTGTGTTGTCAAATACCAACCGTCTGCACACCACGTTCTGGCCTGAGGAATACCCTGAAGTTAAGGCGGCGGCCGACAAGATCTATCTTTCGCAAGAGATGGGGATGCGTAAGCCTGAAGCGCGAATTTATCAGGCTGTTCTGCAGTCAGAGGGATTCACCGCGGCCGATGCGGTCTTTTTCGACGACAACGCCGATAATATAGAGGGAGCTAACCAGTTAGGTATAACGTCAATTCTGGTGACCGGAAAAGAGACGATACCAAACTACTTTGCGAAGCAGCTATGCTAAAAACCGTTCATCAAAAAGCCACGCATCATACTCGCCCGCTGAGGGCCTGGCTGAAACTGCTCTGGCACCGTATTGATGAGGACAACATGACCACGCTGGCGGGTAACCTCGCCTACGTGTCGTTGCTCTCATTAGTGCCGCTGGTAGCGGTCATCTTTGCCCTGTTTTCCGCCTTTCCGATGTTTGCGGACGTCAGCCTGCAGCTTCGTCATTTTGTCTTCGCGAATTTCATTCCTGCAACCGGGGATGTCATCCAGAACTACATCGAGCAGTTTGTTGCTAATTCCAGCAAGATGACGGCAGTAGGGGCGTGCGGTCTTATCGTCACGGCGCTGCTGCTGATGTACGCCATTGATAACGCGCTGAACACGATCTGGCGGAGTAAAAAAGCACGACCAAAGGTGTATTCATTTGCCGTGTACTGGATGATTCTCACGCTGGGGCCGCTGCTGGCCGGGGCGAGCCTGGCGATCAGTTCGTATCTCCTTTCCTTGCGCTGGGCGAGTGATCTAAACGGCGCTATTGATAATGCGCTTCGCATCTTCCCGCTGATCCTGTCGTGGCTCTCGTTCTGGCTGCTCTATAGCGTCGTGCCGACCACGCGCGTGCCTAACCGCGATGCGGTTGTGGGGGCGCTGGTGGCGGCGCTGCTTTTTGAGCTCGGTAAAAAAGGGTTTGCGCTCTACATCACCATGTTCCCGTCTTATCAGCTGATTTACGGCGTGCTGGCGGTGATCCCCATTTTGTTTGTCTGGGTCTACTGGACCTGGTGTATCGTCTTGCTTGGTGCCGAAATAACTGTCACTCTCGGTGTGTACCGCGAACTTAAAAAAGCAGCAGAAGCTGAAAAACAATTAGAAGCAGACCAACCATGATTGCATTGATACAGCGCGTAACCCGTGCCAGCGTCACCGTGGAGGGAGAGGTGACGGGTGAAATTGGCCCAGGACTTTTGGTGTTGTTAGGTGTCGAAAAGGATGACGACGAACAAAAAGCCAACCGCTTGTGTGAGCGCGTGCTGGGCTACCGTATTTTCAGCGATGCGGAAGGCAAGATGAACCTGAACGTCCAGCAGGCGGGCGGCAGCGTGCTGGTGGTTTCCCAGTTTACGCTGGCAGCGGATACCGAACGCGGCATGCGCCCGAGCTTCTCTAAAGGCGCCGCGCCGGATCGTGCAGAAGCACTATACGAGTACTTTGTTGAGCGTTGTCGCCAGCAGGAAATGAATACGCAAACCGGACGATTCGCTGCAGATATGCAGGTTTCGCTGGTGAACGATGGCCCCGTCACATTCTGGCTCCAGGTATGAGCCAACTGGCGGCGTGGCCGCGGGTAACAAGAGAGAGTACAGCTATGTATCACCTTCGAGTACCGCAAACGGAAGAAGAGTTAGACGCTTATTACCAGTTCCGCTGGGAAATGCTGCGCAAGCCACTGCATCAGCCAAAAGGATCTGAACGCGACGCCTGGGATGCGATGGCCCACCATCAGATGGTGATGGACGAAGAGGGTAACCTCGTCGCCGTCGGGCGCTTGTATATCAACGCCGATAACGAAGCGTCGATTCGCTTTATGGCGGTTCATCCCTCCGTTCAGGACAAAGGTCTGGGAACGCTAATGGCGATGACCCTTGAGTCCGTCGCCCGTCAGGAAGGCGTTAAGCGCGTGACCTGTAGCGCCCGCGAAGATGCCGTAGAATTTTTTGCCAAGCTCGGTTTTGTGAATCAGGGGGAAATCACAACCCCGCAAACCACGCCGATCCGTCATTTTTTGATGATCAAACCCATCGCCACGCTGGATGATATTCTTCATCGCGCCGACTGGTGTGGACAGCTGCAGCAGGCCTGGTATCAGCACATTCCGCTCAGCGAAAAAATGGGCGTCCGCATTCAGCAGTACACCGGACAAAAATTTATTACCACCATGCCGGAAACCGGCAATCAGAACCCGCACCACACCCTGTTTGCCGGAAGTCTGTTTTCCCTCGCGACGCTCACCGGGTGGGGTCTCATCTGGCTGATGCTTCGCGAGCGTCATCTGGGCGGAACCATCATTCTCGCCGATGCCCACATTCGCTATAGCGCACCGATAAGCGGCAAGCCGAGCGCCGTGGCCGATCTGGGATCACTGGGTGGCGATCTCGACCGCCTGGCACGCGGCCGCAAAGCCCGCGTACAAATGCAGGTTGAACTGTTTGGCGATAAAACACCGGGTGCGGTGTTTGAAGGGACCTACATTGTTCTTCCGGCGAAGCCCTTCGGCGCGTATGAAGAGGGTGGGAACGAGGAGGAGTAATCTTCTGTTCACTCTCCTCGGGCGTGCTTAATCCGCCCGGCGATATCCCGCATAACGTCTCGCGCTGACTGGCTGACGCCGCCAAGCTGAAAGAAGCCATGGATGACGCCCAGCCAGCGCTGAGCAGTACATTTCACACCCTGCTCAGTCAGATGCTGATACAACATTTCTCCCTCATCGCACAGCGGATCGTACTCTGCGGTAATGATGTGCACTGGCGGAAGCCCGTAAAAATCATCGCGCCATAGCGGGCTGGCTTCCGGATGCTGGCGGTCAGTCTCTGCGAGATACATTTCATACCCGCTGAGCAGGGTATCGCGCGTGATAATATAATCCGTGCCATTAAGGGCATAACTTTCAAAGCTGGCCGTGGCGTCGAGCATAGGATAGATAAGAATAAGCTGCACAGGTTGCCACAGCTTTTTAACCTTAAGCCTCAGCGCCGTTACCAGCGCCAGATGCCCTCCTGCACTGTCTCCACAGAGGGTGAGCCTGTTCTTATCCACGCCTAATTTGTCCGCATACTGCCAGACCAGATCTGCACTTCTTTCAGCATCGTCATGTGCGGCGGGGAAGGTATGCTCTGGTGCCAACCTGTACTGAACCGCAACGATCCGGCAGTTTCCTTTAAACGCCAACTGGCGAAGCTGATTATCATGGGTATCAAAACCACCGCTAACAAAACAGCCGCCGTGATAGTAGATGGCAGCAGGTAGTGTTTCTGGTGCATTGAGGGGCGAAAATACCCGAAAGGTCATACCTTCAAGAACATGCGTTTCAACCTGGACGCGCGTTTCTGTCTTCCCGGCCAGTTCTGTGCTGGCGACATACCCGGCCCTCCGGTCATCAATATCTTGCTTTCGCGAGGAAGGTCTTCCTGCAGCAATAAAATCTTGAACAAGCTTATCAATACCCTTTTCAAGAGCCATGGCGGCGTCCTTTTGCTGTATGCATACACAGTCTTATAACCTGGTTTAATGCAGAAGAAAACATCAGATTGTGTGAAACCAGTGATCTGGAAAACGGCTCGCAGAAACCAACATCACTTGATGAAACAGATGGATAAGTAACCAAAATCGCAATAACGTAACTTATATTAGGGGTACGTCATTGACGTACATTGGATGTTTGCTACTATAAGCCAATGGCGTATAACTTATGCTATTCATTGAAACGGATATTTTCACAGAAGACGTCAAAACGTTACTGGATGACGACGAATATCATAGGTTCCAGGTATTCCTGGCTACGCAACCGGAGTTCGGCGATCTTATCCAGAATACGGGAGGCCTGCGAAAGATTCGCTGGCTTGCTGGCGGTAAGGGGAAGCGTGGTGGAGTCAGAGTCATCTATTTTCATCGTACGCGTGAGTATGAAATTAGACTGCTGCTCATCTATCGCAAAGGAATCAAAGATGACCTTTCTGCAAGTGAGAAAGCCATTCTGAAAAAGGTGATTGAGAGGTGGTAAATGGATAAGGCGCTGTTTGAGCGATTAACCCAAAGCATGGCGCAAATGAACGAAATCGCCGAGGGCAAACGTGAGCCATCGCGAACCTTTCAAATCGATGCGATAAAAATTAAAGAAATTCGTCAGGCGTCCGGGCTATCGCAGAGTAAATTCGCGAATTTAATTTCTGTTAGTGTCGATACACTGCGTAACTGGGAACAAGGCAGGCGTTCACCTACAGGCCCGGCTAAAGCGCTGCTGCGGGCTATTGCCAACGATCCGCAACATGTTATCCCTGCACTTTCGCAGTAATTAGCCCAGCAGCAAAGAGCTGACCGGGCTAAATGGAAATTACTCCCCTTCACCTGGGAACAGGAACGGGTTGATCGAGCTGCGGGCAAAGCCCTCCTGCTCCATCTTCGCGTCCAGAATCAGCGAGGCGAGATCGTCGGCCACCGCTTCGACTTTCGGGTCTTTTTCCTGATACAGAATCTTCAGGTAGGTCCCGCAGTCGCCGCAGCTTTCCGCTTTCACCGCGGCTTCTTCATTTTCCAGCGACCAGTAGTTGAGATCGCGGGTCTGCTCGCAGTTGCTGCACTTGATGCGCACCACGTGCCACTCGGTTTCACACAGGTTGCAGTGCAGATAGCGCAGCCCCTGAGTGGTGCCGATTTGCACCATGCTCGATACCGGCATGGAGCCGCAGACCGGGCAAAACTGGCGCGCCTCGCCGTATTCGGCGCGGGCTTTGCCCGGGATCAGGCTGGCCATTTGCGCCCAGTAGAGCGACAGCGCAGCCCAGATGAACGGTGCTTTATCGCTGCTGACCAGAGAGAAGTCGGAGGCAAACAGCGCGCTCGCCATCTCTTCCAGCTCCAGGTCAGAGGCTTTTTCCAGATTCTCAATGACCGCCAGCGCGGTGCCGCTCATCTCCGGCTTCAGCTCGGCAATCAGCGAATGCAGCAGCTTTTGCCAGTGCTTGTCGCGCGGCAGGACGTGAATGTCCAGCGGCGGCTTGCCCTGCGCGTTGGCTTCTTTGATGCGCGCGGTCAGATCCATTTGCAGCGGGTGGTCGTACAGCACCACTTCCTGCGCGTGGGCAACCAGCGCGGCAAAGCGCAGAAAATCGCCCAGCGGGTTGTTCTCTGCCAGCTCGCGCAGACGCTCTGCGCGGCGGTTGTAGAGGTTCTTGAGTCTGGGGAATAACAACGGCGGAATATAATCCGCCGTGCGTTTCTCGCTCGACCCCAGCTCATCTTGCGGGATTATGCGAATACTCATTCAGATGACTTTTCCTGTTTCTGGCGGACCTCACGGTACCAGCGCGGGTGATGTTTCTTCGCCCACGTACTGGTTACCCATCCTTCCACCATCGCGGTAATGGTGCCTTTCACCCAGAGGGCGGCGTAGATATGCACCATGATAACCACAATTAACGCCACTGCGGCAAATGAATGCAGCATCAGCGCGAATCGGATCACCGGGATTGAGAAAGCAGGCGCAAAGTACGGACGCCAGATGATCACGCCGCTCACCAGCAACAGGACCAGGAAGATAATCGCCGCCCAGAATACGCATTTCTGGCCGAAGTTATAACGCCCGGTATCACCCACTTCTTCGTTGACGACGATCTTACGAATATTCTTCGCCCAAAAGATATCATCCCGATTGATTAGGTTATGGTGCCAGTAGCGGAAAAACATGATGATAAACGACGCGAACATGATGACGCCCACAAACGGGTGCAGAATACGCGCCAGCTGTGGTGTCCCCATGATCTGCATCAGCCAGTTGAAGGATGGGAAGAAGAACCCCAGCCCGCTTATCGCCGCCAGCATGAAGCAGAAGGCGGTGACCCAGTGGTTGATGCGTTCCGGCGCGGTGTAGCGCACGATGGTGTCACGTTTTCTCATTTGCGCACCTCGTCTTTCTCTTCATGCAGGTTGTCGTCTTCCTCTTCCGCGCGGTTCGGACCAACGCCGACGTAGTGGAAGATGCTCGCTGCGAAGGTGGCAGCAAAACCGACCGCTGCCAGCGGTTTCCAGATGCCTTTCCAGAACTTCACGGTGGCGCTGATTTCCGGATTCTCCGGCAGGCCGTGATACAGGTTCGGCTTGTCGGCGTGGTGCAGCACGTACATGACGTGCGTACCGCCAACCCCGGCCGGATCGTACAGGCCCGCGTTGTCGTAACCACGGGTTTTCAGCTCGCCCACGCGCTCTGCCGCCAGCGTTTTCATATCCTCTTTGGAGCCAAAGTGGATAGCGCCGGTTGGGCAGGTCTTCACGCACGCTGGCTCCTGGCCGACGGTGACGCGGTCAACGCACAGCGTGCATTTGTAGACGCGGTTGTCTTCCGGGTTCAGGCGCGGAACGTCGAACGGGCAGCCCGCGATGCAGTAGCCGCAGCCGATGCACTGTTCGGACTGGAAGTCGACGATGCCGTTAGCATACTGAATGATAGCCCCTTCTGACGGGCATGCCTTCAGGCAGCCCGGATCCGCACAGTGCATACAGCCGTCTTTGCGAATAAGCCATTCCAGTTTGTCGTTCTGCTCCACTTCCGAGAAACGCATCACCGTCCAGGACTTGGCGGTCAGGTCCGCCGGGTTGTCATACACCCCGACGTTGTGACCCACTTCGTCACGCAGGTCGTTCCACTCTGAACACGCCACCTGACAGGCTTTACAGCCGATACAGGTGGTCACGTCGATAAGCTTCGCCACTTCCTGCTGGTGGTCTCGCGCCTGAGGCGCGGGCGTGAAACTGTTAGTCGCGGAACGACGGATAATGTCTTGAGATTGATAAGCCATAAGTCGTCTCCGTTACACCTTTTCCACGTTCACGAGGAAGGCCTTAAACTCCGGCGTCTGCGTGTTCGCATCGCCAACGAACGGCGTCAGGGTGTTTGCAATGAACCCCTTCTTCGCCACGCCCTCATAGCCCCAGTGGATCGGAATACCGATGGTATCAACCTGCTGACCGTGAACGTTCAGCGTGCGGATACGCTTGGTCACCACCGCCTTGGCTTTAATATAGCCGCGGTTAGAGGAGACCTTCACGGTATCGCCATGGGCGATGCCGAGCTTGCCCGCCAGCTTCTCGCCGATCTCCACAAACTGTTCCGGCTGCGCGATGGCGTTAAGCAGCGCGTGCTTGGTCCAGTAGTGGAAGTGCTCGGTCAGACGGTAGGTGGTGCCCACGTACGGGAACTTGTCCTTTTTACCCAGCGCTTCGAAATCGCCCTTAAAGATACGGGCTGCCGGGTTAGAGACCACGTTCGGGTGCAGCGGGTTGGTGCCCAGCGGCGTCTCAAACGGCTCGTAGTGTTCCGGGAACGGACCTTCCGCCATCTTATCGATAGCAAACAGGCGTCCCATCCCTTCAGGCTGCATGATAAACGGCCCAACGTCGCTGCCCGGTGCGGCAGTGCTGTAGTCCGGAATATCCACGCCGCCCCATTTCGCGCCGTCCCACTTCAGAAGCTGACGCTTCGGATCCCACGGGTTGCCCTGCGGGTCAGCGGATGCGCGGTTATAGAGGATGCGGCGGTTGAGCGGCCATGCCCATGCCCAGCCCAGCGTATTGCCGAGGCCCGACGGGTCGGCGTTATCGCGGTTGGCCATCTGGTTGCCCTTCGGCGTCCAGCTACCGGCAAAGATCCAGCAGCCGCTGGAGGTCGTGCCGTCATCGCGCAGGTGCGCGAAGGTGCTGAGCTGATCGCCTTTCTTCGCCAGCACGGTACCGGTGGCCGGGTCGATAACGTCCGCCAGCGCCTTACCGTTGCTCTCCATCGCCACTTCTTCCGGCGCTGGGTTTTCCGGCGTCGAGTAGTTCCAGGTCATGTTCAGCACCGGTTCCGGGTTCGCGCCGCCTTCTGCCGCATACATCTTACGCAGGCGTAAGAAGATGCCGGCCAGGATCTCGCCGTCATTCATGGCGATGCCCGGGGCGTCCGCGCCTTTCCAGTGCCATTGCAGCCAGCGTCCGGAGTTGACGATAGAACCGTTCTCTTCCGCGAAGCAGGTAGACGGCAGACGGAACACTTCGGTCTGAATCTTCGATGGATCGACGTCGTTCGATTCACCGTGGTTCTGCCAGAAGGTTGAGGTTTCGGTATTGAGCGGGTCAATCGTCACCAGGAACTTCAGCTTCGACAGAGACTCAACAACCTTGTTCTTGTTCGGGAACGAGGCAACCGGGTTAAAGCCCTGGCACAGATAGCCGTTCACTTTGCCCTGGTGCATCATCTCGAAATACTGCAGAACGTCGTAGCCTTTGTCCCACTTCGGCAGCCAGTCAAAGCCCCAGCTGTTTTCCGCCGTCGCTTTGTCGCCGAAGAAGGCTTTCATCATTGAGACGAAGAACTTCGGATAGTTGCCCCAGTAGTTCACCTGGCCTTCGAGCAGCGGTTTAGGCGTGCTGGCCGTCAGGTAGGTTTGCAGATCGGTCTGTTTCTCGCTTGGCAGGTTCATGTAACCCGGCAGGCTTTGAGACAGCAGGCCGAGGTCGGTCAGACCCTGAATGTTGGAGTGACCGCGCAGGGCGTTCACGCCGCCGCCTGCCATCCCCATGTTGCCGAGCAGGAGCTGAACCATCGCCATGGTACGGATGTTCTGCGCACCGATGGAGTGCTGCGTCCAGCCGAGGGCGTACAGGAACGACGCGGTTTTGTCCTTCGCGCTGGTTTCGGCGATCAGCTCGCACACCTTCAGGAAGTCTGCCTTCGGCGTCCCGCAGATGTTTTCGACAACCTCCGGCGTGTAGCGGGATACGTGCTCTTTCAGCAGGTTCCACACGCAGCGCGGGTGTTGCAGGGTGGTATCGCGCTTCGCAAAGCCTTTTTCATCCAGCTCGTAGTTCCAGCTGGTTTTGTCGTATTTGCGTTTTTCGGCGTCGTAACCGCTGAACAGGCCATCTTCGAAGTGGTAATCCTCACGCACGATCAGGCTGGCGTTGGTATAGGCTTCGGTGTATTCGCGGTTATATTTTTCGTTGGTCATCAGGTACAGCAATACGCCTGACAGGAAAGTGATGTCAGTACCTGAACGAATAGGGGTGTAGAAATCCGCCACTGACGCAGTACGCGTAAAGCGGGGATCGATCACAATCAGTTTCGCACCGTTGTGGATTTTGGCTTCCATCGCCCAGCGGAACCCGACAGGGTGCGCTTCAGCGGCGTTACCGCCCATCACCACAATGAGGTTGGCGTTCTTGATGTCGACCCAGTGGTTGGTCATCGCACCGCGACCAAATGTTGGAGCAAGACTTGCTACCGTTGGTCCGTGTCAGACACGCGCCTGGTTGTCGACCGCGAGCATACCGAGTGCGCGCGTAAATTTCTGGGTTAAATAACCGGTTTCGTTGCTGGAAGCAGAGGCACACAGCATCCCGGTGGAGAGCCAGCGGTTGACCGTAACGCCGTCGGCGTTCTTCTCAACAAAGTTGGCATCGCGGTCTTCTTTAATGTGTTTTGCGATGCGGTCGAACGCCTCTTCCCAGCTGATTTGCTGCCATTTGTCGGAGCCAGGCGCGCGATATTCCGGGAATTTGAGGCGGCTTTCGGAGTGGATAAAGTCCACCAGACCGGCCCCTTTCGGGCACAATGCGCCGCGGTTGACCGGATGATCCGGGTCGCCTTCGATATGGAAAATAGACGCTTTGGCGTTTTTAGCACCGTCGCCGAGGCTATACATCAACAGCCCGCAACCGACAGAGCAGTACGTACAGGTATTACGGGTTTCACGGGTGCGCAGCAGTTTATACTGCCGCGTTTCCGCTAGCGCTACGCCGGGCGCAAAGCCCAGTGCCGCTGCCGTGGTGCCTGCCATACCGCCAGCGCAGATCTTAAAGAACTGCCTTCTGCTGACCTGCATGGGTCACTCCTTGTTTCGACATTGCTTACATATGTAGTTTTGACTTCGCGGCTGAAGAATGACCGCAAAGGAAAAAAATTTGCGTTAATCCCTCAATTCCACGAGGGATATCATCAGAATACCACAATGTCGGTACAGCTGTTCTAATGGCGTTAATACAAAGTGAACGTATTATCACCATGTTGATTATAAAGTGTGATATCGATCACATTAACAGCTCCGCTTGTTAAAGGGGTGTAGCGGGTGTCGGGTTGCACCCCTTCTAAATGAGTAGGAGAATGATTGTTGAAAAGTTGATCCATACTATGCGTAACGCCTGTGGATTATGCTGCAATAGCAGGCTCACCTCCGTGGTTGTTCAGGAATACCGCTGTGTCTAAACAAAACCGTGCTCCCCACTCGTCACCACTGCCTGCGGGCATTGTGGAACTGTCGGTACACAGACCGCCCCACATCACCCATGCCACGCCGGATTTTCTGGCGGAAGAGGTGCCCGTTGCGCTCGTTTACAACGGTATCTCCCACGTGGTGATGATGGCTTCGCCGAAGGATCTTGAGCTGTTCGCCATCGGTTTTTCCCTCTCGGAAGGCATCATCGACCATCCGCAGGAGATCTACGGCATGGACGTGGTGCAGGCGTGCAACGGCCTTGAAGTGCAAATCGAACTCTCCAGCCGCCGCTTCATGGGGCTGAAAGAGCGCCGCCGCGCGCTGGCCGGGCGCACCGGCTGCGGCGTCTGTGGCGTTGAGCAGCTCAATGATATTGGCAAACCCGTTGCGCCACTGCCGTTTACTCAGACCTTTGATCTGGCTCACCTCGACCATGCGCTCGAGCACCTGAACGATGTACAGCCCGTCGGCCAGCTGAGCGGCTGCACGCACGCGGCGGCGTGGGTGTTGCCGTCGGGCGATATTGCCGGCGGACATGAGGACGTTGGCCGCCACGTTGCGCTGGATAAGCTGCTCGGTCGCCGGGCGCGTGAAAGTGACGTCTGGAAGCAGGGGGCGGCGCTCGTTTCCAGCCGCGCCAGCTATGAGATGGTGCAAAAATCCGCGATGTGCGGTGTGGAAATCCTGTTTGCGGTCTCAGCCGCAACGACGCTGGCGGTGGAGGTGGCGGAGCGCTGCAACCTGACGCTGGTGGGCTTCTGCAAGCCGGGAAGGGCGACCGTTTATACCCATCCACAGCGGTTAATGGTTAATCAATAATTTTGAATGATAATAGCAAATCCTTCCGCTTTTAGTTGTTCAGGATGAGGGCTAGTATTTATCTCATCAAGGCACGGTGCCTTACCTAAACAACTTAATGAAAGGGTTTATATTATGAAAAGCATCAAAACTTTTGTCGCTGTAATCGCTCTGGCTACTTCTTTCGGTTCTTTCGCTGCACAGACCGTGACCGCAACCGCGTCAACCATTGATGGCGCAGAAGCGAAAATCGCGGCTCAGGCTCAGGAAGCCGGCGCGTCATCTTACAAAATTACCCAGGCGTTCTCAGGTAACCGCGTACACATGACTGCTGAACTGACTAAATAAGCCGTCACACCGTCGAAAGAGCGCCCCCGGGGCGCTTTTTTAGCTTATGCCCGCCACGCGCAGCAGCGCGGTTACCACTGCCGCCGCTACGATCACCACAATTAACGGCATCTTCCGCCAGGCCAGAAACACCGCAAACGCCACGCCCAGCACGCGCGCCATACCGGCAAAGTGGTCACCTTCATAAAACGTGGTCGCCAGCGCCACGGAAAACAGCAATACCGTTGCCGCATCTGACAGCAGCGCCTGTGAACGCTCTGACAATGCCAGCCTGCTGCCCAGTTTCGCCCCACCAAGACGCATCAGATACGTGCCCGCAGACAAAATGGCGATGCCGAGAATAAAAAACGTCATATTTCCCATTATTTTTTCCTCGCAGCGAGACCCAGTAAAGAGAGCAGCACCGGTAATCCCACCGGGGCAAACGGCACGGCGGCCAGCGACACAACGGCACCGCTGCAGGCGCGGATGAGCGTGGTACGGTTTTTAAACGCGGGAACCACCAGCGCCAGCAATATGGCCGGGAATACCGCGTCCAGGCCAATGGTTTCCGGGTCCGGCAGCAGTTTGCCGACCATGGCGCCCAGCAGGGCCCCCAGCGGCCAGACAATCGCCACGCCTAAACCACATAACCAGTACGCCGCTTTGCGCTGTTCGGCCGTTTTTTGCGACAGGCCAAAGACCACGCTTTCGTCGTTCATGATGTGGCAGCCTAAAAGGCTCAGGCCACGCTTGCCCACCAGTTCACGCACCGTCACGCCAAACGGCACGTGCCGCGCGTTGACCAGCAACCCCGCGGCCGCAGCCGCCAGCGGGTTACCGCCGCTTGCCACAATGCCGATAAACATAAACTCTGACGCGCCCGCGAGTACGGTGATGGAGAGTACAAACGGTACCCAGACCGGGAAACCGTAGGCCATCGCCAGGGAGCCGTATGACATCCCGACCACGCCAACCGCGAGGCAGACCAGGATGATTGCTTTTATGGTGTCGCCTTTCAGGCAAGAGAGATGATGCTTCATACATTTTTAGCCATATCGAACGTGTATCCATTATAATGAACGCAACAGAAGTGTTTTTCAAGATGAACGATTCGTTCGATTTATAGAACAAAAGGGCCGTTTTATGACGCAGCCAATCAGCGTAATCGCCAAAAGCCTGGTGCGAGAACGTCTGCGAACCGGGCTTTCACTGGCGGAAATTGCCCGCCGCGCCGGGATCGCCAAATCCACGCTTTCTCAGCTTGAGTCCGGCAACGGTAACCCGAGCCTGGAAACGCTGTGGTCGCTTTGCGTGGCGCTGGATATCCCCTTCGCTCGCCTGCTCGAACCACAGCAGCCTACCACTCAGGTGATCCGTCGTGGTGAAGGGACGAAGGTCGTTGCCGGACAGGCCAACTACGAGGCGATACTGCTGGCGGCATGTCCACCGGGCGCGCGACGCGACGTATATCTCCTGCTTACCCAGCCGGGCGCAGACCGCATTTCCCAGCCGCATCCGCCGGGGTCCGTTGAACATATTATTGTGACGCAGGGGCGGGCGCTGGTCGGCCTGCTTGACGCGCCGGAAGAGCTCGGCGCAGGGGATTACATCTGCTACCCCGCCGACCAGCCGCATATCTTTAAGGCGCTGGAGCCGGATACGCACGCGCTGCTGGTGGCGGAACAAAACTAACCCGACAATGCTGCCATCATTGCGGCAGCATCTTCCGTTAACCTCCTGAGTGAATTACCCATTTTGGCTTTTGTCAGAATGCGAATAACCTTATAAAAACTACGGCATTGATAATCATTTTCAATATCATTTAATTAACTATAATGAACCAACTGCTTACGCGGCATTAACAGCTGTGCCGCCCGACAATAATGGAGAGGATTATGAGTTATACACTGCCATCCCTGCCGTATGCCTACGACGCACTGGAACCGCATTTCGACAAGCAGACGATGGAAATCCATCACACTAAACACCACCAGACCTATGTGAACAACGCGAACGCCGCGCTGGAAAGCCTGCCAGAGTTCGCTAACCTGTCTGCTGAAGAGCTGATCACCAAGCTGGACCAGCTGCCAGCGGACAAGAAAACCGTTCTGCGTAACAACGCTGGCGGCCACGCTAACCACAGCCTGTTCTGGAAAGGCCTGAAGACCGGTACCACCCTGCAGGGCGACCTGAAAGCGGCTATCGAACGCGACTTCGGCTCCGTTGACAACTTCAAAGCGGAATTCGAAAAAGCCGCTGCAACCCGTTTCGGCTCTGGCTGGGCGTGGCTGGTTCTGAAAGGCGACAAGCTGGCGGTGGTTTCTACTGCTAACCAGGACTCCCCGCTGATGGGTGAAGCGATTTCTGGCGCATCCGGCTTCCCAATCCTGGGCCTGGACGTGTGGGAACACGCTTACTACCTGAAATTCCAGAACCGTCGTCCGGACTACATCAAAGCCTTCTGGGACGTGGTGAACTGGGACGAAGCAGCAGCGCGTTTCGCCGCTAAAAAATAAGGTTGCATTGACGCCTGTGAGAAGCGAGTCTTATGACTCGCTTTTTTTGTATCTGTATACCCGTCATACTTCAAGTTGCAGGTGCGTTGGCTGCGTTCGCTCACCCCAGTCACTTACTTGAGTAAGCTCCTGGGAATTCACTCTCTTGCCGCCTTCCTGCAACTCGAATCATTTAGGGCATAAAAGGAGCAGCAATGCATTACCCGGTGAACGTGTTTACAGGCAAGGTAAGGGAGTACGACGGCAGCCGCCCGAGTGCCATCGCCAAAATTCAGGTCGACGGTGAGCTGACGCTAACCGACCTCGGGCTTGCGGGTGACGAGCAGGCCGAAAAGAAAATCCACGGCGGGCCCGATCGCGCGCTGTGCCACTACCCGCGCGAACACTATCAGCACTGGAAAACCGAATTCCCCGAGCAGGCGGACCTCTTCGTCGCCCCCGCGTTTGGCGAGAATCTCTCCACCGAAGGGCTCACCGAAAAGAACGTGTTTATCGGTGATATCTACCGCTGGGGCGATGCCCTGATTCAGGTGACGCAGCCACGCTCGCCGTGCTTCAAGCTCAACTACCACTTCGGTATTCAGGATATGTCGGCCCAGCTGCAAAAAGCGGGTAAAACCGGCTGGCTGTATCGCGTGGTGCAGGCGGGGCAGGTTTCAGCGGACGCGCCGCTTGAGCTGGCGTCGCGCCTGAGCGATGTGTCTGTTTATGACGCCTGCGCCATTGCCTGGCATATGCCGTTTGACGACGAACAGTATCACCGTCTGCTTTCGGCGGCGGGGCTATCGATCAGCTGGACAAGAACGATGCAGAAGCGGCGTTTAAGCAGCAAGATCGAAGATAATTCGCGGAGATTGTGGGGGAAATAGTCTTCCGAGGAAAGTAGGCCGGGTAAGGCGAAGCCGCCACCCGGCACTAACAGCTACGAACGCTTATACAACGGTAGCCACAGCGTTAGCCGTAGTCCACCCAGCGGGCTATCGTCGGCTTTCACCCAGCCGCGGTGCTGCTGCATGGCGGTTTCAACAATCGCCAGACCCAGTCCCGTGCCGCCCGATTCCCGGTCACGCGCCTCATCGGTACGATAGAACGGACGGAAAATCTGCTCGCGGTCTTCCGGGCTCACGCCAGGGCCGTCGTCATCGACAATGACGGTGATCCCGTCTTTATCCACCGAGAACGCCACCTCAATTTTCGTATGCGAATAGCGCAGGGCGTTACGCACGATGTTCTCCAGCGCGCTTTCCAGCGTGTTGGGGTTACCGTACAGCGGCCACGGGCCCGGCGGGAAGTTGACGGTGAAGGATTTACCCATCTGTTCCGCTTCGAACGCCGCGTTGTCCAGCACCTCGTGCCAGAGGTGATTCGCTTTCACCGTTTCACTGACCAGCGCGTTTTTCTGCTGATTGCGCGACATGACCAGCAGGTCGTTGATCATGCTGTCCAGACGGTGCGCTTCCGTTTCAATACGCTCCAGCTCTTTGCTCTCACCGCTGCGGCGGCGCAGGAGCGCGGTGCCAAGCTGCAAGCGCGTAAGCGGGGTACGCAGCTCGTGCGAGATATCCGACAGCAGACGTTGCTGTGCAGTCATCATGCGGTCGAGCGCGCTCACCATCTGGTTAAAACTGGTTCCGGCGGCAAGGAACTCCTGCGGTCCGGCTTCCAGTTCAGGGTGCTGTCTCAGGTTACCCTGCGCCACTTCATCGGCGGCATTCTTCAGCTTGCGTGCCGGTTTTGCCAGGCTCCACGCCAGCCATAACAGCAGCGGCGAGCTGACCAGCATGGTGACAATCAGCAGCAGGAGAGGGCGGTCAAACAGCAGGTTGATAAAATCAGACTGGGAGTTGCTCGCCGGACGGATCAGGTAGAGCTGATAATTATCCTCTCCGTCCCTGACGGAGAAAGGCCCCACCATCTCTACGCGGCCATATTTCTTCTTCTGGGGATGATCGGCGTTATCCGCCTGGCCAATGAAGTTGCGGATAATCTGCATTTCATTGCGATCGGCCCCAATCACGCGGCCTTCGCTGGTCACCAGCAGCAGCCGTTGTCCGGGCGGCGCCCACTTGTCGATAGCGCGAAACAGCCTGCGCCACCACATTAAATCGTTCGGCGGATCGTTTGCCAGCTCGGCTTCCACGTGCTGCTCGATCATCACGCCCTGACGTTGCTCGCTGTCGAGAAGCTCCGTCATCTGGCGTGAGTCGAGTTTTGGCAACATCAGTACGAGCATTAAAACCAGTGCCAGCGTCAGCCAGAAGATGGCGAAGATGCGGGCGGTTAAGCTTCCTATCATGAAGCAGAAACCATCAGATAACCGCGACCACGCAGAGTTTTAAACCATGGGTGACCGTCTTTACGCTCCGGCAGCTTACGGCGCAGGTTAGAGATGTGCATGTCGATGGCGCGGTCAAACGGGGTGAGGCGTTTGCCCAGCACTTCCTGGCTTAGATGTTCACGCGAAACCACCTGGCCGAGGTGCTGCGCCAGCAGATACAGCAGGGTGAACTCCGTGCCGGTCAGTTCCAGCGTCTGGCCATCAAAGCTTGCTTCCTGACGGCCCGGGTTCAGGCTCAGGGAGTCGACTTCAAGGGTGGGTGAGCTGTTGTCGGTATTTTGCTGCTGCTCGCTCCAGTGGGAACGACGCAGGATAGCGCGAATACGGGCAACCAGTTCACGGTCATTAAACGGCTTCGGTAAATAGTCATCGGCGCCCAGCTCAAGGCCGAGTACGCGGTCAAGTTCGCTGCCGCGCGCGGTCAGCATGATTACGGGAGTCTGGTGTGTCTGGCGTAGCTCTTTCAACGTATCAATACCGTTTTTCTTCGGCATCATCACGTCGAGCAAAAGTAAATCGATGCTGTCGTCAAGGAGACTCAGCGCCTGCTCGCCATCATGGGCAACCAGGACGTTGAAACCTTCCATGTCGAGCAACTCCTTTAAAAGGGATGTGAGCTCTCGGTCATCATCAACTAACAGGATTTTATTCATTGTTTAAATACCTCCGAGGCAGAAATTACGACATCAAGGCTGTCTAATCCATGACTTTACGTTGTTTTACACCCCCTGACGCATGTTTGCAGCCTGAATCGTAGACTGTCTCTCGTTGAATCGCGACACGAAAGATTTTGGGAGCAAGTGATGCGCAAAGTTACCGCTGCCGTCATGGCCTCAACGCTGGCGTTCAGTGCGTTTAGCCAGGCTGCTGAAGCTATCATCAGCGATAACAGTCCCTTACAAGAGGGCGCAACGCAGAACAGCAGCCAAAGCCATATGTTTGACGGCATAAGTTTAACCGAACATCAGCGTCAACAGATGCGAGATCTGATGCAGAGGGCACGACACGACCAGCCCCCTGTTAATGTTAGCGAAATGGAGACAATGCATCGCCTTGTCACCGCAGAAAATTTTGACGAAAGCGCTGTTCGCGCTCAGGCCGAAAAAATGGCACAGGAACAGGTTGCCCGCCAGGTAGAGATGGCGAAGGTCCGCAACCAGATGTTCCACCTGCTAACGCCCGAGCAGCAAGCGGTTTTGAATGCCAGACATCAGCAGCGAATGGACCAGCTGCGTGAGGTTGCACGGATGCAGCGAAGCTCAGAAACGACGTTTTTCAGTAGCAATAGCAGTACCCGTAGTAACCAGTAAACCCTGTTTTCCTTGCCATAGACACCATCCCTGTCTTCCCCCACATGATGTGGGGGTTTTTTTTGCCCCGCATCCGCCCTGTTAACCGTTTATTCATCCTTAGACTCCCCATGCTTCCGTTATACTAGCGGCATGACATGACAGGAGCGTTTATGAATCAATCCTATGGAAGACTGGTAAGCCGGGCCGCCATTGCGGCGACCGTCATGGCCTCCAGCCTGTTGCTGATTAAAATCTTTGCCTGGTGGTACACCGGCTCGGTCAGTATTCTGGCGGCGCTGGTGGACTCGCTGATGGACATTGCCGCCTCGTTGACCAACCTGCTGGTGGTGCGTTACTCGCTGCAGCCAGCGGATGAAGAGCACACATTTGGGCACGGCAAAGCGGAGTCGCTGGCCGCGCTGGCACAAAGCATGTTCATTTCCGGCTCTGCGCTGTTCCTGTTTTTAACCGGCATCCAGCATCTCGTTTCGCCGACACCGATGAACGATCCCGGCGTGGGCGTAGTTGTGACGATCGTTGCGCTTATATGCACACTTGTTCTGGTAACGTTCCAGCGCTGGGTTGTTCGCAAAACGCAAAGTCAGGCTGTACGGGCGGATATGCTTCATTATCAATCTGATGTTATGATGAATGGGGCTATTCTTATTGCGCTCGGTCTGGCCTGGTATGGCTGGCATCGCGCCGATGCGTTATTTGCGTTAGGGATTGGTATCTATATTTTATATAGCGCCCTGCGGATGGGGTATGAAGCGGTGCAATCACTGCTTGACCGCGCCCTCCCGGACTCAGAACGTAATGAAATTTTTGCCATCGTGACCTCCTGGCCCGGCGTCAGCGGTGCACACGATCTTCGAACGCGGCAGTCAGGGCCGACCCGCTTTATTCAGATTCATATTGAAATGGAAGACAACCTGCCACTGGTTCAGGCTCACGTTATTGCTGAGCAGGTCGAGCAGGCGATTTTGCAGCGTTTTCCTGGTTCAGACGTCATCATTCACCAGGATCCCTGCTCGGTTGTACCCGGTCATGTTGGGCTTTCGTAATTCGTTGTAAAAAAGTGAGCCAGGCCAGCATTTTGTGTATAAATTACCGCCGTTTGGTCTGACCTGAATCAATTCAGCTGGAAGGGATTGATATACTATTTGCAGTATTCGTTGGTCGATAAGTTTCTTCCGGCAACAGATTTCAATTTTGCATTCCTAAGTTCAGAGGTAGTCATGATTAAGAAAATCGGTGTGTTGACAAGCGGCGGTGATGCGCCGGGCATGAACGCGGCAATTCGTGGTGTTGTCCGTGCAGCGCTGACGGAAGGCCTGGAAGTTTTTGGCGTTTATGACGGTTATCTGGGCCTGTATGAAGATCGTATGGTTCAGCTCGACCGTTACAGCGTGTCTGACATGATCAACCGTGGCGGTACTTTCCTCGGTTCCGCGCGCTTCCCGGAATTCCGTGATGAACACGTTCGCGAAGTGGCTATCGAAAACATGAAGAAACGCGGCCTGGACGCCCTGGTGGTTATCGGCGGTGACGGCTCCTACATGGGTGCAAAACGTCTGACCGAAATGGGCTTCCCTTGCATCGGTCTGCCGGGCACCATCGACAACGACATCAAAGGTACTGACTACACTATCGGCTTCTTTACTGCACTGGGTACCGTTGTTGAAGCGATTGACCGTCTGCGTGACACCTCTTCTTCTCACCAGCGCATTTCTATCGTTGAAGTGATGGGTCGTTACTGCGGCGACCTGACGCTGGCGGCAGCCATTGCGGGCGGTTGTGAATTTATCGTCGTGCCAGAAGTCGAATTTAGCCGTGAAGATCTGGTGGCTGAAATCAAAGCGGGCATCGCGAAGGGTAAAAAACACGCGATCGTGGCTATCACCGAGCACATCTGTGACGTTGACGAGCTGGCGAAGTACATCGAAGCCGAAACCAAACGCGAAACCCGCGCGACCGTACTGGGTCACATCCAGCGCGGCGGTTCTCCAGGCCCTTACGACCGTATTCTGGCGTCCCGTATGGGCGCGTACGCTATCGATCTGCTGCTGCAGGGCCACGGCGGCCGCTGCGTCGGTATTCAGAACGAAAAACTGGTTCACCATGACATCATCGACGCGATTGAAAACATGAAGCGTCCGTTCAAAGGTGACTGGCTGGACTGCGCGAAAAAACTGTACTGATCGGCTCTGTTGCCCGGTGGCGCTGCGCTTACCGGGCCTACAAAAGCACGACTCGTAGGCCGGGTAAGGCGTAGCCGCCACCCGGCTTTTTTATGCGCGCACGCTTTTTTATTCCACTACGTTATAGCCAATCTTTTTTTATTCTTTAATCCTCGATTCGCTTTCTGGCACGCTGCATTTATCAAAACACTACACAAGAGAGCTGGGCGATGAATAAATGGGGCGTGGGTTTAACATTATTGCTGGCATCGACCAGCGTTCTGGCTAAGGATATCCAGTTACTGAACGTGTCATACGACCCGACGCGTGAACTGTACGAGCAATACAACAAAGCGTTCGCGGCACACTGGAAGCAGGAAACCGGCGACAACGTGGTGGTTCGCCAGTCGCATGGCGGCTCCGGCAAGCAGGCGACGTCCGTGATAAACGGTATTGAAGCCGACGTGGTAACCCTGGCGCTGGCCTACGATGTTGATGCGATCGCCGAGCGTGGCCGCATCGACAAAAACTGGATCAAACGCCTGCCGGATAACTCCGCACCCTACACCTCTACCATCGTCTTCCTGGTGCGTAAAGGAAACCCGAAACAAATTAAAGACTGGAACGACCTGATCAAACCAGGCGTTTCTGTGATTACCCCGAACCCGAAAAGCTCCGGCGGCGCTCGCTGGAACTACCTCGGCGCGTGGGGTTATGCACTGCATCACAACAATGGCGACCAGGCCAAAGCGCAGGAATTCGTGAAGGCGCTGTATAAAAACGTTGAGGTGCTGGACTCCGGCGCGCGTGGCGCCACCAACACCTTCGTCGAGCGCGGGATTGGCGACGTGCTGATCGCATGGGAAAACGAAGCCCTGCTGGCCACCCACGAGCTGGGTAAAGACAAATTCGAGATCGTGACCCCAAGCGAATCGATTCTGGCTGAGCCGACCGTTTCCGTGGTCGACAAAGTGGTTGAGAAAAAAGATACCAAAGCGGTGGCGGAAGCCTATCTGAAGTATCTCTACTCGCCAGAAGGCCAGGAAATTGCGGCGAAAAACTTCTATCGTCCACGCGATCCGGCCGTTGCGAAGAAATACGACAGCGTATTCCCTAAACTGAAACTCTTCACAATTGATGACGAGTTCGGCGGCTGGACCAAAGCGCAGAAAGAGCACTTCTCTAACGGCGGCACTTTCGACCAAATCAGCCAGCGCTAACCATTAGCTAATGACACGGTAACCCGGCGTGAGAAATCCGCCGGGTTTTTTATTTGGTCATCATTTTGCGTTACTCTTTTGCCTCTATTGAAAACAGGGAACGCGTTGTGAAAAAAATTATCTTATTGATCCTCATTGTCATCGCCCTTGCCGCTGGCGGCGTGTACTGGATGAAGGCGGGTAATCCGAATGCGTTGCGCCATATCGTTCTCGACCAGTGTGTGCCGAATCAGATCCAGAACCGTAACCCGGCACCCTGTGCGCAGGTGAAAACGGATGCAGGCTATGTGGTATTTAAAGATCGCAACGGGCCGCTGCAGTACCTGCTGATGCCGACATATCGCATCAACGGCACCGAGAGCCCGCTATTGACCGAAGCTCATACGCCGAACTTTTTCTGGCTGGCGTGGCAGTCGCGCAGCTTTATGACCCTGAAGCGTGGAGCCGAGGTGCCTGACAGCGCCATTTCGCTGACGATTAACTCGGCGACAGGGCGCACGCAGAACCATTTCCATATTCATATCTCCTGCCTGCGTCCGGACGTGCGCGAGAGGCTCAACGCTGCACAGGGAGAAATCAGCACCCAGTGGCTGCCTCTTCCCGGGGGGCTGGAAGGACATGAGTATCTTGCTCGCCGGGTAACGGAGAATGAACTGGTCCAGCGCAGCCCGTTTATGATGCTGGCAGAAGAGCTGCCGGAAGCGCGCGACCATATGGGGCGTTTCGCGCTGGCAATGGCGCAGCAGTCGGACGGCTCTTTTGTTTTGCTGGCGACCGAGCGTAACCTGCTCACGCTTAACCGCGCGTCTGCGGAGGAACTGCAGGATCATCAATGCGCTATCCTGCAGTAACCCCACCATAAATCGCGTTTACTCGGGCTGCCTGTCACCGTAGACTTGCTGAAAAATTCTACAGGAGACAGGTATGTCGCTCTGGTTAACGTATCCTCTGCTGCTGCCCTCACTGATTGTTGGCGTCACCATCGTGCTGTGGGCGACGTCGCTATTGCCGGAATTTATCACCGCGCTGCTGTTCTTCACGGCGGCGATGGCCGCCAGAATCGCCCCACCGGAGGTCATCTTTGGCGGTTTTGCCTCGTCTGCTTTCTGGCTGGTATTCAGCGGCTTTGTGCTTGGCGTGGCGATCCGTAAAACCGGACTGGCGGACAGGGCCGCCCGGGCGCTGTCATCAAAGCTCACCGACTCCTGGGTGTTGATGGTGGCGAGCGTGGTGCTGCTGAGCTATGCGCTGGCATTTGTGATGCCGTCGAACATGGGACGTATTGCGCTGCTGATGCCGATTGTCGCGGCGATGGCACAACGCGCCGGTATCGCCGACGGCTCCCGCGCCTGGTTCGGACTGGCGCTGGCGGTGGGGTTCGGGACTTTCCAGCTTTCGGCGACGATCCTGCCTGCTAACGTCCCTAATCTGGTAATGAGCGGTGCGGCTGAAGGCTCGTACGGCATCCATCTGAACTATGTCCCGTATCTGCTGCTGCATACGCCGGTGCTGGGCATTCTCAAAGGCCTGATCCTGATCGGCCTGATCTGCTGGCTATTTCCCGGTAGCCCGAAACCGCCGAAGGAACAGGCGCCGTCTGAGCCGATGGGGCGGGACGAAAAGCGTCTTGCCTGGCTCCTGGCGGTGGTGCTGGGGATGTGGATCACGGAGAGCTGGCACGGCGTGGGGCCCGCGTGGACGGGGCTGGCGGCGTCGATCGTCGTCATGCTGCCGCGCGTTGGTTTCATTACCGGGGAAGAGTTTTCAGCGGGCGTGAACATGCGTACCTGCATTTACGTCGCAGGTATTCTCGGTCTGGCAATCGTGGTGACGCAAACCGGTATCGGAACGGCCGTGGGCGAGGCGTTGCTTCGCATTATGCCGCTGGATGCCGACAGACCGTTCACCAGTTTCCTGGCGCTGACCGGTATTACCACCGCACTCAACTTCATTATGACCGCCAACGGCGTGCCGGCGCTGTACACCACGCTGGCGCAGAGTTTTTCGGATGCGACCGGTTTCCCGCTGCTGTCGGTGATCATGATTCAGGTGCTGGGCTATTCCACGCCGCTGCTGCCGTATCAGGCGTCGCCGATTGTGGTGGCCATGGGGCTCGGGAAGGTGCCTGCAAGGGCGGGGATGGTGCTTTGTCTGGCGCTGGCTATTGCAACGTATCTGGTGCTGCTGCCGCTGGATTATCTGTGGTTTAGTTTGCTGGGGAAAGTGTAGTTCGGTGCGAGCGGTTTCCCCTCACCCCAACCCTCTCCCAAAGGGAGAGGGAGGAGAAGAGCGGCGGGGAAGCGCAAGCGCCCCCCCCCGCAAAGGCAATTACGCCTGTTTAGCCGCTTCTGCCGCTTTAACGATCACCGCGAAAGCGTCAGCTTTCAGGGATGCACCGCCAACCAGCGCGCCATCGATGTCTGGCTGGGTGAACAGCTCAGCAGCGTTGGAAGCGTTTACGGAACCGCCGTACTGGATAATCACTTGCTCAGCGACTTTCGCGTCGGCTTTAGCAATGTGGTCACGAATGAATTTATGAACCGCCTGAGCCTGCGCAGGGGTTGCAGATTTGCCGGTACCGATCGCCCAGACTGGCTCGTATGCGATTACCGCGCCTTCGAACGCTGCCGCGCCCTGGGTTTTCAGCACTGCGTCGATCTGACGTGCACATACTTCTTCGGTTTTGCCCGCTTCGTTTTCCGCTTCGGTTTCACCGATGCACAGAACCGGGATCAGACCCTGCTCTTTCAGCACGGCGAATTTCTTCGCGATGAACTCGTCGGATTCTTTGTGATAGGTGCGACGCTCGGAGTGGCCGATGATGATGTATTTCGCGCCGATATCTTTCAGCATTTCAGCGGAGGTTTCACCGGTGAACGCGCCAGACAGGTTAACGTCAACGTTCTGCGCGCCCAGAATGATGTGGCTGCCGTCAGCGGCGTGTTTAGCCAGATCCAGGTACATATCCGGCGGAGCGATAGCAACCGCGCAGCCCGTCACGCCAGCCAGCTCTTTACGCAGGTTCGCAACCAGCTCGTTTACCATGTGGCGGCTGCCGTTCAGTTTCCAGTTACCCATCACTAAAGGATGTCGCATTTCAATTCTCCACGCTAAATAAGCGAATTAAGGAATATGGCCACCCTGTCGGGCAGCATGGTCTGTGAATCAGTATAGAGATTTTCCCTCGAAAGGCTTTGCTTTTTGTCATTAATTCGCCCCGCCGAGGGTGTCAGATAGTGCCAGCTTAATCGGTTCAACAGCGAAGGTCAGTCCTTTTTCGCCGTTGTCCGCCACAACATAGCGGATCGCGCCTTCGGTATCAGCGTAGTAACGCTTGTTTTTCCCGGCGGTAAGGAGTTTTTGCAGCTTTTGCTGACTTTGCTTTTTCGTCAGCGCAGGGGTAAAGGCCTGCAGTACCGCGCTCATGTACTCCAGCGCTTTCGCCTTAGCGGCTTTCTGCTCTGGCCCCTGTATCGGCAGCCAGGTGATTTGCATGCTTTTGATTTTTAACGTACCGCGCTCCAGCGCCGTGGAAGCATACAAATTCTCATTAATCTTGCTTGCCGCACGGGTCAGTGTGGGGGTATCGCGTGAACCATCGATGGCGCGAAACTCATCCAGCGGCAGCGTGGGGTTGGTCTGATTGAAGGTTTCACGAAACTGGCTGATGGACTGATCGAACGACGGCGCGCCCGCCAGCAGATACGGTGCTGTGGTCGGGGCTGTGGTTTCGGCGGCGTGCAGGGGATAACCCGCGCTGAGCAGCGCTAAACACAGGAAAAGAGAACGTGCCGAACTTTTCATCAACATTGCCCCTGGCCGTAAGTGCTCATGATTAAAACGATATCTGCTCGGCTTGTCAAAAGGTCACAACTCCAGGGTAAAATGCGCGCTATACGATAATAAGGAACCTTACATGACCATACAGCAGTGGCTGTTTTCATTCAAAGGGCGTATTGGACGCCGTGATTTCTGGATCTGGATGGTGACGTGGGTTGTCGCCATGCTGCTTCTGTTTTTCGTTGCTTACAACGCCTGGCTGAGTACGCAAACGGCGGCCTTCGCGCTGGTCTGTTTGCTATGGCCAACGGCGGCGGTTGTCGTAAAACGTCTGCACGATCGCGGACGTTCCGGCGCGTGGGCATTTCTGATTATTCTGGCGTGGATGCTGGTGGCGGGAAACTGGGCGATGCTTCCGTCCATCCTGCCGTGGGTCGTGGGCAGGCTGCTGCCGTCGGCCATCTTCGTGATGATGATTGTCGATCTGGGCGCGTTTATTGGCACCCAGAGCGAAAACAAATACGGTAAAGACACCCTTGAGGTGAAATACCGCTGATCACCAGTAGTGTTCGGCGGTCATATGGCCCGGTCGGCGGCGAAGATGTTTCGTCATCTGCCGGGTATCCTTCAGAAGCTGCTGCGTGTCACGCACCATCTGCGGGTTGCCGCACAGCATGACGTGGCTGGTTTCAGCGTTCAGCGGCAAACCCACCGCGTCTTCTAGGGCTCCACTCTCAATTAACGCCGGCACGCGGCCGGTAAGCGCTCCTGCTACGGTTTCGCGGCTGACCACCGTCTGAATCTTTAACTTCCCGCCGTACTGCTGTTCAAGCGCCTGCATCTGCGGCAAATAGCTCAGGTCTGCGGCGTAGCGCGCAGCGTGAACCAGCACGATGTTTTTAAAGCGCTCCAGATCTTTGCCGTACTGCAAAATAGAGAGATAAGGGCCGATGGCCGTACCGGTTGCCAGCATCCAGAGCGTGTCACAGTCAGGGATCTCTTCGAGCACAAAGAAGCCTGCCGCTTCACTCACAATTTGCACCTCGTCGCCGGGCTTGAGGGCGGCAAGGCGCGGGCTGAGCTTACCGTCAGGAACGGTGACCAGATAGAACTCGAGGTCCGGGTTATCAGGTGCGTTGACGTAAGAGTAGGCGCGCTGCACGCGCTCGCCGTCGACATCCAGCCCCAGCTTCGCAAATTGCCCGGCTTTAAACGGGTGAACGGGAGCATGTACGGTGAGACTAAATAGCGCATCGGTCCAGAACTGTACCTTTGTGACTTTACCTGTTACCCAGTCCGCCATGATCTTCTCCTGTGCTGTTTCTCTGTTCTATCTTCCGTTCTTGTGATGACAATTTCCAGCCCGTCAGGGCCGGAAAGCTCTATCGATCAAACGGTTTTACAGAATGTGCGTCTGCACGTCCGGGTCTTTGCGGTCGAGATAGTGGATAGACTGGATGCGGCGAATGGTGCGTGATTTACCGCGAATCAGCAGCGTTTCAGTGGTGGCCATATTACCCTTGCGGGTGATGCCGTCCAGCAGATCGCCTTTGGTGATGCCGGTCGCCGAGAAGACAACGTTATCGCTACGCGCCATTTCGTCCAGAGCCAGCACTTTATTGGCCTCGATGCCCATCGCTTCGCAGCGCGCCAGCTCGTTTTCCCCGATGCGGCGGTTCTCTTCGCTGTCGCCTTTTACCTCATGGCGGGGCAGCAGACGGGCCTGCATATCGCCATCCAGCGCGCGGATCACTGCCGCGGAGACCACACCTTCCGGCGCGCCGCCGATGCCGTACAGCACGTCGACTTCGCTATCCGGCATGCAGGTCAGGATCGAGGCGGCAACGTCACCGTCAGGGATAGCAAACACGCGCACGCCGAGCTTTTGCATCTGCGCGATGGTGGCGTCGTGGCGCGGTTTCGCCAGAATCGTCACGGTAAGTTCGCTAAGGGGTTTGCCCAGGGCTTTGGCGATGTTGTGCAGGTTCTCTTCCAGCGGCAGGCTAAGGTCGATTGCGCCTTTTGCGCCCGGACCGACAATCAGCTTTTCCATGTACATGTCCGGCGCGTTGAGGAAGCAGCCTTTATCGCCCACGGCCAGCACCGCTAACGCATTGGCCTGACCCATTGCCGTCATGCGGGTGCCTTCGATCGGGTCGACCGCGATATCTACGGCATCGCCTTTGCCGGTACCGACTTTTTCACCGATATAGAGCATCGGCGCTTCGTCGATCTCGCCTTCGCCGATCACGATGGTGCCGTCGATGTTGACCTGGTTAAGCACAATGCGCATGGCATGGACGGCTGCGCCGTCTGCGGTATTTTTGTCGCCACGACCCAGCCATTTATAGCCTGCAAGGGCGGCCGCTTCGGTGACGCGGGAAAACTCGATGGCAAGTTCACGTTTCATGAGGTACTCGTGCAATCAAAAGGAATTGCACGAAGTTTATCACAGAGTGGAGAGGGGGGTTTTAAGTCCCCTCTCCCCTTTGGGGAGAGGGTTAGGGTGAGAGGGCTTACTCGTCGTGCTCTTCCCACGCCAGGGCGCGTTTCACCGCTTTTTTCCAGCCGCTGTAGCGGAAGTTACGCTCGGTGGTTTCGATGCCAGGACGGAATTCGCGTTCGATAACCGCTTTTTCCTGCAGCTCGTCCAGGTTCTGCCAGAAGCCTACCGCCAGACCGGCAAGGTACGCCGCGCCCAGCGCCGTGACTTCACGCACTTCAGGGCGCTCGACGCGGGTGCCCAGGATGTCGGACTGGAACTGCATCAGGAAGTTATTCGCTACCGCACCGCCGTCCACGCGCAGGGCGTGCAGACGAATACCGGAGTCAGCCTGCATCGCTTCCAGCACGTCGCGCGTCTGGTAGGCGATGGATTCGAGAGTAGCGCGAATAATGTGGTTAGAGTTCACGCCGCGCGTCAGGCCGAAAATCGCCCCGCGTGCATACGGATCCCAGTACGGTGCGCCCAGACCGGTGAACGCAGGCACCACGTACACGCCGTTGGTGTCTTTCACTTTGGTCGCGAAGTACTCGGAGTCGAACGCATCGCTGATCAGCTTCATCTCGTCGCGCAGCCACTGAATGGATGCACCCGCCATGAACACCGCACCTTCCAGCGCATAGTTCACTTCGCCGCGCGGGCCGCAGGCGATGGTGGTCAACAGGCCGTTTTCTGATTTCACCGCTTTCTCGCCGGTGTTCATCAGCATAAAGCAGCCGGTGCCGTAGGTGTTCTTCGCCATCCCTTCCTTGACGCACAGCTGGCCGAACAGCGCCGCCTGCTGGTCACCGGCAATACCGGCGATAGGAATACGGGTGCCGCCTTTACCGCCGATGTTGGTCTGACCGTACACTTCTGAAGACTTACGCACTTCAGGCAGCATCGCGCGCGGAATGTCCAGCGCGTCCAGCATCTTGTCATCCCACTCCAGGGTGTTGATATTGAACAGCATGGTACGCGAGGCGTTGGTGTAGTCGGTGACGTGAACGCGTCCCTGGGTCATCTTCCAGATAAGCCAGGTATCGACGGTACCGAACAGCAGCTCGCCGCGTTTAGCACGCTCGCGTGAACCTTCCACGTGGTCGAGGATCCATTTCACTTTGGTTCCGGAGAAATACGGGTCAACCACCAGACCGGTGGCGCTGCGCACGTACTCTTCCATACCGTCGCGCTTCAGCTGTTCGCAGATCTCGGATGTACGGCGGCACTGCCAGACGATAGCGTTGTAAATGGGCTTACCGGTTTCGCGTTCCCAGACAATCGTAGTTTCACGCTGGTTGGTGATACCAATCGCGGCAATCTCGTCGGAACTGATATCGGCTTTCGCCAGCACTTCGACCAGCGTGGAGCTTTGTGATGCCCAAATCTCCATCGGGTCGTGTTCTACCCAGCCTGGACGAGGATAAATTTGCTCAAATTCGCGCTGTGACACGCTGACGATGTTCGCGTCATGATCCATTACGACAGCGCGGGAGCTGGTAGTGCCCTGGTCGAGCGCAACGATATATTTTTTTTCGGTCATGGTATGTGTCCCGTAGTCAGATTACAGCGAAGCTTTTTGTTGTGCGGTAGAAGTCGTTTCCTTCTCCTCTTCCACACAGGTGTCGCACGGTAAGTGGCGACCAATTAATTTGCGGTAGCTAAACGCACCCAGCGCAGCCCCGACAACCGGCGCAAACAGCGGTACCAGGAAGTAAGGAATGTCTTTACCGCCGGTGAAGGCCACGTCGCCCCAGCCTGCGATAAAGGCGAACGCTTTTGGTCCGATATCACGTGCCGGGTTCATCGCGAAGCCGGTCAGCGGGCCCATGGATGCGCCAATCACCGCAATCAGCAAACCAATCAGCAGGGGTGCCAGCGGGCCGCGCGGAATGCCGTTTCCGTCGTCGGTCAGCGCCAGGATAACGCCCATCAGAATAGCGGTAATCACCATTTCAACTGCGAACGCCTGCACAAAATTGATATGCGGGTTAGGGTAGGTTGAGAAGATGCCTGCCAGATCCAGACTTTCGACGCTGCCGCGTACCATATGATGCGTCTGTTCGAAGTCGATGAAAAGATTGTAATAAAGCCCGTAAACTAACGCCGCTGCGCAAAACGCGCCGGCAAACTGAGAAAGAATGAAAGGAACAACTTTGCGTCCGTCGAAGCACGCGAACAGCCAAAGTGCGATTGTCACCGCCGGGTTAAGATGTGCACCAGAAACCCCTGCGGTCAGGTAGATGGCCATCGCCACGCCCAGACCCCAGATGATACTGATTTCCCACTGACCAAAACTGGCACCCGCCACTTTCAGTGCAGCGACACAGCCCACTCCGAAGAATATCAACAACCCGGTACCAAGGAACTCGGCAATGCACTGGCCTTTTAAGGTTGATGTCTGACTCATAATCGGAATCCTGAAGAAATTGATGTTTATTGTTAGCATGGCCGCCCGTGACAGCCACGATGCCCTGTAGACATAGTGTTAATTTATCGTTAACGAGCAAAAACGAGAAATATCGAAATCAAAATGTGTGGTCTGCGTCAATAAAATGAGCGTTTTCGCGCCATAAAGCACATTTTTGCAGCAGTACAGGATCAGTGCAGGAATGTGAGCTGAATCATTTCATTAACGAATCAGTTAACAATTTAGGGGTATATGACGCGAACACACCAGGACCAGACCTAAAAGTGTTGCAAACCGCGATCTGCGCGGTGTGTCGCTGGACACAGAGCGCCGCGCTCCATACAATCGACGGTATATGTCGTGCGCGTTTATGTTAAAGCGTCGCCTTGCAATTCAGGAGAGGTAGCATCATGTCTTTAGAAGTGTTTGAGAAACTGGAATCGAAAGTACAGCAGGCGATTGACACCATCACCCTGCTGCAGATGGAAATTGAAGAGCTGAAAGAGAAGAACAACAGCCTGGCGCAGGAAGTTCAGAACGCTCAGCACGGCCGCGAAGAACTGGAGCGCGAAAACAACCAGCTGCGCGAACAGCAGAACGGCTGGCAGGATCGCCTGCAGGCGCTGCTGGGACGTATGGAAGAAGTTTGATTTCTCTCGGGAAATACAGATGAAGTAAGCCGGGTAAGGCGTCGCCGCCACCCGGCTTTTTTTACTCGATATCCAGCGCATCTTCCGACAGGATAATGCCGGTATTATGAGCATAAAGATGGTCGCGGAAGAAGAAGGTGACGCCGCCCGAAATTCACGCGTACGTCGCTTTCGCCAGTATTCGGTTCATGACCGATAAGCCCCTCAGTCCACATGATTCTGCCCGCCATATTTGGCTTTCAGCCGGGCAACAACCCGGTCCATTGCTCCGCGCTCTTTTGCAAACGTGCGGGTATAACGCTCCTTGCCCTGCAAGCCCAGCATTGGTCGCCAGACCTGCGGTGGGTTATGCTCAGCGCCTTTGTTGACAGGGTCATTCTCAGCCGGCTGACAGGTCGCGACCACTTCCGCAGGCCATTCCGGAATTTTGCAGGTCAGCATAACCAGCCAGCGCGGAAAGCTGATGACGAAAAAGAAGGGAAGCTGCAGCGCATTCACCAGCAGGCCGAGCCGCCCGAACCACTGCTTGCTAAGGTAGAGCAGTCCGAACAGCCAGCCCTCTTTCTGCTTTTCAACCGGCGGGCACCAGGCAATGGAGTCCGCGAGGTCCGGGAGATACTCATCTCCCTCTTCCATATAGCAGCGGATAAATTCCCAGTACATGGTCAGGACATCGGGGTCACTCTCCAGATTGATCGGGAGAGGGATAGCCTCCGCTACCGTGTCTCCATCATCTTCCGTAGTACACCCCACAATTGTCCATTCTTTTGCCAGCCGTCCCTTCGTTGAACGCAGAACAAATCTGAGATCCTGCCACGGCACGGAGAGGATTTTTCCGCCGGACTGGTACACATACACCATCCCGTTTTTACGGTTAAAGCGGATCGGATAGTAGGTACTGAAAAATACCTCGGAGGTCATTATCCGGTATAACCCCAAACAGAGCGGCAACGTAATCCCCCAGATAATGATGTCAACAATCCAGAGAGCTGCACTATGAAAACCATCTTGCAAAAACGTGATTAATGGCTGTAAAAACACATAAAAAGACAGACAAAAAAAGAAAACTCCGGCCAGCGTCCATGTTCCGCGCCAGTTGTAAAAACGGTCAACCAGCTCCAGATAGGTCGAGTTCAGGCGCACCACGCTGTCAAACCCAGAGACCCCTGGAACATCCGGATTGCCTGTTTTCTGCGAGTAAATTTTAAAAACACGTTCATCACTGAGGCGGAGAAAACCCTTATAGAAGCGTTTGGATGGGTCTGCCGGAAACCGTTTAAAGGGATTAAACATGCGTCCCTCCCTTTGCGCTCAGGGCCATATAGCCGTCCTTTTCCATTTGTGCATCCGGCCAGATAGCCGGGACATCGCTCTCACCCGGCGGCACCCGCCGCCACTGCGTACTGAGCAGCCAGGTCTGTATGTCGTTACGGGCATGGCTTAACAGCCAGGCCCCGGCCCCCAGAACCAGTATCATCCCGATAAATATCCCCGCCAGACCGATAAGCCCCTCAGTCCGCATGATTCTGCCCGCCATATTTGGCTTTCAGCCGGGCAACAACCCGGTCCATTGCTCCGCGCTCTTTTGCAAACGTGCGGGCGTAACGCTCCTTACCCTGCAAGCCCAGCATCGGTCGCCAGACCTGCGGTGGGTTATGCTCAGCGCCTTTGTTGACAGGGTCATTCTCAGCCGGCTGACAGGCCGCGACCACTTCCGCAGGCCATTCCGGGATTTTGCAGGTCAGCATAACCAGCCAGCGCGGAAAACTGAGAACGAAAAAGAGAGGCAACTGCAGCGCATTCACCAGCAGGCCGAGCCGCCCGAACCACTGCTTGCTGAGGTAGAGCAGTCCGAACAGCCAGCCTTCTTTCTGTTTTTCAACCGGCGGGCACCAGGCAATGGAGTCCGCGAGGTCCGGGAGATACTCATCCCCCTCTTCCATATAGCAGCGGATAAATTCCCAGTACATGGTCAGGTCTCCGGGGTCCCAGGCCAGATTAATAGGAAGGGGGAAAGTTCGCGTGATCGTGTCCCCGTCATCTCCCATAACACACCCTATAATGGCCCATTCTGTAATGGTGAAATTCTTTCCATTGGTCAGAACAAAGCGAAAATCCTGCCACGGTATCGACAAAACATCTCCACCGGACTGGTAGACATACACCATCCCATTTTTACGGTTAAAGCGGATCGGGTAATAGGTTCTGAAAAAAACTTCAGAGACCATTATCCGGCTTGCCCCCCAAGATAGCAGTAACATAACGATCCAGAGAATGATGGCAACAATCCATATGCCAATGCTATGAAAGCCAGTTTGTAACAGTGTAATTAGTGGCTGAAAAAACAAACCCAGGAACAGACAAAAAAAGAAAGCTCCCGCAAATGTCCAACCTCCACGCCATCTGTAATTCCGATCAACCAGCTCCAGGTACGTTGAGTTCAGCCGCACCACGCTGTCAAATCCGTAAATCCCTTTCACATCCGGGTCGCCCGTTTTCTGCGAATAAACCCGGGAGACGCCTTTATCACTGAGGCGGAGAAACATTTTATCGAACTGTTTGGACGGGTCGGCAGGGAATCGTTTTAAGGGATTAAACATGCGCGCCTCCTTGAGCCGTCAAAGCCATATAGCCCTCCTTTTCTATTTGTGCATCCGGGTAGATAGCCGGGATGTCACTCTCGCCCGGCGGCACCCGACGCCACTGTGTGCTGAGCAGCTAGGTCTGTATGTCGTTACGGGTATGGCTTAACAGCCAGGCTCCCGCCCCCAGAACCAGCAGCATCCCGACAAATATTCCCGTCAGACCGATAAGCCCCTCAGTCCACATGATTCTGCCCGCCATATTTGGCTTTCAGTCGGGCAACGACCCGGTCCATTGCTCCGCGCTCTTTTGCAAACGTGCGGGCGTAACGCTCCTTACCCTGCAAGCCCAGCATCGGTCGCCAGACCTGCAGTGGGTTATGCTCAGCGCCTTTGTTGACAGGGTCATTCTCAGCCGGCTGACAGGCCGCGACCACTTCCGCAGGCCATTCCGGGATTTTGCAGGTCAGCATGACCAGCCAGCGCGGAAAGCTGATGACGAAAAAGAAGGGAAGCTGCAGCGCATTCACCAGCAGGCCGAGACGTCCGAACCACTGCTTGCTGAGGTAGAGCAGTCCGAACAGCCAGCCTTCTTTCTGTTTTTCAACCGGCGGGCACCAGGCAATGGAGTCCGCCAGGTCCGGGAGATACTCATCTCCTTCTTCCATATAGCAGCGGATAAATTCCCAGTACATGGTCAGGTCTTCCGGGTCCCAGTTCACATTAATCGGGAGAGGAATCGCCCCCGTGACAGTATCTCCGTCATCACCCGTAAGACATCCCACAATGGTCCACTGCGTTGAGAATCGCATCTTTGCTGAAGTCAGGACAAAACTAAGCTCCTGCCACGGAACGGACAACACCGTTCCGCCGGACTGGTAGACATAAACCATCCTGTTTTTACGGTTAAAGCGGATCGGATAGTAGGTACTGAAAAATACCTCAGAGGTCATGAGGCGGTATGCAGCCCAGGAAATGGGAATCACAATTAAACACCAAAGAATAATCGTAAGGCCCCAGGTCTCTAACGGGGGGGCCTCTCCAAGTAAAATGGCCGAAACCAACAGCCAGAGAAAGCCGCGGATAAACATAATACAGAATATTATTCCGGCCCCCAGAGTTATGGTACCTCTCCAGTTATAAAACCGGTCAACTAGCTCAAGGTAGGTCGAGTTCAGCCGCACCACGCTGTCGAATCCGGAGACACCTTGAACGTCTGCATCGCCAGCTTTCTGCGAGTAAATCTTAAAAACACTTTTATCACTAAGGCGGAGAAATCCTTTATAGAATCGTTTAGACGGGTCCGCTGGTAATCGCTTAAAGGGATTAAACATGTGTCCCTCCCTGTGCTGTCAGAGCCATGTAGCCGCCCTTTTCCATTTGTGCATTAGGCCAGATAGCCGGGATATCGCTTTCACCCGGCGGAATTTGCCGCCATTGCGTGCTGAGCAGCCAGGTCTGTATATCGTTCCGGCTATGGCTTAACAGCCAGGCTCCAGCACCCAGAACCAGCAGCATCCCGACAAATATTCCCGCCGGGCCGAGGAGGAATGCAGCCAGTTCCGAACCATTGAGAATGGTTTGCGATAACCCCAAACGGACCAGGAGTGCAATCGAAATACTACTTCCGCCTCCCACCGTCATCATCCCAATACCGAGGGCATTTATCATATGTGCAATTCCAACGCCTTTATTTCCTTGCCAGTAAAAATCGTAACCGTTCCAGCCTTCAATCACTGTATAAACTACCCCCCCACCGAATCCTAACAATCCCCAAATCTCCGCCCCGACAACCTTCATCATTACGTTTCTTATCATCGACACAGTCGATGGCAGCTCCAGCCTCATCAGCGGCGTCATCGCCAGCTTCAGCGCTTCCGCCGTTGAGGCTACCGCCATGCTGGCATTCGCCCCGAACACCGTCGCAGCTTTACCTTCGGACGGCAGGCCGCTCTCTTTCACACCGTACCCCAGCACCATCCACTGGAAGTACGCCGAGAACACCGTCCCGCCAAATGTCATGCCTTTCGCCGCCATCTCCGTCGCCAGCGTGCCGGGTTTCATCCCGCTCAGTTGCGCCACCGAGGAGCCCGGCGATTTCGGGAACAGCATTCGCGCCAGCTCGTCCTCCGTGAGCATTGCCGTACTGAGCTTCGCCAGCCGCTCTTTAACCGGCAGGGCGGCCAGTACCTTCGCCTCCTGCACGTCAATAATCCGCGGCAGAGATATTTTCTCCAGCGAGCGCTCCGGTAGCTCCTTCACCAGTCGGTCGGTCAGCTTTTGCATCGCGGTATATAATTGCCCGCCGCTGCGTCCACTCATTTCCAGCATCCCGGCCATCCCCCGGGTCATCGCCCCGACAAAGTTTTTCGTCCCCGGCACCACGCTGACGGCAGAGAACGCCTTACCCTGCATCGCCAGTATCCCGATAGCAAAGCGCACCGGCGTTCCTTTCACCATCAGATCCACCGATTTCATCATCGCCTCAGACCAGAGCATGCTGAGCTTTTCCAGCCCCGTCAGGATCGCGCTGGCGTAGCTGCCGCTGTACTCCTTCGCGCCGTCCGCCAGACGGTCCCAGCTTATGCCCAGCCACCAGTCTGGTCCGCTGCTTTTCAGCTGTGCATTCACCTCGGCAATCCAGCCGTCATGATTAAAGAAGGCCGCCCGCTGAAGAAAGTTTTCCGGCGTCAGCGGGGCCTGATTCAGCTGCTGATCGATGTGGGTAATCACTCCGCCTTTGTCGTTCATTCCTGCCAGTACTTTCGCTACTGTCTGGATATAGCGTCCGCCACTGTGCGCGCAGGTCGGGTCAAAGTGCTGCACAAAGTAATTCGCCATCACCGGCCCCTGCAGCCAGGCCAGATACATCCGGGTGACGGGAATGACTGAGCTGTTGTTATACTCTGTCAGCCAGGCTTTCAGCCTCTCACTGAACGCCTTTTCCTGCGCCCGGTCGATGTATTTTTCGTAGCCGGTCTGCCATGCCTCGTCCACCCGGTCCTTCCGGCTGGCCTCATTCAGGACATGCATCCGGTCGGCCATGTCCGGAGCCGGAAATCTCGGTCCTGCCGGCGTGTCCCTGCCGTCGCGCATCTGGCGCTCATAGCTTTCATCCCCGGCTTCTGCCCGCAGGTAAAAATAATTACGCATTGCCAGTTCGACGCTGCCGAGCATGGTCAGCAATGCAGTGCCACGGCTCAACTCCGGATCCGTGGCGATAGCCTGCTGCATCCGGTAGCGTGCCAGGGCTGAAATCTCCGTCGCCACCCCAACCGGGTCAGACAACATCAGAATCGCACCGTTGCCCGCGTTCAGATTATCTGCTGCCTGTTGTAAAGCGGCCGCAGAATGACTACTGACCGCTTTGAGGGGGGAGGGAGTCCAGGCTTTAAGGGTGCTGTTGCGCAGTCCTGGACTGTATTCAGCCACGCAGCTGGCGAGTTGACGGAAGGGCAGGGCCTGCTGGCCGCTGTGGCTGGCAAGCCACGCATCCATATCAAATTTCTGCATATACTGGCGCCGCCAGGCGGCATCTTCATGCTGTTTGCGTACCACCGGTGTCCACGACTCTTCAGACCACGCAAACCAGTACACCCCGTTAAGGATTCCAGCGGGCTTTACCGGCAGTGTCACCAGGGAAGCGGTTGCCAGTTCATCTGGCCGGGTAATACAGGGGGTAATGTCCCCGCTTTCCACGCGCGGCGGCACGATGCCGTCCTCTGGAAGAGGATAAAAATAGCCGTCGCCGGTAGCATAATAGTTAATCCAGCGTTGTGAACGTTCCGCCCAGATGTATAAAAAGCCCTCCCTCAGCAGACGGGCGGTATAGTCTGCACCTCCTTCGGCCGTTACCGGTACGGTGATACTGCCGGATAATGCCGGTAACGCGTCACCTTTTTCCATGATTGCCGGACGAACGGGCAGGACGGGTAAACCGTAGCGCTGGCAGAACTTACATCCCTTTTCATTGCTCATGTTGAATCCATTCTTCTTCTGTCAGGTAAGCCCGTCCGGCAAGCAGGAAAGGTAACCCTGAAGTTGTGGCGGTTATTTACTCATAATACACCGTAAAGACGTTAACCTAAGCTAAATTTTCTTTATGTCGTAAGCAGTTAGTGCGCATTTGCTGTGCAGGGAAAGTACGACGTGATATGCAAAATATGTGGCAAACGACGGCGATTGAATGAACGGTTATTCTGGAGCGCCGAGACCGTCAGGAGACGCTCCGGGGGAGTGTTATTGCATTATAAAAAGTGGAGATATCTAAACCTGTGTTAGCTTCACGGTTTGGGTGACGATAAAAACAAAGGCCATCCGATAAAAGATGGCCTGTTAAATTACTCGATATCCAGCGCGTCTTCCGACAGGATAATGCCGGTATTATCGGCGTAGAGATGGTCCCCGGAGAAGAAGGTCACGCCGCCGAAATTGACGCGCACGTCGCTTTCGCCGATGCCGTCACCCGCCGCCCCTACCGGTATGGCCGCGATGGCCTGAATCCCGATATCCAGGTCTTCCAGATCGTCCACCTGACGTACGGAACCGTACACCACAAGGCCTTCCCACTCATTCTGAACGGCAATGCCGGCCAGTTCAGCATCAATTAATGCACGGCGCACGGAACCGCCGCCGTCGACCACAAGAACGCGGCCGCGGCCATTCTGTTCGAGCAGATCGTACAGCAACCCGTTGTCCTCGAAACATTTCACCGTGACGATTTGACCGCCAAACGACGACCTCCCACCAAAGTTGGAGAACAGCGGTTCAACGACGTTGACATCTTCCTGGTAGATGTCACAAAGCTCGGAGGTATCGTATTTCATAGGTTTAACGCTCAGTTGCTGCGAATGTGTTCAGTATATCGTGCGAAATGCGTTGTTGGCAAAATCATCAATTGTTAATTGATATTTGTCAGCTAACGCAGCGTCTGGCTTAACACAATCCCGATGACGAACAACAGGTTAGTCAGCAACGCGCCTTTTACCGTGCGTTCCAGCATTGGCGGCATGGCGGACGGGCTGAGTTCACGCATCACAAAGCGGGCCTGCTTAATCAGCAGCGGCGCGGCAAGCACAAACAGCCAGCCCCACAGGCTCTGCAAGGAAATCAGGTTAAACAGTGCCAGGCAAACCAGCGCGCCAATGAGCAGGCAGGCGTGATAGCGGCGCGCATTGACCGGCCCCAGACGAACCGCCAGGGTATTTTTGCCGTTCTCGCGATCGCTGTCGATGTCGCGCAGGTTGTTGATGTTGAGCACCGCCGTCGCCAGCAGACCACAGGCGGTCGCGGGCAGGAACAGGGCAGGAATCACCGTATGCGCCTGCAGGTACCAGCTTCCCATCACGCTCAGCCAGCCGAAGAACACCAGTACGGAGATATCCCCGAGCCCAATATAACCGTAAGGACGCGTGCCGACGGTGTAGGTGATGGCCGCGATAATGGCCAGTAAGCCCAGCACCAGGAAGCCAATGAAATCGCTGGTGGTCTTAGACGCCACCGTCACCAGCGCCAGGCCGGATACGCAGATCAGCGCTACGGTGATAATCAGCGCGCGTTTCATCTGCGCCTGGGTAATCACCCCTTTCTGCATTCCGCGCAGTGGCCCTATGCGATCCGGCTTGTCACTGCCTTTCACCGCATCGCCATAGTCGTTGGCAAGATTAGAGAGAATTTGCAGCAGGCCGGCGGTAATCAATGCCAGCGCGGCGACCAGCGGATCAAAATAACCCTGCCACCAGGCAAGGGCGGTGCCGACGATAATTGCGGCAAAGGCCAGAGGAAGCGTTTTAGGGCGCAGACTTTCGAGCCACGCCTGAGTACGGCTGATGTCAGTCATAAGTATTTAGCCAATAAAAATGGGGGCATTAGCCCCCATTAAACGTGATGAGAATCCAGTAACCGCGATTATAGGATAAAACGGCTCAGATCTTCATCTGCCACTAACGCATCCAGATGTTTACTCACATATTCTGCGTCAATGGTAACGGTTTGACCGTTAAGGTCGCTCGCGTCGTAAGAGATATCTTCAACCAGGCGTTCCAGCACGGTATGCAGGCGACGCGCACCGATGTTCTCGGTGGTTTCGTTGACCTGCCATGCGGCCTGGGCAATACGCTTGATACCGTCTTCGGTGAACTCGAGGTTCACGCCTTCGGTCGCCATCAGCGCTTTGTACTGTACGGTAGCAGAGGCGTTCGGCTCGGTCAGGATACGTTCGAAATCTTCGGTGGTCAGCGCCTGCAGCTCAACGCGAATTGGCAGACGCCCCTGCAGTTCGGGGATCAGATCCGACGGGCTGGCAACCTGGAACGCACCGGAAGCGATAAACAGGATGTGGTCCGTTTTCACCATGCCGTGCTTGGTGGAGACGGTGCAGCCTTCAACCAGCGGCAGCAGGTCGCGCTGAACGCCTTCACGGGACACGTCCGGGCCGGAGCTGTTGCCGCCGCGCTTACAAATTTTGTCGATTTCGTCGATAAACACGATACCGTGCTGCTCAACCGCGTCGATAGCGTCCTGCTTCAGCTCTTCCGGGTTCACCAGCTTCGCCGCTTCTTCTTCAATCAGCAGCTTCATCGCGTCTTTAATTTTCAGCTTACGCGCTTTCTGCTTCTGGCCGCCCAGGTTCTGGAACATGGACTGCAGCTGGCTGGTCATCTCTTCCATGCCCGGAGGCGCCATGATTTCCACACCCATTGGTGCGGCAGCGAGATCGATCTCAATCTCTTTGTCGTCCAGCTGGCCTTCACGCAGCTTCTTGCGGAATGCCTGGCGTGCAGCGGACGGTTCAGCCTGCTGCTCTGCCTGGCCCCAGTTGTTTTTTGCCGGAGGGATCAGCACGTCGAGAATGCGCTCTTCGGCCATCTCTTCCGCGCGATAGCGGTTTTTCTCGATCGCCTGGACGCGCACCATCTTGATCGCCGAGTCGGTCAGATCGCGGATGATGGAGTCCACTTCTTTACCCACATAGCCCACTTCGGTGAACTTGGTGGCTTCAACTTTGATGAACGGCGCGTTAGCCAGCTTCGCCAGACGACGGGCAATTTCGGTTTTACCGACGCCGGTCGGGCCGATCATCAGAATGTTTTTTGGCGTCACTTCGTGGCGCAGCTCTTCGTCAAGCTGCATACGACGCCAGCGGTTACGCAGGGCAATAGCCACGGAACGCTTGGCGTTATCCTGGCCGATAATGTGTTTGTTCAGTTCGCTGACAATTTCGCGTGGGGTCATTTCAGACATGGGAGATCCTTACGCTTTGGAGGTCAATTCTTCGATGGTGTGGTTGTGGTTGGTATAAATGCAGATATCGCCTGCAATATCCAACGCCTTCACCGCGATATCACGCGCGTTCATGTCGGTATTTTCCAACAGCGCGCGGGCTGCAGCCTGGGCATAAGGGCCGCCAGAGCCGATGGCAATCAGATCATTTTCCGGCTGAATGACGTCACCGTTACCGGTGATGATCAGCGAGGCGGTTTCATCGGCCACGGCCAGCAGCGCTTCGAGCTTGCGCAGCATGCGGTCGGTACGCCAGTCTTTCGCCAGCTCAACGGCAGCTTTCACCAGATGACCCTGGTGCATTTCCAGTTTGCGTTCAAACAGTTCAAACAGCGTGAAGGCGTCCGCCGTGCCGCCTGCAAAACCGGCGATCACCTTGTCATTGTAGAGACGGCGCACTTTCTTCACGTTGCCTTTCATGACGGTATTACCCAGCGTGGCCTGGCCATCACCGGCGATTACCACATGGCCGTTACGGCGTACACTTACTATTGTTGTCACGAGCAGACCCCCTGGTTACAGAATCGGGAAACAGAAGCCCTGAGCCTGTGCTCAGGGCTGAATTAAATGATAGATGGGGGGGATTTTGGGGGTTTCAACCCCCGGAAGCGAGTCGAATGCAGTTTGTGTGGCCGGCGATTTTCAACCGCGAAATGGTGCCATCGGCATTTTCTTTGCCTTTGACCGGACCAATCACCACGCGATTCCAGCCGTTATTGGTGGTAATACGCGAATCAAACCCTTCAAAGGCCAGCTGAGCACGTACTGTTTCCGCCTGCTCTGCGCCTTTGAACGAACCGCACTGCACCATCCAGCGGCGCTCGTCTTTTTTCTCAGCCGTCTGCTTCGGCGCTTCGGTCTCTTTGGTCACCGGCGCGGCCTGCTGCGTTTTCGGCTGCTGCGCGGCGGTATGCGCTGGCGTCTGGAGCAGATCCTGATACGGCTGAGCCGCCTGTTTCTGCGGCTGCGTTTTCGGCTGCTGCTGAACAGGCTGAGACTGCACCGTACGCGTCTGCTGTTGATATGGCTGTTCCGTTACCCGCGGCTGTGCTTTCGGCTGCTGCACCGGCTGGGTTTGCGCCCACTGCTGCTGCTGTTGTTGCTGTTGCTGGATCTGCTGTTGCGCCTGACGCCGCTGCAGCGTTTGCTGGCGCTGTGCCGGCGTCTGCTCATTCCACGGTACTTCGTTCAGCTGCGTAGGCTGCTGGCGCATATCGGCCTGCATTTGGGCCAGCAGCTGACGCTGTTCATCCGTCAGCTGATTCGCATTCTGCACTTCACCACCCGCAGAAGGTTCGGTCGGCGCACGCACCCCAGGCTGACGGCTTTCCAGCTCTTTGATATAGCGCCAGCGCTCTTCAGGCTTCGGAGGAAGGCCATTTCCGGCAACTTTACTGGCCTGAAGCGCCTCAGACTCTTCTTTTTTATGGTGCGTGATGAAGTACAGGCCACCAATAAAGGCGACGACTACAGCCGCAGCAATAGCGACCATTGCTGGCGATACAGCAGGCAGGTTACGTTGCTTTTTCCTTGAGCTACTCTTTTTGCGTCGCGAAGGTGCCGGCTGGCCGCGACGTACATAATCTCGTTGTGCCACTATCGTTTCGCTGTATTTATTCGTTCGTCAGTCCGCCATGTTACTTAAGCGGCGGGGCTTTGACCAGATAAGGGTATCCGAAAGACGTTTACTTTAAGTCAATGCCTGGGTAGTGCCGCGGACAATCAGTTCACAGTCCAGCAACCGCGAGCCGCTGCTAACTGTTTGACCGTGAAGCTGATCCAGCAGAAGAAGCATCGCTTCGCGGCCGATTTGGTAGCGCGGCTGAGCGACCGTTGAGAGCGGCGGATCGCAAAATTCTGAAAGCGAAATATTGTCGAATCCGATGATCGATAAATCTTTCGGTATCCGCAGGCCGCGGCGTTTAGCGTACGATAATGCGCCCAGCGCCATCACGTCGCTGTGACAAAATACGGCGGTTGGCGGTTCAGGCAGGTCCAGAAGTTTCTCCAGCGCTTGTCCACCCGCGGCGAAGGTAAAATCACCGCGCGCAATGTAGTGCGGATCGACGGTGACGCCGGTACGGCGCAGCGCCTGAACGTAGCCCTGTAAGCGATAGTGACACAGCGGCATCTCTTCCGGCCCGGCAATACAGCCAATGCGCTTATGCCCCAGCTCCTGAAGATAGTTTACGGCGTTGAACGCGGCGGTGAGGTTATCAATGTGGACCGTCGGCAGCTCCAGCTCCGGCGCAAACTCGTTGGCCATCACCATCGGCGGTAAATTACGCTGTTCTTCAATGCTGGCATCAAACGGCAGGCGAGAGCCAAGCAGCAGCATGCCGTCGATCTGCTTGGTGATAATGAGATCGATGAAGGTTTTTTCCTGCTGGTTCTGATGAGCGCAGTCGCCAATCAGCACCAGGTAACCCTGTTCCGCTGCGGTGACTTCAATACCGCGGATAATCTCGCTGAAGAAGGGGTCACAGATGTCCGGCACAATCACCAGAATGGTGCGCGACTCATTGCGTTTGACGTTACGCCCCATTGCCTGTGGGAAATAGCCCACTTCAAGCGCAGCCTGCTCCACCCGGTTACGGGTCGCCTGGGAGACTTTATCCGGGTTCATTAATGCGCGGGATACCGTTGCCGTAGAGACTTGTGCTTTCTGGGCAACGTCTTTCATGGTCGCCGGTGCAACCTCTTTCCTGGACTTCAACGTCTTCTCCTCGCCTGAACACCGAACTTCTGACATCACCATTTTTACAGATAGTTAATGGAATCGGTTACAGAATTTTCATAAAAAGTGTGAGGAGCGTTAAATTTTTCGATCCGTCTTCAGCCTTCGATGGGATCGACGTCCAGTACCCACTTCACTTTTCGCGCTTCCGGCAGCGTGTTGATGAGCGCCAGCGTGCCGCTGACGATATGCTGAAGACGAACGCGCGAGGGGTGCTGGAGCAAAATTTGCCAGCGGAAACGTCCGCCGCGCTTTGGTGCGAGTGCCGGCACCGGGCCCAAAATCCACAGCTGATTATCCACCAGCGGGCTGGCCTGCAGGAGGTTTCTCAGCTGCTGCAGGAAAAGCGGCGCCTGCTGGTTGTTATGGTCTTCCGCGCGGATGATGACGTGGCTGGTCCACGGCGGCAGCTGCATGGTCTGGCGTTCGGCCAGCGCCTGCTCGGCAAAGGCGTCATAGCCTTTATGCAGCAGGGTTTGCAGCAGCGGGTGCTCAGGATGGTGCGTTTGCAGCACCACTTCGCCCTGTTTACCGGCGCGACCGGCACGCCCTGCCACCTGGGTATAAAGCTGGGCGAAGCGCTCGGCTGAGCGGAAATCTGCCGAGAACAGCGCGCCGTCTACGTCCAGCAGGGCGACCAGCGTCACGTCCGGGAAGTGGTGGCCTTTGGCCAGCATCTGCGTACCAATCAGGATGCGCGCGCCGCCGCGATGCACCTCGGCCAGCTGCTGTTCCAGCGCGCCCTTGCGGCTGGTGGTGTCCCGGTCGATACGAGAGATAGGCACGTCCGGGAAGAAGGGGCCAAGCGCCTGTTCCAGCTGTTCCGTCCCCAAACCGACCGGCACGATATGCGTGGAACCGCATGACGGGCACTGGCGCGGCACCGGGCGCTGGCTGTCGCAGTGGTGGCAGCGCAAATGCCGCTGGGCCTGGTGGAAGGTATAGTAGTGGTCGCAGCGCGGGCACTCGGCAATCCAGCCACAGTCGTGGCACAGCAGGGCGGGCGCGAAACCGCGTCGGTTAAGGAACAGGATCACCTGGTTGCCCGCCTGCAGATGCTGGCGCATTCGGGTAATTAAGGCTGGCGCAAGCCCGGCCTGGACCTGCTGACCTTTCAGATCCAGCACGTGCTGAATGGCCGGACGGGCATTCCCCGCCCGACGCGTCAGGCGCAGCATGTGGTATTTGCGCTGGCGCACGTTGTGCAGCGTTTCGAGCGCCGGCGTGGCGGAGCCGAGAATAATGGGAATTTGCTCGCTGTGCGCGCGATAAACCGCCAGATCGCGGGCGTGATAGCGCCAGCCTTCCTGCTGTTTATAGGAGCTGTCGTGTTCTTCGTCGATCACGATAACGCCTAGATTTTTAAACGGCGTAAACAGCGACGAGCGGGTGCCGATCACAATCGCCGCTTCGCCGTTTTTCGCTTTCAGCCAAGCGCTGAGGCGTTCGCTGTCGTTCAGGCCGGAGTGCAGCACCTCAACCGGCGCGTTAAAGCGTTCGCGGAATCGGGCGATGGTTTGCGGCGTCAGGCCAATTTCCGGCACCATCACCAGCGCCTGTTTGCCCTGAGCGAGCACGTTTTCCAGCACGCTCAGGTAGACCTCCGTTTTACCGGAACCCGTTACCCCTGCCAGTAGCCAGGCAGAGAAATGATCGGAGGCGCTATGAATCGCGCCCACGGCGGTGGCCTGCTCGGTATTCAGACGCAGGCGATCCCCTGAAACGGAGAAACTCTCCCGCCAGTCGTAAAGGGCAGGTGCTTCGCTTGCCAGTTCGCTCAGCCCTTTCTTTCTTAATGCCTGTAGCGCCGTTTCGCTGACCTCAAGCTCGTCGACCTGATGCCGCCAGATTTTCCCCTGACGCAGCGCCGCCAGCGCCTGCTGCTGTTTCTGCGAACGCTTCAGGCTGTTGATGTCCACCGCCTGGCCCTGCTCGGTGGCAAACCAGTACCACATCGGCGCATGGCTGGCACTTTTGCCCTGGCGCAGCATGATGGGCAGAGCGTGGAACAGGACGTCACCAATCGGGTGATGATAATAATCCGCCGCCCACAGCAGCAGTCGCCAGGTGCTGGTAGAGTAAACGGGCTCGCTGTCCAGCACCTCAACGATCGACTTCAGTTCATTGAGCGGCAGTTCGCTTTGATCGCTGATGGAGACGACGATCCCCACGCGCTGCTGTTTGCCAAACGGCACGGTCACGCGGCAGCCCGCTTTGGCGCTCATGCTGTCGGGCAGCAGGTAGTCAAAGGTGCGGGGAAGCGGAACGGGCAGGGCAACGTGAGCGACGGGCATCGAATCTTCCTGACTTGAAAAGTGGCGCGTTAGTATACACATTAGTAAAAGCGGCGTGCGGATCAGTTTGCATACGTTGGTCAAATTCTGTATGATTCGCCGCCTTTGGTGTACTTTACGCCAAAGAACTTACAATCAACATCGCGTGGTGTCTGGCGTTAGGGCTGGAAGAGCGACGCGGCCTTAACTGAGGTTCTCCCATGAAAAAAGATATTCACCCGAAATACGAAATGATTACTGCAAACTGTTCTTGCGGTAACTCTATCCAGATCCGCTCTACCGTGGGTCACGATCTGAACCTGGACGTGTGCGGCAAATGCCACCCGTTCTACACTGGTAAGCAGCGTGACGTTGCAACCGGTGGCCGTGTTGACCGCTTCAACAAGCGTTTCAGCATCCCGGGCGCTAAATAAGTTTCCCGAAAAAAAGGCACCGCAAGGTGCCTTTTTTGTATCCGCTTCTCAGTATTCCCACGTATCCGGGTCAATACCCAGTTCACGCATGATCACCTTCGCCTCTTCCGGGATTTCATCACTACGCTCTTTGCGCAGATCTTCATCGTTCGGCAACGGTTGACCGGTAAACGCATGCAGAAACGCTTCGCACAGCAGTTCGCTGTTGGTCGCGTGGCGCAGGTTGTTCACCTGACGACGCGTACGTTCATCGGTGAGGATCTTCAACACCTTCAGAGGAATGGAAACCGTAATTTTCTTTACTTGCTCACTCTTCTTACCGTGCTCAGCGTATGGGCTGATATATTCGCCGCTCCATTCAGCCATGAGATACCTTTAATCCTCTCAGTCATTTATTTAAAGGTGCAAAACCTGTAACCACCCGTTTTGAACCGCAATCTTGTCTAGTTTACCGTAGAGACGATACCGTGGCACGGATATTGCCGCTGCAGCGTGCACTAAAGCATATAATTTTAACGGCTATTTGCGCATTGCTCAATCTATACGCAAAGAAGTTTAGATGTCCAGATGTATTGACGTCCATACTTTCAATGTTTACTCTGGTGCCTGACTTTTCACCTCATTCGCCAGGAAGCCCTCACCATGACGCGTAAACAGGCCACTATTGCAGTGCGTAGCGGATTAAATGATGACGAGCAGTACGGCTGCGTTGTCCCGCCGATTCATCTTTCCAGTACCTATAATTTCACCGGATTTAATGAACCCCGCGCGCATGATTATTCGCGTCGTGGCAACCCTACGCGTGACGTGACCCAGCGCGCGCTGGCCGAACTGGAAGGTGGCGCAGGTGCAGTATTAACCAATACGGGGATGTCTGCCATTCACCTGGTGACCACGGTATTCCTGAAACCGGGTGACCTGCTGGTTGCGCCGCACGATTGCTACGGCGGCAGCTATCGCCTGTTTGATAGCCTGGCGAAACGCGGCTGCTATCGCGTGCTGTTTGTCGATCAAAACGACGAACGGGCGCTGAAACAGGCGCTGGCAGAGCAGCCGAAGCTGGTTCTGGTGGAAAGTCCAAGCAATCCATTGTTGCGCGTTGTCGATATTGCGAAAATTTGTCAGCTCGCAAGGGATGCGGGAGCGATAAGTGTAGTGGATAATACGTTCCTCAGTCCGGCCCTTCAGAACCCACTCGCACTGGGTGCCGATCTGGTATTGCATTCATGCACTAAATATCTGAACGGCCATTCTGATGTGGTGGCGGGCGTGGTGATTGCCAAAGATCCCGACGTTGTCACCGAACTGGCATGGTGGGCGAATAACATTGGCGTCACCGCGGGGGCCTTCGACAGCTATCTGCTGTTGCGCGGCATCCGCACGCTGTCGCCGCGCATGGACGTGGCGCAGCGCAATGCTCAGGCGATTGTCGATTTCCTGAAAACCCAGCCGCTGGTGAAAAAGCTTTATCACCCGTCGCTGCCGGAAAATCAGGGGCACGAGATTGCCGCGCGTCAGCAGAAAGGGTTTGGCGCGATGTTAAGTTTTGAACTGGACGGTGACGAGCAAACGCTGCGTCGCTTCCTGAGCGGGCTGTCATTGTTTACGCTGGCGGAATCCTTAGGTGGGGTTGAAAGCTTGATCTCCCACGCCGCAACCATGACGCACGCAGGTATGGCACCGGAAGCTCGTGCCGCCGCCGGAATTTCTGAGACGCTGCTGCGTATCTCAACCGGCATTGAAGATTCTGAAGATTTAATTGCCGATCTGGAAAATGCCTTCCGGATCGCAGCCAAGGGGTAATCATGAGTGTGATAGCGCAGGCAGGGGCGAAGGGTCGTCAACTGCACAAGTTTGGTGGTAGTAGTCTTGCTGATGTGAAATGTTACCTGCGCGTTGCAGGCATCATGACGGAATATTCACAGCCGGGTGACATGATGGTTGTCTCGGCGGCGGGCAGCACCACCAACCAGTTGATTAGCTGGCTGAAACTGAGCCAGACCGATCGCCTTTCTGCGCATCAGGTGCAACAGTCCTTACGCCGCTACCAGAGCGAGCTGATTGCCGGCCTGCTGCCTGCGGACGTGGCGGACGGGCTGATCAGCGCCTTCACGCATGACCTTGAGCGTCTGGCTGCCCTGCTGGACAGCGGGATTACCGACGCGGTGTATGCCGAAGTGGTGGGCCACGGTGAAGTGTGGTCCGCGCGCCTGATGGCCGCCGTGCTGCAACACCTGGGCGTGGAAGCGGCCTGGCTCGACGCGCGTGATTTCCTGCGCGCCGAACGCGCCGCGCAGCCGCAGGTGGATGAAGGGTTGTCCTACCCGCTGCTGCAACAGCTGCTGGTGCAGCACCCGGGCAAACGTATTGTCGTCACCGGCTTTATCAGCCGCAGCAACGCGGGCGAAACCGTGCTGCTGGGCCGTAACGGCTCCGACTACTCGGCAACGCAGATTGGTGCCCTGGCGGGCGTGTCCCGCGTCACCATCTGGAGCGACGTGGCCGGTGTGTACAGCGCGGATCCGCGTAAAGTGAAAGACGCCTGCCTGCTGCCGCTGCTGCGTCTCGACGAAGCCAGCGAGCTGGCGCGTCTGGCCGCGCCGGTACTGCACGCACGCACGCTGCAGCCGGTTTCCGGCAGCGATATCGACCTCCAGCTGCGCTGCAGCTATACCCCGGATCAAGGCTCCACGCGCATTGAACGCGTACTGGCCTCCGGTACGGGCGCGCGTATTGTCACCAGCCACGACGACATCTGCCTGATTGAGTTCCAGGTGCCTGCGGGCCAGGACTTCAAGCTGGCGCATAAAGATATCGACACGATCCTGAAACGCGCCCAGGTGCGTCCGCTGGCCGTTGGCGTGCATAACGATCGTCAGCTGCTGCAGTTCTGCTATACCGCTGAAGTGGCGGACAGCGCGCTGAAAATTCTGGATGAAGCGGGCCTGCCGGGCGAGCTTCGCCTGCGTCAGGGGCTGGCGCTGGTGGCGATGGTGGGCGCGGGCGTCACCCGTAACCCGCTGCACTGCCACCGCTTCTGGCAGCAGCTGAAAGGCCAGCCGGTGGAATTCACCTGGCAGTCGGAAGAGGGCATCAGCCTGGTCGCCGTCCTGCGCAAAGGCCCAACCGAGAGCCTGATTCAGGGCCTGCACACCTCCCTGTTCCGCGCGGAAAAGCGCATCGGTCTGGTGCTGTTTGGTAAAGGCAACATTGGTTCCCGCTGGCTGGAGCTGTTCGCCCGCGAACAGGTCACGCTCTCGGCGCGTACCGGATTTGAATTCATTCTCGCGGGCGTGGTGGACAGCCGCCGTAGCCTGTTGAATTACGAAGGGCTGGACGCCAGCCGCGCGCTTGCCTTCTTTAATGATGAAGCCGTAGAGCAGGATGAAGAGTCGCTGTTCCTGTGGATGCGCGCGCACCCGTATGACGATCTGGTGGTGCTGGACGTTACCGCCAGCGAACAGCTTGCGGATCAGTATCTGGATTTCGCCAGCCACGGTTTCCACGTTATCAGTGCGAACAAGCTGGCGGGGGCGAGCAGCACCGATAAATACCGCCAGATCCACGACGCGTTTGAAAAAACGGGGCGACACTGGCTCTACAACGCCACCGTTGGCGCGGGCCTGCCGGTTAACCACACCGTGCGTGACCTGATTGAAAGCGGCGACAGCATTCTGGCGCTGAGCGGTATCTTCTCCGGCACGCTCTCCTGGCTGTTCCTGCAGTTCGACGGCACAGTACCCTTCACCGACCTGGTGGATCAGGCGTGGCAGCAGGGCTTAACCGAGCCCGATCCGCGCGTTGACCTTTCCGGCAAAGACGTGATGCGTAAGCTGGTGATCCTGGCGCGTGAAGCCGGTTACGACATCGAACCGGATGCCGTACGCGTCGAATCGCTGGTGCCTGCCGGCTGTGAAGAAGGTTCTGTGGATCATTTCTTTGAAAATGGTGAAGAGCTTAACGAGCAGATGGTACAGCGTCTGGAAGCGGCGAACGAGATGGGGCTGGTGCTGCGCTACGTGGCGCGTTTCGAGGCCAACGGAAAAGCGCGAGTCGGCGTCGAGGCGGTGCGTCCTGAACATCCGCTGGCGGCGCTGCTGCCGTGCGATAACGTCTTCGCCATCGAAAGCCGCTGGTACCGCGATAACCCGCTGGTGATCCGCGGCCCTGGGGCGGGGCGCGATGTCACCGCCGGGGCGATCCAGTCCGACATCAACCGTCTGGCTAAGCTGCTGTAAAGCCTGAATTTCCCTCTCCATGTGGGAGAGGGTTAGGGTGAGGGCATCAGACCGCACTCACCCTCATCCTGAATTTCCCTCATATTCCCTGAGCAAACCTCACCGTTATTGTTGATTATTTATGTTGACGTCCCTCCGCTTTTCCGTCATTTTTACATCTGGACGTCTAAACGTATAGAAGTTCACAACACAACAGACAACGACATGCGATTGATAGAGGTAAGGTATGAGCTTTTTTCACGCCAACCAGCGGGAAGCACTGAATCAGAGCCTGGCCGAAGTAAACGGCCAGATTAACGTCTCTTTTGAATTTTTCCCGCCGCGCACCAGTGAAATGGAGCAAACCCTGTGGAGCTCTATCGATCGTCTTAGCAGCCTGAAGCCGAAGTTCGTCTCCGTGACTTACGGCGCTAACTCCGGCGAGCGTGACCGTACGCACAGCATCATTAAAGGCATCAAAGATCGTACCGGTCTGGAAGCGGCGCCGCATCTCACCTGCATCGACGCCACCCGCGACGAGCTGCGGGCTATCGCCCAGGATTACTGGAATAACGGCATTCGTCATATTGTCGCACTGCGCGGTGACCTGCCGCCGGGCAGCGGTAAGCCGGACATGTATGCCGCCGATCTGGTCGCACTGCTGAAAGACGTGGCTGATTTTGATATCTCCGTTGCCGCTTATCCTGAAGTGCATCCGGAAGCGAAAAGTGCCCAGGCCGATCTGCTGAACCTCAAGCGTAAAGTGGACGCCGGCGCGAACCGCGCCATTACCCAGTTCTTCTTTGATGTGGAAAGCTACCTGCGTTTCCGTGACCGCTGCGTCTCCGCGGGCATCGACGTTGAAATTATTCCTGGCATTCTGCCGGTCTCAAACTTCAAACAGGCGAAGAAGTTCGCTGATATGACCAATGTCCGCATTCCGCTGTGGATGTCCAAAATGTACGAAGGGCTGGACGATGACCCGGAAACCCGCAAGCTGGTGGGGGCCAATATCGCGATGGACATGGTGAAAATTTTAAGCCGTGAAGGGGTGAAAGATTTCCACTTCTATACGCTGAACCGCGCGGAGATGAGCTACGCCATTTGCCATACGCTGGGTGTTCGTCCGGCGTAATAAGCACAAAGCCCTCATATTACGAGGGCTTTTTTTGGCACGCGAATAGTTAAAAGGTATTAGCTATCGAATCTGTGGATTAATTCAACTATAACTTATTGCTAGTGGTGTATATCGTAACGGTAACACTGTAAAAGGGAGCATAGCGATGAGCACGTCAGACGAGACCAATAAAGCGGCATCGGTCGGCAAATGCCCGTTCCACCAGGGCGGCGTCGATCACAGCGCGGGGGCAGGTACAGGCAGCCGCGACTGGTGGCCAAAACAACTCCGCATCGATCTTCTTAACCAACATTCCAATCGTTCGAACCCGCTGGGTGAAGACTTCGACTACCGCAAAGAATTCAGCAAACTTGATTACTCCGCCCTTAAAGGCGACCTCAAAGCCCTTTTAACCGACTCTCAACCGTGGTGGCCTGCCGACTGGGGCAGCTATGCGGGCCTGTTTATCCGTATGGCCTGGCACGGCGCGGGTACCTATCGCTCCGTTGACGGACGCGGTGGCGCTGGTCGTGGTCAACAGCGCTTTGCGCCACTGAACTCCTGGCCGGATAACGTGAGCCTGGATAAGGCGCGCCGTCTGCTGTGGCCAATCAAGCAAAAATATGGACAAAATATTTCCTGGGCCGACCTGTTTATCCTCGCGGGTAACGTGGCGCTGGAGAACTCCGGCTTCCGTACGTTTGGTTTTGGTGCCGGGCGTGAAGACGTCTGGGAACCAGACCTGGACGTGAACTGGGGCGATGAAAAAGCCTGGCTGACCCACCGTGACCCGGAAGCGCTGGCGAAGCGTCCTCTGGCCGCCACCGAAATGGGTCTGATCTACGTTAACCCGGAAGGGCCAAACGCCAGCGGTGAACCTCTGTCTGCTGCGGCGGCCATTCGCGCGACCTTCGGCAACATGGGGATGAACGACGAAGAGACCGTTGCGCTGATCGCGGGCGGCCACACTCTCGGCAAAACCCACGGCGCGGGTGAAGCCACGCACGTCGGCACCGACCCGGAAGCCTCGCCGATTGAAGCGCAGGGCCTGGGCTGGGCCAGCACCCACGGCACGGGAATTGGCGCAGATGCCATTACCTCCGGTCTGGAAGTCATCTGGTCACAAACCCCGACCCAGTGGAGCAACTACTTCTTCGAGAACCTGTTCAAATACGAATGGGTGCAGACCCGCAGCCCGGCGGGAGCCATTCAGTTTGAAGCCGTGGATGCGCCGGAAATCATGCCCGATCCGTTTGACCCGTCGAAAAAACGCAAACCTACTATGCTGGTCACCGACCTGACGCTGCGTTTTGACCCGGAATTCGAGAAAATTTCCCGCCGCTTCCTGAACGATCCGCAGGCCTTCAACGAAGCCTTCGCGCGCGCGTGGTACAAGCTGACGCACCGCGATATGGGGCCAAAATCGCGTTACCTTGGCCCGGAAGTGCCGAAAGAAGATCTGATCTGGCAGGACCCGCTGCCGCAGGCGGTGTTCAATCCGTCGAAAGAAGACATTGAAAGCCTGAAGGCGGAAATCGCTGCATCTGGCCTCTCCGTGAGCGAACTGGTTTCGGTTGCCTGGGCGTCAGCGTCGACCTTCCGCGGCGGCGACAAGCGCGGCGGCGCCAACGGCGCGCGTCTGGCGCTGGCCCCTCAGCGCGACTGGGATGTTAACGCCGCGGCGATTCGCGCGTTGCCGGCTCTGGAAGCTATCCAGCGCACCACTAATAAAGCCTCTCTGGCGGATATCATCGTGCTGGCGGGCGTCGTGGGCGTTGAGCAGGCGGCGAAAGCGGCAGGCGTTTACGTCAACGTTCCGTTCACGCCGGGGCGCGTGGATGCGCGTCAGGATCAGACGGATATCGAGATGTTTAACCTGCTCGAACCGATTGCCGACGGCTTCCGCAACTATCGTGCGCAGGTGGATGTGTCCACCACTGAGTCACTGCTGATCGACAAAGCCCAGCAGCTGACGCTGACCGCGCCTGAGCTGACGGTGCTGATCGGTGGCCTGCGCGTGCTGGGTGCCAACTTTGATGGCAGCAAGAATGGCGTGTTTACCGACCGCGAGGGCGTGCTGAGCAACGATTTCTTCGTGAACCTGCTGGACATGAACACCCAGTGGAAGGCGACCGACGAATCTAACGAACTGTTCGCCGGAAGCGACCGCGCCAGCGGTGAAGTGAAATATACCGCCACCCGCGCCGATCTGGTCTTCGGTTCTAACGCCGTCCTGCGCGCGCTGGCAGAAGTTTATGCCAGTGATGACGCGCATGAGAAGTTTGTCCGTGACTTCGTTGCCGCCTGGGCGAAGGTGATGGATCTGGACCGGTTTGACCTGCAGTAACCCTTGTGCCGGGTGGCGCTAACGCTTACCCTGCCTACGGGCAAAAAAATCCCCGCTGATGCGGGGATTTTTATTCACGCTATTTACTCCCACTCCTGCAGGAACCGCTGCCCATACTGGTCAGCCACCAGCAGCGCCGCATACACCTGATCCGGCGTTACGCCGCCGGGCATGTTGTGAATAGTTTCCCCTTCGGCACACGAGGCTTCCGCGATCAAACGCATTTTGGCCGGAATATCCTCTTTGATGTTCAGCTGCGCCAGCGTAATCGGCAACCCAACGCTGTGACAAAGCGCCGCGACGGTCTCTATTTCTTCTACCGGCGCGTTTTCCAGCACCAGCTGCGTCAGCGTGCCAAACGCTACTTTTTCACCGTGATAGAAGTGGTGCGCGTCCGGTACCGCCGTCATTCCGTTATGAATAGCGTGTGCCGCCGCCAGCCCGCCGCTTTCAAAGCCTACGCCGCTGAGATAGGTATTGGCTTCGATAATACGTTCCAAGGCCGGTGTAACCACATGCTGTTCTGCCGCCAGCATCGCTTTTTCACCCTCTTCAACCAGCGTGTTGTAGCACAGCTCGGCCAGCGCGAGTGCTGCCTGCGTACATTTGCCGCCCGCCATGGTGGTCGCGCCGCTGCGCGAGCAGGCGCGTGCTTCAAACCAGGTTGCCAGCGCATCGCCAATCCCGGCGGCCAGCAGGCGTGCCGGCGCGCCCGCTACCACTTTGGTATCGACGATAACCATGTTCGGGTTGTGCGGCAGCATCAGGTAGCGATCGAACTCACCGCTGTCGGTGTAAATGACGGAAAGGGCGCTGCACGGCGCATCGGTGGAGGCGATGGTTGGCGCAATAACGACCGGCACATCCATAAAATGGGCCAGCGCTTTGGCGGTATCCAGCGTTTTACCGCCGCCAATGCCCAGCACCGCCATACAGTCGGCGCTGTCGGCCAGCTTTTTCAGTCTGTCGATTTCATTTTGTGAACATTCGCCACCAAACGGCGCGATTTCGGCATGCAGTTCGGCTTTTTTAAAACTCTGACGCAGGGTCTCTTCGGCAAAACCCAGCACAAATTTATCGCCAACAACCAGCCAACGATTGGCCAGAGGCTTCAGATAGTCGCCGAGACGGGTAAGCACATCAGCGCCCTGGATATATTTCCCCGGCGATTGAATGATACGGTCCATAACAGTTCTCCCTTAGAGGTTGAGGTTACCAAACGCGTTTTTCCAGTCCTGCTCGAACTTCTCTATGGCTGACTCTACCGCTGGCGTGCCGAGCATTTGTTGCGCTACGTCTAAGGGAAGCGTGATTGCTTCACATCCGGCGAGCAGGCAGTCCAGCGCCTGACGCGGCGTTTTGAAACTGGCGGCCAGCATTTTGCTTTCCGGCGCGTGCAGTTCCAGCAGGGATTGCAGCTCCTGGACCGTGCGAATGCCATCACCGCCCTGAGCGTCAACGCGGTTCACATACGGCGCGACATATTTCGCGCCTGCCAGCGCGGCAAGCAAACCCTGTGCCGCGCTGTAAACGGCGGTCCCCAGCGTGGTTATCCCCTCTTTTTTCAATGCTTTAATCGCGATGAGCCCCTGAGCCGTCACCGGGATTTTCACCACGATGCCGGGGACGGCGTTACTCAGACGTTTTGCCTCCGCCACCATGCCTTCTGCGTCGCGGCTCATGGTTTGAGCAAACAGCGTGCCTTCCGGTCCAATGGCTTTTTGCAGGCGCGGGAGCACGTCCCAGATGGATTCGCGGCTGGCGGCAATGATGCTCGGGTTGGTGGTGACACCCGCAATAGGGAAGATGCGGGCCAGACGTTCAACTTCCGCCACGTTGGCGGTATCCAGATACAGTTCCATTACTCTTCCTCGTTTCAGAGTTCTAATTCGTGTTGCAGCAGGGAGGCGATGGCCTCTTCTGAGCTGGCGTTGACCAGCGCGCTGCGGAAATCGTCATGCATGATGCGGCGGGCCAGGCGGGAGAAAATACGCATATGCTGATCGCCCGCGGCGTGTTTGTTCAGCGTCAGCATGATGATGAATTGTGCTTCTTCATCTCCCCACATGACGGAGGATTTCAGGCGCGCAACGCTGATGGTGGATTGCTCAATATGCTCAGACTTGCTGTGCGGAATGGCGAAGCTGAAGCCAAGACCGGTAGAGAATACGGCTTCTCGCGCCCACAGGTCGGCCTCCAGCTTGCGGGGGTAGCGGCAACGTCCGGCGAGCAGCAGGTTATCGGTCATCCCTTTCATGACCTCTTCTTTACTGTTCCAGTCGTTATCCAGCGAAATACAGCGTGGCGTCACCAGCGGTGTGTCCTGCTGGTTCATGCGGAACTGCGCCAGCAGGTGTTCCACTTCAAGCGAAGTGCGACACGCCATGGCCTGGTTCAGCAGCTGGCGGCAGGCGCGGCTATCAAGCTGTGCCAGGCGCGCTTTGGTTGCCGGAATAGCGGGCGACCCCATGCTCAGCTCGTCCAGGCCCAAACCCACCAGCAACGGCAGCACTGAACCTTTTGCGCCCAGCTCTCCGCACAGGCCAATCCATTTCCCCTGGCGATGGACGGCCAGTACCGCATAATCCAGCGCCCTCAGGAAGGCCGGGTTCAGGCTGTTGTAGTGGCGTGTGACTTTGGCGTTGTCGCGGTCGACGGCAAGCAGATACTGCGTCAGGTCATTGCTGCCGATGCTAAAGAAATCAATCTCTTCACAGCACTGATCGATGATGAACATCACCGAAGGCACTTCCAGCATGATGCCGAGCGGGATTTTTTCATCGAACGGAATATGTTCAGCGCGAAGCTGCTGTTTCGCTTCGGCGAGCTTCTCTTTCACCCACAGGATCTCTTCCATAGAAGAGATCATCGGGATCATGATCTTCAGGCTGCCGTGAGCAGAGGCGCGCAGGATCGCCCGAAGCTGGGTGGTGAAAAGGGCTGCATACTCTTCGTAAATACGTACGGCGCGGTAGCCGAGGAACGGGTTATTTTCCGCCGGGATATTCAGGTATTCCACCGGCTTATCGCCGCCAATATCCATGGTGCGCACGATAATGCTGCGCCCGTTTGCACTTTCCAGCGCCTGACAGAAAATGTTGTACAGCTCGTTTTCACCGGGCGCGCTGGTACGGTCCATATACAGCATTTCGGTGCGAAACAGGCCAACGCCCTCGGCACCGTTCCCGAATGCTGCCTGCGCTTCCACCGCGTGGGCGATGTTTGCGGCAATCTCAATGCGCAGGTCATCGGCGGTTCTGGCTTCCCGATCGAGCCAGATGCGCTGCTGCTCGCGTAGTGCCTGTTGTACTCGTGCTTCCTGGCGGTAGTAGCGCGCCACCGCATCGCTGGCGTTGACCACGACCGCTCCGGCATTGCCATCAATAAATACGGGTTTATTACGCCACTGCAGCAGGCTTTCACTGTCGACGCCCACCAGCGTCGGAATATTAAAGGAACGTGCAAGAATGACGGTGTGCGAGGTTGTTCCGCCGCTTTTTAACAGCAGCCCCTTAAGCAAGGTTTTATCGAGTTCCAGGAACTGGCCGGGCGTAAGATCATCTGCAAGACAAACGGTCGGCTGCGTCAGCTGGCCCGGCGCGGGGAAGCGCTGTTCACCGTAGATTTGCTGCAGCAGCTGATAGCAAACATCGCGCACATCCAGCACGCGTTCCTGCAGATAGCTGCTGCTGGAACGAGAGAACGTATCGCAGAAATGGTTGGCTGTGGCGATTGTCGCCTGCGCGCAGCTTAGCCCCTGGCTCACGCCCGCAAGCAGATGCTGGCGCAAAGAGGTATCCGTCGCCAGCGATCGATGTGCCTCAAGAATGGCGCTGGCGGTGCTGTCGCTGTCCAGCGCGCGCAGCTCAATGTTTTTCACCAGCAGGGTGAGGCCGCTGTCCAGCGCGGACTGTTCCTCTTCTGGGCTTTTTGCATCGGGCAAATCCGTCAGTGCATTGAGATCCAGCGAGGTCAGCAAGGTTAACACGCCCCGGGCGCTACCGCTGCAAACGGGCAGGGCGCGGAAGAGCGTTGGGTTAAGGCGCGCGAGGGATTCTGGCAGCGGATCAAGCTCGGTATTGGGGGCTTCCGCAAGCGGCGCGTCGCAGTGGGGAAACTCTTCCCGGAGCCATTGTTCCAGCTGTTGATATGCGCTTTGCTCATCTTCACCGTGGATCACCAGACGACAGGCGTCGCCTGCCAGCGTGTCGGTGCCAATAAGTGCCAATGCGCTCTTGGCATTCCCTTTGCGGCCTGTGCGCAAGTTATGCCACTCGATTTGCGAGATAAACGTATTGCACAGCGTCTCCACATGACTTGCCGGACGCGCGTGAACCCCGTTGGGCAATTCACAGGTAAATTCCACTACCAGAGCCATACACACTCCTGAAACCAATCATCATTCATTGGGGAACAGCATACGAGCGTGTTGATGGCGCGCGCCATGTGACAATTCTGCCAAAAGCTGGACAAATGTAATATCACGCGAAAAGTGAGATTTGACTCACAGGTTGTGGTGGTTTGTCTTATGTGTACCGTCTATCCGAAATGTCGAGGCGGATCGCATTTTTATTTCGACATTACAAAAATCCAGTAAATGGCCTTTTTGTCTCCTGTCCGCCGTCTTCCTGATTGCCTATTGTTTGCCACAACATCTTTATGGTTTTAGGCCAGGAGCGACATATGAAAGAGTTGGTGCATATTCTCAAGAACACGCGGCAGCATCTGATGACCGGGGTGTCGCACATGATCCCGTTCGTGGTCGCGGGCGGTATTTTGCTGGCGGTTTCGGTCATGCTGTACGGCAAGGGCGCGGTACCGGATGCCGCAACCGATCCCAACCTCAAAAAGCTATTCGATATCGGTGTGGCGGGGTTAACGCTGATGGTGCCTTTCCTGGCCGCCTATATTGGCTACTCCATTGCCGAACGTGCAGCGCTTGCTCCCTGCGCTATTGCCGCGTGGGTCGGTAACAGCTTCGGTGCGGGGTTCTTCGGCGCCATTATTGCCGGGATCCTCGGCGGGATTGTGGTCTGGTATCTGAAAAAACTGCCGGTCCCGAAAGTCCTGCGCTCCGTCATGCCTATCTTCATCATCCCTATCATCGGCACCTTTGTTACCGCGGGCATCATGATGTGGGGTCTGGGCGAACCTGTTGGTGCGTTGACGACGGGCTTAACCCAGTGGCTGCAAGGGATGCAGCAGGGCAGCATCGTCGTGTTGGCCGTCATCATGGGGTTGATGCTGGCCTTCGACATGGGCGGCCCGATTAATAAAGTCGCCTATGCCTTCATGCTGATCTGCGTTGCTCAGGGCGTCTACACCGTGGTGGCGATTGCGGCGGTTGGCATCTGCGTTCCACCGCTGGGACTAGGCCTGGCGACGCTGATTAATCGCAAGAATTTTACCGGTGAAGAGCGTGAAGCGGGTAAGGCTGCATTAGTGATGGGCTGCGTAGGGGTCACCGAAGGAGCCATTCCGTTCGCCGCTGCCGACCCTCTGCGCGTCATTCCCTCCATCATGCTGGGCTCGGCGTGTGGCGCAGTAACGGCTGCCGTGATGGGTGCGCAATGTTATGCCGGATGGGGCGGGCTTATCGTTCTCCCTGTGGTGGAAGGCAAACTGGGCTACATCGCGGCGGTCGCCGTAGGGGCTGTGGTGACGGCCATTAGCGTCAACGTGCTGAAGAGTATTGCCCGTAAGAATGCAAAACAGGTCGAGGAAAAAGAGGACGACCTGGATCTGGATTTCGAAATTAACTGAGTGAGGAAGAGAGCATGGCCCGAATTATCGCAGTAACAGCATGCCCGTCAGGCGTTGCCCATACCTACATGGCGGCCGAAGCGCTGGAAAGCGCCGCTAAAGCCAAAGGCTGGGAAGTGAAGGTTGAAACGCAGGGGTCGATTGGTCTTGAGAACGAGCTGAATGCTGAGGATATCGCCGCAGCGGATATGGTGATCCTGACCAAAGATATCGGCATCAAGTTTGAAGAACGTTTTACCGGGAAAACCATCGTGCGCGTCAACATCAGCGACGCGGTAAAACGCGCCGACGCCATCATGAACAAAATTGATGCCCACCTGGCGCAAACCGCCTGACGCTCTCCCGCCCTTCGGGGCGGGCTCGTTTTCCGTTACAGGAGTTCCCTCATGACGAACCGTACCCAGCGTTTGAAAGACGCACTTTTTGCCAGCCCACGTGAAATCTCGCTTGAGCGTGCTTTGCTCTATACCGCCAGCCATCAGCAGACGGAAGGCGAGCCGGTAATTCTCAGGCGTGCAAAAGCCACGGCGTACATTCTTGACCATGTGAACATCGCGATTCGTGATGAGGAACTGATTGCCGGAAACCGGACCGTTAAACCGCGTGCAGGCATCATGTCTCCTGAGATGGATCCGTACTGGCTGCTTAAGGAGCTGGACCAGTTTGCTACGCGTCCGCAGGACCGCTTTGAAATCAGCGATGAGGATAAGCAGATCTACCGTGACGTGCTGTATCCCTACTGGGAAAAACGGTCGATGAAGGATTTCATCAACAGCCAGATGACGGATGAGGTGAAAGCCGCTGTGGGGACGCAAATTTTCAGCGTCAACCAGACGGACAAAGGGCAGGGGCATATTATTATTGATTATCCGCGCCTGCTCAATAACGGCCTGGGTGCGCTGGTGGAGGAATTGCGCGAACACTGCGCCCGCGATGCGCAGAACACGTTCTATGCCGCCGCGCTGATTCTGCTGGAAGCCTCCCAGCGCCATATACTGCGCTATACATCACTGGCTGAAGAGTTGGCTGAAAGCAGTGACGCAGCGCGGCGTGAAGAATTACGGAAGATTGCAGAAATCTCGCGCCATAACGCGCAGCATAAGCCACAAACGTTCTGGCAGGCGTGTCAGCTCTTCTGGTACATGAACGTCATTTTGCAGTATGAATCCAACGCCAGCTCGCTCTCCATCGGGCGCTTTGACCAGTACATGCTGCCCTTTTATCAGGCCTCGCTCTCGCAGGGCGAAGCGCCCGCTTTCCTGAAAGAGATTCTGGAATCACTGTGGGTGAAGTGCAATGACGTGGTGCTTTTACGCTCGACCAGCAGCGCCCGCTATTTTGCCGGATTCCCGACCGGGTATACCGCACTATTGGGCGGCCTGACGGAGAGCGGGCGTAGCGCGGTGAACGTGCTTTCCTTCCTGTGTCTGGATGCTTACCAGAGCGTTCAGCTTCCTCAACCGAATCTCGGCGTGCGGGTTAACGAACTTATCGACCGGCCTTTCCTGCTGAAAACGGCGGAGACGATTCGCCTGGGCACCGGTATCCCGCAGATTTTCAATGATGAAGTGGTGGTGCCTGCCTTCCTCAATCGGGGTGTGTCGCTGGAAGATGCGCGCGACTACGCGGTGGTTGGCTGTGTAGAACTGTCGATTCCGGGTAAAACCTACGGTCTGCACGATATCGCGATGTTTAACCTATTGAAGGTGATGGAAATCGCGATGCAGGAGAATGAAGGCAACGCAGGGCTGAGTTATGAAGGCTTGCTGGAGCATATTCGCGCCAAAATTAATCACTACATTGCGCTGATGGTCGAGGGGAGCAATATCTGCGATATCGGCCATCGTGACTGGGCTCCGGTGCCGTTGCTCTCTTCTTTTATCAGCGATTGTCTGGATGCGGGAAAAGACATTACCGACGGTGGCGCACGCTATAACTTTTCCGGCGTGCAGGGGATCGGGATAGCGAATTTGAGCGACTCGCTTCATGCCCTGAAAGGGCTGGTGTTTGAACAGCAGCGCTTAAGTTTTGACGAGCTGTTAGCCGTGTTAAACGCTAACTTTGCCACGCCTGAGGGCAAAAAAATCCGCGCCCGGTTGATCAATCGCTTCGAAAAATACGGCAATGATATCGATGATGTCGACAACATCAGCGCTGAACTGCTGCGCCACTACTGTAAAGAGGTCGAAAAATACCGGAACCCGCGCGGCGGGCAGTTCACGCCCGGTTCTTATACCGTATCGGCACACGTACCGCTGGGGGCGGTGGTGGGGGCAACGCCCGATGGGCGCTTTGCGGGTGAGCAACTGGCAGACGGTGGGCTCTCCCCGATGCTGGGGCAAGATATGCAGGGTCCGACGGCGGTACTGAAATCGGTGAGCAAGCTGGATAACTATCTGTTATCTAACGGCACGCTGCTAAACGTTAAATTCACCCCTGCGACGCTGGAAGGCGATGCCGGGCTGCAAAAGCTGGCGGATTTCCTTCGTGCCTTCACGCAGCTTAAATTACAGCATATTCAGTTCAACGTGGTGAATGCGGACACGTTACGTGAAGCGCAACAGCGTCCGCAGGATTTTGCCGGGCTGGTGGTACGCGTTGCCGGGTACAGCGCCTTCTTTGTTGAGTTATCGAAGGAGATCCAGGATGACATTATCCGCCGCACAGCGCATCAGCTGTGACGTGGTTGAAACGCGCGTCGACGTGGCGCGTATTTTCAACATCCAGCGCTACTCATTAAATGACGGACGCGGCATCCGCACGGTAGTTTTTTTTAAAGGCTGCCCTCACCGCTGTCCGTGGTGCGCGAATCCGGAGTCGATTTCGCCGAAAATCGAGACGGTGCGTCGGGAGAGTAAATGTCTGCACTGTGCTCCCTGCCTGCGGGACGCTGAGGAGTGTCCCTCCGGCGCGTTCGAGCACATCGGGCGCGATGTGACCCTGGATGAGCTGGAAAACGAGGTAATGAAAGACGATGTCTTCTTTCGGTCCTCGGGAGGCGGGGTGACGCTTTCTGGCGGGGAAGTGTTGCTGCAGGCGCCTTTTGCGACACAGCTTCTACAGAGGCTGCGTCGTTTCGGCGTGCATACGGCCATCGAAACGGCAGGCGATGCGCCGTTGTCCCGATTAATGCCGCTGGCCCGCCAGTGTGATGAAGTGCTGTTTGATTTGAAGATCATGGACACGGCGCTGGCCCAATCAATTGTGGCAATGAATCTTCCCAGAGTGCTGGATAATTTCCGTCAGCTGGTGGCTGACGGGATAGACGTGATTCCCCGCGTCCCGCTTATTCCTGGCTATACGCTTAACGAAACGAACATGGCGCGCGTGCTGGCTTTCCTGTTACCTTCAGGAATACGGCAGCTGCATTTATTGCCCTTCCATCAGTATGGGGAGCCAAAATACCGTCTGCTGGGACAGGTGTGGGGAATGCGGCAAGCGATCCCGCCGACAGAAGATGAGGTGTCAGCGATGCGTCAACTGGCAGAGCGCGAAGGTTTCAATGTTACCCTGGGAGGCTGAACATGACAGTGATAGCGGGACGTCATCTGGTGGCGGTGACCGCGTGCGTCAGTGGCGTCGCACATACCTATATGGCTGCCGAACGGCTGGAAAAGCTCTGCCAGCAGGAGAAGTGGAGCGTTAACATCGAGACGCAGGGAGCGCTGGGCGTTGAGAGTGAGCTTACGGAAGAGGACATTCAGCGTGCCGATGTCGTATTGCTCATTACTGATATCGAACTGGCGGGCAGTGAACGTTTCGAGCATACGCGCTACGTGAAGTGCGGTATTAACGCCTTTTTACGTGACCCACAAAAGGTGATGGGCGCGGTGCGTAAAATGCTATCCGCTCCGCAGCATACTCAGGTCATTCTGGACTAGCGGCCTTCCCGGTGAGCTGGCTGTGATATTGGCGACGATATTCTGACGGCGAACGCTCCGTGTTCTTGCGAAATAACCGACAGAAATAGTTGCTGTCGACAAATCCGCAGGCATGCGCCACCTCTTTCACTTTTAAATCATACCCTTTCAACAGCTGGCGCGCGTGTTCCAGCCGGGTATGCGTCAGGTATTCATTAAAACCCACTGCGCCCGTTTTCTGGAACAGATGCGACAGGTAGTTTGGGGAGATATAAAACGCCTGCGCGACGGATTCCCGGGTAAGCGGAGTGGCGTAGTGTTCGTCAATATAGACCCGAATCGCTTCAAACAGAGCCTGACTGCGGGAGGCGGTTTGGATCTGGCTCCCCAGCAGGTCCACGCAGTGGCTAAGCAGGCTGGCGATAATCAGCCGCGCGGTTTGCTGCTCGTGCGGTTGCATCTGGATTTCATGGAGCGTCTGTAAGAGTAGCGATCCAATGCGCGGACCGCGGCGGGCGACGTGCTGCTTCGCCAGGTTACGGACGTCTACACCATCCCAGCGTAAAAGGCTAAACCCAAGCTGCTGTTTACCAAACAGGATGCTCAGCGTTGTTGCGGGGGCTTGCCATTGTGGATTATTCCAGCCGCCAGCCGGGACGTATAAAACATCACCCTGCTGTAAAACGCAGCCAGCCTGGTCTTTCATCGAACCTTCGATCACAATCTCCAGACGCGGAAAATCGACCTGCAAGGCAAGTTCGGGGGCGGAGAGCGCTGGGTTTGCAAAATGCACCTGACGCAGCGGCGTTGTGCCGTTGATCAGGTCAGTCAGGATATGGGTGATGTCGTGGTGCATGGTGTGGCTACCAGGGTATTACCGGGTGGCGCTAACGCTTACCCGGCCTACTTATCGTAGGCCCGTGCAAGCGCAGCGCCGCCGGGCGTAAAGCATTAGCCGGTGTTACGCATACCCGCAGCAACGCCTGCAATCGTCACCATCAGCGCCTGTTCAACGCGCGGATCCGGCTCTTTACCTTCTTCTTCCGCCAGACGCGAACGGTGCAGCAGCTCTGCCTGCAGGACGTTCAGCGGGTCGGTGTAGATGTTACGCAGCTGAATAGACTCGGCAATCCACGGCAGGTCCGCCATCAGATGTGAGTCGTTGGCGATGTCCAGCACCACTTTGATGTCGCCTTCCAGCAGTTCGCGCAGCTCTTTACCCAGCGCCCACAGCTCTGGTTTCACCAGACGCTGGTCGTAGTATTCCGCCAGCCACAGGTCGGCTTTCGAGAAGACCATCTCCAGCATGCCCAGACGGGTAGAGAAGAACGGCCAGTCGCGGCACATGGTTTCCAGTTCGTTCTGTTTACCGTCTTCCACCACTTTTTGCAGCGCGGCACCGGCGCCCAGCCAGGCGGGCAGCATCAAACGGTTCTGCGTCCAGGCGAAAATCCACGGGATCGCGCGCAGAGACTCTACGCCACCGGTCGGGCGACGCTTCGCAGGACGTGAGCCCAGCGGCAGTTTACCCAGCTCCTGCTCAGGCGTGGCCGAGCGGAAGTAAGGAACGAAATCTTTGTTTTCACGCACGTAGCCGCGGTACAGATCGCAGGAGATATCGGACAGCTCGTCCATGATATGGCACCAGGATGCTTTCGGCTCCGGCGGCGGCAGCAGGTTTGCTTCCAGGATAGCGCTGGTGTAGAGCGACAGGCTGCTGATGGTCACTTCCGGCAGGCCGTACTTGAAGCGGATCATCTCGCCCTGCTCGGTGACGCGCAGGCCGCCTTTAAGGCTTCCCGGCGGCTGCGACAGCAGCGCTGCGTGTGCCGGTGCGCCGCCACGGCCAATTGAACCACCGCGTCCGTGGAACAGGGTCAGTTCAATACCGGCTTTCTCGCAGGTTTTGATCAGTGCGTCCTGCGCCTGATACTGCGCCCAGGATGCTGCCATCACGCCCGCATCTTTAGCGGAGTCGGAATAGCCAATCATCACCATCTGTTTGCCCTGAATAAAGCCGCGGTACCAGTCGATATTCAGCAGCTGGGTCATGACGTCGTTGGCATTGTTCAGGTCGTCGAGGGTCTCAAACAGCGGGGCAACCGGCAGAGCGTAGTCGATACCCGCCTCTTTCAGCAGAAGGTGAACGCCCAGCACGTCGGACGGGGTCTTCGCCATGGAGATCACATAGGCGGCCACCGATCCTTTCGGCGCATCAACGATCGCTTTACAGGTGTTGAGCACTTCGCGGGTTTCGTTGCTTGGCTCCCAGTTGCGCGGCAGCAGAGGGCGCTTCGAGTTCAGCTCGCGGATCAGGAAGGCCTGTTTGTCGGCTTCGGACCAGCTTTCATAGTCACCGATGCCGAGATAGCGGGTCAGCTCGCCCAGGGCTTCGGTGTGACGGGTACTTTCCTGACGTACGTCGATACGCACCAGCGGCACGCCGAAACACTTCACGCGGCGCAGGGTGTCGAGCAGTTCGCCGTTAGCGATGATGCCCATCCCGCAGGCCTGCAGTGATTTATAGCAGGCGTAGAGCGGCTCCCAGAGCTGTTCGTTCTGGCTGAGCAGACCTTCCGGTTTTGGCAGGCGCTGACCTTTCAGACGCGCTTCCAGCCAGGCCTGAGTGGCCATCAGCTGACCACGCAGTTTCTTCATCAGGAAACGGTACGGCTCGCTGGCGCCTTCTTCTCCGGCCAGCGCGCGCAGTTCCGGCGTCGCTTCAACCATCGACAGCTCGGAGATCAGTACCTGAATGTCTTTCAGGAACAGGTCGGTCGCTTTCCAGCGGCTCAGCAGCAGGACGTGACGGGTGATTTCCGCGGTCACGTTCGGGTTGCCGTCGCGGTCGCCACCCATCCAGGAGGTGAAGCGGACCGGAACGAAGTCGACCGGCAGGCGGTAGCCGAGGTTCTCTTCCAGCTGTTCGTTCAGCTCGCGCAGGTAGTTAGGCACACCTTCCCAGAGGCTGTTTTCCACCACCGCAAAGCCCCATTTGGCTTCGTCGACCGGGCTTGGACGATGCTTACGAATTTCATCGGTGTGCCAGGACTGGGCAATCAGCTGGCGCAGACGGCGCATCAGCTGGTTGCGTTCGTAGTCGGCAATGTCTTTATTATCCAACTGCTTCAGACAGTTGTTCACTTCCACCATTTTGTGGATCAGGGTGCGACGGGTAATTTCGGTTGGGTGTGCGGTCAGCACCAGTTCCAGCGAAAGCGATTCCACCGCTTTTTTAATGGTGGCTTCGTTGAGGTCTGGCTGGTCTTTCAGTTTACGCAGGGTGCGGGCAATGACTTCCGGGTTGCTTGCCGCTTCGCCGTTTGGCGAAATGCTGTGGTATTGCTCAGCGGTGTTAGCCAGGTTCAGGAACTGGCTGAATGCGCGTGCAACGGGCAGCAGCTCATCGTTAGAGAGGTTCTGCAAGGTGGTGAGCAGCTCCTGACGACTGGCCTCGTTACCGGCACGGGAAGATTTAGACAGCTTGCGGATGGTTTCAACGCGGTCGAGGATGTTCTCCCCCAACGCGTCTTTGATGGTATCTCCAAGCACTTTGCCGAGCATACTGACATTACTACGCAACGCGGAATATTGTTCGTTCATAAAAACCCAGTCACCCCATCATTTTTGTTTATGCCCAGGCGAAAATTTTCTGGACATTATTTTGTCATCTCCCTTTATAAAGCCACGTAAAACCCCCGTCGTCAATTGCTGCGAAAACGGTTCAGCAAACGAATAAATGTGGGCAATTTACGAAATTTAATTCGCATTGCGTCAGATAAGAGATGCTTATGGGAATGTGACGGAGATCATGCTGTTTGTTGCCCTCACCCTAACCCTCTCCCACAGGGAGAGGGGACTCTTCGGTGCGGTTTTAATGCCAGCAGAAGTGATGCACAACCTGGGTAATCAGTTCGCGGGTTGGCTTGATGAAGCGGGTTTCCAGATATTCATCCGGCTGGTGCGCCTGGTTGATGGAGCCGGGGCCCAGGACCAGCGTAGGGCAAAGCGTCTGAATAAACGGCGCTTCGGTGCAGTAGTTCACCACGTCAGTTTTCTCACCGAGCAGCTTTTCCACCACTTCAACCAGCTGATGATCCGGCGGGCATTCGTAACCCGGGATCGGCGGATGCAGTTCGGAGACCGTCAGGCGGCCCGGCCAGCGCTCGCTCACCGGAGCCAGCGCTTCATTCAGCAGGCCGTCGAGATCGCTGAGGGTCATGCCCGGCAGCGGGCGGATGTCCATATGCAGTTCGCAGCATGCGCAGATGCGGTTCGATGCATCGCCGCCGTGCAGGCTGCCGAGGTTCAGCGTCGGATACGGCACGGTGAACGCCTCATAGTGATAGCGTTCTTTCAGATCGTCGCGCAGGGTCATGATGCGGCCGATGGCGTCATGCATCAGCTCGATGGCGTTCACGCCGCGCGCCGGGTCGCTGGAGTGGCCGGACTGACCCAGCACGCGCACGGCCGTAGAGATATGGCCTTTGTGCGCGCGGATCGGCTGCAGAGACGTCGGCTCGCCGATGATCGCGCAGTCCGGGCGAATCGACGTGTTTTCAGAGAAGTAGCGCGCGCCCGCCATGCTGGTTTCTTCGTCGGCGGTCGCCAGAATGTAGAGCGGTTTTTTCAGCTTCGTCACGTCCACGTCACGCAGCGCGTCGAGGATAAAGGCGAAGAAGCCTTTCATGTCGGCGGTGCCCAGGCCATAGAGCTTGTTGTCGTGCTCGGTCAGGGTGAACGGATCGCGCGTCCAGCGACCATCGTCAAACGGCACGGTGTCGGTATGACCGGCCAGCAGCAGGCCGCCCGCACCTGTTCCGGTGCTGGCGAGCAGGTTAAATTTGTGGCGTGTTCCGGGAACGGGCTGAACCTCAACGTTAAACCCAAGATCGCTAAACCAACCCGCCAGCAGATTGATTAAAGACTCATTGCTCTGATCCAGCGCTTCTTCCGTTGCGCTGATGGACGGAGTGGCAATCAGGGCGCGGTAGATCTCGATAAATGGCGGTAAGTTCATTTTCATTGTTGACACACCTTAGGTCGTGATAGTATCAATATTCATGCAATAAATGTGAATAAAAATACATTAACGTTGAGCATAAAGGAACCCGATGTTGAATACGCTGATTGTAGGCGCTAGCGGTTATGCGGGCGCAGAGCTTGTAAGCTACGTGAATCGCCATCCACATATGACCATAACCGCTTTGACCGTGTCAGCGCAAAGCAATGATGCAGGAAAGTTAATTTCCGATTTGCATCCGCAGCTTAAGGGTCTTGTTGATCTGCCGCTGCAGCCCATGTCTGACATCAGCGAGTTTACCGACGGCGTCGACGTGGTGTTTTTAGCCACCGCGCACGAGGTCAGCCACGACCTGGCGCCGCAGTTCCTGGCGGCCGGCTGCGTGGTCTTCGACCTTTCCGGCGCGTTCCGCGTGAACGACGGTGCGTTTTACGAAAAATATTACGGTTTCACCCATCAGCATCCGGATCTGCTGGAAAAAGCGGTGTACGGACTGGCGGAGTGGAGCGCAGATAAACTGAAAGAAGCGGACCTGATTGCCGTGCCGGGCTGCTACCCGACGGCGGCACAGCTTTCCCTGAAGCCGCTGATCGACGCGGGCCTGCTGGATCTGAGCCAGTGGCCGGTGATCAACGCCACCAGCGGCGTGAGCGGTGCAGGACGCAAGGCCGCTATTTCCAACAGCTTCTGCGAAGTGAGCCTTCAGCCGTATGGCGTGTTTAATCACCGTCATCACCCTGAAATCACGACGCATCTGGGCGCGGACGTCATTTTCACCCCGCACCTTGGCAGCTTCCCGCGCGGGATCCTCGAAACCATTACCTGCCGCCTGAAGCCCGGCGTGACCAAAGAGCAGGTGAACGAGGCCTTCACCCAGGCGTATGCGGATAAACCGCTGGTGCGCCTGTACGATAAAGGCGTGCCGGCGCTGAAAAACGTGGTCGGCCTGCCGTTCTGCGACATCGGCTTTGCCGTGCAGGGCGAGCATCTCATCGTTGTCGCCGCAGAAGATAACTTACTCAAAGGCGCTGCCGCACAGGCAATGCAGTGTGCAAATATTCGTTTCGGTTTCCCGGAAACGCAGGCTCTTATTTAAGGTGTGATGATGAACCCATTAATTATCAAACTCGGTGGTGTACTGCTGGACAGCGAAGAAGCGCTGGAGCGTCTGTTTACCGCGCTGGTGAACTATCGCGAATCACACCAGCGTCCGCTGGTGATTGTGCACGGCGGCGGCTGCGTGGTGGACGAGCTGATGAAAGGGCTCAACCTGCCGGTGAAAAAGAAGAACGGCCTGCGCGTCACGCCTGCTGACCAGATTGACATCATTACCGGCGCGCTGGCGGGTACGGCGAACAAAACGCTGCTGGCGTGGGCGAAGAAACACCACATCGCATCCGTCGGCCTCTATTTGGGCGATGGCGACAGCGTAAAAGTGACCCAGCTCGACGAAGAGCTCGGCCACGTTGGACTGGCGCAGCCAGGTTCGCCTAAGCTGATTAACACGCTGCTGGAAGGGGGGTTCCTGCCGGTGGTGAGCTCTATCGGCGTGACCGAAGAGGGTGAGCTGATGAACGTCAACGCTGACCAGGCGGCGACGGCACTGGCGGCAACGCTGGGCGCCGATCTGATCCTGCTCTCCGACGTGAGCGGCATTCTGGACGGTAAAGGCCAGCGCATTGCGGAAATGACGGCTGAGAAAGCCGAGCAGCTGATTGCCCAGGGCATTATTACCGACGGCATGATCGTCAAAGTGAACGCCGCGCTGGATGCCGCACGCACGCTGGGCCGCCCGGTGGATATCGCCTCCTGGCGTCACGCGGAACAACTGCCGGCGCTGTTTAACGGCACGCCGATTGGCACGCGTATTTTAGCGTAAGTTTTTATTGAATGACCGTAGGCCGGGTAAGCGAAGCGCCACCCGGCAGAACTAACGAATAAAGGAATCATGTTATGGCACTTTGGGGTGGGCGTTTTACACAGGCAGCGGATCAGCGGTTCAAACAGTTCAACGACTCTTTGCGCTTCGACTACCGCCTGGCCGAACAGGATATTGTCGGCTCTGTGGCCTGGTCCAAAGCGCTGGTGACGGTGGGCGTACTGACCGCCGACGAACAATTACGGCTGGAAGAAGCGCTGAACAATCTGCTGGAAGAGGTGCGTCTTAACCCGCAGCAGATCCTCGAAAGCGATGCTGAAGATATTCACAGCTGGGTGGAAGGCAAGCTTATCGACAAAGTCGGTCAGCTGGGTAAAAAGCTGCATACCGGCCGCAGCCGTAACGACCAGGTCGCCACCGACCTGAAGCTGTGGTGTAAAGATACCGTTGGCGAACTGCTGGCGGCTAACCGTCAGCTGCAGAGCGCGCTGGTGGAAACCGCGCAGAACAACCAGGACGCGGTGATGCCGGGTTATACCCACCTGCAGCGCGCGCAGCCGGTGACCTTCGCGCACTGGTGTCTGGCCTACGTCGAGATGCTGGCGCGTGACGAAAGCCGTCTGCAGGATACCCTGAAACGTCTGGACGTCAGCCCGCTGGGCAGCGGCGCGCTGGCCGGTACGGCGTATGAAATCGACCGCGAACAGCTGGCAGGCTGGCTGGGCTTTGCCTCCGCCACCCGTAACAGCCTGGACAGCGTCTCTGACCGCGACCACGTGCTGGAGCTGCTCTCCAATGCGTCTATCGGAATGGTGCATCTATCGCGCTTTGCCGAAGACCTGATTTTCTTTAACTCTGGCGAAGCGGGCTTCGTCGAACTGTCTGACCGCGTGACCTCAGGCTCATCCCTGATGCCGCAGAAGAAAAACCCGGACGCGCTGGAGCTGATCCGCGGTAAATGTGGCCGCGTGCAGGGCGCGCTGACCGGTATGATGATGACCCTGAAAGGGCTGCCGCTGGCGTATAACAAAGACATGCAGGAAGACAAAGAAGGGCTGTTCGACGCGCTCGACACCTGGCTGGACTGTCTGCATATGGGCGCCCTGGTGCTGGACGGCATTCAGGTGAAACGTCCGCGCTGCCAGGAAGCGGCGCAGCAGGGCTATGCGAACTCTACCGAGCTGGCGGATTACCTGGTGGCGAAAGGCGTACCGTTCCGTGAAGCGCACCATATTGTGGGTGAAGCGGTGGTGGAAGCCATTCGTCAGGGTAAACCGCTGGAAGATCTGGCGCTGGCCGACCTGCAGAAGTTCAGCGCGGTTATCGGGGATGATGTGTATCCGATCCTTGCGCTGCAGTCCTGTCTGGATAAACGTGCCGCGAAAGGCGGCGTGTCGCCGAAGCAGGTGGCGCAGGCGATAGCGGATGCGAAAAACCGGCTGGTTTGAACCGTGCGGGCTGGTGCCCTCACCCCGGCCCTCTCCTACACGGAGAGGGAGCAAACACGAAAATGGCAACTTCGGTTGCCATTTTGCTTTTATCCCCGGGCTTTTTTACGCAAAAAAAAAGCGGACCACGGGGTCCGCAAAAGTTCACGTTGGCTTTAGTTGTTCGAGTTTTGAGAGAAACTCGCTGACGGTGCGGGGACGTCAAGGGTCAAACACGTGCCGCCTCGTCTATGTGGTGTATTATTCAACAGAATGCTTGATAGGGATAATCGTTCGTTGCTATGCTATCTATCGCCATGAACTATCGTGGCGACGGAGGATGAATAATGAATATTCGTGATCTTGAATACCTGGTAGCGTTAGCCGAGCATCGTCACTTTCGCCGCGCGGCAGACTCCTGCCACGTCAGCCAGCCCACGCTGAGCGGTCAGATCCGCAAGCTGGAAGACGAGCTGGGCGTGATGCTGCTGGAGCGCACCAGTCGTAAGGTTCTGTTCACACAGGCAGGTCTGCTGCTGGTGGATCAGGCGCGCACCGTGCTGCGCGAGGTCAAAGTGCTCAAGGAAATGGCAAGCCAGCAGGGGGAGGCAATGTCCGGCCCGCTGCATATTGGCCTGATCCCAACCGTTGGCCCGTACCTGTTGCCGCACATCATTCCGATGCTGCACCAGACGTTCCCGAAACTCGAAATGTACCTGCATGAAGCGCAAACCCATCAGCTGCTGGCGCAGTTAGACAGCGGCAAGCTCGACTGCGCGATTCTGGCGCTGGTGAAAGAGAGTGAAGCCTTTATTGAAGTGCCGCTGTTCGATGAGCCGATGATGCTGGCGATCTATGAAGATCACCCGTGGGCGAACCGCGATCGCGTACCGATGGCCGATCTGGCCGGTGAAAAGCTGCTGATGCTGGAAGATGGCCACTGCCTGCGCGATCAGGCGATGGGCTTCTGCTTTGAAGCGGGTGCGGATGAAGATACCCATTTCCGCGCAACCAGCCTGGAAACGCTGCGTAATATGGTCGCGGCGGGAAGCGGTATTACGCTGCTGCCTGCACTGGCCGTGCCGCGCGAGCGTAAGCGTGATGGCGTGGTTTATCTGCCGTGCATTAAGCCGGAGCCGCGTCGCACTATCGGCCTGGTGTATCGTCCGGGCTCACCGCTGCGCAGCCGCTATGAGCAGCTGGCAGAGGCCATCCGTGGTTCGATGGATGGCCATTTCGACAGCGCGTTAAAACAGGCGGTTTAAGCCGTTCAGCGCAGCTACCCGATAGGCTTCCGCCATGGTCGGGTAGTTAAAGGTGGTGTTAACGAAGTACTCGATGGTGTTACCACCGCCTTTCTGCTCCATTATCGCCTGGCCGATATGAATGATTTCCGCCGCGCGTTCACCAAAGCAGTGAATGCCGAGGATCTCTTTGGTCTCGCGATGGAACAGGATCTTCAGCGTTCCCACGCTCATCCCCACGATTTGCGCCCGCGCCAGATGTTTAAACTGCGCGCGACCCACCTCGTAAGGCACCTTCATTGACGTCAGCTGCTGCTCGGTTTTGCCGACTGAACTGATTTCCGGGATGGTATAGATGCCCGTCGGAATATCTTCGATCAGGTGCGCCGTCGCTTCGCCTTTTACCAGCGCCTGTGCGGCGATGCGTCCCTGGTCGTAAGCGGCTGAGGCAAGGCTTGGGTAGCCAATCACGTCGCCGACCGCGTAAACGTGCGGCAGGGCGGTCTGATACATGCTGTTGACCTTCAGCTGACCGCGGCTGTCGGTTTCAAGACCTATGTTCTGCAATTGCAGTGAATCGGTGTTGCCGGTACGACCGTTGGCGTACAGCAGGCAGTCTGCTTTCAGCTTCTTACCGGACTTCAGGTGCATGATCACCCCGTCGTCACAGCCCTCAATCTTCTCGTACTCTTCGTTGTGGCGAATCACCACGCCGCTGTTCCAGAAGTGATAGGAGAGGGAGTCCGACATCTCCTGATCGAGGAACGCCAGCAGGCGGTCACGGGTGTTGATCAGGTCAACTTTGACGTCCATTCCGCGGAAGATCGATGCATATTCGCAACCAATCACCCCTGCGCCATAGATAATGACGTGGCGGGGTTCATGGTGCAGGCTCAGAATCGAGTCGCTGTCGTAGACGCGCGGGTGCGAGAAGTCCACGTCGGCCGGATGGTAAGGGCGTGAGCCGCAGGCGATAACAAATTTTTCAGCCGTGATGGTTTCAACCGAACCGTCGTGGCATTCGAGTGCCAGGGTGTGTTCGTCCACAAAATGCGCGTTGCCCTGCAAAATTTCACAGTGGTTACGCTCATAAAATCCCTGACGCATGCGTGTCTGCTGGTTAATAACGGTATCCGCGTGATTCAGGATGTCAGCAAAGGATGAACGAAGAAGTCGGGAGTGGTCGCTGTAAAGAGGGTTCTGGTTAAATTCGATAATGCGGCTAACGGCGTGGCGGAGGGCTTTCGAAGGGATGGTGCCCCAGTGGGTGCAACCGCCGCCGACATTATGGTAGCGCTCGATGACCGCTACTCTGGCTCCCTGTTTCACCAGACCCATAGCAGCACCTTCGCCGCCGGGGCCGGAACCAATAACTATTGCGTCGTAATCGTAGGAATGTGGCATGGTAAGGCTTACCTGTTCTTATACATAAAAGCAACAGAATCATAACATCATTGGCAGAGTAACCCAATTATCGTTGTGCTTTTTTCGGGCAGTGGGGCACAAACCGCACGTAAACAATCATTCACAAAGCCAGGCAAACAGATTAATTTTATTCTCTGGTATAGTGCTATCAGGCCTTTGGAAGGATTCAACTATCGTGATGGGCGTAAGAGCACAACAAAAAGAGAAAACCCGGCGTTCGCTGGTGGAAGCCGCATTCAGTCAACTGAGTGCTGAGCGGAGTTTTGCCAGTTTGAGCCTGCGCGAAGTCGCACGCGAGGCCGGGATTGCGCCAACGTCCTTCTATCGTCATTTCCGTGATGTGGATGAACTGGGCCTGACCATGGTCGACGAGAGCGGTCTGATGCTGCGCCAGCTGATGCGCCAGGCGCGTCAGCGTATCGCCAAAGGGGGCAGCGTGATCCGCACCTCCGTATCGACCTTTATGGAATTTATCGGCAATAACCCCAACGCGTTTCGTCTGCTTCTGCGCGAGCGTTCGGGCACATCGGCGGCGTTTCGTGCCGCCGTCGCGCGTGAAATTCAACACTTCATCGCGGAACTTGCCGACTATCTTGAACTCGAAAACCATATGCCGCGTGCGTTTACTGAAGCACAGGCTGAGGCGATGGTGACGATTGTTTTCAGCGCGGGTGCCGAAGCGCTGGATGTCAGCATTGAACAACGCAAGCAGCTCGAAGAGCGACTGGTATTGCAGCTCAGGATGATCTCCAAAGGCGCGTACTACTGGTATCGCCGCGAACAAGAGAAACTGGCACATCAAACCGAAGAGTGAAGGTGAGTAATGAAACAGTCAGGTCAGGATAAAGGGACGCTGTTGCTGGCATTGATCGCTGGCTTATCCATTAATGGTACGTTTGCCGCTATTTTTAGCTCAATCGTGCCGTTTTCGATTTTCCCGCTTATTGCGCTGGTGCTGACGGTTTACTGCCTGCATCAACGTTACCTGAACCGCACCATGCCGGTGGGGTTACCGGGGCTGGCCGCTGCCTGCTTTATTCTGGGCGTATTGCTGTATAGCACCGTGGTTCGCGCGGAATATCCGGATATCGGCTCTAACTTCTTCCCTGCCGTACTGTCTGTGGCGCTGGTGTTCTGGATTGGCTCGCGCATGCGTAGCCGTAAAAGCCAGTTACCAGAGTAAAGGGTTTCGTCATTGTAGGCCGGATAAGCGAAGCGCCATCCGGCTTTTTTGGCAGGTGGCGCTTCGCTTACCTGCCCTACAACCCCCACATTACTTCGCCGTGAGCAGTACGCCGCACTCCATATGGTGCGTATACGGGAACTGATCGAACAGCGCCAGACGTTCAACCTTGTGCGTCTGGCCTAATGTTTCGAGGTTCTTGCACAGCGTCTCCGGGTTACAGGAGATGTACAAAATACGCGGGTACGCCTGCACCATCTTCTCGGTTTCGCTGTCCAGGCCACTGCGCGGCGGGTCGACAAAAATCGTCTCACACTGGTAGCTCTTCAGATCGATCCCTTCCAGGCGGTTAAACTGGCGTACGCCGTTCATGGCCTGCGTGAACTCTTCTGCGGCCATACGAACGATCTGCACGTTGTCGATATGGTTAGCGGCGATATTGTACTGCGCGGCAGCCACCGACGGCTTGGCGATTTCCGTTGCCAGAACGCGATCGAAGTTACGCGCGAGCGCCAGGGAGAAGTTGCCGTTACCGCAGTAGAGCTCAAGCAGATCGCCCGTTGACCCTTCCGTCGCCTTCAGCGCCCACTCCAGCATCTGCACGTTCATCGCGGCATTCGGCTGGGTGAAGCTGTTCTCGACCTGACGATACACCATCTCTTTACCTGCCACCGGCAGGCGCTCGTCGATGTAGTCCTGATCCAGCATGATTTTGGTTTTTGTCGCGCGGCCAATCAGGTGAACGTTGATGTTCTGCGCGCGCAGCGCGTCGCGCAGCGATTCTGCCTGCTCGCGCCACTCGTCGTTAAGCGCTTTGTGATACAGCAGAGAGACAATCGCCTGATTGCTTTGCGTGGTCAGGTAGTCAATCTGGAACAGCTTGTTACGCAGTACCGGATTGTTGCGCACGCCGTCCATTATCAGCGTCATCAACTGGTTAATGAGCTCGCTCGCCGCCGGAAAGCTGTCCACGCGAATACGGGATTTCGTCTGCTGATCGAAAATGATGTGGTACAGGTCGTCGCCGTCGTGCCAGATGCGGAACTCGGCGCGCATGCGGTAGTGGCTGACGGGAGAGCGGAACACCTCGGGAACGGGCGCGTTGAAAGGCGTCATCATACTTTGCAGGCGGACGACTTTCTCTGCCAGCTGCGCGTCGTACTGTTCTGTCGGGAGGTGTTCTGGGGTCATGATGCGTCCTGAATGATAAAGAATTACGCGGGGATTGTAGGCATTGTTCAGGGGATGTCCAGATTTAATGGGCAATAGCTGTCTGGACATCCATACGTGTCTAATTGTAGCATTCTGTTTCCGGTCTCCTGAGAGTGAAAAGGGAATCCAGTGTAAATCTGGAGCTGACGCGCAGCGGTAAAGTCTGGCGGGATGAGCGTTGTAGACACTGTGAAAATGGGAAGTCTTCATCCTTATATAGCCACCTAGCCCGAAGACCTGCCGGGATCACGTCGCATTTGGTTTCATCATCGCGTGCTATCGATGAGGCCTGCGGCATCCTTCTTATATTGTGGATGCTTTAACAATGATTAAAAAAGTATCGCTGTTGACGGCGTTGTCCGTCACGGCATTTTCGGGCTGGGCGCAGGATAGCGCCGACTCGTTGGTGGTGACGGCAAATCGTTTTGAACAACCTGAAAAAACTATTCTGGCTGCAACCTCCGTTGTTACGCGTGCCGATATTGACCGTTGGCAATCAACCTCAGTCCTGGATGTTATGCGTCGCCTGCCCGGCGTGGATACGGCGCAAAGTGGTGGGATGGGGCAACTCTCTTCTCTCTTTATACGTGGCACCAACTCCAGCCACGTCCTGATCCTTGTTGATGGGATCCGCCTTAACCAGGCGGGTGTTACTGGGTCGTCCGATCTCAGCCAGTTCCCGATCTCCCTGGTGCAGCGTATCGAATATGTTCGTGGACCGCGTTCGGCGGTATACGGCTCGGACGCGATCGGCGGAGTCGTAAACATTATTACCACTCGCGCGAAGGACGGTACCACGCTGAATGCAGGTGTAGGGTCGCATGGTTACCAGAATTATGGCGGCAGTACTCAGCAAACATTGGGCGACAGCACGCGCGTCACGCTTGCGGGTGATTACACCTATACCAAAGGGTTTGATGTGGTTGCGGACGGCAACAATGGTGGCCTTGCCCAGACCGATCGCGACGGCTTTATGAATAAAACGCTCTATGGGGCACTGGATCACGCATTCTCTGAGCAGTGGAGCGGATTTGTTCGCGGCTTTGGCTACAGCAACCGTACTGCCTACGACGGTTACTACAGCTCATTTACCCCTGACGTACTGGTCGATACCCGCCAGCTCTATAGTCAGACCTGGGATGCAGGATTGCGCTTCAACGATGACATCTTCCATTCACAGTTGCTCACCAGCTATAGCCACAGCAAAGACTATAACTACGACCCAAATTTAGGCCGCTACGATTCAACAGCCACGCTGGATGAAATCAAACAGTACAACGTCCAGTGGCTGAACTCCGTTGATGTTGGTCATGGGAACATTGGCGCGGGCGTTGACTGGCAGAAGCAGAGCACCGAGCCGGGTACAAACTACGTGACCAACGGCTACGACCTGCGTAACACCGGCGTTTACCTGACCGGGTTGCAGCAGTTTGGTGACTTCACTCTGGAAGGAGCGGTTCGCAGCGATGACAACTCTCAGTTCGGTCGCCATGGCACCTGGCAAAGTAGTGCGGCCTGGGAGTTCGTGGAGGGTTACCGCTTCGTTGCTTCTTATGGTACGGCCTATAAAGCACCGAATCTGGGTCAACTCTATGGTTTCTATGGCAATGACCATCTTGATCCAGAAGAGAGCAAGCAGTGGGAAGGTGCGTTTGAAGGCCTGACGGCAGGCGTGAGCTGGCGCGTCTCTGGCTACCGTAATGACGTTGATAATCTCATCGACTTCAATAATAACCTTCAGCAATATTACAACGTCGGTAAAGCGCGCATTAAAGGTGTGGAAGCGACAGCATCGTTTGATACGGGCCCGCTGACGCATACTGTAGGCTACGACTATGTGGATGCCCGCAATGCCGCAACCAACGAACTTCTGGACCGTCGTGCTAAACAGCAGGTGAAATATCAGCTCGACACGCAGATCTATGATTTCGACTGGAGCCTGACTTATCACTATCTCGGTACGCGTTACGACACTGATTTTGGTACTTATCCGTCTGAGAAAGTAAAAATGGGCGGTGTAAGCCTGTGGGATCTCGCAGTTTCGTATCCTGTCACCTCACATCTCACAGTTCGTGGTAAAATAGCCAACCTGTTCGATAAAGATTACGAGACAGTTTATGGCTACCAAACTGCAGGACGGGAATACACCTTGTCTGGCAGCTACACCTTCTAATCCGCGTCCCACCGTGCTGGTGTTTGATTCCGGCGTCGGTGGGCTTTCGGTCTATGATGAGATTCGGCATCTCCTGCCGGATCTCCATTACATCTACGCCTTCGATAACGTCGCTTTCCCGTATGGAGAAAAGAGCGAAGATTTTATTGTTGAGCGTGTGGTTGAAATCGTCACTGCGGTACAAAAGCGCTATCCCCTTGCGCTGGCCGTCATCGCCTGTAATACGGCGAGCACCGTTTCTCTTCCCGCCCTGCGTCAAAAATTCCCGTTCCCGGTTGTGGGCGTCGTTCCTGCGATAAAGCCTGCCGCGCGCCTGACGGCGAACGGCATTGTGGGGTTGCTGGCAACGCGAGGTACGGTAAAGCGTCCTTATACCCGCGAGCTGATCGACCGTTTTGCCAACGAATGCCAGATTGCGATGCTGGGTTCGGCTGAGCTGGTGGAGATGGCTGAAGCGAAGCTGCATGGAAAGGCGGTATCACTCGACGAGCTGCGTCGTATTCTTCGTCCGTGGCTGCGGATGCCCGAACCCCCGGATACCGTTGTGCTGGGCTGCACCCACTTCCCGCTATTACAGGAAGAGCTATTAGAGGTGTTGCCGGAGGGGACGCGCCTGGTGGATTCCGGCGCGGCTATTGCCCGTCGTACGGCCTGGCTGCTGGAGCATGAAGCGCCGGATGCGAAATCTACCGATGCGAATATCGCGTTTTGTATGGCCATCACGAAAGAGACTGAGCAACTTTTACCCGTTTTACGCCGTTATGGCTTTGAAACGCTCGAAAAACTGGCGCTGTAGCACGGTTTTGAGCAAAAAAGAGACGGTTGAAAGTTTTTTTTAAAAGAGGGGTTGTCAACGTCTGAGAACTCCCTATAATGCGCCTCCACTGACACGGAACAACGGCTTACAGGCCGCCGGGTTAGCGGGGTTCAGAGATGAACGCCGACAGAGAAAAGCAAAAATAATCGCTTGACTCTGAATGAGGAAAACGTAATATACGGGACCTCGCAACGGTGAGCGAAAGCCGCGTTGCACTGCTCTTTAACAATTTATCAGACAATCTGTGTGGGCACTCAAAGTGACATGGATTCTTAACGTCCTCGGACGAAAAATGAATACCAAGTCTCTGAGTGAACATACGTAATTCATTACGAAGTTTAATTCACGAGCATCAAACTTAAATTGAAGAGTTTGATCATGGCTCAGATTGAACGCTGGCGGCAGGCCTAACACATG
>NZ_AZUA01000012.1:0-82445 GCF_000568075.1 Enterobacter sp. DC1
CGGAGTGGACGCATCACTGGTGTTCGGGTTGTCATGCCAATGGCACTGCCCGGTAGCTAAATGCGGAAAAGATAAGTGCTGAAAGCATCTAAGCACGAAACTTGCCCCGAGATGAGTTCTCCCTGACCCTTTAAGGGTCCTGAAGGAACGTTGAAGACTACGACGTTGATAGGTCGGGTGTGTAAGCGCAGCGATGCGTTGAGCTAACCGATACTAATGAACCGTGAGGCTTAACCTTACAACGCCGAAGCTGTTTCGGCGAAGAGACAGACAATCAAATTTCAGCTTTGATACAGATTAACAGAATTTGCCTGGCGGCTTTAGCGCGGTGGTCCCACCTGACCCCATGCCGAACTCAGAAGTGAAACGCCGTAGCGCCGATGGTAGTGTGGGGTCTCCCCATGTGAGAGTAGGGAACTGCCAGGCATCAAATTAAGTAGTAAGCCGGTGCATAAATCCGGTGGTTACAAGCAGTCTTCGGTGGAGCGGTAGTTCAGTCGGTTAGAATACCTGCCTGTCACGCAGGGGGTCGCGGGTTCGAGTCCCGTCCGTTCCGCCACTTATTAAGACATTAAGCCTGCCTAATTGGCAGGCTTAATGGCAAAAAACTTTAGGGGCGTAGCTCAGTTGGTAGAGCACCGGTCTCCAAAACCGGGTGTCGCGAGTTCGAGTCTCTCCGCCCCTGCCATATAGAATCCTTTGCTTCGGCAAAGGATTTTTTTTTGCCTGAAATCCTTCAAAACGCCTCGTCTTAATATTCAGCCAGCATTCCTGCTGGCTGATGTATCAATCCATTACATTGATTTTTAACAGATCTTTTATCTGAGATTGCTTATCACTGTTTTGCAGCCAAATTGCATACAGCGGCCTGGTAAGCGTGGTGGAATCCATCACGGTGTGCAGCCCTGCTTTAGTGTCTGCCCAGCGAACAGGTAACCAGGTACAACCTTTCAGCAGGGGCAGCTGCTGACAGGCGATCTCTGCCGAGCTGGTCGTTAACTGTGGAACATCATCAGGTGCAATCAGTCCCGTCTCGTGCTGCTGAAAATCCGGCCCCCATTCCAGGCGTAAATAGGTCAGGTCTGCCTTCATCATCGAAGGTTCAGACGCATAAAGCGCCAGGCCAAACTGGCCCACAATCTGGCTGCTAAATTCGTCCATCTTGGGGGCTTCGGTTGTGATCAGAAGATCAAGCTGGCGCTCATGAAGTTGCTTAACCAGCGACTGCCGTTGCGCAATTCTGGCTTCAAATTGCAGGTGGCTGTGTGAATGATACAGCCGGGTAAGCCACTGACTTAGCATGCATTCCCACAGAGAAGCGCTGGCCCCTATCGAGAACTCATTATGCCTCGAAGTATGTGCCACCTCTTTACGTGCCGCCTGCCAGGTATTCATGAGCGTTTCTGCGTACGGCAGCAGTTTCTCGCCGGCAGGCGTTAAGCGAATATTGTTACGATGGCGGGTAAAAAGATTCACACCCAGTTGATTTTCCAGCTGTCGAATACGAAAACTGACTGCTGACTGCGTCAGGTAAAGGGCTTCAGCTGCTCGCCCAAAGTGGCGTGTTCTGCTCACTTCAAGGAAAGTTTTAAGCAATTCCGTATCCACATCTTTCTCCGCAAAATTATTTGTCGTTATGATTTAAATGTTTTGTTTTACACTCTGTCAAGCGTAACTAATACTCCGCGCCATAAATAGCTCGGCCAAAGAATTAGGAGCGTGTAGGATGGCGGAAAGCTTTACGACGACTAATCGTTTTTTCGACAATAAACATTATCCGCGCGGGTTCTCTCGTCACGGCGATTTCACCATCAAAGAAGCTCAACTGCTTGAGCGCCATGGTTATGCCTTTAACGAGCTGGATCTGGGTAAGCGTGAACCTGCTACCGAAGACGAAAAACAGTTTGTTTCTGTTTGCCGTGGTGAGCGTGAGCCGGAGTCTGAAGCGGAACGCGTATGGATCAAGTACATGGCGCGCATTAAGCGTCCTAAGCGCTTCCATACGCTGTCTGGCGGCAAGCCGCAGATGGAAGGTGCAGAAGACTACACCGAGTCTGATGACTAAAAGAAGAGAAGGGGCTACGGCCCCTTTTTTTATGCCAGCAATTTCTGCAAATGCAGCAGCAAACGATCGATAGCGCGGTAGCTCAGCGCCTCCTGCAAATGTTTCCTCTCAATGTCAGTGCACCCCTCTACGTCGGCAATAGTTCTGGCCACCTTCAACAAACGCTGCCACGCACGTATGGACAGCCCGAACCGCGTTAGCGTCTCCTCCAGCCATCCCGCATCCTCAACGTTAAGAGAACAAAACTGCCGGATCCCGGCATTATCCAGCCGTGCATTCAGTTTGTTCTGGCGAGCGTACTGCCGCATCTGGGCTGCAATCACCCGCTCGCGTACCTCCGCTGAGCTTTCACCCGTTATGCCCGTTTGCCTGAGCAGACCCGGCGGGGGAAGGGGAATTTCGAGGGATAAATCGAAACGGTCGAGGAACGGGCCGGATAACTTGCCCAGATAACGCAACGTCTGCTCTGGCGTACAGCGGTTATGGTTGCCCTGGTAGTGCCCCGTCGGGCTGGGATTCATCGCCGCGACCAGCTGAAACTGCGCGGGATAGCTTATTTTTGCTCGTGCGCGTGAGATATGTATCTCACCGGATTCAATGGGCTCTCTCAGTGCATCCAGCACGCGGCGCTCAAACTCAGGCAGCTCATCAAGAAACAGAATGCCATTGTGTGCCAGAGAGATCTCTCCCGGCCCGGGGATAGACCCGCCGCCAACCATTGCCGTCAGTGAAGCGCTATGATGCGGCGAACGAAAAGGACGGCGGCGCCACTGTTTTTGCAACGACATCGAACTGATAAGGCTATATATGGCGGCACTTTCCAGCGCTTCATGATTATTGAGCGGTGGAAGCAACCCACTTAACCTGCTTGCCAGCATTGTTTTACCCGTACCCGGCGGGCCAATTAACAGAAGATTGTGTCCACCTGCCGCCGTAATCTCCAGCGCCCGTTTCCCTTGCTCCTGTCCCATAATCTCGCTGAGATCCTCTGGTGCATCCGCTATAGCATCATCACACTCCTCCGGCTCGGACAGTTCATGCCGCCCTTCCAGCCAGGCACAAACTTCCTGTAAATGCCCCGCGATGAGACACCCCTTCTCGGCGATAAGACTCACTTCTGATGCGTTTTCATTGGCGACAATAATTTGCCGCCCTGCACGTATGGCTTCCAGCGCTCCCGATATCGCACCGGGAACGCCTCTTAACGCGCCTGTAAGCGCGAGTTCGCCAACGAACTCATACGAGCCTAGCCGTGTCGTATTAAGCTGCTCAGAAGCCGCGAGAAGGGCAATTGCGATAGGTAAATCGTATCGTCCCCCCTCTTTAGGCAGATCGGCGGGCGCAAGGTTGATGGTGATCTTCTTCGCGGGGAAGGCATAACCGCTATTTATTATTGCGCTGCGAACGCGATCCCTGGCCTCTTTAACCGTCGTTTCAGGTAACCCGACAAGCGTGAGTCCGGGGAGTCCGTTACTCAAATGAACCTCGACGGAAATAAGCGGTGCCTTTACCCCGAGAGCCGCACGCGTATAAACAACTGACAGTGACATTTGCACTACCTCCTGGGGTAACTATGCCAGCGCCTGTTTTGTCTGTTTAGCGTCATTTTGCGAATTTACGCCGCCTGTTCAGTGATTTTAAACGCACACTGAAACCCTTGCATAACCGTGGAAGCTTCCTCGCAGAATGTAAAAAGCCCCGTTTTGGCACTAAGAACCGCAGTAAAAAAATGAAAAATATTCATTTTCTAATTTCCGTATATAAAACAACGCTTTTAAGAAATATGATTCGCTGTCTAATCAATTTCGTCATAAATAAATCTTGTGTTTGATTTAAAAACTGTGATAACTCTTTAGGTATTCCTTCGAACAAGATGCAAAAAGAACTGAAAATGACAGCCCTTCTACGAGTGATTAGCCTGGTCGTGATTAGCGTGGTGGTGATTATTATCCCACCGTGCGGGGCTGCACTTGGACGAGAAAAGGCTTAGAAATCAAGCCTTAACGAACTAAGACCCCCGCACCGAAAGGTCCGGGGGTTTTTTTATGACTAAAAAACGTAAATGAGGAGCAGAGAATGACGACTAGCACAAAATTCTGTTTCTCCCGATTTATGACGGGGAACTAACTATGAATGGGGCACAGTGGGTAGTACATGCGTTGCGCGCGCAGGGAGTCGAAACCGTATTCGGTTATCCGGGTGGCGCAATTATGCCGATTTACGATGCACTGTATGACGGCGGCGTGGAACATCTCTTGTGCCGACACGAGCAGGGTGCAGCGATGGCAGCCATCGGTTATGCCCGCGCGACAGGTAAAACCGGCGTGTGTATGGCCACTTCAGGCCCGGGCGCAACTAACCTGATCACCGGTCTGGCTGACGCGCTGCTGGATTCCGTTCCCGTTGTCGCCATCACCGGGCAGGTGGCGTCTCCGTTCATCGGTACCGATGCTTTCCAGGAAGTCGACGTCCTCGGTTTATCGCTGGCCTGCACCAAACACAGCTTCCTCGTCCAGTCTCTCGAAGAACTGCCGCGCGTAATGGCAGAAGCGTTCGAAGTGGCAAGCTCCGGTCGTCCTGGTCCGGTTCTGGTCGATATCCCGAAAGATATCCAGGTGGCGCTCGGCGATCTGGAGCCGCACTTCTCTACCGTTGAAAGCGACGATGCTTTTCCGGAAGCGGAAGTTGAAGAGGCCCGTCAGATGCTGGCGCAGGCGAAACAGCCGATGCTGTACGTTGGCGGTGGCGTCGGCATGGCGCAGGCCGTTCCAGCCCTGCGTGAATTTATCGCAACAACGCAGATGCCGGCGACCTGCACGCTGAAAGGTCTCGGTGCAGTCGACGCGGATTACCCATACTATCTGGGCATGCTGGGGATGCACGGCACCAAAGCGGCAAACCTGGCGGTGCAGGAGTGCGATCTGCTCATCGCCGTAGGTGCCCGTTTTGACGACCGCGTCACCGGCAAGCTGAATACCTTTGCGCCGAACGCCAAAGTCATCCATATGGATATCGACCCGGCGGAGATGAACAAGCTGCGTCAGGCGCATGTTGCCTTGCAGGGCGATCTCAACGCGCTGTTACCGGCATTGCAGCAGCCGCTGGATATCAACGCATGGCGTCAGCACACCGCAGACATGCGCGCCGAGCACGCCTGGCGTTACGACCACCCCGGCGAGGCCATCTACGCGCCGCTGCTGTTGAAGCAGTTGTCTGACCGTAAACCTGCTGACAGCGTCGTCACAACCGACGTAGGCCAGCACCAGATGTGGTCCGCGCAGCACATGACCTACACCCGCCCGGAAAATTTCATCACCTCCAGCGGGTTAGGGACGATGGGCTTCGGTCTGCCGGCAGCCGTTGGCGCGCAGGTTGCCCGCCCGAACGATACCGTTATCTGTATCTCCGGTGACGGCTCCTTCATGATGAACGTTCAGGAGCTCGGCACCGTTAAGCGCAAGCAGTTGCCGCTGAAGATCGTGTTGCTCGACAACCAGCGTTTAGGGATGGTTCGCCAGTGGCAACAGCTGTTCTTCCAGGAGCGCTACAGCGAAACGACTCTCACCGATAACCCCGATTTCCTCACCCTGGCCAGCGCCTTTGGCATCCCTGGCCAGCACATCACCCGTAAAGATCAGGTTGAAGCGGCGCTCGACACCATGCTGAACAGCGATGGGCCTTACCTGCTTCATGTCTCAATCGACGAACTCGAGAACGTCTGGCCGTTGGTACCGCCTGGTGCCAGTAACTCACAAATGATGGAGAAATTATCATGATGCAGCATCAGGTCGCCGTACAGGCTCGCTTCAACCCGGAAACCTTAGAGCGCGTTTTGCGCGTGGTGCGTCATCGTGGTTTTCAGATTTGCTCTATGAATATGGAGACGGCCACTGACGCCCAAAATATCAGTATCGAATTAACCGTTGCCAGCCCGCGGCCGGTCGACTTACTGTTTAGTCAGTTATCAAAGCTGGTAGACGTTGCCCATGTTGCCATCTGCCAGAGCACAACCACATCACAACAAATCCGCGCTTAAGCGTGACAGGACGAAAAAATGACGACAAAAAAAGCTGATTACATTTGGTTCAACGGTGAGATGGTTCGCTGGGAGGACGCGAAGGTCCACGTGATGTCCCACGCGCTGCACTACGGTACCTCCGTGTTTGAAGGCATCCGCTGCTACGATTCTCACAAAGGACCAGTGGTGTTTCGCCATCGCGAACACATGCAGCGTCTGCATGACTCAGCCAAAATTTATCGTTTCCCGGTTTCACAAAGCGTCGACGAGCTGATGGAAGCCTGCCGCGACGTGATCCGTAAAAACAACCTGACCAGCGCCTATATCCGTCCGCTGGTGTTCGTGGGCGATGTCGGCATGGGTGTGAACCCGCCAGCCGGTTATACCACCGATGTGATCATTGCCGCGTTCCCGTGGGGTGCCTACCTGGGTGCAGAAGCCCTGGAGCAGGGGATCGACGCAATGGTCTCTTCCTGGAACCGCGTGGCGCCAAACACCATCCCGACCGCCGCGAAAGCAGGCGGTAACTATCTCTCCTCATTGCTGGTCGGTAGCGAAGCGCGCCGCCACGGCTATCAGGAAGGTATCGCCCTGGACGTAAATGGCTACATCTCAGAAGGTGCGGGTGAAAACCTGTTTGAAGTGAAAGACGGCATTCTGTTCACGCCGCCGTTCACCTCGTCCGCGCTGCCGGGCATCACCCGCGACGCCATCATCAAGCTGGCGAAAGATCTGGGTATCGAAGTCCGCGAGCAGGTGCTGTCCCGCGAATCCCTGTATCTGGCCGATGAAGTGTTTATGTCCGGTACGGCGGCTGAAATCACGCCGGTACGCAGCGTAGACGGTATCCAGGTGGGCGAAGGCCGCTGCGGTCCGGTCACCAAACGTATTCAGCAAGCGTTCTTTGGCCTCTTCACCGGCGAAACAGAAGATAAATACGGCTGGTTGGATCAGGTTAATCACTAAGCATAAATTTGGGACGGCACGCACCGTCCCATTAAATAGTCAGACGGGAGTCAATAAAGCATGCCTAAGTATCGTTCAGCCACCACCACCCACGGTCGTAATATGGCGGGAGCCCGCGCGCTGTGGCGCGCCACCGGAATGACCGACGCCGATTTCGGCAAGCCGATTATCGCCGTGGTGAACTCCTTCACCCAGTTTGTACCGGGCCACGTGCACCTGCGCGATCTCGGCAAGCTGGTTGCCGAGCAAATCGAAGCCTCCGGCGGCGTGGCGAAAGAGTTCAACACCATTGCGGTGGATGACGGTATCGCGATGGGTCACGGGGGCATGCTCTATTCACTGCCGTCGCGCGAGCTGATCGCCGACTCGGTTGAGTACATGGTTAACGCCCACTGCGCCGATGCGATGGTCTGCATCTCCAACTGCGATAAAATCACCCCGGGGATGCTGATGGCCTCCCTGCGCCTGAATATTCCGGTGATCTTCGTCTCCGGTGGTCCAATGGAAGCGGGGAAAACCAAGCTCTCCGACAAAATCATCAAGCTCGACCTGGTCGATGCGATGATTCAGGGCGCGGATCCGAAAGTCTCTGACGAGCAGAGTGACCAGGTGGAACGCTCCGCGTGCCCGACCTGCGGCTCCTGTTCCGGTATGTTCACCGCCAACTCCATGAACTGCCTGACCGAAGCGCTGGGCCTTTCTCAGCCGGGCAACGGCTCGCTGCTGGCAACCCACGCCGACCGTAAGCAGCTGTTCCTTAACGCCGGTAAGCGCATCGTTGAGCTGACCAAACGCTACTACGAGCAGGACGACGCCAGCGCGCTGCCGCGCAACATCGCCAGCAAAGCCGCGTTCGAAAACGCGATGACGCTGGATATCGCCATGGGCGGCTCCACCAACACCGTTCTGCATCTGCTGGCCGCCGCGCAGGAAGCAGAAATCGACTTCACCATGAGCGACATCGATAAGCTCTCCCGCAAAGTCCCGCAGCTGTGTAAAGTCGCGCCGAGCACCCAGAAGTACCATATGGAAGATGTACACCGCGCGGGCGGCGTGCTGGGCATTCTGGGCGAGCTGGATCGCGCCGGGCTGCTGAACCGTGACGTGAAAAACGTGCTCGGCCTGACGCTGCCGGAGTCGCTGGACCAGTACGACGTCATGCTGACCAAAGACGACGCGGTGAAAAAGATGTTCCGCGCCGGTCCTGCCGGTATCCGTACCACCCAGGCGTTCTCGCAGGACTGTCGCTGGGATACCCTGGACGATGACCGCGCCGAAGGCTGCATCCGCTCGCTGGAACATGCCTACAGTAAAGACGGCGGTCTGGCCGTGCTGTACGGTAACTTCGCGGAAAACGGCTGCATCGTGAAAACCGCAGGCGTGGACGACAGTATCCTGAAATTCACCGGTCCGGCGAAGGTATACGAAAGCCAGGATGAAGCGGTAGAGGCGATTCTCGGCGGCAAAGTGGTGGAAGGCGACGTGGTTGTCATTCGCTACGAAGGGCCGAAAGGCGGCCCCGGCATGCAGGAGATGCTCTACCCAACCACCTTCCTGAAATCTATGGGACTCGGTAAGGCGTGTGCGCTGATCACCGACGGGCGTTTCTCCGGCGGCACCTCCGGCCTCTCTATCGGCCACGTTTCCCCGGAAGCGGCAAGCGGCGGCAACATCGCCATCATTGAAGACGGCGATCTGATCGAAATCGACATTCCGAATCGCGGCATTCAGCTGAAGCTGAGCGACCAGGAGATTGCGGCCCGTCGTGAAGCGCAGGAAGCCCGCGGCGACAAAGCCTGGACGCCGAAAGATCGCCAGCGTGAAGTCTCCTTTGCCCTGCGCGCCTACGCGAGCCTTGCCACCAGTGCAGATAAAGGCGCGGTGCGCGATAAATCTAAACTTGGGGGCTAATGATGGCCGAGTCACAACCCTTATCCGCCGCCCCCGAGGGGGCGGAATACCTGAGAGCGGTGCTGCGCGCGCCGGTCTATGAAGCCGTGCAGGTTACGCCCCTGCAGAAAATGGAAAAACTTTCTTCGCGCCTCGACAACGTCATTCTGGTGAAGCGCGAAGACCGGCAGCCGGTGCACAGCTTCAAGCTGCGCGGCGCCTACGCGATGATGGCCGGGCTGACCGACGAGCAAAAAGCGCGCGGCGTGATTACCGCGTCTGCGGGCAACCACGCCCAGGGCGTGGCGTTCTCGTCTGCTCGCCTGGGGCTGAAGGCGCTGATCGTGATGCCGGTTGCTACCGCAGATATCAAAGTCGACGCGGTGCGCGGCTTCGGCGGCGAAGTGCTGCTCCACGGTGCCAACTTTGACGAAGCCAAAGCCAAAGCGATTGAGCTGGCGCAGCAGCAGGGTTTCACCTGGGTGCCGCCGTTCGACCACCCGATGGTGATTGCCGGGCAGGGCACGCTGGCGCTGGAACTGCTGCAGCAGGATGCCCATCTCGACCGCGTGTTTGTGCCGGTCGGCGGCGGTGGCCTGGCCGCAGGCGTGGCGGTGCTGATTAAACAGCTGATGCCGCAGATCAAAGTCATCGCCGTTGAAGCGGAAGACTCTGCCTGCCTGAAGGCGGCGCTGGATGCGGGTCATCCGGTAGACCTGCCGCGCGTCGGGCTGTTTGCCGAGGGCGTGGCGGTGAAGCGCATTGGAGATGAAACCTTCCGCCTGTGCCAGGAATATCTCGACGATATCGTCACGGTTGATAGCGACGCTATCTGCGCGGCGATGAAGGATCTGTTCGAGGATGTGCGTGCGGTGGCGGAGCCGTCAGGCGCGCTGGCGCTGGCGGGGATGAAAAAATACATCGCCCAGCACAACATTCGCGGCGAGCGTCTGGCGCACGTGCTGTCTGGTGCCAACGTGAACTTCCACGGTCTGCGCTACGTTTCCGAGCGCTGCGAGCTGGGTGAACAGCGGGAAGCGCTGCTGGCGGTGACAATTCCGGAAGAGAAGGGCAGCTTCCTGAAGTTCTGCCAGCTGCTGGGCGGCCGTTCGGTGACGGAGTTCAACTACCGTTTTGCCGATGCCAAAGACGCCTGCATTTTTGTCGGCGTGCGTCTGAGCCGCGGCGTGGAGGAGCGCAAAGAGATCCTCAACCTGCTGCATGAGGGCGGCTACAGCGTGGTCGATCTCTCTGACGACGAGATGGCGAAGCTGCACGTGCGCTACATGGTCGGCGGGCGTCCATCGAAGCCGCTCAGGGAACGTCTGTTCAGCTTCGAGTTCCCGGAATCGCCGGGCGCGCTGCTCAAGTTCCTGCACACGCTGGGCGCGCACTGGAACATCTCTCTGTTCCACTACCGCAGCCACGGCACCGACTACGGCCGCGTGCTGGCGGCGTTTGAACTGGGCGAGCACGAGCCGGATTTCGAAACGCGGCTGAACGAGCTGGGCTATGAGTGTCACGACGAAACCCATAACCCGGCCTTCCGCTTCTTCCTCGCGGGCTAAGGGCTGGCCGGGTAAGCGCAGCGCCACCCGGCTTTAGTGATTCGGCAATATCTGCCAGAACGCATCAATAAGCGGCTCATGCAGCCGCTTTTTTTGTGCGCACACGCCAAGCTCAAACGGCGTCTTCTCGTCGCTGCGCTCCAGAATCATCACGCGATTGCGCACCGGTTCGGGGCTGTTTTCCAGCACCACTTCCGGCAGCAGCGCCACGCCGCAGCCCAGCGCCACCATCGACACCATCGCCTCATGGCCGCTGACCGTGGCGTAAATCGACGGATTGCTGATTTTCTGACGACGGAACCACAGCTCGATGCGGCGGCGCACCGGCCCCTGATCGGCCATGATAAACGGCACCGTGGACCAGTCCGGTTTTTCCACCGATACCTGGTTGCGCACCGGGCAGGGCAGCGCCGGCGCGATCAGCACCACCGCCAGATTCTCCAGCATTGAGAATGCCACCGCGCCCGGCAGAGTTTCGGGTTTCCCGGCAATAGCGAGATCCGCTTCGCCCGTCACCACTTTTTCCATTGCGTCGGAGGCGTCGCCGGTGGTGAGCTTAATTTCAACCGACGGATGCGCCGCGCGGAAGCGGTCAAGAATCGGCGGCAGATGGCTATAGGCGGCGGTCACGGAGCAGAAAATATGCAGTTCGCCGGAAAGTGACGGCCCCTGCTGGTCAATCGAGTGCCGCAGCTGCTGGTACTGCAACAGCGTCTGCTGGGCAAAAATGCGCAGTTCTTCACCCGCTTCCGTGAGGGTGACGGTGCGGTTGTCGCGCACGAACAGCGGCTGGCCGAGGTCTTCCTCAAGGCGCTGGATCTGGCGTGAAAGCGTGGAGGGGCTAACGTGCATCGCCCGGGCGCTGCGGCCAAAATGGCGGCTTTCCGCCAGGTGCAGGAACATTTTCAGATCGCGTAAATCCACCGATTCCACTCCCTCTTTTTACATTGCAAAAATTGCAACATGACGTTGTGAATATATCAATTTCCGCAATAAATTTCCTGTTGTAATGTGGGTACATTCTCGCTGAAACGCGAACCGAACAATAAGACACACAACATCACGAGGTATCACCCATGGCTAACTACTTTAATACACTGAACTTGCGCCAGCAGCTGGCGCAGCTGGGCAAATGCCGCTTCATGGCGCGCGATGAATTTGCCGATGGCGCGAGCTACCTTCAGGGTAAAAAAGTGGTCATCGTCGGCTGTGGCGCACAGGGTCTGAACCAGGGCCTGAACATGCGTGACTCCGGTCTGGATATCTCCTACGCCCTGCGTAAAGAAGCGATTGCCGAGAAGCGTGCTTCCTGGCGCAAAGCGACCGAAAACGGCTTCAAAGTGGGTACCTACGAAGAGCTGATCCCGCAGGCGGATCTGGTGGTTAACCTGACCCCGGACAAGCAGCACTCTGACGTTGTGCGTGCCGTACAGCCGCTGATGAAAGACGGCGCCGCGCTGGGTTACTCCCACGGCTTCAACATCGTTGAAGTGGGCGAGCAGATCCGTAAAGACATCACCGTGGTGATGGTGGCGCCGAAGTGCCCGGGTACGGAAGTACGCGAAGAGTACAAACGTGGCTTCGGCGTGCCGACCCTGATCGCGGTTCACCCGGAAAACGATCCGAAAGGCGAAGGTATGGCGATTGCCAAAGCATGGGCAGCGGCGACCGGCGGCCACCGTGCGGGTGTGCTGGAATCTTCCTTCGTTGCCGAAGTGAAATCTGACCTGATGGGCGAGCAGACCATTCTGTGCGGCATGCTGCAGGCCGGTTCTCTGCTGTGCTTTGACAAGCTGGTGGAAGAAGGCACCGACCCGGCCTACGCGGAAAAACTGATTCAGTTCGGCTGGGAAACCATCACCGAAGCGCTGAAGCAGGGCGGTATTACGCTGATGATGGACCGTCTGTCCAACCCGGCAAAACTGCGTGCTTACGCGCTGTCTGAACAGCTGAAAACCATCATGGCACCGCTGTTCCAGAAACACATGGACGACATCATCTCCGGCGAATTCTCTTCCGGCATGATGGCGGACTGGGCGAACGACGATAAAAACCTGCTGACCTGGCGTGAAGAGACCGGTAAAACCGCGTTCGAAACCGCGCCACAGTATGAAGGTAAAATCGGCGAGCAGGAGTACTTCGATAAAGGCGTACTGATGATCGCCATGGTGAAAGCAGGCGTTGAGCTGGCGTTCGAAACCATGGTGGATTCCGGCATCATCGAAGAGTCTGCGTACTACGAATCTCTGCACGAGCTGCCGCTGATCGCGAACACCATCGCCCGTAAGCGTCTGTACGAAATGAACGTGGTGATCTCTGATACCGCAGAATACGGTAACTACCTGTTCTCTTACGCCTGCGTACCGCTGCTGAAAGAGTTTATGACCACTCTGCAGACGGGCGATCTGGGTAAAGCGATTGCGGAAGGTGCCGTGGATAACGCGCAGCTGCGCGATGTGAACGAAGCGATTCGCAGCCACCAGATCGAGAAAGTGGGTCACAAACTGCGTGGCTACATGACCGATATGAAGCGTATCGCGGTAGCGGGTTAACAACCTTGTCGGGTGGCGCTTCGCTTACCCGACCTACAAAACCGTAAGATGTAGGCCGGGTAAGGCGTAGCCGCCACCCGGCTTTTTTATTTGCGATACAGCACTTTGATAATGTGATAACCGAACTGGGTGTGCAGCGGGCCGGTTGGCTCCAGCACCGGGCAGGAGAACACCACTTTATCGAACGCCGGAACCATCTGGCCCTGACGGAACTCACCCAGATCGCCGCCGCGCTTGCCTGACGGGCAGATGGAATGCTTCTTCGCCAGCTTGCCGAAGTCGGCACCGTTTTTAATCTGCTCCAGAAGATCTAAAGCCAGTTTCTCTTCTTTAACGAGGATGTGCACTGCTGCTGCTGTTTTTGCCATGATCGTGCCTTGAATAGGTTGAAATAAATCGGGGCGCAATATATCACGCGTCAGCGGCGATATAGCACCTTAATGATATGGTAGCCAAATTTGGTTTTCACCGGGCCGTAGGGCTTCAGAAGCGGGCAGCTAAAGACCGCCCGATCGAACGGACCGACCATCGCACCTTGTTGAAACTCGCCGAGATCCCCGCCATTTCGTCCGGACGGGCATTTAGAGTAACGCTTCGCCAGATGATCAAAGCTGATGCCGCGCTCCAGCTTGGCCAGGATCTCCTGAGCCAGTTTCTCTTCTTTTACCAGAATATGCAGGGCTGCTGCGGTCTTTTTCATGGTTCTGCTCTACGGGTTAAACGCGATTTCTCCACTTTATCATTAGCCGGTAAATCTGCGCCCGGCTTTCTGCTACAATCCACACCCCGTTCGAAGATTGAGCAACACTCCCATGCGTTTAAACCCTGGACAACAACAAGCGGTCGAATTCGTTACTGGACCATGCCTGGTGCTGGCAGGGGCCGGTTCGGGTAAAACCCGCGTGATCACCAACAAAATCGCCCATCTGATCCACAACTGCGGATATCAGGCGCGACACATTGCGGCGGTCACCTTTACCAATAAAGCGGCGCGCGAGATGAAAGAGCGCGTCGGTCAGACGCTGGGTCGTAAAGAGGCGCGCGGCCTGATGATCTCCACCTTCCACACGCTGGGGCTGGATATCATCAAACGCGAGTATGCGGCGTTGGGAATGAAGTCCAACTTCTCGCTCTTCGATGACACCGATCAGGTGGCGCTGCTCAAAGAGCTCACCGAGGGGCTGATCGAAGATGACAAAGTGCTGTTGCAGCAGCTGATCTCGACGATCTCGAATTGGAAAAACGATCTGATGACGCCGGCCCAGGCCGCGGCGATCGCCAAAGGTGAACGGGATCGGATCTTCGCCCACTGCTACGGTCTGTACGATGCGCATATGAAAGCGTGCAACGTGCTGGACTTTGACGACCTGATCCTGCTGCCCACGCTGCTGCTGCAGCGCAATGAAGAGGTGCGCGAGCGCTGGCAGAATAAAATCCGCTACCTGCTGGTGGATGAATATCAGGATACCAACACCAGCCAGTACGAGCTGGTGAAGCTGCTGGTGGGGCAGCGCGCGCGTTTCACCGTGGTAGGCGACGACGACCAGTCGATTTACTCCTGGCGCGGTGCGCGCCCACAAAACCTGGTGCTGCTGAGCAAAGATTTCCCCGCCCTGCAGGTGATTAAGCTGGAGCAAAACTACCGCTCCTCCGGGCGTATCCTGAAGGCGGCAAACATCCTGATTGCCAATAACCCGCACGTATTTGAGAAGCGTCTCTTCTCCGAACTGGGCTACGGCACGGAGCTGAAAGTGCTCAGCGCCAACAATGAGGATCATGAAGCGGAGCGCGTGACGGGCGAACTCATCGCTCACCACTTCGTCAACAAAACCGAATATAAGGATTACGCGATCCTCTATCGCGGCAATCACCAGTCGCGCGTCTTTGAAAAGATGCTGATGCAGAACCGCATTCCGTACAAAATCTCGGGCGGCACGTCGTTCTTCTCACGACCAGAAATCAAAGATCTGCTGGCCTATCTTCGCGTGCTTACTAACCCGGATGACGACAGCGCGTTTCTGCGCATCGTGAATACGCCTAAACGCGAGATTGGCCCGGCGACGCTGCAAAAGCTCGGCGAGTGGGCGATGACCCGAAACAAAAGTATGTTTACCGCCAGCTTCGACATGGGGCTGAGCCAGACGTTAACCGGGCGCGGGTATGACTCGTTAACCCGCTTCACCCACTGGCTCGGCGAAGTGCAGCGTCTCGCGGAGCGCGAGCCGGTGGCGGCGGTGCGCGATCTCATTCACGGCATTGACTATGAGTCCTGGCTGTATGAAACCTCAGCCAGCCCGAAAGCGGCTGAGATGCGCATGAAAAACGTTAACCAGCTCTTCAGCTGGATGACCGAAATGCTTGAGGGCTCTGAGATCGACGAGCCAATGACCCTGACGCAGGTGGTCACTCGCTTTACCCTGCGCGACATGATGGAGCGCGGCGAGAGCGAAGAAGAGGCCGATCAGGTTCAGCTGATGACGCTGCATGCGTCAAAAGGGCTGGAGTTCCCGTATGTGTATCTGGTAGGCATGGAAGAGGGATTGTTGCCGCACCAGAGCAGCATTGATGAAGACAACGTCGACGAGGAGCGCCGTCTGGCCTACGTGGGGATCACCCGCGCGCAGAAAGAGCTGACGTTCACGCTGTGTAAAGAGCGCCGCCAGTATGGTGAACTGGTACGCCCGGAGCCGAGTCGTTTCCTGCTGGAACTGCCGCAGGATGACCTAATCTGGGAACAGGAGCGCAAAGTGATTACCGCAGAAGAGCGGATGCACAAGGGTCAGGCTAACGTGGCGAACATCCGCGCCATGCTGGCAAAAGCCAAAGAGAAAGGATAAGTCCGGAGGGCTTGTAGGCCGGGTAAGCGCAGCGCCACCCGGCATTTTTCACACTCTTATTTTACTTCCAACACCCAGTGCACATAGCTCTGCCACTGGCACTCCTGCTCGATCATCTCGGCCCCTAACGGGTGACGATCAATCCAGTTCTCCGGCAGCGTCAGCGAAAGCTTCTCGTCATCGGCCACCAGATTAATGGCAGGCAGCAAATCATCGCGGCGGCGGCTGGCAAACAGGATCGCCAGACGCAGCAGGCGGCACATATGCTCGGCCACGCGCGGCGGGACGGCGTTTTGCTGATGCAAAGAGGAGAGATCGACGGCATTGGTCTGGTTCAGCAGCAGCGTTGCCAGCAATTTTTTCTGCGCTGGCGTGTAGCCCGGTAAATCAAGGTTTCGCACCAGATACGCTGCATGAGCCGGTGCCTGCTTAAAATCAATGCTCAGCCCCACTTCATGTAGCGCACAGGCGCTTAGCAGTAAATCCCGGCTCAGATGGTCAAGGTCCCAGGCGTTCGCGACCCGATCGGCGAAGCGTGACGCCAGCTGCGATACGCGTCCGGCCTGATCGATATCAACCAGAAAACGACGCTGCACATTGCGCAGGGTACGGCTGCGGATATCCTGATCGACCGACAGATGTAACATCCCGTAGACCAGACCTTCGCGCAGCGCGCCGCCGGCCAGGGTCATACACTGGATGTTCAACTCGGTGAAAATGGCGATAAGAATGGCCAGCCCGCTCGGGAAGACCAGCGCGCGTTCCAGCGTCAGGCCTTCAATTTCCAGCTCTTCCAGGCGTCCGCATTGAATCGCGCGCTGTTTCAGCTGCTGAAGTTTGGCAAGCGTAATCCGCTCGTCCATTCCCTGCGCCATCATGATTTCCTGCAGAGCCTGCACGGTACCTGAGGCACCCACGCAGACTTTCCAGCCGTGATAGCGCAGCTCGTCCATCACCGGGCGTAATACCTCGCGCGCGGCGTTCTCTGCCTCGTCGAAGTTCTCTTTGCCCAGGTTCCGATCGGTAAAGTAGCGCTCAAGCCAGGTCACGCAGCCCATCGACAGGCTGAACAGCGACGTTGCCTGCGCGCCGGTGCCGGTCACAAGCTCGGTACTGGCGCCGCCGATATCCACCACCAGACGGCGATCGTCACCTCCCGTGGTGTGCGCAACGCCCTGGTAAATCAGGCGAGCTTCTTCTTCACCGCTGATAACCTGAACCGGACAACCGAGAATTTCCTGCGCTCTGGCAATAAAATCCACGGCGTTAACCGCCAGGCGGAGTGTCGCAGTGGCGACCACGGTGATTTGGGCATGCGGGATATCCTGCAGACGCTCGGCAAAGAGTCGCAGACACTGCCAGCCACGTTCCATGGCTTCAGGTGAGAGGTGATTGTCACTGCTCAGGCCCGCCGCGAGGCGGACCTTGCGCTTGATGCGCGTCAGCGTTTGTATGCTTCCCGCCACCTCGCGCACAACCAGCATATGAAAACTATTCGAACCGAGATCAATTGCCGCATAAAGCGAGGTGGAGCTGAGCATATTTTTTTAACCTGAACGACGACGATTACGCGGTGCGCCGCCTGAACGACGCGGACCATTGCCGGAGCGTGGGCGGGTTAGACGCTTAGGCGGCGGCAGTTCGCTTAACAGCGCTTCCGGATTGTATTTGCTCTGCGGAATAGAGTGACCGATATAGGTCTCAATGGCTGGAAGATTCAGCGCATACTCTTCACACGCAAGGCTAATCGAGTGACCGCTTGCGCCCGCACGACCGGTACGACCGATACGGTGTACGTAGTCTTCGCAGTCGTCTGGCAGATCGTAGTTAAAGACGTGCGTCACGGCCGGAATGTGCAGACCACGAGCCGCTACGTCGGTTGCGACCAGAATATCGAGATCGCCACGGGTAAATTCTTCAAGAATACGCAGGCGTTTTTTCTGCGCCACGTCGCCGGTCAGCAGGCCAACACGGTGACCGTCGGCAGCCAGATGGCCCCAGATGTCTTCACAACGGTGCTTGGTGTTCGCGAAGATAATGGCGCGATCTGGCCACTCTTCTTCGATCAGCGTTTGCAGCAGACGCATTTTCTCTTCATTGGAAGGGTAGAAGAGCTCTTCTTTAATGCGGTGACCCGTTTTCTGCTCAGGTTCCACTTCTACATATTCGGCGTTGTTCATCTGTTCGAACGCCAGTTCGCGAACGCGGTATGAGAGGGTTGCAGAGAACAGCATATTCAGACGCTGATTGGCCGGAGGCATACGGCGGAACAGCCAGCGGATGTCTTTAATGAAGCCCAGATCGTACATGCGGTCAGCTTCATCGAGCACCACCACCTGGATTGCGCCGAGGTTAATGTGGTTCTGTTTGGCGTAGTCGATAAGACGACCGGTGGTACCGATCAGGATATCCACACCGCTTTCCAGCACTTTCAGCTGTTTATCGTAGCCGTCGCCGCCATAGGCCAGGCCAAGCTTCAGTCCGGTAGACTGCGCCAGGGGTTCAGCGTCTGCGTGGATCTGTACCGCAAGTTCTCGCGTCGGGGCCATAATTAGCGCGCGCGGCTGGTTAACTTTGCGGTCTGCAATCGCTGGGTGAGAAAGTAAATAATGAAACGTTGACGTTAAAAACGCCATCGTTTTGCCGGTACCGGTTTGCGCCTGCCCGGCAACATCGCGACCGGCCAGCGTCAGCGGCAGCGCGAGGGCCTGAATGGGCGTGCAGTTATGAAACCCTTTATTTTCAAGGGCTTCAATCACCTTCGGGTGCAGCGCGAAGTCGGAAAACTTCTGTTCTGTTAAATGTGTTTTGCTCATAGTGTGGTAGAATATCAGCTTACTATTGCTTTACGAAAGCGTATCCGGTGAAATAAAGTCAACCTTTAGTTGGTTAATGCGACATCAACACGTCGTTGGTGGAGACAAAACCAACGTACCAGGCTTATTCCTGTGGAGTTATATATGAGCGATAAAATTATTCACCTGACTGACGACAGTTTTGACACGGACGTACTTAAGGCTGACGGGCTGATCCTCGTCGATTTCTGGGCTGAATGGTGTGGTCCTTGCAAAATGATCGCCCCGATTCTGGATGAGATCGCTGACGAATATCAGGGCAAACTGACCGTTGCCAAGCTGAACATCGACCAGAACCCGGGCACCGCACCAAAATACGGTATCCGTGGCATCCCAACCCTTCTGCTGTTCAAAAACGGCGAAGTGGCAGCGACCAAAGTGGGCGCGCTGTCCAAAGGTCAACTGAAAGAGTTCCTGGACGCTAACCTGGCGTAAGGTTTCTCCGCTGTGCGTTCAGAGCTCCCGGCTAAATGATGTGGAACTCTGGACGCCCGGCTGAAGTCGTGCTAAGTTAGCTATGACTTCGTTTTAAACATATCTTGTTGTTTGAATCTTGTTTTACCCGATACTTCCCGTTGTTAACATGAACAGTGCGTGAAGTGGCTAAATTCCGGGCTTGTCACTCAATCCGTCTTGTCGTTTCAGTTCTGCGTTCTTTCCCTGTGACCAGGCAGCGAACAGACATGAGTTGATGGCCGCTAAACAGGCATGGATGACCCTGCCATACCATTCACAACATTAAGTTCGAGAATCACCCCGAGTTTAAGAACCCACACCATTATGAATCTTACCGAATTAAAGAATACGCCGGTTTCTGAGCTGATCACTCTCGGCGAAAATATGGGGCTGGAAAACCAGGCTCGTATGCGCAAGCAGGACATCATTTTCTCCATCCTGAAGCAGCACGCTAAGAGTGGCGAAGATATCTTTGGCGACGGTGTGCTGGAGATATTGCAAGACGGATTTGGTTTCCTCCGCTCTGCAGACAGCTCCTACCTCGCCGGCCCTGACGACATCTACGTATCCCCCAGCCAAATCCGCCGTTTCAACCTCCGCACTGGTGACACCATTTCAGGTAAGATTCGTCCTCCTAAAGAGGGTGAACGCTACTTTGCGCTGTTGAAAGTCAATGAAGTTAACTTCGACAAGCCGGAAAACTCGCGTAATAAGATCCTCTTCGAGAACTTAACGCCGCTGCACGCGAACTCTCGCCTGCGCATGGAGCGTGGTAACGGTTCTACTGAAGACTTAACCGCGCGTGTTCTGGATCTGGCATCACCAATTGGTCGCGGCCAGCGTGGTCTGATTGTGGCACCGCCGAAAGCGGGTAAAACCATGCTGCTGCAGAACATCGCTCAGAGCATTGCTTATAACCACCCAGACTGCGTGCTGATGGTGCTGCTGATTGACGAACGTCCGGAAGAAGTGACCGAGATGCAGCGTCTGGTTAAAGGTGAAGTGGTTGCTTCTACCTTCGACGAACCGGCATCTCGCCACGTTCAGGTTGCGGAAATGGTTATCGAGAAGGCGAAACGTCTGGTTGAGCACAAGAAAGACGTGATCATCCTGCTTGACTCCATCACCCGTCTGGCGCGTGCCTATAACACCGTGGTTCCGGCGTCTGGTAAAGTGCTGACCGGTGGTGTGGATGCTAACGCCCTGCATCGTCCGAAACGCTTCTTCGGTGCCGCACGTAACGTGGAAGAGGGCGGCAGCCTGACCATCATCGCGACGGCGCTGATCGATACCGGTTCTAAAATGGACGAAGTGATTTACGAAGAATTTAAAGGTACAGGTAACATGGAACTGCACCTTTCTCGTAAAATCGCTGAAAAACGCGTCTTCCCGGCTATCGATTACAACCGTTCCGGTACCCGTAAAGAAGAGCTGCTCACCACGCAGGAAGAGCTGCAGAAAATGTGGATCCTGCGCAAAATCATCCATCCAATGGGTGAAATTGACGCGATGGAGTTCCTCATTAATAAACTGGCGATGACCAAAACCAACGATGATTTCTTCGACATGATGAAACGCTCGTAACGCAAATAAAGCCAGCGAACGCCACGTTTTTACGTGGCGTTTTCCTTTTATGGACTATACGCTAGTACCACCAACTCCCAATTTTGACTCGTCAGTGCGACAATAAGATAATTCGCACAGTAAAAACATTAATAGCTTGAATAATAAACAAATGGAACTGTAAGAGGTTTGCTTTATAACTTCAGGCTCAGCGCCTTGATGGTTATACTTCCTTGACTAACATTTGTTGAGAACATCCATTGTGAACCTACTTGATACGTTTACTGAACTAACCAGTATTTTCTTGTTTACCACCTGCTTTTTGTTTCTGGCACGTAAGGTGGCGAAATATCTGGGGTTAGTGGATAAACCCAACTTCCGTAAGCGTCATCAAGGTATGATTCCTTTGGTCGGCGGTATCTCTGTTTTCGCGGGGATCTGCTTCACGTTTGCCATCGCGGATTACTATATTCCACATGCCAGGCTGTACCTGACCTGTGCGACGGTGCTTGTGGTGGTTGGCGCTCTTGACGACCGTTATGATATTAGCGTCAAAATCCGCGCCTTCGTTCAGGCTGCTGTGGCTATCGCTATGATGGTGTTTGCTAAGCTGCACTTGAGTAGTCTGGGTTATATTTTTGGCTCCTGGGAGATGGAACTCGGTCCGTTCGGTTATTTCCTGACACTTTTTGCCGTGTGGGTGGCAATTAACGCGTTCAACATGGTTGACGGTATCGATGGTTTGTTGGGAGGTCTGTCCTGCGTCTCATTTGCCGCAATTGGTTTCATTTTATGGTTCGATGGGCAATATAGCCTTGCTATGTGGTGTTTTGCCATGATTGCGGCCATCCTGCCTTATATCCTGTTGAATCTCGGCGCATTGGGCCGGCGCTATAAAGTATTCATGGGTGATGCGGGTAGCACACTTATCGGCTTTACTATCATTTGGATCTTGCTGGAAACCACTCAGGGTGATGTACACCCCATTAGTCCAGTAACGGCATTATGGATTATCGCTATCCCGTTAATGGATATGGTTGCGATTATGTATCGCCGCCTGCGTAAAGGGATGAGTCCTTTCTCTGCTGACCGTCAGCACATTCATCATTTGATCATGCGAGCCGGATTCACTTCCCGGCAAGCATTTGTGCTTATTACGCTGGCGGCTGCTATTCTAGCGGGGATTGGCGTGACGGCGGAATATACACATTTTGTGCCTGAATGGGCTATGTTGGTATTGTTCTTGCTAGCTTTTTCTCTCTACGGCTACTGCATCAAGCGTGCATGGAAGGTAGCACGCTTCATTAAACGTATTAAGCGCAGGATGCGTCGTAACAGTGGCAAACATACAACATTAACTAAGTAAAACCGGGACTATGATGACTCAACCGTTGGCGGGAGCGAAATCAGTGGTAACAGAGAATGAGCTGGATATTCGGGGTTTGTTTCGCGTGTTATGGGCAGGCAAACTTTGGATTGCGGGGATCGTGCTGGGGTTTGCACTGTTAGCGCTGGCCTATACATTCTTTGCAAAGCAAGAGTGGAGCGCCACGGCAATCACAGACAAGCCAACGGTTAACATGCTCGGGGGATACTATTCTCAGCAGCAATTCCTGCGAAACCTGGACATCAAAGCCAGTCTTGCTACGCCTGACCAGGCTTCCGTTATGGACGAAGCCTATAAAGAGTTTGTGATGCAGCTGGCATCGTGGGATACCCGCCGCGATTTCTGGTCCCAGACGGATTACTACAAGCAGCGTCGGGTTGATAACACCAAAGCCGATGCCGCCCTGCTGGACGATCTGATTAACAATATTCAGTTTATGCCGGGCGACGCGCTGCGTAGCGTGAATGACAGCGTCAAGCTGATTGCAGAAACCGCGCCGGATGCCAACAACCTGTTGCGCCAGTACGTCGCGTTTGCCAGCCAGCGTGCCGCAAGCCATCTTAACGAAGAGCTTAAAGGAGCCTGGGCGGCCCGTACCATCCAGATGAAAGCGCAGGTGAAACGTCAGGAAGAGGTGGCGAATACCATTTTCGGTCGCCGCGTGCATAACATTGAGCAGGCGCTGAAAATTGCGGAACAGCACAATATTTCCCGTACTGAGACGGACGTGCCGGCCGATGAGCTGCCTGATTCAGAAATGTTCCTTCTTGGCCGCCCCATGTTGCAGGCGCGTCTGGAAAACCTGAAGGCCGTTGGGCCTGATTTTGACCTCGATTACGATCAAAATCGCGCGATGCTCAATACGCTTAATGTCGGCCCATCCCTGGACCCGCGTTTTCAGACCTATCGTTATTTGCGAACACCTGAAGAACCTGTAAAACGCGACAGTCCGCGCCGCGCATTCCTGATGATCATGTGGGGGATTGTGGGCGCACTCGTTGGTGCTGGCGTGGCGTTAACGCGTCGTCGCAAAAACTAAGAACGCCGTTTACGATGAAGGCTATAGCCTTCATCGCCTAATCGAAGAGAATCGATGTGAAAGTACTTACCGTATTTGGCACCAGGCCGGAGGCCATTAAGATGGCGCCTCTGGTTCATGCGCTGGCCAGCGATCCTGATATTGAATCGAAAGTCTGCGTCACGGCACAGCACCGTGAGATGCTCGACCAGGTTTTAACGCTCTTTTCCATAGCCCCGGATTACGACCTCAATATTATGAAACCAGGGCAAGGCTTGACCGAAATAACCTGCCGCATACTGCAAGATCTCAAGCCGATCCTGGAGTCATTTAAGCCCGACGTTGTGCTGGTACACGGTGACACCACCACTACCGTGGCGACAAGCCTGGCCGCGTTTTACCAGCGAATTCCCGTGGGGCATGTTGAGGCGGGGCTGCGTACCGGCAATCTTTATTCGCCGTGGCCGGAAGAGGCCAACCGCACGTTAACGGGTCATCTGGCGATGTACCACTTTGCGCCAACGGAAAACTCGCGTCAGAACCTGCTGCGTGAAAATATCGCCGATAACAAAATCTTTGTGACCGGCAATACGGTCATTGACGCGTTAATTTGGGTACGTGACCGCGTCCTGGCAAACAGCGATCTTCAGAAAGAGCTCGCAGCCCGCTATCCGTTCCTTCACAACGGCAAAAAAACCATTCTGGTCACTGGCCACCGTCGCGAAAGCTTTGGCCGGGGTTTTGAGCAAATCTGTCACGCGCTGGCTGAAATCGCCGCGCAGAATGACGATGTGCAAATTGTCTATCCAGTACACCTTAACCCTAACGTCAGCGAGCCGGTTAACCGGATCCTGGGCCATGTCGAAAATGTCCTTCTGATTGAACCTCAGGACTACATGCCGTTTGTCTGGCTGATGAACCACGCCTGGCTGATCCTCACCGATTCCGGCGGAATTCAGGAAGAAGCGCCATCCCTCGGCAAACCGGTGCTGGTGATGCGTGAAACGACCGAACGTCCGGAAGCCGTCAAAGCCGGTACGGTGCGTCTGGTCGGCACCAACGCGCAGCTCATCGTCGAAGAGGTCACGCGCCTGCTGCATGACGATGAAGCGTATCAGGCGATGAGCCGGGCCCATAATCCGTACGGAGACGGGCAGGCTTGTGGCCGTATTTTGCATGCACTTAAACACAATCGGGTATCGCTATGAGTTTTACTACCATCTCGGTCATTGGTCTTGGCTACATTGGTTTGCCTACTGCAGCCGCGTTTGCCTCTCGTCAGAAACAGGTTGTTGGTGTGGATATCAACGCACGAGCGGTAGAAACCATTAACCGTGGCGAGATTCATATTGTTGAGCCCGATCTTGACCGCGTGGTGAAAGAGGCGGTGGAGGGGGGCTTCCTGCGTGCCAGCACGACGCCAGTTGAAGCGGATGCCTACCTGATTGCCGTCCCTACCCCGTTTAAAGGCGACCACGAGCCCGACATGGCGTTCGTCGAGGCGGCGGCAAAATCCATAGCGCCAGTGCTGAAGAAAGGGGCGCTGGTGATCCTGGAATCGACCTCTCCGGTCGGCGCTACAGAGCAGATGGCGCAGTGGCTGGCCGACGCGCGCCCTGATTTAAGCTTCCCGCAGCAGGCGGGGGAGCAGGCGGATATCAACATCGCCTACTGTCCGGAGCGCGTGCTGCCGGGCCAGGTGATGGTCGAACTGATTAAAAACGACCGCGTCATTGGCGGTATGACGCCCGTCTGTTCCGAGCGTGCCAGCGCGCTGTATAAGATTTTCCTGGAAGGCGAGTGCGTGGTGACCAACTCCCGCACCGCCGAGATGTGCAAGCTGACGGAAAACAGCTTCCGCGACGTCAATATCGCCTTTGCGAACGAACTGTCGCTGATCTGCGCCGATCAGGGGATTAACGTCTGGGAGCTGATTAGCCTGGCGAATCGCCATCCTCGCGTGAACATTCTGCAGCCAGGCCCGGGCGTGGGTGGTCACTGTATCGCCGTCGATCCGTGGTTTATCGTGGCGCAAAATCCGGCGCAGGCGCGTCTGATTCGCACCGCGCGTGAAGTGAATGACAGCAAGCCTCACTGGGTGCTCAATCAGGTTAAAGCGACTGTAGCGGATTGCCTGGCAGAGAGCGGCAAGCGCGCCAGCGAGCTTAAAATTGCCTGCTTTGGTCTGGCATTTAAACCCAATATTGACGATCTGCGCGAAAGCCCGGCGATGGAAATTGCCGAGATGATTGCCGAATGGCACAAGGGTGAAACGCTGGTGGTTGAGCCGAATATCCATGAGTTGCCGGCAAAACTGGCGGGACACTGCACGCTGACGGCGCTGGACGAGGCGCTGGCGACGGCGGACGTGCTGGTGCTGCTGGTAGATCATAAAGAGTTTAAAGCGACGTCCGGCGATGCCGTTCGTCAGCAGTATATTGTGGATACCAAAGGTGTCTGGCGTTGAACAGCCTGAATGGGGTGCTCGAGTCCCTGCAGTGGGAGAGTGCCTTTTTCGGCCTGCCGTCGGCCATCGTGCGTCTGCGCGATGACGCGCCGGTGCTGGCTGAATCAGATTTTATCGCCTGGCAACGGGTGCAGGCTAAGATCCCGGCGGAGCGTGCCGATCTGCTTGACGCGCTCCAGCAGCACGGCTTTCAGCTGGTTGAAGGTGAGGTAGACCTTTCCATTACCCTTACCCGGCACGATGCGTCCGGCGCGGAAATTGCAAACGAACAGGACATCCCCGTGCTGCGTCAGATGGCGGCCCAGGCATTTGCACAGAGCCGCTTTCGTGCGCCCTGGTATGCGTCTGACGATAGCGGACGTTTCTATGCCCAGTGGATAGAGAATGCGGTCAAAGGCACCTTTGACCACGTCTGCCTGGTTTTCCGTGCAGGGGACGGTCAAATCCAGGGGTTCGTCTCTCTGCGTAAGCTCAACGAGCGCGAGGCGCGTATTGGCTTATTAGCCGGGCGCGGCATGGGTGAAAAACTCATGCAGGCGGCGCTACACTGGGCGCAGCAGCAGCAGCTTGTGACGCTGCGGGTCGCGACCCAACTGGGCAACACCGCCGCGCTTAAACGTTATATTGCGAGTGGTGCCAACATCGACGCCACCGCCTACTGGTTATACAGGTGACAAGATGATTCCATTTAACGCACCACCCGTTGTCGGAACTGAACTCGACTATATGCAGTCTGCCATGGGCAGCGGCAAACTCTGTGGTGACGGCGGTTTTACCCGTCGCTGTCAGCAGTGGATGGAACAGCGTTTTCGCAGCGCTAAAGTGCTGCTGACCCCGTCCTGTACGGCATCGCTGGAAATGGCGGCTTTGCTGCTGGATATCCAGCCCGGTGATGAAGTGATTATGCCGAGCTATACCTTCGTTTCCACCGCGAACGCCTTTGTCCTGCGCGGAGCGAAAATCGTCTTTGTGGATATCCGCCCGGACACGATGAACATTGATGAGACGCTGATTGAAGCGGCGATCACCGACAAAACGCGCGCGATCGTGCCGGTTCACTACGCGGGCGTAGCCTGTGAAATGGACACCATCATGGCCATCGCCAAAAAGCATAATCTGTTCGTGGTGGAAGATGCCGCGCAGGGCGTGATGTCCACCTACAAGGGACGCGCGCTGGGCACTATCGGCCACATCGGCTGCTTTAGCTTCCACGAAACCAAAAACTACACGGCGGGCGGAGAAGGTGGCGCGACGCTGATTAACGACCGGGCTCTCGTGGAGCGTGCGGAGGTGATCCGCGAAAAAGGCACCAACCGCAGCCAGTTCTTCCGGGGTCAGGTAGATAAATACACCTGGCGCGACATCGGCTCCAGCTATCTGATGGCGGATCTGCAGGCGGCGTACCTGTGGGCACAGCTGGAAGCGGCGGAACGTATCAATCTTCAGCGTCTTTCCCTGTGGCAAACGTATTACGATGCGCTTGAACCTCTGGCCAAATCCGGGCGTATTGAGCTGCCGACCATCCCGGCGGATTGCGTCCACAATGCGCATATGTTCTACATCAAGCTGCGCGATAACGACGACCGCAGCGAGCTCATCGCCTGGCTGAAAGAGGCCGAAATTATGGCGGTGTTTCACTATATCCCGCTGCACTCCAGCCCGGCCGGCGAAGCGTTTGGCACGTTCGCGGGTGAAGATCGTTACACCACGAAAGAAAGTGAGCGTTTGCTTCGCCTGCCACTGTTCTACAACCTCGCGCCTGTTAACCAGCGTACGGTGATTAATACCCTCCTGAGTTATTTCGGCTGATATGTCTCTGGCAAAAGCATCGGTGTGGACCGCCGCGTCCACGCTTGTAAAAATTGGCGCCGGGCTGCTGGTCGTCAAGCTGTTGGCCGTCTCATTTGGCCCCTCTGGCGTGGGGCTGGCGGGTAATTTCCGCCAGCTTGTTACCGTCCTTGGCGTGCTGGCCGGCGCCGGTATTTTCAACGGCGTCACGAAATACGTTGCGCAGTATCACGATGATGCGGCTCATCTGCGCAGGGTGGTGGGCACCTCTTCGGCGATGGTCACGGGTTTTTCGACCCTGATGGCGGTTGTCTTTCTGCTGGCGGCGGCGCCCATCAGCCAGGGGTTGTTCGGGCACACCCATTATCAGGGGCTGGTGCGTCTGGTCGCGTTGGTTCAGATGGGCATTGCCTGGGCAAACCTGCTGCTGGCGCTGATGAAAGGGTTTCGTGATGCCGCCGGGAACGCGCTTGCCTTAATCCTGGGAAGCGTCATCGGCGTGATTGCCTATTACTTCTGCTATCGCCTGGGCGGCTATGAGGGCGCACTGCTGGGGCTGGCGCTGGTCCCGGCGCTGGTTGTTGTGCCAGCGGCGTTTATGCTGATGCGCCGGGGCATCATCCCTCTGAGCTACCTGAAACCGCAATGGGACACGATGCTTGCCAGCCAGCTGGGTAAATTTACCCTGATGGCGCTCATCACCTCCGTCACGCTGCCGGTAGCCTATGTGATGATGCGAAACCTGCTGGCGGCGCATTATAGCTGGGATGAAGTCGGGATTTGGCAGGGCGTGAGCAGCATTTCCGATGCCTACCTCCAATTTATAACGGCTTCCTTTAGCGTTTATTTGCTGCCAACCTTATCGCGCCTGACGTCCAGACAAGAAATTACGCGCGAGATTTTCCGATCTCTGCGCTTTGTGCTGCCGGCCGTCGCGGCGGCCAGCTTTACCGTCTGGTTACTGCGCGATGTCGCCATCTGGCTGTTGTTCTCGGCGAAGTTCACCGCCATGCGCGATCTCTTTGCCTGGCAGCTGGTGGGTGATGTGCTGAAAGTGGGTGCTTATGTTTTCGGCTATCTGGTGATTGCAAAAGCGTCCCTGCGGCTGTATATCCTGGCGGAAATTAGCCAGTTTGCGTTACTGACAGCATTTTCACACTGGCTGATACCCGCGCACGGTGCGCTGGGGGCGGCTCAGGCCTACATGGCAACCTATATCGTTTATTTCGCCGCCTGTTGCGGCGTATTTTTATTGTGGCGTAAACGCGCATGACTGCACTGATTCACATCCTGGGATCGGATATCCCACACCATAACCAGACCGTTTTGCGGTTCTTCAACGACGAGCTGGCATCGGGTAATCCTGATGCGCGTGAGTTTATGGTTGCAGGTCAGGATAAGGGCCTGAGCGAGGCGTTTCCGGCGCTGACGATTCGCTTCTGGCCGGATAAGGCTGCGCTGGCGAAGGCGGTCGTTGCCAAAGCCAAAGCGGATCGTAAGCAACGTTTCTTTTTCCACGGGCAGTTCAATACCGGCCTGTGGCTGGCACTGCTCAGCGGGGGGATTAAACCCTCCCAGTGCAGCTGGCATATCTGGGGAGCCGATCTCTACGAAGTCTCCCGCGGCTGGAAATTCCGTCTTTTCTATCCGCTGCGGCGCATGGCGCAGGGGCGCGTGGGCTGCGTGTTTGCCACCCGAGGCGATCTCAACTATTTTGCTAAACAGCATCCGAACGTGCGCGGAGAATTACTCTATTTCCCAACCCGCATGGATCCGGCGCTGAACGCCATGGCGAATGACGAGGTGCGTGAGGGCAAGCTAACGATCCTGGTGGGGAATTCCGGCGATCGCAGTAACGAACACGTCGCGGCGCTCAGGGCGGTGCATCAGCAGTTCGGCGACACGGTGAACGTGGTGGTGCCGATGGGCTATCCCGCCAACAACGACGCCTATATTGCTGAGGTTCGCCAACAGGGGCTTGCGCTGTTTAGTGCAGAAAATCTGCACATCCTCAGCGATAAGCTGGAATTTGATCAATATCTTGCGCTGCTGAGAAAATGCGATCTCGGCTATTTCATCTTTGCCCGACAGCAGGGAATTGGCACGCTGTGTCTGCTGATTCAGGCGGGTGTACCGTGCGTGCTCAACCGCGACAACCCGTTCTGGCAGGACATGGCCGAGCAGCATATTCCGGTGCTGTTTACCTCAGACACGCTGAATGTCGAGGTGGTACGGGAAGCCCAACGCCAGCTCACGCTGGTGGATAAGAATAGCATCGATTTTTTCAGCCCGAATTACCTCACGCCGTGGCACCGCGCGCTGCGTATCGCTTCAGGAGACAAAGCATGAGTCAGTTGCAATTCAGCGGCTTACTGGTTGTCTGGCTTCTGAGCACCCTGTTTATCGCCACGCTTACCTGGTTTGAGTTCCGCCGGGTGCGCTTCAACTTTAACGTGTTCTTCTCGTTACTGTTTCTGCTGACCTTCTTTTTCGGCTTCCCGCTCACTAGCATTTTGGTCTTCCGTTTTGACGTGAGCGTCGCGCCGCCGGAAATCCTGCTCCAGGCGCTTCTGGCGGCGACCTGCTTCTATGCGGTCTACTACGTCACCTATAAAACGCGTCTGCGTGCAGCGCAGGCTGCTGCCCCGCGTCGGCCGCTTTTTACCATGAATCGGGTAGAGACCCACCTGACGTGGGTGATGCTGATGACCATCGCCCTGGTCAGCGTCGGTATCTTCTTCATGCATAACGGCTTTCTGCTGTTTAAGCTCCACTCCTACAGCCAGATTTTTTCGGCAGAAGTCTCGGGCGTGGCGCTTAAGCGTTTCTTCTACTTCTTCATTCCGGCGATGCTGGTGATCTTTTTCCTGCGTCAGGACAGCAAAGCGTGGCTGTTCTTCCTGGTCAGCACCGTCGCGTTTGGCATCCTGACCTACATGATTGTGGGCGGTACGCGCGCGAACATTATTATCGCCTTCGCTATCTTCCTGTTTATCGGCATCATCCGCGGCTGGATCTCGCTGTGGATGCTGGTTGCAGCAGGCGTGTTTGGGATTGTGGGGATGTTCTGGCTGGCGCTGAAGCGCTACGGAATGAACGTGGCGGGCGATGAGGCGTTTTACACGTTCCTCTACCTGACGCGCGATACCTTCTCGCCGTGGGAAAACCTGGCATTGCTGCTGCAAAACTACGACAAGATTGATTTCCAGGGGCTGGCACCGATTGTTCGCGACTTCTACGTCTTTATCCCTTCCTGGCTATGGCCGGACCGGCCTGGCGTGGTGCTTAACACGGCAAATTACTTTACCTGGGAAGTGCTGAACAACCATTCCGGTCTGGCAATCTCGCCAACGCTGATTGGTTCCCTGGTGGTGATGGGGGGGGCGTGGTTCATTCTGCCCGGCGCGGTTGCCGTTGGGCTGATTATCAAATGGTTTGACTGGCTTTACCTGCGCGGCAACGAAGAGACAAACCGCTATAAAGCCGCCATTTTGCACAGTTTCTGCTTTGGTGCCATTTTCAATATGATCGTTCTGGCGCGCGAAGGGCTGGACTCGTTCGTGTCGCGCGTGGTGTTCTTCATGGTTGTGTTCGGCGTCTGCCTGTTACTGGCCAAACTGCTGTACTGGCTGTTTGACAGCGCAGGGCTTGTGCACAAGCGCGAGCGGCAGGGCAGCACAACGCTGTCGCAAGTCTGAGTAAGGATAGTAATGACTGATAAAATTTCTGCACCGCGCTATGCGCTACGTGGCCTGCAGCTTATTGGCTGGCGCGACATGCAGCACGCGCTGGACTTTCTGTTCGCCGACGGCCAGATGAAATCCGGTACGCTGGTGGCCATCAACGCGGAAAAAATGCTGGCGGTTGAGGATAATGCGGAAGTCAAAAGCCTGATTGAAGCGGCTGAATTTAAATACGCGGACGGGATCAGCGTGGTCCGCTCTATCCGTAAAAAGTATCCTGACGCTAATGTATCCCGCGTGGCGGGGGCCGATCTCTGGGAGCAGCTTATGGCCCGCGCAGGTGCGCAGGGCACGCCCGTGTTCCTGATTGGCGGTAAGCCGGAGATACTGGCCCAGACGGAGGAGAAACTGCGTCGTCAATGGAATGTTAATATTGTCGGCAGCCAGGATGGTTACTTCAAACCGGAAGATCGGCAGGCTCTGTTTGAGCGCGTTCGTGACAGCGGGGCGAAAATTGTTACCGTGGCGATGGGCTCCCCGCGCCAGGAGATCCTGATGCGTGACTGCCGTCTGGTCTGCCCGGATGCTCTCTACATGGGCGTCGGCGGCACGTACGACGTCTTTACCGGCCACGTTAAGCGTGCGCCAAAGGTCTGGCAAAATCTGGGGCTGGAATGGCTGTACCGCCTGCTATCGCAACCGACGCGCATTAAACGACAGATCCGTCTGCTTCGCTACCTCGCCTGGCATTACACCGGGAAAATGTAATCAAAATGTAGCGCGATATGCTATTCGCGCTGCAACTCGCCTGCAAAACTGCTGATAATCTGTGCAATGCATTCATTTTTTTAATGCATCGTTTGCCATTTGGCAGATTTTAAGAAACCATTCGCTCCGTATTTTAGTACCCCTAAAAAACAATACCCGGTCTTAAGCCGGGAAACAGCAAACACAATCGAGGATCTATGGCAGAGAAAAAACCGGAGCTACAGCGTGGGCTGGAAGCTCGTCATATTGAACTGATAGCGCTGGGCGGCACTATCGGCGTGGGCCTGTTTATGGGCTCCGCAAGCACGCTCAAATGGGCAGGCCCTTCCGTATTACTGGCGTATATTATCGCCGGGCTGTTTGTTTTCTTCATTATGCGTTCTATGGGTGAAATGCTCTTCCTGGAGCCGGTAACCGGCTCTTTCGCCGTTTACGCGCACCGTTATATGAGCCCGTTCTTCGGCTACCTGACGGCCTGGTCATACTGGTTTATGTGGATGGCGGTGGGCATCTCAGAGATCACCGCGATAGGGGTCTACGTCCAGTTCTGGTTCCCGGACATGGTCCAGTGGATACCCGCGCTCATTGCCGTGGGGCTGGTGGCGCTGGCAAACCTGGCCGCCGTGCGCCTGTACGGTGAAATTGAGTTCTGGTTCGCAATGATCAAAGTCACCACGATTATCGTGATGATTGTCGTCGGCCTGGGCGTGATTTTCTTCGGCTTTGGCAACGGTGGACACGCTATTGGCTTTGGCAACCTGACCGAAAACGGCGGCTTCTTCGCCGGCGGCTGGAAGGGCTTCCTGACGGCGCTGTGTATCGTAGTGGCCTCGTATCAGGGCGTGGAGCTGATCGGTATTACCGCCGGTGAAGCGAAAAACCCGCAGGTCACGCTGCGTAGCGCGGTAGGCAAAGTGCTGTGGCGTATCCTGATTTTCTATGTGGGCGCGATCTTCGTCATCGTGACCATCTTCCCATGGAACGAAATTGGCACGACGGGTAGCCCGTTTGTTTTAACCTTCGCCAAAATTGGTATCACGGCGGCGGCGGGTATCATCAACTTTGTGGTCCTGACGGCAGCGCTGTCAGGCTGTAACAGTGGGATGTACAGCTGCGGGCGTATGCTCTATGCGCTCTCGAAGAACAACCAGCTGCCTGCGGCAATGAGCAAAGTCTCACGTGCCGGGGTGCCGGTGGCGGGGGTGGCGGTCTCCATAGTAATCCTGCTGATTGGCTCTTGCCTGAATTACATCATTCCTAACCCGCAGCGCGTGTTCGTTTATGTCTACAGCGCCAGCGTACTGCCGGGCATGGTGCCGTGGTTTGTTATCCTCATCAGCCAGCTGCGTTTCCGCCATGCGCATAAAAAAGCGATTGAAAGCCATCCGTTCCGCTCAATTCTGTTCCCCTATGCGAACTATTTGACGATGGCGTTCCTGATTTGCGTATTAATCGGCATGTACTTTAATGAAGATACCCGCATGTCGCTGTTTGTCGGGGTGATCTTCCTTGCGGCTGTAACGGCTGCATATAAGCTTTTTGGCCTGGGCCGCCGTGCCACCACGCAGAAAGTGGAGGAATAAGCGGCAAAGTGTGCAAACCATAACCAAACGCGCATTTTTTTCAAAAAAGCACTAGACAGCGGGGACGGAGGTACGTAATATCCAGCCCCGCAACGGCGCTAAGCGCCCGTAGCTCAGCTGGATAGAGCGCTGCCCTCCGGAGGCAGAGGTCTCAGGTTCGAATCCTGTCGGGCGCACCATTTACCCGGTGCTGGAGCTGCGGTGGTCTGAGAAGTAGTCAGTACCGCGTGAGTTAAGAATACAGTGGTGGCTATAGCTCAGTTGGTAGAGCCCTGGATTGTGATTCCAGTTGTCGTGGGTTCGAATCCCATTAGCCACCCCATTATTTGAAAGAGTTGTGAATTGCGAAGGTGGCGGAATTGGTAGACGCGCTAGCTTCAGGTGTTAGTGTCCTTTGGATGTGGGGGTTCGAGTCCCCCCCCTCGCACCACGACTTTTTAAATGAATTGAACTAAAAATTCAAAAAGCAGTACATCGGCGAGTAGCGCAGCTTGGTAGCGCAACTGGTTTGGGACCAGTGGGTCGGAGGTTCGAATCCTCTCTCGCCGACCAATTTTGAACCCCGCTTCGGCGGGGTTTTTTGTTTTCTGCGGCTTCTCATCCCTGTAGTCATTCTCCGACAGCGTCCTTTTTCTTTGTCGCAATCCAGCGACATGCAACTCATTGAAAGTTAGATAAAAAATCATTTATGGGTTTTGCTGTCTCCTCCTGGCGACAAATTCCCGCCTTTTCCCGATACGTTGTAAAGCCTAAGACGGCGCTTAGCAGCATAATTTCCTTTTATCTTAAAATGTTGCGTCATGTAAAAGTTCTGGGTGTTATGTTGGCACGTTACGTGCAATAATGTGCGTGTAGATGCTCATTCCATCTCTTATGTTCGCCTTAGTGCCTCATAAACTCAGGAATGACGCAGAGCCATTTACGGTGCTTATCGTCCACTGACAGATGTCGCTTCGGCCTCATCAGACACCATGGACACAACGTTGAGTGAAGCACCAAATATGTTGTCTTACAGACCTGTTTTAACGCCTGCTTTTATAGCAGGCGTTTTTTTATGCCTTATTCCCGATACAAGCGCATGATCAGGGCAACCATCAGCAGGGCCGATGCAGAGACAGCATAGAGCGCCTGTACTGAGCCAAACCCTGAAGCCACCGCCGCTGCAATGCCGGTGAAAAGAGAGGCGCTGAGCGTTTGCCAGCGCCAGGCTTTACCGCTGGCAGAAGCGGTTTGCGTGAGAGGAAAACTACTGAGTACGCCAAACGTGCCCGCTGCGAAGAGAACATTCGAGGCCAGATGCGCGATAAAGATCATCCCCAGCGCACATACCGTCCACCCGGATAAAAACGGCAGCATGCCATAAGCGGCCAGAAAGATGCTCAGGCAAACGATTATTCGCGGCGTGTGGGCCGCAACGCGCGTCAGGCTCTCTTTTTTTAGCAGCAGGGGGCCACAAAGCTGCCCCAGACTCCTCGCGAAAAGCAAAGGCAAAGCAAGGCCCGCCGCATCCTGAGGACGGAGCTGCTGGGCCAGTGCAGGGAGAAGCGCCATGGCCGGTGAGCCGACGGCGGCCAGCGCCGGCAGGATGAGCAGGCTGCGTTTCTGCCGAACGGTCAACGCCTGCCAGCGTATTGTTGCAGAACCCCCCTTTTCCATAGTAGTGGGGCCTGGTGCCGGAGAAAACCGGCGTCCAGCCATCCATAGCAGTAACAGTGACCCGAAAAAGCTCGCGGCATCAATAGCCAGCAGGGTAAACACGGAGGTCCTCTGAAATAGCACCACGCCCAGGCCGGTCCCTAACAACACCTGAGAAGCAAAAATCACATTTTCCAGACAGGTCGCAGCAGGCAGCTCTGCTTCGCTAAGTCCGCGCTTAAAGAGCAACGTCAACGCGGGCCAGCTCATCCCGCTGAGCAGGGCTTCGGTGGATTGCACGGCGAGTAATGCGGCAACGCTGTGGTAACCCACGCCAAGCAGGGGAAAGAGCAGGGCGAGCAGGCCCAGCACCTCGGTCAGTATCAGCAGCGATATCGGCGAAAAGCGCGAGCACAGTTTTTCGCCTAAGATGCTGCCGATGAACCCTGGTACCGTAGCGAAAAGAAAAGCGAGAGTGAGTAGAGCGGGCGGGGCTGACCATGCCAGCAGCAAACCGAAGACCACAACCTGGGTTAGACCATTCCCCAGTGAAGAAAAGATAAAAGCGCAGGCAAGCAGGCGCAGCCAGCGGTGGCAGCGCAGCGCCTGGATAAGCGCATACAAAAGCGAGTTCATGGAGATTTCCTTTCAAAAACGATTTAGTCCACGCTGCAAAATGTGCGCGTGTGTGAAAAAAGGTTAATGAAAAGACATTGTTACATTGGCGGATTCGTTTGCGGATGTGGGTGCAAAGAATGTAGCAGGAGAAAGGCGATAAAAAAAGGAGACCCTCTGGCCTCCTTTTTATTTACTGCTGCGGACCGTTATTTTGCAGCGTCAACAGCAACCCATCTCGCCGCATGGCGGCTGCCTCTTCCGGCTTGTGCTGCTTGTCCAGCGTATCGGCAAGCCACGCGTAGTCAAACGCGTCCGGACGCTGTTTCAGCGCCGCGCGGAAGGCGAGGCTCGCCTCCTGCCATTCTCCGTGCTTCATCAGCGACTGACCGAGCGTGCTCCACAGCAGCGGGCGGTCGCCGACGGTTTTAATCTGCTGCCGCAGCACTTTTTCGATTTGCTCAGGATTATTGGTTTTAAGGCGCGGGATCACCATCACCAGACGATCGTCATACTGACGCTTCAGGCCGTCGAGGAGGATCTCCTGAGCCGTGTCATGATCGTCACATTCAATCAGATGTTCCGCCATGGCGACCTGCAGAGGAACCTGCTGACGCGTTTTACGGCTCTGATTCTTCCACCACGTTTTCAGACCGTCGCTGCCCAGGTCGGCGCGCGCCTGATCCATCAGGCCAATCCATGCCAGACGCTGAAGCTCATCACGATGTTCATCGTCGCCCACCTCGGCCTTCGCCATTGACGGAATGATGTCCAACAGCGAACCCCAGGCGCCGGTACGAATATACGCCTGCTCGGCAAGACGCAGCACTTCCGGATGACGTGGCGCGACTTCCAGCAGGCGATCGATACCGTGGCGGGCCGCGTGATTTTCATTGCGCGCCAGCTGCAGGCGAACGCGCGTGATTTCTACAGGAATCGGGTCGCCGTGAGCCAGCTCTGCCGCCCGCTCCAGATGCTGATTGGCGCGGGCTTCGTCACCGCGCTGCTGCGCCGCTTCGGCAGCGAGCAGATAATTCACCACCGGCTGTTCGGCATGGTCGGCGTTTTTCGACATCAGCTTTTCAACCTGCTGATAGTCACCCTCGGCAAGCTTAAGCAGCGCCTGTTCGGTCTGCTTACGGGCGCGGCGGCGTTTGCGGCCAACGAACCAGCCGCGCGTGTGGGCACCGGTGCGGAAAATACGGCGCAGGATCCACTCAATCGCAAACAGCACCACCACGCCGAGGATCAGAATGATCGTCAGGCCGGTTACGCTGGTTTCAATGTTGTAGTTATCCGTCTGGATAAGGACGTAACCCTGATGACCCGCAAGCATAGGTCCCAGCACGATCCCGGCGATCAGCAGGATGAAGAGTAAGAGAACTTTTAGCATCATTACTCTCCTTGTGGTGCGCTTTCAGGCGCCGGAGCAGGAGCAGGTGCCGCTCCGCCCGACGGCTCTGCCGGTACGCCCGGCTGCGCCAGCAGGTTACGTACGCGCGTCTGCATCAGTTTCTCAAGAATCGGCTGGCTGGCCAGCTTATCCGGCACGTTCATGGTGATGTTCTGCTGGCTCAGCTTATCAATGTCTTCGAGGAAGGCGGTGGTCGTCGCATCATCGGTGTTGTAGTAGGCGCGGACCCACGTCGAGACGTTATCCAGCGCCTGTTTGTACGTCTCTTCCTGATGACGCGGCACGGCCTGAGCCGCCACCAGCAGGCGGGAACGAATGTTTTCGCGCAGATAGATATCCTGGTTCGGCGCCAGCAGCGGCACGGCGGTTTCGTCGCGACGGCGGATAGTGATGAAGCTGTCCATAAAGTTCTGCCAGCTTTTCTGCAGGTTTATGCGCCATTCGCTCAGGGAGCTGGAGAGCTCGGTACCGTCGGAATCCATTGGGGAGTCGTCGTCGTTATTATCGGCCAGCTGCAGGTTATCAATCTGATTCGACAGCTGGTTCACCTTGAGGATAATGCCGTCGTAATCCACCTGCGAGACGGCGGAGAGGCTGGCGATGTCCTCGGTGATCGCGCGACGCGCGGTGATAAGGCTCGGGTCGTTCATGTCTGCCAGGCTCGCATCGGCGCTTTTCAGCAGCGCGGCGGCAGTGGTGACGTCCTGATCGCTCCAGAGCTTACGTCCGGCGAGCTTCACCAGGAAGTCAGCCTGCGAGAGCAGCCAGGTTTTGGCATCGGTGCCGGAAATCGTGGCGACTTTCTGCTGCACGTCGCCCAGCTGTTTAGCCAGCTCTTCCTGTTTGCTGTTCGCCTCGGCAAGCGCGGCGGCCTGCTGCTTAATTACCGCTTCCAGCTCGGTTTTCTGCGTCTCCTGCGCTTTTTGCAGGGCAGTGAGCTGATTCACCAGCGCATCGCTGGTGGACGTCTGGTTAGCGCCCTGTTGCTTCACCAGACCGTACAGGCCAACCCCTGCTGCCAGCGCAATGGCGATGGCAATCGCGCTCAGCGCGAGGCTCGTTTTGTTGCTGCCGTTTTTCTTCTCAGCGGTTTTCTCTGTCGTCTCTGGCTGTGGCGTCGTTTCCACAGTCTCCCTGGTCTCTTCAACCACGGCGGAGGATTTGTCGTGTTCCGTCATTATGGCTTCCCATTTGAGAGTTATTGTAATGCGCGCAGCAGCGCATCGTTGTCGGCGTTATCAGCGATCCGAATATCCTGCCAGCCCAGTTCCCGAGCCTGGTTCGCCAGACGCTCACTGACGACCAGAAGCCGACAGCGGAGTAACCAGTTTTCGCGATACCAGAGCGGTATCAGCGACCAAAGCTGTTGTAACATTTCACCGCTGGTGACCACCAGCGTATTAATGCCGCGCGCGTGCCAGCGCATCGCCTCTTCCGCGCCATCGTAGTGTTTTGCACAGCGCTGATAGCACTCAATGAACGTTACGTCTGCACCACGCTCACGCAGCGTTTCGCCCAGCAGCTCGCGACCACCATTACCGCGCAAAATGAGCGCACGCTTTCCGGCAATGGTTTGTAATTCAGGTAATTGTAGCAAGACTTCACTGATTTCCCGATCTAACGGGTAACGAACGTCCACGCTGCTTACGGTATGCAGCGCCAGTGCCGTTGTGCGGCCAATCGCGAAATAGCAGGGGGCGGCTGGCCAGGTCAAACCCTGCTGTTGCAGCTGCGCGTGGGCAAATTCCACGGCATGTTGCGACAGCGCAAACAGCAGGTCGCCTTCCTGAAGGGTATTCATCTGGTCGGCGAGCGCGGAGAGCTCCCGACCGGGGGAGAATTCAATGAGCGGAAAACTCCAGGCCACCTGCCCCAGTGCGCGCAGACGGCTCACTAACTGCTCTCCTGCGGGAGAAGGGCGGGTGACAAGAATACTCATGCAGGGGGCTCTCCATTATAAACGTCAGCCAGAATCTCGCGGGCGCCGTTATCCAGCAGCTCTTCCGCCAGCGACACGCCAAGCTGCTCGGCATCTTGCGCTTTACCGCGGCGTTCACCGCGTACCATCTGCGAACCGTCCGGGGCGCCCACCAGCGCCCGCAGCCACAGTTCGCCATCTGTTAATTCAGCATAGCTGCCAATTGGTACCTGGCATCCCCCTTCGAGGCGGGTATTCATCGCACGCTCGGCTTTTACGCGGATAGCGGTCTCGTCGTGGTTCAGCGGCGCGAGCAGTTCGCGGGTACGCGCATCGTCCAGACGGCACTCGATGCCGACGGCACCCTGGCCCACGGCCGGCAGCGACAGCTCTGGCGGCATCGCCACGCGAATGCGCGACTCCAGCCCCAGACGCTTGAGGCCAGCAACGGCGAGGATAATGGCATCGTAATCGCCGTTATCCAGCTTGCCCAGACGCGTGCCGACGTTACCGCGCAGCGAGCGAATGATCAGGTCAGGACGACGTTCCGCCAGCTGACACTGACGGCGTAAACTGGACGTGCCAACCACGCTACCTTCCGGCAGCGCGTCGAGCGAGTCATAGTGGTTAGAGACAAACGCATCGCGCGGATCTTCGCGCTCGCAGATGGTCACCAGCCCCAGCCCTTCCGGGAACTCGACGGGCACGTCTTTCATTGAATGTACGGCGATATCGGCGCGGTTCTCAAGCAATGCCAGTTCCAGTTCTTTGACAAACAGGCCTTTGCCGCCCACTTTCGCCAGTGGCGTATCGAGGATCACGTCACCGCGCGTGACCATCGGCACCAGCTCGACGCGCAATCCACTGTGGCAGGCTTCAAGGCGCTGCTTCACATAATGTGCCTGCCAGAGCGCGAGAGGGCTTTGGCGTGTGGCAATTCTCAAAACATTGTCTAACATGCTTGTTACCGTCATTATCAATCGCTAACCATCCTAACATTGTTGACTCTGGGATGGCAGTTTTACGGTTGATGAAGCGTGAGAGGGACAAGGCGGCGTATTCGTCAGCCATAGCCGTATTCAGGAATTTACACGTACAGAACGGTGCTACACTTGTATGTAGCGCATCTTTCTTTACGGTCAACCGGCAAGGTGTTAAATTGATCACGTTTTAGACCATTTTTTCGTCGCTACCACCAAAAATGATAAGGGCGAAAAAGGGTAACGGTTATCTTTTTGAAATACTGCGGGTCCGCTGTTGTTCGTGTTTTGAATAGCTTGCGACACCCGGAAACATCAGGCGATACGTCTTGTACCTCTATATTGAGACTCTGAAACAGAGACTGGATGCCATTAATCAACTGCGTGTGGATCGCGCGCTTGCTGCCATGGGCCCTGCTTTCCAGCAGGTATACAGTCTGCTGCCGACATTATTGCACTATCACCATCCGCTGATGCCTGGCTACCTTGACGGTAACGTTCCCCAGGGCATTTGCCTTTTCACGCCTGATGAAACCCAACAGCATTACCTCAACGAGCTGGAACTCTACCGCGGCATGCCGCCACAGGAGTCTCCAAAAGGTGAACTGCCGATTACCGGCGTTTACTCTATGGGGAGCACCTCATCGGTAGGGCAAAGCTGTTCTTCGGACCTGGATATCTGGGTCTGCCATCAGTCCTGGCTCGATAACGACGAGCGTCAGCTGCTGCAGCGCAAGTGCAGCCTGCTGGAGAGCTGGGCGGCATCGCTCGGTGTGGAAGTGAGCTTCTTCCTGATTGATGAAAACCGTTTCCGCCATAACGAAAGCGGCAGTCTGGGTGGTGAGGACTGCGGCTCGACCCAGCACATCTTACTGCTGGATGAATTTTACCGTACTGCTGTGCGTCTGGCCGGGAAGCGTATTCTGTGGAATATGGTCCCGTGCGAAGAAGAAGAGCATTACGATGACTACGTCATGTCGCTTTACGCGCAGGGCGTACTGACGCCAAACGAATGGCTGGACCTCGGCGGTCTGAGCTCTCTGTCAGCAGAAGAGTATTTTGGCGCAAGCCTCTGGCAGCTCTATAAAAGCATCGACTCGCCGTACAAAGCGGTGCTGAAAACGCTGCTGCTGGAAGCCTACTCCTGGGAATACCCTACGCCGCGCCTGCTGGCGAAAGATATCAAGCAGCGTCTGCACGACGGGGAGATCGTCTCCTTCGGGCTGGACGCTTACTGCATGATGCTGGAGCGCGTGACCGAATACCTGAAAGCCATTGATGACACCACGCGTCTTGACCTGGTGCGTCGATGTTTCTATCTCAAAGTCTGTGAGAAATTGAGCCGCGAGCGCGCCTGCGTGGGCTGGCGTCGTGAAGTGGTCAGTCAGTTAGTGAAAGAGTGGGGATGGGACGAAGCGCGTCTGTCCATGCTCGACAACCGGGCCAACTGGAAAATCGATCAGGTGCGTGAAGCGCACAACGAACTGCTCGATGCGATGATGCAAAGCTACCGTAACCTGATCCGCTTTGCGCGCCGTAACAACCTCAGCGTTTCCGCCAGCCCGCAGGATATCGGGGTATTAACCCGTAAGCTGTATGCCGCGTTTGAAGCGCTGCCGGGTAAAGTCACCCTGGTTAATCCGCAGATTTCGCCAGACCTGTCAGAACCGAACCTGACCTTTATCTATGTGCCGCCGGGCCGTGCAAACCGCACCGGGTGGTATCTGTATAACCGTGCGCCAAGCATGGATTCAATCATCAGCCATCAGCCGCTGGAGTATAACCGCTACCTGAACAAGCTGGTGGCCTGGGCCTGGTTTAACGGCCTGCTGACCTCGCGCACGCGCCTGTTTATCAAAGGCAACGAGGTGGTTGATCTCGCTAAGCTGCAGGAGATGGTTGCGGATGTGTCGCACCACTTCCCGCTGCGTCTGCCTGCCCCAACGCCGAAAGCGCTCTACAGCCCGTGCGAAATTCGCCATCTGGCGATTATCGTCAACCTGGAATACGACCCGACGGCGGCCTTCCGCAATCAGGTGGTTCATTTTGACTTCCGCAAGCTGGACGTCTTCAGCTTTGGCGAGCAGCAAAACTGCCTGGTGGGCAGCGTGGATCTGCTGTACCGCAACTCGTGGAACGAAGTGCGTACCCTGCATTTCAACGGCGAGCAGGCGATGATCGAAGCGCTGAAAACCATTCTCGGCAAGATGCACCAGGATGCCGCACCGCCGGACAGCGTTGAGGTGTTCTGCTACAGCCAGCACCTGCGCGGTTTAATTCGTACCCGCGTGCAGCAGCTGGTTTCCGAGTGTATCGAACTGCGTCTCTCCAGCACCCGCCAGGAAACCGGACGCTTTAAAGCGCTGCGCGTCTCCGGCCAGACCTGGGGCCTGTTCTTCGAACGCCTGAACGTGTCGGTACAGAAGCTGGAAAACGCCATCGAGTTCTACGGCGCGATTTCACACAACAAGCTGCATGGCCTGTCGGTGCAGGTGGAAACTAACCACGTTAAGCTCCCGCAGGTGGTGGACGGATTCGCCAGCGAAGGGATTATCCAGTTCTTCTTTGAAGAGTCGGGCGACGATGCCGGGTTCAACATCTACATTCTGGATGAGACCAACCGCGCCGAGGTGTATCACCACTGTGAAGGCAGTAAAGAGGAGCTGGTGCGCGACGTCAGCCGCTTCTACTCCTCTTCGCATGACCGTTTCACCTACGGCTCAAGCTTTATCAACTTTAACCTGCCGCAGTTCTACCAGATTGTGAACGTCGATGGTCGTACGCAGGTGATCCCGTTCCGCACCCAGGCCGTAACGCCTGCCGCACCTGCCAATCAGGAAACCGCTCCGCTGTTGCAGCAGTATTTCTCCTGAGCCTTTTCGCCGGGTGGCACTGACGCTTACCCGGCCTACGGTCCGAGATGTTGTAGGCCCGGTAAGGCGTAGCCGCCACCGGGCAACAAAACTATCTGAAACTCACAGCCTCACCCGCCTGCGCGGTCGCCGCCTGTTCCAGCAGATCCCAGAACGGTACGCCGCTGCGGTCGCAAACCCATTCCCCGTCTTTCAGATCGAAATGATAGCCGCCCTGTTTCGCGGCCAGCCACACCTGGTGAAGCGGCTCCTGGCGGTTAATAATAATTTTGCTGCCATTTTCGAAGCTCAGGGTCAGAATGCCGCCGTTGATTTCACAATCGATATCGCTGTCGCCGTCCCAGTCGTCAAGACGCTCTTCGATGGTCATCCACAGGTTGTCGGCAAGGCGATGGAATTCACTGTCGTTCATGGTTTTGTTCCTGTTTTTCGTGATGCCGGCAGTATAACCCTAAATAATTCCCGTTGCAGGAAAGCGGCAAACTCTTGCTTTTGTGTCTTCTCCTGCGATGATAGAAACAGATTTGAACTTACGGGCAACTTTATAATGAAAAACGTTTTCCGAACGCTTGCCGTTCTCATCACGCTGTTTAGCCTGACTGGCTGCGGACTGAAGGGACCACTGTACTTCCCACCTGCGGATAAAACCGCGCCGCCGCCGACGAAACCCGTGCAAAGCGGCATTGAGTCTACCACGCCAAATACTAACGATCGTGGCGACAACGGCGGCCCGACTCAGGTTAATCTCTGACGACAACGTTCTGTACCCGCGCAATGGAGCAAATGATGCAGTTCTCTAAAATGCATGGCCTTGGCAACGATTTTATGGTCGTCGACGCGGTAACGCAGAATGTGTTTTTCTCCCCGGAACTGATCCGTCGCCTGGCGGATCGGCATCTGGGCGTGGGGTTCGATCAGCTGCTGGTGGTCGAGCCACCGTACGATCCCGACCTCGATTTCCACTACCGTATTTTTAACGCGGACGGCAGCGAAGTTAACCAGTGCGGCAACGGCGCGCGCTGTTTTGCCCGTTTTGTCCGCCTGAAAGGGCTGACCAACAAGCGTGATATTCGCGTCAGCACGGCCAATGGCCGCATGGTGCTAAGCGTCACCGATGATGAGCTGGTGCGCGTGAACATGGGCGAGCCTAACTTCGAGCCCTCCGTCGTGCCGTTTCGCGCAAACAAAGCGGAAAAGACCTATATTATGCGTGCGGCCGAGCAGACAGTATTGTGCGGCGTCGTCTCAATGGGTAACCCTCACTGCGTGATTCAGGTTGATGATGTGGAAACCGCCGCGGTCGAAACGCTCGGCCCGGTGCTGGAAAGCCACGAACGTTTCCCGGAGCGCGCGAACATCGGCTTTATGCAGGTGGTGAAGCGCGAGCACATTCGCCTGCGGGTTTACGAGCGCGGTGCGGGCGAGACTCAGGCCTGCGGAAGCGGTGCCTGTGCTGCGGTGGCCGTTGGCATCTCTCAGGGGTTACTGGCAGAAGAGGTTCGCGTGGAGTTACCGGGCGGTCGGCTTGATATCGCCTGGAAAGGACCGGGTCATCCACTGTATATGACTGGCCCGGCGGCACATGTCTATGACGGGTTTATCCATCTATGAAACAACCAGGGGAAGAACTGCAGGAAACAGTGACGGAACTGGACGACAGAGCTGTTGTTGATTATCTGCTGCGCAATCCTGAGTTTTTTATTCGCAATGCACGCGTCGTCGAAGAGATGCGCGTGCCGCATCCGGTTCGCGGGACCGTGTCGCTGGTCGAATGGCACATGGCGCGCTCGCGCAACCACATCAATCAGCTTGAAGAGAACATGACGCTGCTGATGGAGCAGGCCAGCACCAACGAAAGCCTGTTCTATCGTCTGCTGCACCTGCAGGCGCGTCTGGCGTCGGCGCACAGCCTTGACGAGTTTCTCAGCCGCTTCCACCGCTGGGCCCGGGAGCTGGGGCTGGCGGGCGCAACGATTCGTCTGTTTCCTGACCGCTGGCGCATTGGCGCGCCGTCGGGGTTTACCCATCTGGCGCTCAGCCGTCAGGCGTTTGAACCGCTGCGCATTCAGCGTCTGGGCCATCAGCACCACTATCTGGGGCCGCTGAACGGGCCTGAGCTGCTGGTGGTATTACCGGAAGCCAAAGCGATTGGCTCGGTAGCGATGTCGCTGATGGGGCGCGATGGCGATCTGGGTGTCATGTTATTTACCAGCCGCGACGCGCATCACTATGAGCAGGGGCAAGCCACGCACCTGCTGCAGGAGATCGCCCTGATGCTGCCCGAGCTGCTGGAGCGCTGGATTGAGCGCGTATGACGGACGGACTGCTCGCCACTGACGTTTCGCGCTTTCTGCGCTATCTGGGCGTGGAGCGTCAGCTTAGCCCCATTACCCTGCTCAACTACCAGCGTCAGCTTGATGCCATCATGCAGATTGCCGACGAAATCGGCCTGAAAAGCTGGCAACAATGTGACGCTGCGACGGTACGCGGGTTCGTCGTGCGTAGCCGTAAAAAAAATCTCAGCCCGGCGAGCCTGGCGCTCAGGCTCTCAGCGCTGCGCAGTTTCTTCGACTGGCTGGTCAGTCAGGGGGGCTTAAAAGCCAACCCGGCAAAGGGGATCGCCACGCCGAAAGCGCCGCGTCATCTGCCTAAAAATATCGACGTTGACGACGTAAACCGCCTGCTGGATATCGACCTTAACGATCCGCTCGCCGTGCGCGACCGCGCGATGCTGGAGGTGATGTACGGTGCCGGGCTGCGTCTGTCCGAGCTGGTTAATCTTGATATCAAACACCTCGATCTGGAGTCCGGTGAAGTGTGGGTGATGGGCAAGGGCAGCAAAGAGCGCCGCCTGCCGATTGGCCGCAATGCGGTTTCCTGGATTGAGCACTGGCTTGACCTGCGCGGGCTGTTTGGCAGCGAAGAGGATGCGCTGTTCCTGTCGAAGCTCGGCAAACGGATCTCGGCGCGTAACGTCCAGAAGCGCTTTGCGGAGTGGGGCATTAAGCAGGGGCTGAACAGCCACGTTCACCCGCACAAGCTGCGCCACTCCTTTGCGACACACATGCTTGAGTCGAGCGGCGATCTGCGCGGCGTGCAGGAACTGCTTGGCCACGCAAATCTGTCGACCACTCAAATCTATACCCACTTAGACTTCCAACACCTTGCCTCGGTGTATGACGCGGCGCATCCACGCGCCAAACGGGGGAAATAATGCGTTTTTACCGCCCACTTGGTCAGATCTCAGCCCTGACGTTTGACCTTGATGACACCCTTTATGACAACCGCGAGGTGATCCTGCGTACCGAGCAGGAGTCGCTGGCGTTTGTGCAGAACTACCATCCCGCGCTGAAAGCGATACAGAACAAGGACTTTCAGAAGCTGCGTCAGTCCCTGCGTGAGACCGAGCCGGACATTTACCACGACGTGACCGAATGGCGTCGTCGTGCGGTTGAGCAGGCGATGCTTAATGCCGGTCTGAGCGCGCAGGACTCGGCCATCGGGGCCGAAGCGGCCATGGAAAACTTTGCCAAATGGCGCAGCCGTATCGACGTTCCGCAGGAGACTCACGAGACGCTGGCGAAGCTTGCCGAAAAGTGGCCGCTGGTGGCCATCACCAACGGCAATGCCCAGCCCGAGCTGTTTGGCCTGAGCGATTACTTTGAGTTTGTGCTGCGCGCAGGCCCTCACGGGCGCGCGAAGCCGTTCAGCGATATGTACCATCTGGCGGCGGAAAAGCTTAACCTGCCGCTGGGTAACATTCTGCACGTGGGGGATGACCTGACCACGGACGTGGCCGGGGCTATCCGCTGCGGCATGCAGGCCTGCTGGATCAAGCCGGAAAATGCGGAGCTGATGACCGCAACCGACAGCCGTCTTCTGCCGCACGTGGAAATTTCACGGTTGGCATCCCTCACGACGCTGATATAATCACCAGTAATATTGTATAAATTACCAGGGGTTTGCAGTTGTAGGCCCGGTAAGCGAAGCGCCACCGGGCGCTTCGCTGTGTTCCTGAATACTATGTGACGGTGCCAATGGACGTTTCTTACCTGCTCGACAGCCTTAATGACAAACAGCGTGACGCGGTTGCCGCCTCGCGCACCAACATGCTGGTGCTGGCTGGGGCGGGCAGTGGTAAGACGCGCGTGCTGGTTCACCGTATCGCCTGGCTGCAGAGCGTGGAAAACTGCTCCCCGTACTCCATCATGGCGGTGACGTTTACCAACAAGGCGGCGGCAGAGATGCGCCACCGTATCGCTCAGCTGATGGGCACCAGCCAGGGCGGCATGTGGGTCGGCACCTTCCACGGCCTGGCGCACCGCCTGCTGCGCGCGCACCATATGGACGCCAACCTGCCGCAGGATTTCCAGATCCTCGACAGCGAAGACCAGCTCCGCTTGCTGAAGCGCCTGATCAAGGCGATGAACCTTGACGAGAAGCAGTGGCCGCCGCGTCAGGCGATGTGGTACATCAACGGCCAGAAGGACGAGGGGCTGCGCCCACACCACATTCAGAGCTTCGGCAACCCGGTCGAGCAGACCTGGCAGAACGTCTACAAGGCCTATCAGGAAGCGTGCGATCGCGCCGGTCTGGTGGATTTCGCCGAGCTGCTGCTGCGCGCCCACGAGCTGTGGCTCAACAAGCCGCACATCCTGCAGCACTACCGTGAACGCTTCACCAATATCCTGGTGGACGAATTCCAGGATACCAACAACATCCAGTACGCGTGGATCCGCCTGCTGGCCGGTGATACCGGCAAGGTGATGATCGTGGGTGATGATGACCAGTCGATTTACGGCTGGCGCGGGGCGCAGGTGGAGAATATCCAGCGCTTCCTCAACGATTTCCCCGGCGCGGAAACCATCCGTCTGGAGCAGAACTACCGTTCAACCAGCAACATCCTGAGCGCGGCCAACGCCCTGATTGAAAACAACAACGGGCGTCTGGGTAAAAAGCTGTGGACCGACGGCGTCGACGGCGAACCGATTTCCATTTACTGCGCCTTCAACGAGCTCGACGAAGCCCGCTTCGTGGTGAACCGCATCAAAACCTGGCAGGACAACGGCGGCCCGCTGGAGCAGTGTGCCATTCTCTACCGCAGCAACGCCCAGTCGCGCGTGCTGGAAGAGGCGCTCCTGCAGGTGAGCATGCCGTACCGCATTTATGGCGGCATGCGATTCTTCGAGCGTCAGGAGATCAAAGATGCGCTGTCGTATCTGCGCCTCATTGCGAACCGTAACGACGACGCGGCGTTTGAACGCGTGGTGAACACGCCGACCCGCGGGATTGGCGACCGCACGCTGGACGTTGTGCGTCAGGCCTCGCGCGATCGCCAGCTGACGCTGTGGCAGGCGTGCCGCGAGCTGCTGCAGGAAAAAGCCCTCGCCGGACGTGCCGCCAGCGCGTTACAGCGCTTCCTCGAACTGATTGACGCCCTGGCGCAGGAAACAGCCGATATGCCGCTGCACGTGCAAACCGACCGGGTGATTAAAGACTCCGGCCTGCGAACCATGTACGAGCAGGAGAAAGGCGAGAAGGGCCAGACCCGTATTGAGAACTTAGAGGAACTGGTCACGGCAACGCGCCAGTTCAGCTACAACGAAGAAGACGAAGACCTGATGCCGCTGCAGGCGTTTCTGTCCCACGCCGCGCTTGAAGCGGGAGAAGGGCAGGCGGACACCTGGCAGGATGCGGTTCAGCTGATGACCCTGCACTCCGCCAAAGGGCTGGAGTTCCCGCAGGTGTTTATCGTCGGGATGGAAGAGGGGATGTTCCCGAGCCAGATGTCGCTGGATGAGGGCGGCCGTCTGGAAGAGGAGCGTCGTCTGGCCTACGTGGGCGTGACGCGCGCGATGCAAAAGCTGACGCTGACCTACGCCGAAACCCGCCGCCTGTACGGTAAAGAGGTTTATCACCGTCCATCGCGCTTCATCGGCGAACTGCCGGAAGAGTGCGTAGAAGAGGTGCGTCTGCGGGCGAGCATCAGCCGTCCGGTCAGCCATCAGCGCATGGGCTCGCCGATTGCGGAAACCGACACCGGCTACAAGCTGGGCCAGCGCGTGCGCCATTCGAAGTTTGGCGAAGGTACCATTGTGAATCTGGAAGGCAGCGGCGAACACAGCCGCCTGCAGGTAGCGTTCCAGGGGCAGGGGATCAAATGGCTGGTGGCGGCCTATGCGAAGCTGGAAACAGTCTAACATTCAGAAAAATATAATTATTTTGTAATAATCTGCTAGCCTTATACAGTGAAGGTCAATTAATGCCCTTCAGCGTTCCGTTGCGTGTTGACGCCACAGTTATAGCTGGCGTAACATGCGCGCACGATTACGCTAAGAGGACATTCGCCTTGGACACACCCAGTAGATACTGGCTCAATTCCCTGTCATCCAGGAACAACTCCTAAGGCTATCTCCTCTTGCTGATGGCCTTAGTGGTTGTCAGCGACCTGCATTATTCCCGTCGCGCTGAGTCAGGCTGTTTAATGGTCTGAAACCCAATTTGTTTCTGTGTGCCCACCGAACTGTCCGATATTTTTTGCATTGGGAGTCCCGGTCATGTTGAGCGCATTTCAACTCGAAAATAACCGACTGACTCGGCTTGAAGCCGAAGAGTCACAGCCCCTCATTGATGCCGTATGGGTGGATCTGGTCGAGCCGGACGACGATGAACGCCTTCGCGTACAATCTGAACTGGGGCAAAGCCTGGCAACCCGCCCGGAACTGGAAGACATCGAAGCATCCGCGCGTTTTTTTGAAGACGAAGACGGTTTGCACATTCACTCCTTCTTCTTCTTTGAAGATGCGGAAGACCACGCGGGTAACTCCACCGTGGCGTTTACCATTCGCGACGGCCGTCTGTTTACCCTGCGCGAGCGCGAGCTGCCGGCATTCCGCCTCTACCGTATGCGCGCCCGCAGCCAGGCAATGGTGGACGGTAACGCTTACGAGCTGCTGCTCGATCTGTTCGAGACCAAAATTGAACAGCTGGCGGACGAAATTGAAAACATCTACAGCGATCTGGAAAAGCTGAGCCGCGTGATCATGGAAGGCCATCAGGGCGATGAGTACGACGAAGCGCTCTCCACGCTGGCGGAGCTGGAAGATATCGGCTGGAAGGTGCGTTTGTGTCTGATGGATACCCAGCGCGCGCTGAACTTCCTGGTGCGCAAGGCGCGTCTGCCGGGCGGTCAGCTGGAGCAGGCGCGTGAGATCTTACGAGATATCGAATCCCTGCTGCCGCACAACGAATCTCTGTTCCAGAAGGTGAACTTCCTGATGCAGGCGGCGATGGGCTTTATCAACATCGAGCAGAACCGCATCATCAAGATCTTCTCGGTGGTGTCCGTGGTGTTCCTGCCGCCGACGCTGGTGGCGTCCAGCTACGGGATGAACTTTGAGTTTATGCCGGAGCTGAAGTGGAGCTTTGGCTACCCGGGGGCGATTATCTTTATGATCCTCGCGGGGCTGGCGCCGTATCTGTACTTTAAGCGTCGTAACTGGCTGTAAAAATCTGGCGGGTGGCGCTGCGCTTACCCGCCCTACGATCGAATTCCCTCTCCCTGTGGGAGAGGGTTAGGGCAACATCACAGCCCTTTGCGCACCCTGCGCTGGGTATAAATCGCATCGGCGACGAAAATCGCCAGAGCTACCCAGATAAAGGCGAACGTCACCATCTTATCCGCCCCCGGCACCTCGCCGTAAAACACCACCGCCAGCAGGAACATCAGCGTCGGGCCAATGTACTGGAAGAAGCCCAGCGTGGAGAGACGCAGACGCGTCGCGGCACCGGTGAAGCACAGCAGAGGAATGGTGGTCACCACGCCCGCCGCCATCAGCATCAGATTCAGCGACCACGGGTTGCTGCCCATATGGCTGGTGGCGCTGTCGGCGATGCCGAAGAGATAAATCGCCGCCACGGGCAGCAGCCACAGGGTTTCAAACAGCATCCCCGTCTGCGCTTCCACCGCAATCTTCTTACGCACCAGGCCGTAGAAGGCAAAGCTGAACGCCAGGCCGAGGGCAATAATCGGCAGCGAGCCGAAGGTCCAGAGCTGCACCAGCACGCCGCAGAAGGCCAGAATCACCGCCACCCACTGCATCCGGCGGAAACGCTCGCCGAGGAAAATCATCCCCAGCACGATGTTCACCAGCGGGTTAATGAAGTACCCCAGGCTCGCTTCGAGCATGTGATGGTTATTCACCGCCCAGATAAACAGCAGCCAGTTGCCGCCAATCAGCACCGCTGACAGCGCCAGCAGGAAAATCTTTTTCGGGGTTTGCAGCAGCGTTTTGACGCCCGACCACTGACGGCTGAGGCTCATCAGCGCAATCATAAAGAAGAATGACCAGATAACGCGGTGAGTCAGGATCTCATCGGCCGGAACGTAGGCGATAAGCTTGAAATACGCCGGGGCGATACCCCAAATAAAATAAGCGGCAAGGGCGAGTAAAACGCCCTGCCGCGTCTGTTTAGCATCCATCGGGAAAATCCGTTACAAAGAAGTGAATTAATTTTACCCGATTTTGCTGCCTCAACCCACCATATAAGTGGCGGTTGCGCTGGCGATATACACCTGTTCTTCGTTGTGTAACTCAACGCGCGCCACGGCAACTTTATTTCCCGCGCGCAGCAGGCTGCTGGTACAGGTAAAGCGATTTCCGCGCCCCGGGCGAAGATAGTCGACGCGCAAATCAATGGTGCCCATGCGCGCCAGGCGCTGGCGGAGTTCGTCTTCGTTGATGGTGTCATGGCGGGTCAGCGTGCTGCCCACGCAGACCAGACCTGCCGCCACGTCCAGCGCGGAGGCAATCACGCCGCCGTGCAAAATACTTTGCGCCCAGTTACCTACCATCATCGGCTGGTTGTTGAAGCTCAGCTGGGCAAAATCTTTCTCGTAACGCTCCAGCTCCAGTCCCAGCGCGCGGTTAAACGGCATATGGTAAACAAAAATCTCGCCCACGAGTTTTAACACTTCTTCGGCGGTAAGCATGGCTGACATGAGGCATCACATCCTTATTGTTAATGAAATGTTGATTTTATGCCTCAGCAACAAGGAATTCCACTTTCAGAAACGAGGATGCAGCAGTTGTCGCAGAAGTCTGTAGAATGTCCGCCACATAACTATTTAGCTAATTTTACTCTTTTGCAGGAGAACACCACCGATGCGGACGTATCTGGCATGGTTACTGGCGGCGGTTGCGCTGCCCCTCACAGCATATGCGCAGGAAGCGACGATCAAAGAGGTGCATGATAAACCTGCCGTTCACGGTAGCATTATCGCGAACCTTCTTCAGGAGCATGACAATCCGTTCACGCTCTACCCGTATGACACCAACTACGTGATTTATACCCAGACCAGCGATCTCAACAAAGAGGCGATAAGCTCCTATAACTGGTCTGATAATGCGCGTAAAGATGAGGTGAAGTTCCAGCTCAGCCTCGCGTTCCCGTTCTGGCGCGGTATTCTGGGGCCGAACTCGGTGCTCGGGGCGTCTTACACGCAGAAATCCTGGTGGCAGCTCTCTAACAGCGGAGAGTCCTCGCCGTTCCGTGAAACCAACTATGAGCCGCAGCTGTTCCTCGGTTTTGCTACGGATTATGAGTTCGCGGGCTGGACGCTGCGTGACGTCGAAGTGGGCTTTAACCACGATTCCAACGGTCGCTCTGACCCTACCTCGCGCAGCTGGAACCGTGCCTATACGCGTCTGATGGCGCAGAACGGTAACTGGATGGTGGAAGTGAAGCCGTGGTATGTGGTGGGCGAAACCGATGACAACCCGGATATCACCAAATATATGGGCTACTACCAGCTCAAAGTCGGCTATCAGTTGGGTGATGCCGTGCTCAGCGCCAAAGGCCAGTACAACTGGAACACCGGCTACGGCGGTGCGGAAGTGGGCTTAAGCTATCCAATGACGAAGCATGTCCGCATCTATACTCAGGTGTACAGCGGTTACGGCGAGTCGCTTATCGATTACAACTTCAACCAGACCCGCGTCGGCGTGGGCGTGATGCTGAACGATATTCTCTAGGCTGTTCGAATGTTTTTGCGTTAAACGTTGAAGTTTCTCTCTCAGGCGCTGAAAATAGCGCCTGTTTCATTTCTGGCATATGGGGTTAACGTGGCGCAGGCGGAAGTATTGAATCAGGAGTCGCTGGCTAAACAGGTTTTGCATGAAACCTTTGGCTACCAGCAGTTCCGCCCCGGCCAGGAAACCATCATTGAAACGGTGCTGGAAGGTCGTGATTGCCTGGTGGTGATGCCGACCGGCGGCGGTAAGTCCCTCTGTTATCAGGTGCCCGCGCTGGTGCTTAACGGCCTGACGGTCGTGGTATCCCCCCTCATTTCCCTGATGAAAGACCAGGTTGACCAGCTGCTCGCCAACGGCGTGGCGGCAGCCTGTCTTAACTCCACGCAAACCCGGGAGCAGCAGCAGGAGGTGATGGCCGGGTGTCGCACCGGGCAGATCCGCCTGCTGTATATCGCGCCGGAGCGGCTGATGCTGGATAACTTCCTCGATCACCTGGCGCACTGGAACCCGGTGCTGCTGGCGGTGGATGAAGCGCACTGTATTTCCCAGTGGGGACACGATTTCCGCCCGGAATACGCTGCCCTCGGCCAGCTGCGTCAGCGCTTCCCCGAGCTGCCGTTTATGGCGCTTACCGCGACGGCGGATGACACCACGCGGCTGGATATCGTTCGCCTGCTCGGGCTGAACGACCCCTATATTCAGGTCAGCAGCTTCGACCGCCCAAACATCCGCTATATGCTGATGGAAAAGTTCAAGCCGCTGGATCAGCTCTTGCGCTACGTCCAGGAGCAGCGCGGCAAGTCCGGCATCATCTACTGTAACAGCCGTGCTAAGGTGGAAGACACCGCCGCGCGTCTGCAAAACCGCGGCTTTAGCGCCGCCGCGTATCATGCCGGGTTAGAGAACCACATCCGCGCCGACGTGCAGGAAAAATTCCAGCGTGACGACCTGCAAATCGTCGTCGCGACGGTGGCGTTCGGAATGGGCATTAACAAGCCCAACGTGCGCTTTGTGGTGCATTTCGACATCCCGCGCAATATCGAATCTTACTATCAGGAAACCGGTCGCGCCGGGCGTGACGGGCTGCCTGCGGAAGCGATGCTGTTTTACGATCCGGCTGATATGGCGTGGCTGCGCCGCTGTCTGGAAGAGAAGCCGCAGGGACAGCTGCAGGATATTGAGCGCCACAAGCTCAACGCGATGGGGGCGTTTGCCGAAGCGCAAACCTGCCGTCGTCTGGTGCTGCTCAACTACTTTGGTGAAGGGCGCCAGGAGCCGTGCGGCAACTGCGATATCTGCCTCGATCCGCCAAAGCAGTACGATGGCCTGATGGACGCGCGTAAGGCGCTTTCGACCATTTACCGTGTGAATCAACGCTTCGGGATGGGCTACGTGGTGGAGGTGCTGCGCGGCGCCAATAACCAGCGTATCCGCGATATGGGGCACGACAAGCTGCCGGTCTACGGTATTGGCAAGGAGCAGAGCCACGAGCACTGGGTGAGCATCATTCGCCAGCTGATCCACCTCGGCTTCGCCACGCAGAACATTGCCCAGCACTCCGCCCTGCAGCTGACCGAGGCGGCGCGTCCGGTCCTGCGCGGTGATGTTGAGCTCAAGCTCGCCGTGCCGCGCGTCATCGCCCTGAAGCCACGCGTGATGCAGAAATCCTACGGCGGCAACTACGATCGCAAGCTGTTCGCCAAACTGCGCAAGCTGCGTAAAGCCATCGCCGACGAAGAAAACATCCCGCCTTACGTGGTGTTCAACGACGCGACGCTGATCGAGATGGCCGAACAGATGCCGCTCAGCGCCAGCGAAATGCTCAGCGTCAACGGCGTGGGGACACGCAAGCTGGAGCGCTTCGGTAAAGAGTTTATGGCGCTCATCCGCTCTCACGCCGATGGTGATGATGAGGAGTAGTCAGCCGGGCGAAAAAGTGCCAGGATGATGACTCACTAAATTATTTCCCCGCGAGTTAATTATGTTGATGCTATTTCTCACCGTGGCGTTAGTGCACATCGTTGCGCTGATGAGCCCCGGCCCGGACTTTTTCTTCGTATCACAAACGGCCGTCAGCCGCTCCCGCAAAGAGGCGATGATGGGCGTGCTCGGTATCACCATGGGCGTTATGGTCTGGGCGGCCGTTGCGCTCCTCGGTCTGAACCTTATCCTGGCGAAGATGGCCTGGCTGCATAACATCATTATGGTCGGCGGCGGTCTGTACCTGTGCTGGATGGGCTACCAGATGCTGCGCGGGGCGCTGAAGAAAGAAGAGAAAAAGCCGGAAGAGCCAAAGGTGGAGCTGGCAACGGGCGGCCGCAGCTTTGTAAAAGGGCTGCTGACCAATCTGGCGAACCCGAAAGCCATTATCTATTTCGGCTCGGTGTTCTCGCTGTTTGTCGGCGATAGCGTCGGCGCGGGCGCACGCTGGGGCATCTTCCTGCTGATCGTCGTTGAAACCTTTGCCTGGTTTACCATCGTGGCCAGCCTGTTTGCCTTACCGGCGATGCGCCGCGGCTACCAGCGTATTGCGAAGTGGATTGACGGCTTCGCCGGCGCGCTGTTCGCCGGCTTCGGCATTCATCTCATCATTTCTCGCTAAGCGTGACGCGCTGACGCAAGCAGCGCGCCAACCAGCATAAACAGCGAGCCAAAGACTTTATTCAGGGCCTTCATCTGCTTAGGCCCTTTAATCCACGCCGCAATTCGCTGCGCCAGCGTCGCGTAACCAATCATCACGATGATATCGACGATAATGGTGGTCGCGCCCAGCACCACGTACTGCATCACCTGGGGCTGGTGCGGCACGATAAACTGCGGGAACAGCGCGGCGAGGAAAACGATGCTCTTCGGGTTGGTCAGGTTGACGAACACTGCGCGCTTAAACAGATGGCCGCGGTTTTGCGTCTGGGCCAGCGTATTCAGGTTGATGGAGCCTGCCGCGCGCCACTGCTGGATGCCGAGCCAAATCAGATACGCTGCCCCGGCCCATTTCAGCACCTCAAAGGCCAGCACGGAGCGGGAGAACAGAGTTCCAAGACCGATCCCGACCAGCACAATATGAATGCCCAGCCCGGTCTGCAAACCGGCAATCGACGCCGCCGCACCGCGGTAGCCGTGGTTGATGGAAGTGGTCATGGTGTTAATAGCACCCGAACCCGGAGAAAGGCTGAGGATAATGGATGTCAGCAGGTAGGCGAACCACCATTCGAAGGTCATTTGAAGCTCCCGAACCGTCTATTTTTATGCCACAATACGCTATTATTGAGTCATTTTGTGGCCGGTGACGAAAAAAACGATATTCCCTGGATTACGTGAGTGGAAACCCAATGTTTCAGCAGAAAAAGGACTGGGAAACACGAGAAAACGCTTTTGCTGCTTTCTCTATGGGGCCGCTGACCGATTTCTGGCGGCAGCGTGAGGAAGATGAGTTTACGGGCGTCGGGGGCGTCCCGGTGCGTTTCGTTCGTTTCCGAAATGAAAAAAATGACCGGGTGATTGTGGTCTGCCCTGGGCGTATTGAAAGCTACGTTAAATACGCCGAGCTGGCCTATGACCTGGTCCATATGGGGTTCGATGTCCTGATCATCGACCATCGTGGACAGGGGCTGTCCGGACGTATGCTGCCGGACACGCACCGTGGGCACGTCGATCGCTTCAGCGATTACGTCGACGATTTTGCCGCGTTCTGGCAGCAGGACGTTCAGCCCGGCCCCTGGCGCAAGCGGTATATTCTTGCGCACTCCATGGGCGGCGCCATTTCGACGCTGTTTTTGCAGCGTTACGCGCACCAGTGCGACGCCATTGCGCTCACCGCGCCGATGTACGGTATCGTCATCCGTTTTCCTGACTGGATGGTGCGCCATCTTCTTGACTGGGCTGAGGGCCATCAGCGCATTCGTGAAGGTTATGCCATTGGCACAGGACGCTGGCGCGCGCTGCCGTTCGCCATCAACGTCTTAACTCACAGCCGGCAGCGCTATCGTCGTAACCTGCGCTTTTATGCCGATGAACCGCGCTTGCGCGTCGGCGGCCCAACCTGGCACTGGGTGCGGGAGGGGATTCTGGCCGGTGAGCAGGTGCTGGCGGGCGTAGGCGATGATGACACGCCGACGCTTCTGATCCAGGCGGAAGAAGAGCGTGTGGTGGATAACCGCATGCATGACCGCTATTGTGAACTGCGCGCTGCAGCCGGTCACCCTTGTGAAGGGGGTAAACCGCTGGTCATTAACGGCGCGTTCCATGAGATCCTTTTTGAAAAGGACGCTATGCGCTCAGTCGCGCTCAACGCCATTGTTGAATTTTTCAACAGGCATAATTGATTCTTGTTTTCCACCAGAGGTTGAAATCCCTATGTACCAGGTTGTTGCATCTGATTTAGATGGCACGCTGCTTTCCCCCGACCACACCCTGTCGCCTTACGCGAAAGAGACCTTAAAACTCCTGACTGCCCGTGGCGTGAACTTTGTGTTCGCCACCGGCCGCCACCACGTGGACGTGGGGCAGATCCGCGATAATCTTGAGATCAAATCGTACATGATCACCTCTAACGGTGCGCGCGTGCATGATACCGACGGCAACCTGATCTTTACCCACAATCTGGATCGCGATATTGCCGCCGATCTGTTCGGCGTGGTGCATAACAACCCGGCTATCGTTACTAACGTTTACCGCGACGACGACTGGTTTATGAACCGCCACCGTCCGGATGAAATGCGTTTCTTCAAGGAAGCGGTATTCAACTACTCCCTTTACGAACCGGGCCTGCTGGAGCCGGAAGGGATCAGCAAGGTGTTCTTTACCTGTGACAGCCACGAAGAGCTGCTCCCGCTGGAACAGGCGATCAACGCCCGCTGGGGCGATCGCGTCAACGTGAGCTTCTCAACCCTGACCTGTCTGGAAGTAATGGCGGGTGGCGTTTCCAAAGGTCACGCGCTGGAAGCGGTTGCGAAACGCCTGGGCTTCGGGCTGAAAGACTGTATCGCCTTCGGTGACGGCATGAACGACGCCGAGATGCTGTCGATGGCGGGCAAGGGCTGCATCATGCAGAACGCGCACCAGCGTCTGAAGGATCTGCACCCTGAGCTGGAAGTGATTGGTTCTAACGCTGACAACGCGGTACCGAAGTATCTGCGCAAACTGTTCCTTGAATAATCTTCATTCGGTTGTTTATTGCTCAGTTGTCAACTAAAGAGTTCGCTACAATGCTTCTCCTTCTTTCTGAGAGACAAGCATTGTGGCGCTACTCATCATCACCACTATCCTGTGGGCCTTCTCCTTTAGCCTGATTGGCGAATACCTTGCCGGTTCGGTCGACAGCTACTTCTCGGTGCTGATGCGCGTGGGGCTGGCGGCGCTGGTGTTCCTGCCGTTTCTGCGCACGCGCGGGCAATCGCTGAAAACGATTGTGCTGTATATGCTGGTGGGGGCGATGCAGCTCGGCATCATGTATCTGTTCAGCTTCCGGGCCTACGTCTACCTGTCCGTCTCCGAGTTCCTGCTCTTTACCGTGCTGACGCCGCTCTATATCACGCTGATTTACGACCTGCTCAGCAGACGCCGCCTGCGCTGGGGATACCTGCTGAGCGCCGCGCTGGCGGTGATCGGCGCGGCGATTATTCGCTATGACAAAGTCAGCGATCATTTCTGGACCGGGCTGATGTTCGTCCAGCTCGCCAACATCAGTTTCGCCATCGGCATGGTGGGCTACAAACGCCTGATGGAAACCCGTCCGATGCCGCAGCATAACGCGTTTGCCTGGTTCTATATGGGCGCCGCGATTGTCGCGGTAGCGGCGTGGTTTATGCTCGGTAATCCGCAAAAGCTGCCGACCACCGCCGTGCAGTGGGGCGTTCTGGTCTGGCTGGGCGTAGTGGCGTCAGGGCTGGGGTACTTCATGTGGAACTACGGCGCTACGCAGGTAGACGCCGGTACGCTGGGGATCATGAACAACGTGCATGTCCCGGCAGGGCTGCTGGTCAATCTCGCCATCTGGCAGCAACAGCCGCACTGGCCGAGCTTTATTATTGGGGGAGCTGTGATCCTGGCTTCGCTGTGGGTCCATCGCCGATGGGTCGCTCCGCGCTCCGCACAAATGGAAGATGGTCGCACGCGTGGTTCCGCGCTGAGCGAATAAACGCCTCCGTAATCGGCTGACGCTGCTCGCCATCGCGCACGGCGGCGTACAGTCGGCTCCACAGTCCTTCACCCAGGGTTTTGGTCTGCACCAGACCCTGGCGTTCAAAACTCTCCACCACCCAGTGCGGCAGCGCCGCGATACCCATTCTGGCCGCCACCATCTGAATCAGCAGCAGGGTGTTATCCACGCTTTTCAGCTGCGGGCTAATGCCTGCTGGCTGCAGGAAATGGCGCCAGATATCCAGACGACTGCGCTGGACCGGATAAATCAGCAGCGTTTCCGTCGCCAGGTCTTCCGGCGTGATGCGCGTTTTGGCGGCCAGCGGGTGGTCCGGCGCCAGCACCAGGCGCACTTCATAATCAAACATCGGCGAATAGTGCAGGCCGCTGCGCGGCAGGATGTCAGAGGTCATCACCAGGTCCAGCTCGCCCTGCTGCAGCGACGGCTGCGGGTCAAAGGTCACGCCGGATTTGAAGTCCATCTCCACCTGCGGCCACTTCTGACGGAAGTTCTCAAGCGCGGGGGTCAGCCACTGAATACAGCTGTGGCACTCAATGGCGATACGCAGCTTGGTCTGCTGCGGTTCGTTACACGCCTGCAGCGCGCTGGCGATTTGCGGCAGTACCTGATTCGCCAGCTGAAGAAGAATTTCACCCTGAGGCGTAAAGCGCAGGGGCTGGCTCTTACGCACAAAAAGACGGAAGCCGAGGCGTTGTTCTAGATCGCTGAACTGGTGAGAAAGGGCGGACTGGGTCTGGTGCAGCGTGGCCGCAGCCGCCGCGAGCGAACCGCAGTTCCGCAACGCTTGTAGCGTTTTCAGGTGTTTAATCTCGATCATGAAAGTCCTTCACTTCGCCATGAACATTTTGCGCTTGAGGAATATACAGTAACTGCCAATTATGGATGTGTAAACATCTGGACGGCTAAAATCCTTCGTCTTTTAAATTTATGGTGCGTTGGCTGCGTTTACTCACCCCGGTCACTTACTCATGTAAGCTCCTGGGGATGAGCAAACTTGCCGCCTTCCCTAAATTCAAAATCCAAAGGATTTACAATTAATTAGAGGAAGAAAACATGACAATCCGCAATCACACTCTCGGTTTTCCTCGCGTTGGCCTGCGCCGCGAGCTGAAAAAAGCGCAAGAAAGCTACTGGGCGGGTAACGCCATCCGCGAAGAACTGCTAGCGGTAGGACGCGAGCTGCGCGCCCGCCACTGGGAGCAGCAAAAACAGGCGGGCATTGACCTGCTGCCGGTGGGCGATTTCGCCTGGTACGACCATGTTCTGACGACCAGCCTGCTGCTTGGCAACGTACCGGCTCGTCATCAGAACAAAGATGGATCGGTAGATATCGATACTCTGTTCCGCATCGGCCGTGGCCGCGCGCCAACGGGGGAGCCAGCGGCAGCGGCGGAAATGACAAAGTGGTTTAACACCAACTATCACTATATGGTGCCGGAGTTCGTCAAAGGCCAGCAGTTCAGGTTGGCCTGGACGCAGCTTCTGGACGAAGTGGACGAAGCGCTGGCGCTGGGCCACCAGGTGAAGCCGGTGCTGCTCGGGCCGGTAACGTACCTGTGGCTGGGCAAAGTAAAGGGCGAGCCGTTTGACCGACTCAGCCTGCTGAAGGATATTCTGCCGGTCTACAAACAGGTGCTAAGTGAGCTGGGCAAACGCGGCATTCAGTGGGTGCAAATCGACGAACCGGCGCTGGTGCTTGAGCTGCCGCAGGATTGGCTCGATGCCTTCAAACCGGCGTATGACGCGCTCACCGGTCAGGTAAAACTCCTGCTGACGACCTATTTTGAAGGCGTGACGCCGAACCTGAAGACCATTACCGCGCTGCCGGTCCAGGGCCTGCACGTTGATCTCGTACACGGTAAAGACGATGTGGCGGAGCTGCACAAGCGCCTGCCAGCGGACTGGCTGCTTTCCGCCGGGCTGATTAACGGCCGTAACGTCTGGCGCGCCGATCTCACCGAGAAATATGCACAAATCAAAGACATCGTCGGCAAACGTGAGCTGTGGGTGGCCTCATCTTGTTCCCTGCTGCACAGCCCGATCGATCTGAGCGTGGAAACGCGTCTGGATGCCGAGGTGAAAAGCTGGTTTGCCTTCGCCCTGCAAAAATGCGAAGAGCTAACGCTGCTGCGCGACGCGCTGAACAGCGGCGACACTACGGCGATTACCGAATGGAGCGCTCCGATCCAGGCGCGTCGTCACTCGGCGCGCGTGCACAACCCGGCGGTGGAAAAACGCCTGGCGGCCATCACCGCCCGGGACAGCCAGCGTCAGAGCCCGTACGAGGTGCGTGCCGAGGCGCAGCGCGCCCGCTTCAACCTGCCTGCGTGGCCGACCACCACAATCGGTTCTTTCCCGCAAACCACGGAGATCCGCGGCCTGCGTCTGGACTTCAAGAAGGGCAATCTGGATGCGAATCACTACCGCACCGGCATCGCGGAACACATCAAGCAGGCGATTATCGAGCAGGAACGCCTGGGGCTGGACGTGCTGGTGCACGGTGAAGCCGAGCGTAACGACATGGTGGAATATTTTGGCGAGCACCTGGACGGCTTCGTCTTTACCCAGAACGGCTGGGTGCAGAGCTACGGCTCCCGCTGCGTGAAGCCGCCGGTGGTTATCGGTGACGTCAGCCGCCCGGAAGCGATCACCGTGGAGTGGGCGAAGTACGCCCAGTCCCTGACCGACAAGCCGGTAAAAGGAATGCTCACCGGTCCGGTGACCATTCTCTGCTGGTCGTTCCCGCGTGAAGACGTGACCCGTGAAACCATCGCCAAACAGATCGCCCTGGCGCTGCGTGATGAAGTGGCGGATCTGGAAGCGGCAGGCATTGGCATTATCCAGATTGACGAGCCGGCCCTGCGTGAAGGCCTGCCGCTGCGCCGCAGCGACTGGGATGCCTACCTGCAGTGGGGCGTGGAGGCGTTCCGCATTAACGCCGCGGTGGCGAAGGACGACACCCAGATCCACACCCACATGTGTTACTGCGAATTTAACGACATCATGGATTCGATTGCCGCGCTGGATGCCGACGTGATCACCATCGAGACCTCGCGTTCAGACATGGAGCTGCTGGAGTCGTTTGAAGAGTTCGACTACCCGAATGAAATCGGGCCGGGCGTGTACGACATTCACTCCCCGAACGTGCCGAGCGTTGAGTGGATTGAAGCCCTGCTGAAAAAAGCGTCCCAGCGTATTCCGGCAGAGCGCCTGTGGGTGAACCCGGACTGCGGACTGAAAACCCGCGGCTGGCCGGAGACGCGCGCGGCGCTGGCGAACATGGTGAAGGCGGCGCAGAACTTGCGTCAGGCTTGATAATGCGTAGGCCCGGTAAGGCGTAGCCGCCACCGGGCTTTTTTTATTACGCTTTCTTACCGCCGTACTGGCTAAACCACGCCAGCATTCTCTGCCAGCCATCTTTGGCTGATTCTGCGTGATAGCTCGGACGATAATCGGCGTTAAACGCATGCCCGGCATCCGGGTAGACCACGATCTCCGCATTCGCATTTGCCGCACGGAGCGCATGGCGCATGGTCTCTACCGAATCCAGCGAAATACCGGTGTCCTGACCGCCGTAAAGCCCTAACACGGGGGCATTTAACTCGGTGGCGATATCGACGGGATGTTTCGGTGAATTCAGCGTTTTTTCACCCACCAGTTTGCCGTACCAGGCGACAGCGGCTTTGAGTTGCGGGTTATGCGCGGCATACAGCCAGCTAATGCGTCCGCCCCAGCAGAAACCGGTGACCAGAAGACGATGCGGATCGCCGCCGTTGCGCGCCGCCCAGCTGGCGACGTGATCGAGATCGGCCAGCACCTGCGCGTCCGGGACTTTGCTGACCAGGTTGCTGAGCAATGTTGGAATATCGCTGTAGTCGTTCGGATCGCCCTGACGGAAGTAGAGCTCTGGCGCAACGGCCAGATACCCTTCCAGCGCCAGCCGGCGGCAGAGGTCGCGAATGTGTTCGTGAACACCAAATATCTCCTGAATCACAATCACGATGGGCAGCGGGCCGTCTGCCGATTTTGGCCGTGCGTGCCAGGCAGGCATATTCTCCCCCTGCGAGGGAATGGAGGTCTCACCCGCGGTAATTGCCGCTTCTGGCGTCGACACGATGGTTGAAGCATGTGGGGCCGCAGCAGGTGCAAATCCGGTTTTTTCAGTCATGGCATTCTCCGTACCAATGAGTTAGCGCAAAGGTAAATATAGACACCAGGTTAACAACTCACAGTGCCTTAAACGGTCTATCTTTTGTGCAGCACCTGGCGATATAACTTGTTAATGTGATGTAAGTCACTATTTAATGGAAATTAACTGCAATCATTTTCATTCATGGTGAGGTGTGTCACGAAATTCTGCGTAGTGCTTCTGTAAAGTACCGTTTTACTTCTTCTGACTAACCGACCCACAGAGGAGTCACCCTATGTCTAAGTCTGATGTTTTTCATCTCGGCCTCACTAAAAACGATTTACAAGGGGCTACGCTCGCTATCGTCCCCGGCGATCCTGAGCGTGTGGAAAAGATCGCCGCGCTGATGGATAAGCCGGTCAAGCTGGCTGCCCATCGTGAGTTCACCACCTGGCGCGCAGAGCTGGATGGCAAAGCGGTGATCGTGTGCTCTACCGGTATCGGTGGTCCGTCTACCTCTATTGCTGTTGAAGAGCTGGCCCAGCTGGGCATTCGTACTTTCCTGCGTATCGGTACCACCGGCGCTATCCAGCCGCACATCAACGTCGGCGACGTGCTGGTCACGACCGCGTCCGTCCGTCTGGACGGTGCAAGCCTGCACTTTGCACCGATGGAATTCCCGGCAGTGGCTGATTTCGAATGCACCACCGCGCTGGTTGAAGCCGCGAAGTCCGTAGGCGCAACCACCCACGTGGGCGTAACCGCCTCTTCCGACACCTTCTACCCGGGCCAGGAGCGTTACGACACCTTCTCAGGCCGCGTGGTAAGCCGTTTCAAAGGCTCAATGGAAGAGTGGCAGTCCATGGGCGTGATGAACTACGAAATGGAATCCGCAACGCTGCTGACCATGTGCGCAAGCCAGGGTCTGCGTGCCGGTATGGTGGCGGGCGTTATCGTCAACCGTACCCAGCAGGAGATCCCGAACGCCGAAACCATGAAGCAGACCGAAAGTCATGCGGTGAAAATCGTGGTGGAAGCCGCGCGTCGCCTGATCTAGTCCTCTCCTTTCGAAATCAAAGGCCGACACGTTCGGCCTTTATTTTTTGCGTAGCGCCTCGCAGGAAAACCCTTTCAAACTGGACGTTTATACAGCACAATCTTATTTTGTGCGGGTAATACGTTGATGCAGGGGGCATTGTGGATATCTCAATCCTGATTTATGCGGTGATTGCGCTGGCGGGCGTGGCGATAGGCTGGCTCATTTCCAGCTATCAGCATGCACAGCAGAAGGCCGACCAGCTGGCAGAGCGCGAAGAGATAGTCGCTGAATTAAGTGCGGCAAAGCAGCAGCTTGCGCTGAGTGACCACTGGCGAGAGGAGTGCGAGCTGCTCAACAACGAGCTGCGCAACCTGCGAGATATCAACACCTCGCTGGAGGCCGATCTCCGCGAAGTGACCACCCGCCTTGAATCCACCCAGCTGCACGCGGAAGACAAAATCCGCCAGATGATCAACAGCGAGCAGCGCCTCAGCGAACAGTTTGAGAACCTCGCCAACCGTATTTTCGAGCACAGCAACCGCCGCGTTGATGAACAGAACCGCCAGAGCCTGAACAGCCTGCTGACGCCCCTGCGCGAACAGCTTGACGGCTTTCGCCGTCAGGTGCAGGACAGCTTTGGGCAGGAGGCGCGCGAGCGTCACACCCTGGCGCATGAGATTCGCAATCTCCAGCAGCTGAATGCCCAGATGGCGCAGGAAGCGGTCAACCTGACCCGCGCGCTGAAAGGGGATAACAAAACCCAGGGCAACTGGGGAGAAGTGGTGCTGACCCGCGTGCTGGAAGCCTCTGGACTGCGGGAAGGGTATGAATACGAAACGCAGGTCAGCATTGAGAACGATGCCCGCTCGCGCATGCAGCCGGATGTAATTGTGCGGCTGCCGCAGGGTAAAGATGTGGTGATTGACGCCAAAATGACGCTGGTGGCGTATGAACGCTACTTTAATGCGGACGATGACTACACGCGCGAGTCTGCGCTGCAGGAGCACATTGCCTCCGTGCGTAATCATATTCGCCTGCTTGGCAGAAAAGACTACCAGCAGCTGCCGGGGCTGCGCTCGCTGGACTATGTCCTGATGTTCATCCCGGTAGAACCCGCATTTCTGCTGGCACTCGACAGACAGCCTGAACTTATCACCGAAGCGCTCAAAAATAACATTATGCTGGTCAGCCCCACCACGCTGCTGGTGGCGTTACGCACCATTGCGAACCTGTGGCGCTATGAGCACCAGAGCCGCAACGCGCAGCAGATTGCCGATCGCGCCAGCAAGCTGTACGACAAAATGCGCCTTTTCGTGGACGACATGTCTTCAGTCGGGCAGAGCCTGGATCGTGCGCAGGATAACTACCGCCAGGCGATGAAAAAACTCGCATCCGGACGTGGCAATCTGCTGGCACAGGCTGAATCATTCCGCAGCCTGGGGGTTGAGGTTAAACGCGAGATTAATCCGGAATTGGTCGAACAGGCCACCGCCCAGGACGACGAGTTTCGCCTGCGAGAAGGTGCGGACGAACAAAATACAAACAGTGAAGACAATACGTTAGCGGCGGATTTATCACCAGACGAGACCCCAGCGCGTTTCTTTCGCGGTGGTTGAAACGTAGGGCAAACGCGCCCAATCTGTTACACTTCACGAACATTTTACTGATAAGCAGGCTCTAAGATGGCTGACGATTCACAAGACACAACGCACTTTGGCTTTCAGACTGTTGCCAAAGCGCAGAAAGCTGACATGGTGGCCCACGTATTTCATTCCGTGGCGGCGAAGTACGATGTGATGAATGACCTGATGTCGTTCGGCATTCATCGCTTGTGGAAGCGCTTCACCATTGACTGTAGCGGCGTTCGTCGTGGGCAAACGGTGCTGGACTTAGCCGGCGGAACGGGCGATTTGACCGCGAAGTTCTCCCGTCTGGTGGGCGAAACCGGTCGCGTTGTTCTTGCCGATATTAATGACTCCATGCTGAAAATGGGACGCGAAAAGCTGCGTAACATTGGCGTGGTGGGGAATGTGGAATATGTGCAGGCAAACGCCGAAGCGCTGCCATTCCCGGATAACACCTTTGACTGCATCACGATCTCTTTCGGTCTGCGTAACGTGACCGATAAAGAAAAAGCGCTGCGCTCCATGTACCGCGTGCTGAAGCCGGGTGGACGTCTGCTGGTGCTCGAGTTCTCTAAACCGATCATTGAGCCGCTGAGCAAAGCCTACGACGCCTATTCCTTCCACGTGCTGCCGCGTATTGGCGAGCTGGTGGCTAACGACGCTGAAAGCTACCGCTATCTGGCGGAATCTATCCGTATGCACCCGGATCAGGACACATTAAAAGCCATGATGCAGGATGCAGAATTTGAAAATGTTGAATATTTCAACCTGACGGCGGGCGTCGTCGCGCTGCATCGCGGTTACAAATTCTGAGTGGAGGTGTCCCGTGCCCTTTAAACCCTTAGTCTCCGCAGGCATCGAGAATGTACTGAACGCTTTTCTGTATCGCGCTCCTGCGCTGAAATCTGCGCGTCAGCGGCTTAACGGGAAGGTATTACGCATTGTTTTAAAAGAGTTCTCGACGCCGCTTGTGCTGGTATTCAGTGAACGCCAGCTTGACGTACTGGGTGAGTGGGAAGGTGAAGCCGACTGCTCGGTCATCACGCACATGAGCGTGCTGCCAAAACTGCGCGATCGTCAGCAATTAACGGCGCTTATCCGCAGCGGTGAGCTGGAAGTGGAAGGCGACATTCAGGTCGTGCAGAACTTCGTTGCGCTCACCGATCTGGCGGAGTTTGATCCGGCAGAGCTGCTCGCGCCTTTTATCGGCGATATTGCCGCCGAAGGCATCGGGAAAGTCCTTCATGGTGGCGCCTCCTTTGCGCGTAAAAGCCTTCAGCGCCAGCAACGCTATGCGGCGGAAGTGCTGACTGAGGAGTGGCGAATGGCGCCCGGGCCACTGGAAGTTGCATGGTTTGCGGAAGAAACCGCTGCTGTTGAACGTGCGGTTGATGCGTTAACCAAACGGCTGGAAAAACTGGAGGGCAAATGACGCCTGGTGAAATTCGGCGCCTCTATTTTATTATTCGCACCTTTTTGAGCTACGGGCTCGACGAGCTTATCCCCAAAATGCGTATTACGCTGCCGCTTCGTATCTGGCGGCGGATGCTCTTCTGGATGCCCAATCGCCATAAAGGTCAACCGCTGGGTGAGCGTCTGCGCCTGGCGCTGCAGGAGCTAGGCCCGGTTTGGATTAAATTCGGACAGATGCTGTCGACCCGCCGCGATCTGTTCCCGCCACTGATTGCCGATGAGCTTGCGATGCTGCAGGATCGCGTCGCACCGTTTGACGGCGCGCGCGCGAAAAAGCAGATTGAAGAGGCGATGGGAAATGTACCCGTCGAGACCTGGTTTGACGATTTCGACATTAAGCCACTGGCATCGGCCTCTATTGCGCAGGTGCACACCGCGCGTCTGAAAGAAAACGGCAAAGAAGTCGTTATTAAGGTCATTCGTCCGGACATCCTGCCAGTCATCAAAGCGGACATGAAGCTGATTTATCGTCTGGCGCGCTGGGTGCCACGCCTGCTGCCGGACGGGCGTCGCCTTCGTCCCCTGGAAGTGGTGCGGGAATATGAAAAAACGCTGATTGATGAGCTTAACCTGCTGCGCGAATCGGCAAACGCCATTCAGCTGCGTCGCAACTTTGAAAACAGCCCGATGCTCTATGTACCTGAAGTCTATTCTGACTACTGCAGCCAGAACATGATGGTGATGGAACGTATCTACGGTATTCCGGTTTCGGATGTGGTCGCCCTGGAGAAACAGGGAACGAACATGAAGCTCCTGGCCGAACGTGGCGTACAGGTCTTCTTTACCCAGGTGTTCCGCGACAGCTTTTTCCATGCAGACATGCATCCGGGCAATATCTTCGTGAGCTACGAACACCCTGAGGACCCGAAGTATATCGGTATCGACTGCGGGATTGTGGGGTCGCTGAACAAAGAAGATAAACGGTATCTTGCTGAGAACTTCATCGCGTTCTTCAACCGCGACTACCGTAAGGTGGCCGAGCTGCACGTCGATTCCGGCTGGGTGCCGCCGGACACCAACGTCGAAGAGTTCGAGTTCGCGATCCGGACCGTTTGTGAACCTATTTTTGAAAAACCGCTGGCGGAAATTTCCTTCGGGCACGTGCTGTTAAACCTGTTCAACACGGCTCGCCGTTTTAATATGGAAGTTCAGCCACAGCTAGTTTTACTTCAGAAAACATTACTTTACGTTGAGGGTGTAGGCCGACAGCTCTATCCTCAGTTAGACTTGTGGAAGACCGCGAAACCTTTCCTTGAATCCTGGATTAAGGATCAGGTTGGCATTCCGGCGCTGGTGCGCTCGCTGAAAGAGAAAGGCCCGTTCTGGATAGAAAAAATGCCTGAAATTCCTGAACTGGTTTATGACAGTTTGCGTCAGAGCAAGAACCTTCAGCACAGCATGGATAAAATCGCCCGCGAGCTTCAGTCCAGCCGTGTTCGCCAGGGACAGTCACGCTATCTCTTTGGGATTGGCGCAACGCTGCTGCTGAGCGGTACGCTGCTGCTGATCAACCGTCCGGACTGGCAGATGATGCCCGCCTGGCTGATGGCTGGCGGAGTGGTAGTCTGGCTGGCAGGCTGGCGAAAAACGCGCTGAGCGTGCGTCGCTATCGACGGGTCGCATACGTATAATGCGATCTGACTCATTAATCATCTATCCCTGAGGAACATGTATGGGTGGTATCAGTATCTGGCAATTGTTGATCATTGCCGTCATCGTCGTGCTGCTGTTTGGCACCAAAAAGCTCGGTTCTATTGGTTCCGATCTGGGCGCGTCTATCAAAGGCTTCAAGAAAGCGATGAGCGATGATGAGAGCAAGCAGGATAAAACCAGCCAGGACGCTGACTTTACTGCTAAATCCATCGCCGACAAGCAAGAAGAAGCCAAAAAGGAAGACGCTAAACGCCACGATAAAGAGCAGGTGTAAGTCGTGTTCGACATTGGTTTTAGTGAGCTCCTGCTGGTCTTTGTGATTGGCCTGATTGTGCTGGGGCCGCAGCGTCTGCCGGTGGCAGTGAAAACCGTTGCGGGCTGGGTTCGTGCGCTGAGATCGCTGGCATCGACCGTTCAGAACGAACTGGCGCAGGAGCTTAAGCTGCAGGAATTTCAGGAAAGCCTGAAAAAGGTCGAGAAGGCTAGCATGGATAACCTGACGCCGGAACTGAAAGCGTCAATGGATGAGCTGCGCGAAGCGGCGGAATCGATGAAGCGCTCCTATAGCGTTAACGATCCTGAAAAAGCGAGCGATGAAGCGAACACCATCCATAACCCGGTGGTTAAGGGCAGCGAGGAGCAGCGCGAGGGCGTAACGCCTGCCAGTGCTGAACATCAGGCTGCCGCACCAGAACAGACGCCGCAGGAAACCGAATTGAAAAAACAGGCGCAGCCGGAAGAGCCGGTGGCAAAAGCGGCGGAAGTGAAGCCCGCTGCGTCCGTTTCCGAATCATCCCCCTCGTCGAGTGATAAAGCGTAAACATGGCAGTAGATGATACTCAACCGCTGATTACGCACCTCATTGAGCTGCGTAAGCGCCTGTTAAACTGCATTATTGCGGTTTTACTCATATTCCTGTGCCTGGTCTATTTTGCCAACGATATCTATCAGGTGGTCTCTGCGCCGCTGATCAAGCAGATGCCGCTGGGCGCAACGATGATTGCAACAGACGTTGCTTCTCCGTTCTTTACCCCCATCAAGCTGACCTTCTGGGTGTCGTTGATTGCCTCTGCACCGGTCATTCTTTACCAGGTGTGGGCGTTTGTGGCGCCAGCGCTGTATAAGCATGAACGCAAGCTGGTGATCCCGCTGCTGGTGTCCAGCTCGCTGCTGTTCTATATCGGCATGGCGTTTGCCTATTTCGTTGTCTTCCCGCTGGCCTTCGGCTTCCTGACGCATACCGCGCCTGAAGGGGTCCAGGTGTCGACGGATATCGCCAGCTACCTCAGCTTTGTGATGGCGCTGTTTATGGCGTTTGGCGTGGCATTCGAAGTGCCGGTGGCCATTGTGCTGCTTTGCTGGGTAGGGGTTACGACCCCGGATGACCTGCGTAAGAAGCGTCCATATATTCTGGTGGGTGCCTTCGTGGTCGGCATGCTGCTGACACCGCCGGACGTGTTCTCGCAGACGCTGCTGGCCATACCGATGTACTGTCTGTTTGAGGTCGGCGTTTTCTTCTCGCGTTTCTACGTGGGTAAAGGGCGTCGAGCGGATGACGAAGACGATACGTCCGACAAGACCACTGAAGAGTAAAACCAGCCGCCCGTCAGGGCGGTTGTTATATGGGGATTTGCATGTTTGATATCGGACTCAACCTGACCAGCTCGCAGTTTGCGAAAGATCGTGATGAGGTGGTTGCGCGCGCGTTTGCCGCCGGGGTGAAAGGACTGCTGCTGACGGGCACCAACCTGCATGAGAGCGAGCAGGCGCAGCAGCTGGCGCAACGATACGATCGCTGTTGGTCTACTGCTGGCGTGCATCCTCACGACAGCAGCCAGTGGACAGCGGAGAGTGGCGACACTCTGTACAGGCTGGCGAAGACGCCAGACGTTGTGGTGATCGGCGAATGCGGTCTCGATTTCAACCGTAACTTTTCCACGCCTGAAGAGCAGGAAAAAGCGTTTACTGCTCAGCTTGCGCTGGCAGCAGAGCTTGGAATGCCCGTATTTATGCACTGCCGCGACGCGCACGAGCGTTTCCTGGCACTTCTGGATCCGTGGCTGGAGAAACTGCCCGGCGCGGTACTGCACTGCTTCACCGGTTCACGGCAGGAAGCGCTGGATTGCCTGGCGCGAGGGCTTTATCTGGGTATTACCGGCTGGGTTTGCGATGAGCGTCGCGGGCTTGAACTTCGGGAGCTGTTGCCGGTGATCCCGGCTGACCGGCTGCTCCTCGAAACCGATGCGCCTTATCTGCTACCGCGCGATATGAAGCCCAAACCGGCATCGCGGCGAAATGAGCCCGCTTATCTGGGGCACATTGTGGAGAGCGTTGCGAAGTGGCGCGGAGAGGATCCGCACTGGCTTTCGGCGCAGACGGATGACAACGTGCGTAATCTGTTCGGGATAAACGTTTAAAGCTTGCGGAAGTCGGTGTTTTTAACGCTCTGCAGTACCTGCTTGTTCAGCAGATTGAGCAACAGCATAGAGCGGGCTTCCCCGTCCGGCTCGGCAAAAATCGCCTGCAGGCCTTCGAAAGCGCCTTCGGTAATCACGACGCTATCGCCCGTGTAAGGAGTTTCGGGGTCGGTGATCCCTTCAGGCTGTTGATAAACCGACAGCTGATGAATGACCGTTGACGGAACCGTTGCCGGGTGTGCGCCAAAACGAACGAAGTGGCTGACGCCGCGCGTTGCGCTGATGGTGGTGGTGTGGATGACTTCCGGGTCGAACTCCACGAAGAGGTAGTTCGGGAACAACGGCTCACTGACGGTTGTGCGCTTCCCGCGCTGCATTTTTTCAAGCGTGATCACGGGCGTCAGGCAATTTACAGACTGACGTTCAAGATGTTCCTGCGCGCGCTGAAGTTGCCCGCGTTTGCAATACAGTAAATACCAGGCCTGCATAATCACTCTTTCCCTTAGTTCGGGGCGCAAGCATATCAAAACCCTGGCGGGATCGCTAAGTTGATTATAATGGGGGAAAATGGAACAGAACGCATAAGTTCACGCTTATTTAACAAAATTACAGCATCAAGCAGGCTTACGCCGTATAATGAAGCGCTTACAGAGAGGCCATGATTAACTGCATGAAATACCACGATCTCCGCGACTTCCTGACGCTGCTGGAAAAGCAGGGTGAACTCAAACGTATTACTCTTCCTGTCGATCCTTATCTGGAGATGACAGAAATTGCTGACCGCACCCTGCGTGCCGGTGGCCCCGCATTACTGTTTGAAAATCCGAAAGGTTACTCCATGCCGGTGCTGTGCAACCTGTTTGGTACACCGCGTCGTGTTGCACTGGGAATGGGGCAGGAAGACGTCACGGCGCTGCGTGAAGTCGGTAAACTGCTGGCGTTTCTGAAAGAGCCTGAGCCACCGAAAGGCTTCCGCGATCTGTTCGACAAGCTGCCGCAGTTTAAGCAGGTGCTGAACATGCCCACCAAGCGCCTGCGCGGCGCGCCGTGCCAGCAGAAAGTGCTGGAAGGCGATGCGGTAGATCTGACCAAAATCCCTATCATGCAATGCTGGCCTGAAGATGCCGCTCCGCTGATCACCTGGGGGCTGACCGTTACGCGCGGCCCGCACAAAGAGCGGCAAAACCTCGGTATTTACCGCCAGCAGTTGATTGGCAAGAATAAACTCATCATGCGCTGGCTGTCGCATCGCGGCGGCGCGCTGGATTTCCAGGAGTGGTGCGCTGCGCATCCGGGGGAGCGTTTCCCGGTGTCTGTCGCCTTAGGCGCCGATCCGGCCACCATTCTGGGAGCCGTCACGCCGGTGCCGGATACGCTCTCTGAATATGCGTTTGCAGGCCTGCTGCGCGGAACGAAAACCGAAGTCGTGAAGTGTATTTCTAACGATCTCGAAGTTCCTGCCAGTGCGGAAATTGTGCTGGAAGGTTACCTCGAGCAGGGTGAAATGGCGCCAGAAGGCCCTTACGGCGACCACACCGGCTATTACAACGAAGTGGATAACTTCCCGGTGTTTACCGTGACGCACATTACGCAGCGTGAAGATGCGATTTATCACTCCACCTATACCGGACGTCCACCGGACGAACCGGCGGTGCTGGGCGTGGCGCTGAACGAAGTGTTTGTGCCAATCCTGCAAAAGCAGTTCCCGGAAATTGTTGATTTTTATCTGCCGCCTGAAGGATGCTCGTATCGCATGGCGGTGGTCACGATGAAGAAGCAGTATCCTGGCCATGCTAAACGCGTGATGATGGGCGTATGGTCTTTCCTGCGCCAGTTTATGTATACCAAATTTGTTATTGTCTGCGATGATGACGTTAACGCCCGCGACTGGAATGACGTAATCTGGGCCATTACCACGCGAATGGACCCGGCGCGCGATACGGTGTTAGTCGAAAACACGCCGATAGATTACCTGGATTTTGCCTCGCCGGTTTCCGGTCTTGGCTCAAAGATGGGACTGGATGCCACAAATAAATGGCCTGGCGAAACCGACCGTGAATGGGGTCGCCCGATCAAAAAAGATCCTGCAGTGACCGCGCGAATTGACGCGATCTGGGACGAGCTGGCCATAATGAATAACGGTAAACCCTGAGCTGACCGTTAAGCCCTATAGACTTCCCGACAGAGAGAGCGAATGACAACCTTAAGCTGTAAAGTGACCTCGGTAGATGCCATCACCGACACCGTATATCGCGTCCGTTTAGTGCCAGAAGCGCCATTCTCTTTCCGCGCGGGTCAGTACCTGATGGTTGTGATGGATGAGCGTGATAAGCGTCCTTTCTCTATGGCCTCAACGCCAGCGGAGCAGGAATTTATTGAGCTTCATATTGGTGCGTCAGAGCTTAACCTGTATGCGATGGCGGTGATGGATCGGATCCTGAAGGAACGTGAAATCGTAGTGGATATTCCGCACGGTGATGCGTGGCTGCGCGATGACGAAGACCGTCCGCTGATCCTGATCGCTGGCGGTACGGGCTTCTCTTATGTGCGCTCTATTCTGTTGACCGCACTGGCGCGTAACCCGGACCGCGACATCACCATTTACTGGGGTGGCCGCGAAGAGAAACATCTGTACGACCTGTCTGAACTGGAAGCGCTGAGCGTAACCCATCCTAACCTGCGCATTGAGCCGGTGGTTGAGCAGCCGGAAGAGGGCTGGCGTGGTCGTAGCGGGACGGTGCTGACGGCGGTGCTGCAGGATCACGGCACGCTGGCAGGGCACGATATCTACATTGCTGGCCGTTTTGAGATGGCGAAAATTGCCCGTGACCTGTTCTGCAACGAACGTGACGCGCGTGAAGACCGCCTGTTTGGCGATGCATTTGCCTTCATTTAAATAAAAAACCCGCCCCTGACAGGCGGGAAGAACGGCAACTAAACTCTTTCTCTTCGCCAGTGAAGCCAGTGGCGGTGAGATACCTGTCGTAGGCCGGGAAAGCGCAGCGCCTCCCGGCAAAAGCCCGATGGCGCGATGCTTATCGGGCCTACGTTATAGCCTTACACTCTCTCAAACACCGTCGCGATACCCTGACCCAGCCCGATACACATCGTTGCCAGACCAAACTGGGCATCTTTGCGTTCCATCAGGTTGATAAGCGTCGTGCTGATACGCGCTCCGGAGCAGCCCAGCGGGTGACCAAGGGCGATCGCGCCGCCGTTGAGGTTAATCTTCTCGTCGATCTGTTCCATCAGCCCCAGATCCTTAATGCACGGCAGGATCTGCGCGGCGAACGCTTCGTTCATTTCAAACAGGTCGATGTCGCTGGCGGTTAATCCCGCTTTTTTCAGCGCCAGCTTCGAGGCCGGAACCGGGCCGTAACCCATGATTGAAGGATCGCAGCCCACGACCGCCATCGAACGTACCCGAGCGCGAGGCGTTAAGCCCAGCTCGCGGGCGCGGCTTTCGCTCATCACCAGCATCGCGGCGGCACCGTCGGACAGCGCCGACGAAGTACCTGCCGTTACCGTACCGGTGACCGGATCAAACGCAGGGCGCAGGGTAGAAAGCGCTTCTACGGTGGTTTCCGGGCGGATGACTTCGTCATAGCTGAACTGCTTCAGTACGCCGTCTGCGTCGTGACCGCCGGTCGGGATGATCTCATTCTTAAAGGCACCGGACTGCGTCGCCGCCCATGCGCGAGCGTGAGAGCGCGCGGCAAAGGCATCCTGCATTTCACGGCTGATGCCGTGCAGACGAGAGAGCATCTCTGCGGTCAGGCCCATCATCCCCGCGGCTTTCGCCACGTTACGGCTCATGCCAGGATGAAAATCGACCCCGTGGCTCATCGGCACGTGACCCATGTGCTCAACGCCACCCACCAGGCAGGCCTGCGCATCGCCGGTCATGATCATCCGCGCCGCGTCGTGCAGCGCCTGCATGGATGAACCGCACAGGCGGTTCACGGTGACAGCCGGAACCGAATGCGGGATCTCCGCCAGCAGCGACGCGTTACGGGCGATGTTGAAACCTTGCTCCAGGGTCTGCTGCACGCAGCCCCAGTAGATATCGTCCAGCGCAGCAGGATCCAGCGCCGGGTTACGCGCCAGCAGGCTACGCATCAGATGCGCGGAGAGATCTTCTGCACGCACGTTACGGAATGCACCGCCTTTTGAACGGCCCATCGGGGTGCGAATCGCATCAACAATGACAACCTTTTCCATTGTGACTCCTTAAGCCGTTTTCAGCTCGCCAACCGGACGGGCTGGCTCAACTGCTGGATAGTAGGGTTCGTTATGGCGCGCTTTGTTACGCAGCCCTTCCGGCACCTCATAAAGCGGGCCGAGGTGCTGATACTGCTGAGCCATATCGAGATAGCGGGCGCTGCCGAGCGTGTCCAGCCAGCGGAACGCGCCGCCGTGGAACGGAGGGAAGCCCAGGCCGTATACCAGCGCCATATCGGCTTCTGCCGGGCTGGCGATGATGCCTTCTTCGAGGCAACGCACCACTTCGTTGACCATCGGGATCATCATCCGGGCGATGATTTCATCGTCGGAGAAGTCGCGTTTTGGCTGACTGACTTCAGCCAGCAGGCCATCCACCGCGGCATCTTCTTCTTTCTTCGGTTTACCTTTGCTGTCTTCTTTATAGCGCCAGAAGCCCAGGCCGTTTTTCTGGCCGAAGCGGTTAGCGTCAAACAGCGCGTCAATGGCGTCGCGATAATCTTTCTGCATACGCTGCGGGAAGCCTGCCGCCATCACCGCCTGAGCGTGGTGGGCGGTATCAATGCCGACCACGTCCAGCAGATACGCCGGGCCCATCGGCCAGCCGAACTGTTTTTCCATCACTTTGTCGATTTTGCGGAAGTCCGCACCGTCGCGCAGCAGCTGGCTGAAACCGGCGAAGTAAGGGAACAGCACGCGGTTGACGAAGAAGCCCGGGCAGTCGTTAACAACGATCGGCGTTTTGCCCATCTTGCTTGCCCACGCCACCACTTTAGCGATGGTTTCGTCAGAGGTTTTTTCCCCACGGATCACTTCGACCAGCGGCATACGGTGTACCGGGTTGAAGAAGTGCATCCCGCAGAAGTTTTCCGGACGCTTCAGCACGCTCGCCAGTTCGCTGATTGGAATGGTGGAGGTGTTAGAGGCCAGCACGGTCTCAGGACGAACCCTGTCTTCCGTTTCCGCCAGCACCGCTTTTTTGACTTTCGGATTCTCGACGACGGCTTCGACCACCACGTCGACACGGTCGAAACCGCTGTATTCCAGCACGGGCTGAATGGTGGAGATCACGCCTGCAAGCTTCAGCCCGTCAATTTTTCCGCGCTCCAGCTGTTTATTCAGCAGCTTGGCCGCTTCGGTCATGCCCAGCGTCAGGGATTTCTCGCTGATGTCTTTCATCACTACCGGCACGCCTTTCCAGGCCGACTGGTAAGCGATGCCGCCACCCATAATGCCGGCGCCGAGTACCGCCGCATGTTTTGGCGTCTCAACGTTTTTAGTCAGCTGTTTGGCTTTACCCTTCACGAACTGATCGTTGAGGAAGATACCGACCAGCGCGCGGGCTTCGTTGGTGTGCGCCAGCGGGACAAAGCTCTGATTTTCGAGCTTCAGCGCTTCATCGCGTCCGAGACGAGCAGCCGCTTCAATGGTTTTTACCGCCGTGATCGGCGCCGGGTAGTGTTTACCCGCCGTCTGCATCACCATGCCTTTGGCGATGGTAAAGCTCATGGTGGCTTCAATCTTGCTGAGTTTTAACGGCTCCAGCTTCGGCTGGCGTTTGGCTTTCCAGTCGAGATCGCCGTTAATGGCCTGACGCAGAATGGCGAGTGCGCCTTCAACCAGTTTCTCTGGCTTCACGACGCCGTCGACCAGGCCGATTTTCTGCGCCTGTTCGGCGCCGACATCTTTACCTGCGGCAATGATCTCCAGGGCGCTGTCGGCACCCAGCATGCGCGGCATACGCACGGAGCCGCCAAAGCCCGGCATAATGCCCAGCTTGGTTTCCGGCAGGCCGATGCGCAGGTCCGGCGTCGCAAGACGGTAGTCGGTCGCCAGCACGCACTCGCAGCCGCCGCCCAGCGCATAGCCGTTAACGGCGGAAAGGGTCGGGACAGGCAGATCTTCCAGACGATTAAAGACGCTGTTGGCAAAGTGCAGCCACTGGCTCAGCTGTTCTTCCGGGACCAGGAACAGCGAAAGAAACTCGGTGATATCGGCACCGACAATAAAGGCCGCTTTGTTCGAACGCAGCAGCAGCCCTTTTAATTCAGGTTGTTTTTCAAGAACATCTAGCGCCTGGCCAAGACTGGCCACCGTCGCGGTATCAAGCTTGTTCACTGAGCCGGGGGCATCGAACACCAGTTCGGCAATGCCATCTTCCAGCCAGTTGAGGTACAGGGTGTCGCCTTTGTAGAGCATGTCAGTCTCCTGAATCCAGCAATTGGATCTGGTCATACCAGATGAATCGGAGTGTGGGATTTATGTTAATAAAATGCAAATTACTCATTAAGAAAATGCTGCATTGATCACGGTCGGTGGAAATCACGCAGCCGGAGTGAGGTGTGCTAAGATGCGATGACTTGAGGTCAAAAAAACGAAAGGAAGAATGATGGACTCACTGGCTTCGCTTTATAAAAATCATATCGTTACCCTACAGGAACGTACCCGCGATGTACTGGCCCGCTTTAAGCTGGATGCGCTGCTGATCCACTCCGGCGAGCTGATGAATACCTTTCTGGATGACCACGCTTATCCGTTTAAGGTGAACCCGCAGTTTAAAGCCTGGGTGCCGGTGACTCAGGTTCCAAATTGCTGGCTGCTGGTGGATGGCGTGAACAAGCCGAAACTGTGGTTCTACCTGCCGGTCGATTACTGGCACAACGTAGAGCCGCTGCCGACCTCTTTCTGGACGGAAGAGATTGACGTGATTGCGCTGCCGAAAGCGGACGGCATTGGCAGCCAGCTGCCTGCGGCGCGTGGCAACATCGGCTACATTGGCCCTGTTCCGGAGCGTGCGCTGGGTCTGGATATTCCGGCAGACAAACTCAATCCGAAAGGGGTGCTGGATTACCTGCACTATTACCGCGCGTATAAAACCGACTACGAACTTTACTGCATGCGTGAAGCGCAAAAAACGGCGGTGAACGGTCACCGTGCGGCGCACGAAGCGTTCCAGTCCGGCATGAGCGAGTTCGATATCAACCAGGCGTATCTGACCGCGACGGGCCACCGTGATACCGACGTGCCGTACAGCAACATTGTCGCGCTGAACGAGCACGCGTCTGTGCTTCACTACACCAAACTGGATCACCATGTTCCGTCGGAAATGCGCAGCTTCCTGCTGGACGCAGGCGCCGAGTACAACGGTTACGCGGCCGACCTGACCCGTACCTGGGCGGCGAATGCGGATACCGATTTCGCGCAGCTGATTAAAGACGTGAACGATGAACAGCTGGCGCTGATTGCCACCATGAAGGCCGGAACCAGCTATGTGGATTACCACATCCAGTTCCATCAGCGCATCGCAAAACTGCTGCGTAAGCATCAGATTGTGAAAGACATGAGCGAAGAGGCGATGGTCGAGAACGATCTGACAGGGCCATTCATGCCGCACGGTATCGGGCACCCGCTGGGCCTGCAGGTTCACGACGTTGCGGGCTTTATGCAGGATGATACCGGTACGCACCTGGCGGCACCGTCTAAATATCCTTACCTGCGCTGCACCCGTATTCTGGAGCCGCGTATGGTGCTGACGATTGAACCGGGGATCTACTTTATCGAATCCCTGCTGGCGCCGTGGCGTGAAGGCCAGTTCAGCAAACACTTCAACTGGGAAAAAATTGACGCGCTGAAGCCGTTTGGCGGTATTCGCATCGAAGATAACGTTGTGGTTCACGAAAACGGTATCGAGAACATGACGCGAGACCTGAAGCTGGCCTGATGGAAAGCTGGCTGATACCGGCTGAACCGGTCACCTTTGTTGAGGAAATCAAGAAAAGCCGCTTTATTACGCTGCTGGCGCATACCGACGGCGTAGAGGCGGCAAAGGCGTTTGTCGAATCCGTCCGGGCTGAGCATCCTGACGCGCGTCACCACTGCGTGGCGTGGGTGGCAGGGCCGCCCGACGATTCACAACAGCTGGGGTTTTCCGACGATGGTGAACCGGCGGGCACGGCCGGTAAACCCATGCTTTCACAGCTGATGGGCAGCGGCGTGGGGGAAATTACCGCCGTGGTGGTGCGCTACTACGGTGGTATTTTGTTAGGCACGGGTGGGCTGGTAAAAGCGTATGGCGGCGGAGTTCAGCAGGCATTGAATATGCTCTCAACTATCCGCAAAACGCCGCTCACTGAATATACTTTGTTGTGCGATTACGCTCAGCTATCGGGCATTGAAACGCTGCTCAAACAGTTTAACGGTGTGATTGCGCACAGTGATTACCAGGCAATGGTGCAATTGCGCGTGGCGCTTCCTCAGGCGGAGCTGGCTGCTTTTTCAGCAAAACTGGCTGATTTTAGTCGTGGTTCGTTGCAATTGCTGCCGATTGAAGAATAATCCCCACCTCACTTTTTTGAATACCAAAGGAAGCGGCAGAGATGCATTTTCGTGCCATAACCCGAATCGTTGGACTACTGGTCATACTCTTTTCCGGGACGATGATTCTCCCTGGACTGGTGGCGCTTATTTACCGGGACGGCGCGGGGCGGGCATTTACCCAGACCTTCTTTGTCGCGCTGGCGATCGGCTCGCTGCTGTGGTGGCCAAACCGTCGTCAGAAAGGTGAGCTGAAATCTCGCGAAGGCTTTTTGATTGTTGTCCTGTTCTGGACGGTGCTGGGGAGCGTCGGTTCGCTGCCCTTCATCTTCTCTGAACAGCCTAACCTGAGCATCACGGATGCCTTTTTTGAATCCTTCTCCGGTTTAACGACCACCGGGGCGACGACGCTGGTGGGGCTGGATTCACTTCCGCACGCCATTCTCTTTTATCGCCAGATGCTGCAGTGGTTCGGGGGGATGGGGATCATCGTCCTGGCAGTGGCTATTCTGCCTATTCTGGGCGTTGGCGGCATGCAGCTCTATCGCGCCGAAATGCCCGGGCCGCTGAAAGATAATAAGATGCGCCCGCGTATTGCCGAGACGGCGAAAACTCTCTGGCTTATCTATGTCTTGCTGACGGTGGCCTGTGCGCTGGCGCTATGGTTCGCCGGGATGCCCGCTTTCGACGCCATCGGACACAGCTTTGCGACGATCGCTATCGGCGGGTTCTCCACCCACGATGCCAGCGTCGGCTACTTCGACAGCCCAACCATTAATACCATCATTGCCATTTTCCTGCTGATTTCAGGCTGTAACTACGGTCTGCACTTCTCTTTACTGAGCGGTCGAAGCCTGAAAGTGTACTGGCGTGACCCGGAGTTCCGCATGTTCATTGGCGTCCAGCTGACGCTGGTGATCATCTGTACCCTGGTGCTGTGGTTCCATGATGTCTACAACTCCGCGCTGACCACGCTAAACCAGGCGTTCTTCCAGGTGGTATCGATGGCGACGACCGCCGGGTTTACCACGGACAGCATCGCGCGCTGGCCGCTGTTCCTGCCGGTGCTGCTGTTATGCTCGGCATTTATCGGGGGCTGTGCGGGTTCTACGGGCGGTGGCCTGAAGGTAATTCGTATTCTGCTGCTGTTTAAGCAGGGCAACCGCGAGCTGAAGCGCCTGGTCCACCCGAACGCGGTTTACAGCATTAAGCTGGGGAACCGCGCGCTGCCGGAACGTATCCTCGAAGCGGTGTGGGGATTCTTCTCGGCGTATGCGCTGGTCTTTATCGTCAGCATGCTGGCGATTATCGCGACGGGGGTGGATGATTTCTCCGCCTTTGCGTCCGTCGTCGCAACATTGAATAACCTCGGGCCTGGCCTGGGCGTTGTGGCGGATAACTTTGCCAGTATGAACCCGGTCGCGAAATGGATCCTCATCGCCAATATGCTGTTTGGTCGTCTTGAGGTCTTTACGCTGCTGGTGCTGTTCACCCCTACATTCTGGCGCGAGTAAGGAGCCGTTGATGAAAACATTGATTCTTTTCTCTACGCGAGACGGGCAAACGCGTGAGATTGCCGCTTATCTGGCGTCGGAATTAAAAGAGCTGGGTATTTACTCTGATGTGGTGAACCTGAACCGTGCGGAGCAGATAGCCTGGCAGGAGTACGATCGCGTGGTAATTGGCGCGTCCATTCGTTACGGACATTTCCATCCGGCGCTGGACCGCTTTGTGAAAAAGCACACGGCGGTGCTCAACAAATTGCCCGGTGCGTTTTACTCGGTCAATCTTGTCGCACGTAAAGCCGAGAAGCGTACGCCGCAGACCAACAGCTACACGCGCAAGTTTTTGCTTGGCTCGCCGTGGCAGCCAGACCTGTGCGCCGTCTTTGCCGGCGCGCTGCGCTACCCTCGCTACCGCTGGTATGACCGCTTTATGATCCGCCTGATTATGAAGATGACCGGGGGGGAAACCGATACGCGTAAAGAAGTGGTTTATACCGACTGGTCGCAGGTGGCCAGTTTTGCGCGGGAAATTGCACATTTAACGGGCGATTCGCGACATAAATAAGCGTTAAGTTTGAAAAGTGAGCGAACGAAAAGTTTTTTGTATTTTGTGCTTGTCACATCGGAATAACTCCCTATAATGCGCCTCCACTGACACGGAACAACGGCACACACGCCGCCGGGTCAGCAGAGAATAGCGAAAATAAACGCTTGACTCTGAAGCGGGAAAGCGTAATATGCACACCCCGCGCCGCTGCGAAAAGCGAAGCGGCACTGCTCTTTAACAATTTATCAGACAATCTGTGTGGGCACTCAAAGTGACATGGATTCTTAATGTCTTCGGACAATAAATGAATACCAAGTCTCTGAGTGAACATACGTAATTCATTACGAAGTTTAATTCACGAGCATCAAACTTAAATTGAAGAGTTTGATCATGGCTCAGATTGAACGCTGGCGGCAGGCCTAACACATG
>NZ_AZUA01000013.1:0-79026 GCF_000568075.1 Enterobacter sp. DC1
CCTACCCTGCCACTCTCCCGCTAATGCCGGGTAGAGCACGCGCACGGCGCTCGCCATCGTCAGCAGGCCGCCGAGCAGCGCAATCCCGCCAATCAGCGGGTTGCTGAACAGGAAACGAATCGCGGCCATCAGCGATTTTAGCGGATGCTCGCGCGGCTGCGGCGGAGGTGGCAGCAGCGGCAGGCGCAGCAGCGTCAGCGTGGTGATAAAGGTCCCCGCCGCCGCCAGCCCGTAGTTCCACGCCACGTTGCCGGTCGCCAGCAGCAGGCCGCCCACCATCGGCGAAATCACCGAGCCGAGGCGCACGGTGAGCATGGTGATCGCTCCCGCCTGCATCAGGTTCTCGCGCCCGACCAGCGCGGGCGTTGCCGCCAGCAGCGCCGTCACGCCCAGCGATGCAAAAAAGCCGTCCCACAGCCCCAGGGCATAAATCGCGATCAGCGACGGCTCCGGCAGCATCGCGTTCAGACACAGCCCGATAAAGCCCACGCCGCAGGTGCCGCGCGCCAGCAGGATCAGCTTTTTACGCTCGTAGCGGTCCGCCAGCACGCCGCCGACCATCAGGCCGATGAACATCGCCCCGCCGGTTAAGGTGACGGATAACCCCACCAGCCAGCTGGAGTGCGTCATGGTCTGGATCTGTACCGGCACGGCCACGCCGAGCAGGCCGAGAGACAAAATGGAGATAAAGCGAGCGATAAAAACGGCGCGATACGCCGGGTGCGTTTTCAGCAGGCTGAGGTTGAGCAGCCAGGATTTTTGATTCATGACAAAGCCTTGAGTCTATTTCTACCCTTTCCATGGGCGCACATGCTAACATAGCCAAATAAGATAGATAACGATAATCACTATCATTATCAAATCATGGATGTTGCTATGTCGTTTTCCTCTTCTGCGGTGCGCACCGTTGTCGTGCCCGTTTTACTGCTGCTCCTGAGCCTTGCGGTTGCACTCAGCCTGCTGGTCGGCGCGAAGCCGCTGCCCGCGTCCGTTATCGTTGATGCGCTCTCCGGCACCTGCCAGAGCGCCGACTGTATTATCGTGCTCGACGCCCGACTGCCCCGCACGCTTGCCGGACTGCTGGCGGGTGGCGCGCTCGGCCTTGCCGGTGCCCTGATGCAAACCCTTACCCGTAACCCGCTGGCGGACCCCGGCATTCTCGGCGTTAACTCCGGCGCCAGCTTTGCCATCGTGCTCGGCGCGGCGCTGTTCGGGTTGACCTCTCCGTCCGAGCAGCTGGTGATGGCCTTTTGCGGCGCGCTGGCCGCCTCGCTGGTGGTCGCGTTTACCGGCAGCCAGGGCGGCGGCCAGCTGAGTCCGGTACGCCTGACGCTTGCGGGCGTGGCGCTCGCGGCGGTGCTGGAGGGCTTGTCCAACGGCATCGCCCTGCTCAACCCGGACGTTTACGACCAGCTGCGCTTCTGGCAGGCCGGTTCGCTGGATATCCGCACCCTTGAGACCTTAAAAGTGGTGGCGATCCCGGTCATTATCGCTGCCGCCGTGGCGCTGTTTTTAAGCCGGTCGCTCAACAGCCTGAGCCTCGGCAGCGACACCGCGACCGCCCTCGGCAACCGGGTTGCGCGCACGCAGCTGATTGGTCTTCTGGCGATCACCGTGCTGTGCGGCAGCGCGACCGCGGTAGTCGGCCCGATCGCCTTTATTGGCCTGATGATGCCGCACATGGCGCGCTGGCTGGTGGGGGCGGATCACCGCTGGTCGCTGCCGGTGACGCTGCTGGCCACCCCTGCCCTGCTGCTGTTTGCGGACGTGCTGGGCCGCCTGCTGGTTCCCGGCGAGCTGCGCGTCTCGGTGGTCAGCGCCTTTATCGGCGCGCCGGTGCTGATTTTCCTGGTTCGTCGTAAACGCGGAGGTGGCGCATGATGGCCCCGTCCCGTCGTTTAGTCACCAGCGTCTCGCTGCTGCTTATCGCCATTCTGCTGCTGGCGGTCTGGAGCCTGCGCAGCGGCGCGGTGACGCTCGACTTTGCGCAGGTGTTAAACGCCCTGCTCGGCAGCGCGCCGCGCAACATCACCATGGTGGTGACGGAGTGGCGACTGCCGCGCGTGGCGATGGCGATTCTGGTCGGCGCGGCGCTCGGCGTGAGCGGTGCGATATTCCAGTCGCTGATGCGCAACCCGCTCGGCAGCCCGGACGTAATGGGCCTCAACACCGGGGCCTGGAGCGGCGTGCTGGTGGCGATGGTGCTGTTTGGTCAGCACCTGACGGCGATTACCTTTACGGCGATGGCGGGCGGCATTCTGACGTCCTTACTGATCTGGGCGCTGGCCTGGCGCAACGGTATCGACACCTTCCGCCTGATCATCATCGGGATCGGCATCCGCGCCATGCTGATGGCCTTTAACACCTGGCTTTTACTGCAGGCCTCGCTGGAAACCGCGCTCTCCGCCGGGCTGTGGTACGCCGGGTCGCTCAACGGCCTGACGTGGGGCAAAACCTGGCCCGCCGCGCCGCTGATTTTGCTGATGTTTATCGGCGCGCTGCTGCTGGTGCGGCGCATGCGCCTGCTGGAGATGGGCGACGACAGCGCCTGCGCGCTGGGCGTGGGCGTCGAGCGCTCGCGCCTGATGCTGATGCTGGTCGCCGTACTGCTGACCGCCGCCTCTACCGCTATCGCCGGGCCGATCTCGTTTATCGCCCTCGTGGCACCGCATATCGCCCGCCGCCTTAGCGGGACGGCGCGCTGGGGCTTAACCCAGGCGGCGCTGTGCGGCGCGCTGCTGCTGCTGGCCGCCGATCTCTGCGCCCAGCGGCTGTTTATGCCTTATCAACTGCCGGTGGGCGTGGTGACCGTCAGCCTCGGCGGGATTTACCTCATCGTATTGCTCGTTCAGGAGTCACGCAGGAAATGACTGATTCAACCACCCGCTTGCGCGGCGAAAACCTTACCCTCGGCTACGGCAAAAAAATCATTGCCCGTGACCTGAGCGTTGCCATTCCGGACGGCCACTTCACCGCAATTATTGGGCCAAACGGCTGCGGCAAATCGACCCTGCTGCGCACCCTCAGCCGCCTGATGGCGCCGACTGAGGGCAGCGTGTTCCTCGACGGGGAGCAGATCCAGCGCTTCGCCAGCAAAGAGGTGGCCAGGCGCATCGGTCTGCTGGCGCAAAACGCCACCACGCCGGGGGACATCACGGTGCAGGAGCTGGTCTCGCGCGGGCGCTATCCGCACCAGCCGCTGTTTACCCGCTGGCGCAAAGAGGACGACGAGGCGGTCAGCCGCGCGATGGCAGCAACGGGGATTACCGATCTGGCACAGCAGAGCGTGGACACCCTTTCCGGCGGGCAGCGTCAGCGGGCGTGGATCGCGATGGTGCTGGCGCAGGAGACCTCCATCATGCTGCTGGACGAGCCAACGACCTGGCTCGACATCAGCCATCAGATTGACCTGCTGGAGCTGCTGAGCGAGCTCAACCGCACGCAGGGGTATACCCTGGCGGCGGTGCTGCACGATTTAAACCAGGCGTGCCGCTATGCCACGCATCTGATTGCCCTGCGAGACGGTGAGATTGTGGCGCAGGGCGCGCCGAAAGAGATTGTGACGCCCGAGCTGATCGAGCGGATCTACGGCATGCGCTGCATGATTATTGACGATCCGGTGGCGGGTACGCCGCTGGTGGTGCCGTTGGGCAAGCGTGCGGTCTGATGCCCTCACCCCGGCCCTCTCCCACAGGGAGAGGGAGCAAACCCAACAAACATCAACCACGGATCCGTAGGCCGGGTAAGGCGCAGCCGCCACCCGGCGCTTTTGACGTTATCCCAATATCTCCCTCAACACCGGCCCGATCTTCTTAAACGCCTGCGGTGAAATAATATCCACGTGGGCGCAGTCCTGGCTGTACACCTCCAGTTCGCTCACCCACGGCGCCCACGCAACCTGCGGATCCATCGTTCGGGTGCGCTCGGCGACAAACAGCGTCGCTTTGCCGTCAAACCGCGCGCTGTGCGCTGTGGTGAGCAGCCGTACCGCGTCGGCGTAGTTGCCTTCGATAGCGTTAAACAGCTCGCTGGAGCCCTGCCCCTGCTGCGCGGCGATAAAGGCCTGACGCTCGCGCTCGATTTCCGCCAGCACTTCCGGGTCGAGGCCGTTGGCCTCTTTCTCCGCCCAGTTCTGGGTTTCCGGCGGCCAGGTGTCCAGCAGGCCGAGGAAGGCCACCTCTTCACCCAGCCCGCGAAGACGGGCGGCAATACCCTGCGCCAGCGTACCGCCGAGGGAATAGCCGAACAGATAATACGGCCCCTGCGGCTGCTGCTGACGCAGCGTAGCCAGATGATGCTCAATCACCCCATCCAGATCCGCACGCTGCTGCATCGGCCCGTCCGGGCGCGGCGACTGAATGCCGGTAATCGACCAGCGCGGGCCGAGATAGCGCGCCAGCACGCTAAACTGCCAGGCAAAGCCGGACGCCGGATGGAAGCAGAACAGCGTCGGGCCGTCGCTTTCCCTCAGCGGAAGAAGTGTTTCATACCCCAGACGCTGCGCCTGCTCGTCGCTCATCTGCGAATCCAGCAGCGCGCTGAGCTTGCTCACCGTGGAGGCGACCATTATCTGCCCCGGCGTGACCTTGCGGCCAAACGCGCGGCTAAGCTGTGCCGCCAGGCGCATCGCCAGCAGCGAGTGTCCGCCGAGGGCAAAGAAGTCGGCCTCGATTTCGTTGACCTCGCAGCCCAGCAGGGCAGAAAACGCCTGCGCGACGGCGATTTCGGATTCGCTTTCCGGCACGCGTCCGGAGGTTTTACTCCTCAGCTCCGGCAGCGGCAGCGCCTTGCGGTCCAGCTTGCCGTTGGCGCTGAGCGGCAGCGCGCTGATTTGCAGCAGCACCACCGGCACCATGTGCGGCGGCAGCTGGGCTTTGAGCGATTCCAGCAGCGCGTCGCGATCCAGCGGTAAACCGGATTCTGAGACCACGTAGCCCACCAGCTGTCGGGCATCGCCGCCGGTTGCCGCCGCCTGGTTGAACACGCAGGCGTGCGCCACGGCCTGGGCCACGTCCGGCAGCGACAGCATCGCCCGGTCGATTTCGCCCAGCTCGATGCGCTGGCCGCGGATTTTTAGCTGATCGTCGCTGCGACCGAGATATTCCACCGCGCCGTTGTCCAGCCAGCGGGCAACGTCACCGGTGCGATACATCCGCTCGCCGGGGGCAAACGGGTCGGCAATAAAGCGGCTGGCGGTGAGATCCGGACGTCCAAGATACCCCTGCGCCAGCTGAATGCCGGTGAGATACAGATCGCCCGCCACGCCGAACGGCACCGGGTGCATCATCGCGTCCAGAATGCGCAGCCCCGTGTTCCACACCGGGAAGCCGATCGGCACGCTGTTGCCCTCCACCGCCGCCAGCTCGGGGCCAAACGCCGGATACCAGCTCACGTCCACCGCCGCTTCCGTTGGGCCATAAAGGTTGTGCAGCGGCGCATGAGTCAGCTGTTCCCACTCGCGGCACAGCTCGGTCGGCAGCGCTTCGCCGCTGCAGAACACCTGCTTTAGGGTTTTGCAGCACGCCGCGTTTTCCGGCGTCAGCGACGCGACAAACGCCGCCAGCATCGACGGCACGAAGTGGGTAGTGGTCACGCCGTACTGGGCGAAGAAACTCTGCATCGCCTGCGGGTCGCGGTGCGCGTCCGGCTCTGCCATCACCAGCTTCGCCCCGGCGATAAACGGCCACCAGAACTCCCACACCGACACGTCAAAGCTGCACGGCGTTTTCTGCGCCACCACGTCCGTCGCGTCCAGCGGGTAATGGTCCTGCATCCACTTCAGGCGGTTAACGATGGCGGTATGGCCGACCATGACCCCTTTCGGGCGGCCCGTCGAACCGGAGGTAAAGATGATGTACGCCGTCTGCTCTGGCGTCGCCAGCCGCAGCGGTTCAGCACCCGCAGCCGGTAACAGTGTGTTGTAACTAAACGCCGTAATCGGCAGATCGCTAAAGCGCGGGAGCTGCTCGTCGGTGGTAATGAGCAGGGACGGCCTTGCGTCCTCCAGCATCATCCGCAGGCGGTCGTCCGGGTAGCCGGTGTCGAGCGGCAGCCAGGCGGCACCGGCCTCGACGATGCCGTGCAGCGCCAGCGTCAGGAACACCGAGCGCGGGAGTGCCACCGCCACGCTGTCGCCGGGCTTAACGCCGCGCGCGCGCAGCAGGTTTGCCAGCGCGACCACCTGCTCGCGCATCTGACGATAGCTGAGTTCAATATGCGCGTCCGCCAGCGCGGGGGCGTCCGGCGTTTTGCTCGCCTGCTCCGCCACCAGATCCGCCAGCGTGGTGGACGGCAGCGCCAGCCCGGTATCGTTGATGCGCGCCAGCTGCTGATATTCCTGCTCTGAAACGGTTTCCACGTCGCCACAGCGCAGGTCAGGGTTGGCCGCAAACTGCAGCAGCATCGCGTTCAGACGCGCGACGTGACGGGAAAGCGTCGCTTCATCGTAACGCTGTTTACTGGCGAGGATCTCAATGCTCAAGCCACCCTGTTCGTCCGGGAACAGCGCCAGCTCAAGGTCATTCACCGGGCCGGTTGCCAGCGTGTGGGTGATGGCCTCCACGCCGTCGATATCCAGCTGATAATCGAACACCTTGACGTTCAGCACCGGACCAAACAGGGCTTCGTCGCCTGCGGCACGCCCGCTGTCGCGCACGATCTGCTCGGCGTCGTAGCGCTGGTGACGGCGCATTTTTTTCAGCTGATTGGCCAGGCGCAGCGCCAGCTCCGGCAGGCTCTCCTGCGGGTTGATATTCACCGCCAGCGGCAGGACGTTGAGCACCGGCCCGGTCGCGGTCAGGGCGGCGGAGCCCATGCGGCGCATAAAGATAAACCCGGCGGCGTAGTCCAGCCGTCCGGTGAGGCGGCCCAGCCACAGCGCCACCAGCGCAAGGGCCAGCTCGGTACGCTGCGCCTGCCCAGCCGCCTGCGCAAGCTGGCTAAAGGCGCGGCCGTCGGCGGCGATTTTGAGGCGCACGATATCGGTAGTGGCGGCGCGTCCCGGCAGCGGCGAGGAAGAGAGCGAGACTGGAGAAGGAAGCTGCCTGCGCTGCTCCGCCCAGAAGGCACCGTCGCGCGCGTATGCCTCGCTGTCGCGATAGTGCTGATACTCCTCCACCACTTCGGCAAATGGCGTAAACGGGGAGTCAGGAGTCGGTTCATCCTTCTTCCACGCGGCGTAAATGGCGGCGATCTGGCGGGTAATGGCCGGGAAGCTGAAGCCATCCACCACCAGATGATGATAGCGCTGATACCAGTACCAGTGGTTTTCTCCCACCTGAATCAGCTGGTGAAACGCCAGCGGCTGACCGCTGTCGACGCGCAGGTTTTGATTGAGATCGGCCTCCATCAGCGCCACGGCGGCGGCGTGGTCGTCAACGCGAACGATGGACGGCTCCGGCAGAATGAGAGTGTCATCCACCCACTGCCACACCTCGCCGTTATCCTCGGCAAAACGCATCCGCAGGGTATCGGCCTGCATCATGCCTTCCGCAATGGCTTTTGCCAGCAATGGCGCGTCGATATCGCCTTTCAGTTCGGTGTAGTGCGCCACGCTCCAGGCGTTTGGCAGGGAGGACAGCTGTTCCGCCATCCAGATACCCGGCTGGGCGGCGACGAGAGGAAGACGGTTCATGCGCTCCCCTCCGCAAAATGGGACGGTTCAAGCGTGCGCCAGTGCCCGGCCAGCCACTGCTGGCACGCCTCCTGAGACTGCGCTTCGCACACCACGCGCCACCCCGCAGGCAGTTCGCACTGCTGCGGCCACAGGCTGTACTGCCCCTGGTCATTTTGCAAAATGGCGAACTGTCCCTGCGGATTATCGAAAGGATTGCTGAATTCCATACAGACTCCGTTATTGAATGAGCGGCTGCCAGAGGGTCATCAGCCCCTGCGTCAGCCCACCGCGCCAGCAAAGCGCATCGTGTCCGCCGTCAACCTGACGCCAGGAAACCTGCTGCTGCGCGCGTAGTTCGGCGTAAATCGCCTGATTGGCATTGAAAATCAGCGGCTCGTTGCGCCCGGCCTCGAGGACAATACGCAGCCCGCTCGCGGCTAGCTCACCGGCTCTGAGCTGTTCGATGAGGCGCCCGTCCTGCTGTCCGCCGCGGTGTGGCCACCAGTACGAGCCGGACTGGCTCAGCACGCAGCCAAAACGCTGCGGCCAGTTGAGGCCAGCATAAAGTGAAGAGAGTCCGCCAAAGCTCTGGCCCGCCACCACGGTACGGTCGGCGCGGTCGCTAAATGGCGCGAGATGTTTTACAAGAGGGAGAAGTTCTTCCTGCACCGCCAGCCAGAAATCCGCGTTACAGGGCAATTCGCGGCTGCGATGTTCCATGTCGATCGCATCGATCAATACATAGACCGCAGAGGGTAGTTCGCGCCCGGAGGTGAGCGACGCCAGCGCAGGCCAGACGGGCATACTCTCGGCCCAGAACTGCCCGTCGAGCAGCACCGCCAGCGGGCGCTCTGGACCGTCATCCCCGGTGGTAAAAATCCACACGCGGCGACGGTTGTTGAGACGCTCGCTGTTCCACTCAATACAGACTGGCGGATGATACGGCGTATCGGGACGATCCCAGCCGGGCTGAACGGGCGCGTCCGGCATCTCCAGTGCCGAGACGGCATGACCGCGCCCGCCGCGCCAGCTCTGCGGATTCAGCGGGTCGGACACCGCGTGCGGCAACAGCTTGCGCCAGCCTTCGCGCAGCGCCATGCGGTCCGGCAGCTCGCCTTCAAACACGGTATCGGCAAAATCGTTTTCGTATACAGAAGGGATAAAACAGTAGCTCCCGCGCCACTCGGGGCTGAACTCGCCCTGCCACTGCCAGATGTCGGTATCCGGAATGCGTTCGAGGGACTGCGGGCGGGCATTTTGATGGTGATCGGTCACGCCGGTAACGTAGAGCCAGACGCGTTTAACTGCTGACGTTTTCTGCGTTCCTGCCGGGTCACGCCACCAGAAGGTGACGCGACAGTTCTCCTTCAGACGTTCCCATTCAGGTCCGTTTTTCGACTGCCACCACGCTTCACTTCCGGTTGTTAACGTCGTCACCCTTATAACCCCATGTTTAACAGACTTTTTTGTTTCAGAGCAAATTTTATTGATAATATTATTGATAACTATTTGCATTTGCAATAGCGTAATGCCCGCGCTGTGGGAAGCGCGCTCATTAAATAACCATAAAAGCGGGACGTACAATGAATAAGAAGATTCACTCTCTGGCCTTGCTGGTCAATTTAGGGATTTATGGTGTCGCGCTGCCCGCCGTGGCAGACGACAAGACCGCCTCTGCGCAGCACGAAGATACGATGGTGATCACCGCAGCCGAACAGAATTTACAGGCGCCGGGCGTGTCAACCATCACCGCCGATGAGATCCGTAAAAACCCGCCCGCGCGGGACGTGGCTGAAATTATCCGCACCATGCCGGGCGTTAACCTGACCGGAAACTCCACCAGCGGCCAGCGCGGGAATAACCGTCAGATTGATATCCGCGGCATGGGGCCGGAAAACACGCTGATCCTGATCGACGGCAAGCCGGTGACCAGCCGCAACTCCATCCGCCTGGGCTGGCGCGGCGAGCGCGACACCCGCGGCGATACCGGCTGGGTGCCGCCGGAGATGATCGAGCGCATTGAAGTGATCCGCGGCCCGGCCGCCGCGCGCTACGGCAACGGTGCGGCAGGCGGCGTGGTGAACATCATTACCAAAAAATTCGACGACCAGTGGCACGGCTCCTGGAACACCTACCTGAACGCACCGGAACACAAGGACGAAGGCTCCACCAAACGCACCAACTTTAGCCTGAGCGGCCCGCTGGGCGGCGACTTCAGCTTCCGCATGTTCGGCAACCTGGACAAAACCCAGGCCGACGCGTGGGACATTAACCAGGGCCATCAGTCTGACCGTACCGGTGCCTACGCCGACACGCTGCCGGCGGGCCGTGAGGGTGTGGAGAATAAAGACATCAACGGCGTGGTGCGCTGGGACTTTGCGCCAATGCAGTCCCTGGAGTTTGAGGCGGGCTACAGCCGCCAGAACAACCTCTACGCGGGCGATACCCAGAACACCAACAACGACAACAGCTCCAGCGGGCTGGTGAAGAAAAACTACGGCAAAGAAACTAACCGTATTTATCGTCAGAACTTTGCGGTCACCTGGAACGGCGGCTGGGATAACGGCATCACCACCAGCAGCTGGGCGCAGTACGAACACACCCGCAACTCCCGACTGGGCGAAGGGCTGGCGGGCGGGCTGGAAGGCCTGTTCAACAGCAATAAATTCACCGACACCGACCTGGCCGACGTGATGCTGCACAGCGAAATCAACCTGCCGATTGATTTCCTCGTCAACCAGAACCTGACCCTGGGAACCGAGTGGAACCAGCAGCGCATGAAGGACTCGACCTCCTTTACGCAAACCCAGCAGGGCGGCACCATTCCGGGCATGAGCAACGACCGCAGCCCGTACACCTCAGCGGAGATCTTCTCCCTGTTCGCGGAAAACAACATGGAGCTGACCGACAGCACCATGCTGACCCCGGCGCTGCGCTTCGACCACCACACCATCGTCGGCAACAACTGGAGCCCGTCCCTGAACCTGTCGCAGGGTCTGGGGGATGACTTCACGCTGAAGATGGGGATCGCGCGCGCCTACAAAGCGCCGAGCCTGTACCAGACCAACCCGAACTACCTGCTCTACAGCAAAGGCCAGGGCTGCTACGCAAGCTCCGACGGCGTGGGCTGCTATATGATGGGCAACGACGACCTGAAAGCCGAAACCAGCATCAACAAAGAGATTGGTCTGGAGTGGAAACGCGACGGCTGGCTGGCGGGCGTGACCTGGTTCCGCAACGACTACCGCGACAAGATCGAAGCGGGCTACGCGCCGATTGGTCACACCTCTTCCGGTAAAGTGCAGACGGATATCTACCAGTGGGAAAACGTGCCGAAAGCGGTGGTCGAAGGGCTGGAAGGCTCCCTGAACGTGCCGGTCAGCGACACGATTAACTGGACCAACAACATCACCTACATGCTGCAGAGCAAGAACAAGGAGACCGGCGACCGTCTGTCGATCATTCCGGAGTACACGCTGAACTCGACCCTGAGCTGGCAGGTACATCAGGACGTGTCGCTCCAGTCGACCTTTACCTGGTACGGCAAGCAGCAGCCGAAGAAGTACAACTACAAAGGTCAGCCGGTGACCGGGTCTGAGAAAGACGAAGTCAGCCCGTACAGCATTGTTGGCCTGAGCGCGACCTGGGACATGACCAAAAACGTCAGCCTGACCGGCGGCGTGGACAACGTCTTCGACAAACGCCAGTGGCGCGCGGGTAATGCCCAGACGACCGGAAATACTACCACCGGTGCGTATATGTACGGAGCGGGTGCGTATACGTATAACGAGCCTGGCCGTACCTGGTACATGAGCGTAAATACGCGATTCTAAGGTAAAAACAAAACGGCAACTGAGTTGCCGTTTTTAGTGTTTGCTCCCTCTCCCCGTGGAGAGGGCATCAGACCGCATATTCCCTCCCCTTCATCTGAAAGTTTACATTCGCCCCTTCAAATAAAAGTCTACATTTATAAATCTGATATAATTCGTTGTGTTTACATTGCCGCAAAGCGTTATTCCACACAAGCCTTTAACAAACACCCAATTTATTTCTCCTGATATTCAATTTAATTATTTAAAACAGATAAACATAAATTAATACAATAAAAAAACTGTTGTCTCGCCATAAGAAACGACTGTAATCTCTGCCGCGCCCGCCAGTCGTGGCGGTAAGCACCTATAAATACTGCAATCAGGAAAGGACCACGGCGTAAAAAGCCGAGGCGTACGTACGCGCGCTGTAAAAGCATTCGCACGTTTATGAGAATAGTTTTTAATTACAAGCAACAGAGCGGTAACGCTGGTCAGTAATTAAAACCCTGGGCAGAACATAAACCAAAAAGAATAACCTAAGGATTTCCATTGTGAATCCCTGGTCCGCTCTATATTTAATTTAATGCGAGTTTACAATGAAGAAATCTATTATTGCTGTTTTGTTATCTGCTGTTATTACTCCTGCTGCTTTTGCTGATTCATTTTCACTGACTTTGGACCATAACGGTGATGTCGCCCAGGGCGTGCAAAATCCTGCTCAGGGAATATTTGACGTCAAGCCAACCGCTGGAAAGATTACCTTGTTCGGTACAGAAAATATGGTGGCTAACCTTGATCAGATTCAGAGTAACCTGAACCTCATTCAAGACCATCAAAGCCAAATAACGGTAAACAGAATTACGACGGATACTAACGCAAAGAATATCGCCCAGAACAAAACGGCTATCGACGACAACACGCACGAGATCGACACCAACGCCCAGCTGATCCGCGCTACCGCAAAACAGGTCGGTGATAACCGCGACGGCGTCGCCGCCAACAAAGCCGGTATCGAAACTAACGCCGACGCTATCGCCCAGAATAAAACGGCTATCAACGACAACACGCACGAGATCGACACCAACGCCCAGCTGATCCGCGCCACCGCAAAACAGGTCGGTGATAACCGCGACGGCGTCGCCGTCAACAAAGCCGGTATCAAGATTAACGCCGACGCTATCGCACAGAATAAAACCACTCTCGACGACCACGCCCTTGCTATCCACAACCTTGACGGCCATCTGCAGTCCGTTGATGACCTGGCGCATGACCTGAATATCAAAAATATTCAGGATCGTGCAGAACTCGCCCAAAATGATCAGGCCATAAAAAATAACGCTGCGGAAAACACCCACCAGGATGTGTTGATTCAGGGGAATAGCCAGACGGGTAAAACTAACGGGGATAACATCGCTCTCAACAAAGCCGGTATCAAGACTAACGCCGACGCTATTGCCCAGAACAAAACGGCTATCGACGACAACACGCACGAGATCGACACCAACGCCCAGCTGATCCGCGCTACCGCAAAACAGGTCGGTGATAACCGCGACGGCGTCGCCGTCAACAAAGCCGGTATCAAAACCAACGCCGACGCTATTGCCCAGAACAAAACGGCTATCGACGACAACACGCACGAGATCGACACCAACGCCCAGCTGATCCGCGCTACCGCAAAACAGGTCGGTGATAACCGCGACGGCATCTCCGTCAACAAAGCCAGTATCGAAACTAACGCCGACGCTATTGCCCAGAACAAAACGGCTATCGACGACAACACGCACGAGATCGACACCAACGCCCAGCTTATCCGCGCTACCGCAAAACAGGTCGGTGATAACCGCGACGGCATCGCCGTCAACAAAGCTGGTATCGAAACTAACGCCGACGCTATTGCCCAGAACAAAACGGCTATCGACGACAACACGCACGAGATCGACACCAACGCCCAGCTGATCCGCGCCACCGCAAAACAGGTCGGTGATAACCGCGACGGCGTCGCCGTCAACAAAGCTGGTATCGAAACTAACGCCGACGCTATTGCCCAGAACAAAACGGCTATCGACGACAACACGCACGAGATCGACACCAACGCCCAGCTTATCCGCGCCACCGCAAAACAGGTCGGTGATAACCGCGACGGCGTCGCCGTCAACAAAGCTGGTATCGAAACTAACGCCGACGCTATTGCGCAGAACAAGAACGCTATCGGCGACAATACTCAACAAATCAACGACAACGTCCAGCTGATCCGCTCGACAGAAAAACAGGTTGGTGAAAATCGCACGGGCCTTTTAGCAAATAAAGGAGATATCGTAACGACGGCAACGGGAGTGCTGAGTAACGCGGCAGATATCGCCACCAACAAAACCTCAATCGATCGCCTTTCAGGACAAAACGGCACGACCTTTAAACTGGCTGCGGCGACTGCCCGCCTGAGCATTCATGAAGAGCAACAAATCGTCACCCTGGCTCAGGATACGAAGGTTGCCCAAACCACGGGTGAATACGCGCAGTCTCGCGCTCAGATGGCTCTGGATAACGCCGAGAAAAACCGTGCGGCACTGGTCGCCTCCAACAAGAAGATTGCCGCGAACAGCGCCGCGCTTGCCGATCATGAGCAGCGTATTGAGACGCTTGAGCAAAGCAATAGCAGCAATTTTGGCAAGCTGAAAAGTGAAGTGGAAGATAACCGCAAGCGTGCCTCTGCGGGTATTGCAGGCGTAGCCGCGATGGCCAACATCCCGCAGGTCACTAACACGCAAAACTTCTCCGTAGGCGCTGGCGTGGGCAACACCGATGGTGAAAATGCACTGGCGGTGGGCTTCTCAGCACGCGCAACGAAAAATGTGGTGGTGAAAGCCTCCGTATCTAACGATACGCAGCACAACTTTGTTGTCGGCGGCGGCATCGCCTACGGCTGGTAACGTAACTCGCCGGGTAGCATTTGCTTACCCGGCACCTTAATCTGCGTTAAAGTTAGCGTTTTCTGAAACTGGCGAGAACGCTCATGCAGGTGAACCACTCCACATTTCTTCTGGCTGGCCTGACCGTTCATCACGTCTCCTTCGACCCCGCCACCTTCACCGACGCCGATCTCCTCTGGCTCCCCCATCACGCTGAGCTTTCACACGCCGGACGCAAACGCAAAGCCGACCATCTTGCCGGACGCATCGCTGCCGCGTATGCATTAAACGAACGCACTATTCCCGGCATCGGCCCCAGCGGCGAACCGCTCTGGCCGGACGGTATGTCCGGCAGCATCACCCACAGCGGCACGCAGGCCATGGCGGTTGTGATCCGCGAGCGACAGGCGCTTATCGGCATCGATTGCGAAGCGATACTTCCCGAAAACGAAGCCAGAGAGATAAAGGATGGCATCATTGATGCGCAGGAAGAGCCTGTGCTTTCCCGCTCGGGATACCCGTTCCCCCTTGCACTGACGCTGGTGTTTAGCGCCAAAGAGAGCCTGTTCAAAGCCCTCTTTCCACGGGTGCAGGCTTATATGGGGTTTGACAGCGCCCGGGTGACCAAGCTTGACGATAAGACGCTTACGCTGGCGTTGACTCGTAAACTGGCAGGCTTTAACGAAGGCGCCGCCTTTACCCTTCACTGGCAACTACAGGGTGAACAGGCGATCACCCTGCTGTCACGCTCTCCTGCCGACGGGCCCTGGCGCTGGTGACTACGAACGTCACGATAAACACCATCGTGAACAGCAGCGCCGCCACCCGGCTTGAGGGCGACGGCGATGCCTTTATAGGTTATTCAGCTCAACTATCAAACATCCGGGAACATCACGCTATTCCCCGGCGCCTCCCTGTGCAGATGGATAAAGTTCAGGTGCCGTTCATACTGGTCCAGAATGTCCGTAATCACCTGCTCCTTGCTGTAGTCCATTAAATCATTCCCCTGGCTCCCTTCCAGCAGGAAGGTCTCAAGCCGGTAGTAGGTCGACTTCCCGCTGCGCGCCCGGTAGGTAAACCCGGGTACTGAATACTGCTGCGGCCAGATCTGATAAACAAAGTTCTGCTCGTCGCCCATGTGCACCAGAAGATCCAGATGCCCCAGGGTCTCGCCCTCCTCCGGCGGCAGGTTTTTCAGCTCCACGTACGCGCCGCGCAGCTTAAGCTCCTGGGCGACCTCTTCCATCGCCGGGAAGCAGACCGTCTCCATCATCTGTTTGGTGTAGCGCGTGCCCGGGTAGTTCATCAGGCGCGAGAGGCGTTTCTTCCAGCTCAGCCTGTCCTGCGCGCCCATCGGCCGCGGCGCGGTGTCGCGGCTGGCGCTGACGCGGCGGTAGTCTTCCACCTTGAGCGATTTATACAGCCCGGCCATCACAAAGAAGATAACGAAGCTGAACGGCAGTCCCATGATCACCGTGGTGTTCTGCAGCGCCGAGATGCCGTTGGTCATCAGCATGCCGAGCGTCAGCAGGCCGATGGCAACGGACCAGAAGATGCGCAGCCAGTTCGGCGCGTCGCTGTTGATTTCTTTGAGCTTCGAGGTGAAGTTGCCCAGCACCAGCGCGCCGGAATCCGCCGAGGTGACGTAAAACAGCAGGCCGGTGATGGTCGCCACGGAGGCGCTAAAGGTGAACGCCGGGTACTGCGCCAGCAGGCTGTAGAAGCCGCGCTCCGGGTGCGCCATCGCTTCCTGCGCGAAGGTTGCATTGCCGTGGATGATCTCGTGCAGCGCGCTGTTGCCGAACACCGACAGCCACAGCAGGGTAAAGGTGAACGGGATAATCAGCGTGCCCATCACAAACTGGCGGATGGTGCGGCCACGTGAAATACGCGCCAGGAACAGGCCGACAAACGGCGACCACGCCACCCACCACGCCCAGAAGAACAGCGTCCAGTTGTTCATCCACTCTACAGGGCGGTCGAAGGCAAAACTGTTCAGCGTCATGCCCATAAAGCGGTTTACGTAGTCGCCTACGTTGAGCACTAACGCATTGAGCAGGAACGAGGTATCGCCCATAAACAGCACGAACAGGATCAGGCCCAGCGCCAGCGCCACGTTCAGCTCGGAGAGCACGCGGATGCCCTTATCCACGCCCGACGTCACCGAGATGGTGGCGATAATGACGGAGAGCGCAATCAGCGCCGCTTTGGCCGCCATCGAATCCGGGATATCAAACAGCACGCTCAGCCCGTAGTTGAGCTGCACCACGCCAATCCCGAGCGTCGTCGCAATACCGAAGATGGTGCCGATCACCGCCGCGATATCGACGCTGTGGCCAATCGGGCCGTTAATTTTTTTACCGAAAATCGGATACAGCGCGGAGCGGATGGTGAGGGGTAAATTATAACGATAGCTAAAGTATCCGAGCGCCATGCCCATCAGGGCGTACATCGACCAGCCCGTCAGGCCGTAGTGGAACAGCGTCCAGACCATCGCCTGGCGCGCGGCCTCCATCGTCTGCCCAGCCCCTTCCGGCGGCTGCATATACTGCGTGACCGGTTCCGCCACGGAGAAGAACATCAGGTCGATGCCGATGCCCGCGGCAAACAGCATCGCGGCCCAGCTCAGCAGGCTGAACTCGGGCTTGGACTGCTCTGGCCCGAGCTTCACCGACCCGAAGCGCGAGCAGGCGATGCAGACCACGAAGACGATATAGAGCGTCGCGGCCAGCAGATAGTACCAGCCGAAGGTCTTCGACACCCAGTTGAGGGTGCGCCCAATCCACTCGGCAGAAAAATCACGAAAGAAGATCGTCGTCAGGGAAAACAACAAAATCAGCCCGGCGGAAGTATAAAAAACGACCGGGTTGATTTTGTCTTTTTCTCTGTCTTGTGAAAGGTCTGTCATCCAGTATCCCCACTGTTTTTGTAACTATTAAAATCCAAATCCGCAACAATTAAGACACATTTTATATTGAACGTCCAATCAAAAACCGCTTTAATGTATAACCAACACTGATGAATGGAGTGGCAAAAATGCCCAAAGTGGGGATGCAGCCGATCCGGCGCAGGCAGCTTATCGACGCCACGCTGGAAGCAATAAATGAAGTGGGAATGCACGACGCGACGATCGCGCAGATCGCCCGTCGGGCGGGCGTTTCCACGGGGATCATCAGTCACTACTTCAAAGACAAAAACGGTCTGCTGGAAGCGACCATGCGCGACATCACCGGCCAGCTGCGCGACGCGGTTTTGAGCCGCTTACGCGCCCTGCCGGACGGCAGCGCGGAGCAGCGCCTGCAGGCGATTGTCGGCGGCAATTTTGATGAAACCCAGACCAGCGGAGCGGCGATGAAGGCCTGGCTGGCCTTCTGGGCGAGCAGCATGCACCAGCCGATGCTCTACCGCCTGCAGCAGGTGAGCAGCCGTCGTTTATTGTCAAACCTGGTGTACGAGTTCCGCCGCGAACTGCCGCGCGAACAGGCCGAAGAGGCGGGCTACGGGCTGGCGGCCCTGATCGACGGGCTGTGGCTGCGCGCCGCGCTGAGCGGCAAGCCGCTGGATAAGACCCTGGCGCAGTCGCTCACCAGCCACTTCATCAGCCAGCATTTACCGACCGAATAACCGAGGAGAATTTATGTCCCGAATGGCAGAACAGCAGCTTTATATCAATGGTGGTTATACCTCCGCCACCAGCGGTCGCACCTTCGAGACCATCAACCCGGCCAACGGTGAAGTCCTGGCGAGCGTACAGGCCGCCGGGCGCGAAGACGTGGACCGCGCCGTCGAAAGCGCAACACGCGGGCAAAAAATCTGGGCGGCGATGACCGCCATGGAGCGCTCGCGCGTTCTGCGTCGCGCCGTTGATATCCTGCGCGAGCGCAACGACGAGCTCGCAAAGCTGGAGACCCTCGACACCGGTAAAGCGTATTCCGAAACCTCCACCGTCGACATCGTCACCGGCGCGGACGTGCTGGAGTACTACGCCGGGCTGATCCCGGCGCTGGAAGGCAGCCAGATCCCGCTGCGTGAGACCTCGTTCGTCTACACCCGCCGCGAGCCGCTGGGCGTGGTGGCGGGCATCGGGGCGTGGAACTACCCGATCCAGATCGCCCTGTGGAAATCGGCCCCGGCGCTGGCGGCGGGCAACGCGATGATCTTCAAGCCGAGCGAGGTCACCCCGCTCACCGCCCTGAAGCTTGCCGAGATCTACACCGAAGCGGGCGTGCCGGACGGCGTGTTTAACGTCCTGCCGGGCGTGGGCGCGGAGACCGGGCAGTACCTGACCGAGCATCCGGGCATCGCGAAAGTCTCCTTCACCGGCGGCGTCGCCAGCGGCAAAAAGGTGATGGCCAACTCGGCGGCCTCGTCCCTGAAAGAGGTGACGATGGAGCTGGGCGGCAAATCCCCGCTGATTATTTTCGACGACGCGGATCTGGATCTCGCGGCGGACATCGCGATGATGGCGAACTTCTTCAGCTCCGGCCAGGTATGCACCAACGGCACCCGCGTGTTCGTGCCCGCGAAATCTAAGGCCGCATTTGAGCAGAAAATCGTCGAGCGCGTGGGCCGCATCCGCGCGGGCGATCTGTTCGATGAACGCACCAACTTTGGCCCGATGGTCAGCTTCCCGCACCGCGACAGCGTGCTGCGCTACATCGCCAAAGGCAAAGAGGAAGGCGCGCGCGTACTGTGCGGCGGCGACGCGCTGAAGGGCGAAGGCTTTGACAACGGCGCGTGGGTCGCCCCGACCGTGTTCACCGACTGCACCGACGAGATGACCATCGTGCGCGAAGAGATCTTCGGCCCGGTGATGTCCATCCTCACCTATGAAAGCGAAGAAGAAGCGATCCGCCGCGCCAACGACACCGACTACGGTCTGGCGGCGGGCATCGTCACTGCCGACCTGAACCGCGCGCACGGCGCCATTCATCAGCTCGAAGCGGGCATCTGCTGGATCAACACCTGGGGTGAATCCGCCGCAGAGATGCCGGTCGGCGGCTACAAACACTCCGGCATTGGCCGCGAGAACGGCGTGATGACGCTGCAGAGCTACACCCAGGTGAAGTCCATCCAGGTTGAGATGGGTAAATTCCAGTCCATATTTTAACCGGGAGGTTTATTTGCAATTTGACTACATCATTATCGGGGCCGGCTCTGCCGGCAACGTGCTGGCAACGCGACTGACTGAAGATCCGAATACCACCGTCCTGCTGCTTGAGGCGGGCGGGCCGGACTACCGCTTTGACTTCCGCACCCAGATGCCCGCCGCGCTGGCGTTCCCGCTGCAGGGCAAGCGCTACAACTGGGCGTATGAAACCGAGCCAGAGCCTTACATGAACAACCGCCGCATGGAGTGCGGACGCGGCAAAGGGCTGGGCGGCTCATCGCTGATCAACGGTATGTGCTACATCCGCGGTAACGCGATGGACCTCGACAACTGGGCGAAAGAAACGGGCCTTGAGCACTGGAGCTACCTCAACTGCCTGCCCTACTACCGCAAGGCAGAGACGCGCGACGTGGGGCCGAACGACTACCACGGCGGCGACGGTCCGGTGAGCGTCACCACCTCGAAGCCGGGCGTGAACCCGCTGTTTGAAGCAATGGTGGAAGCCGGCGTGCAGGCGGGCTACCCGCGCACCGAGGATCTCAACGGCTACCAGCAGGAAGGCTTCGGCCCGATGGACCGCACGGTCACGCCGCAGGGCCGACGCGCCAGCACCGCGCGCGGCTATCTGGACCAGGCCAAAAAGCGCCCGAACCTGACCATCCGCACCCACGCCACGACCGATCGCATTATCTTTGACGGCAAGCGCGCGGTGGCCGTCGAGTGGCTGGAGGGCGAAAGCACTATCCCATCCAAAGCGACGGCGAACAAAGAGGTGCTGCTGTGCGCAGGCGCGATTGCCTCCCCGCAGATCCTCCAGCGCTCCGGCGTGGGCAGCGCAGACCTGCTGAAGCAGTTTGATATTCCGCTGGTGCACGACCTGCCCGGCGTGGGCGAAAACCTGCAGGATCACCTGGAGATGTACCTCCAGTACGAGTGCAAAGAGCCGGTCTCCCTCTACCCTGCCCTGCAGTGGTGGAACCAGCCGAAGATTGGCGCCGAGTGGCTGTTTGGCGGCACCGGCGTGGGCGCGAGCAACCACTTCGAAGCGGGCGGGTTTATCCGCAGCCGCGAAGAGTTTGAATGGCCGAACATTCAGTACCACTTCCTGCCGGTGGCGATTAACTACAACGGCTCGAACGCGGTAAAAGAGCACGGCTTCCAGTGCCACGTCGGCTCCATGCGCTCGCCGAGCCGCGGCCACGTGCGCATTAAGTCGCGCGATCCGCACCAACATCCGGCGATCCTGTTCAACTATATGTCCCACGAGCAGGACTGGCAGGAGTTCCGCGACGCGATCCGCATCACCCGCGAGATCATGCACCAGCCCGCGCTGGACAAGTACCGCGGACGCGAAATCAGCCCGGGCGTCGAGTGCCAGACCGACGAGCAGCTGGACGAGTTCGTGCGTAACCACGCCGAAACAGCCTTCCACCCGTGCGGCACCTGCAAGATGGGCTATGACGAGATGGCGGTGGTCGACGGCGAAGGCCGCGTTCACGGGCTGGAAGGCCTGCGCGTGGTGGATGCGTCGATCATGCCGCAGATCATCACCGGCAACCTGAACGCCACCACCATAATGATTGGCGAAAAAATTGCCGACGCGATCCGCGGGCGCGAGCCGCTGGCGAAGAGCACGGCGGCGTATTATGTGGCGAACGGGGCGCCGGTTCGACGCTGAGGGTATTTCCCCTCCCCTTACCCCTCTTCCATACGGGGGAGGGATCCTCACAAAATAATGCCTGCACCGACGGCCCCCTCTCCCTTGAGGGAGAGGGCTGGGGTGAGGGGGAACATACGGCTGTGGTGGTCATTCCGTTCACCTGACGTTCCTTGCCACTCTGTAACGACGTAACTTGTGAACGTGCCAGGGCGGCTCAATCGCCACCGCCCTGGCAACCCGGGCTCCCGGCGGTAAATCGCCGCTTCGCGGTGCCCTCAGCTTATTCCTTCAGGCTATCGGGTCGGGCATGAGCCTGCATCCCTGCAGGCCACGCCCTCTCGGCGCATCCCTGCGCCTCGCCCCGGCCTTACGGAAACGCTTCGGCGATTTACAGCCGGACCAGGACATCGCTGTAAGGCATTCATTTTTCTGAGGCAACGTTCATCGCTTCAGGTTAAAAAATGACTGGGGATCTCTCACTCCATACGGGAGAGGGAGTTTATCTTTCCTCCAAAAATTTATTTTCATTTCACTGCATCCAGTTTCCCCCCTGCCCTCGTATGTGAGTATGTGAGCAACGCCTTTGCTCCTTAATCCGAGGATAAATGATGAAAAAGCTACTCAGTGTTGCATTCGTATCCAGCGCCTTGCTCTTCTGTGCAGGCGCATCAGCGGCCATGAACTCTGGCTCCGTAATGGTGGGCGGAGCGGAAATGTTCCCGAGTAAAAACATTGTTGAAAACGCCGTGAACTCAAAAGATCACACCACGCTGGTGGCGGCGGTAAAAGCGGCCGGGCTGGTGGAGACGCTGCAGAGCAAAGGGCCCTTCACCGTTTTTGCGCCAACCGATGCGGCGTTTGCAAAATTGCCTGCGGGTACGGTCGACAATCTGGTGAAGCCGGAAAATAAAGCGCTGCTCACCAGCATTCTGACCTATCACGTGGTTGCGGGTAATTACGATATGAAAGCGCTAGAGCAGAAAATTAAACAGGGCGGTGGCCACGCGGAGCTGAAAACCGTTAACGGGCAACCGCTGTGGATCATGAGTAACGGCCCGCACAATATTCAGCTCAAGGATGGTAAAGGCAACGTGGCGAACATCAGCACCTATGACGTCCGTCAGAAAAATGGCGTGATCGATGTGATTGATACCGTCCTGATGCCTAAGTAGTTGTCTATACTTCGGAAGTGTGACGTTGCCTTCCGGGAAAAACATGGATAACGCGCTGGCTGAACAGCAGTTGAAATTAATGCAGGCGATCGCTAATGGCGATCGCCGCGCATTTGAACAACTTTACCGACTCACATCGCCTCACCTGTTTGCCGTCGCGCTGCGCATGCTGCGCCATCGCGCCTGGGCAGAAGAGATCCTTCACGACTGTTTTGTCACCGTCTGGAGTAAAGCCGAAACCTATAACGCTACCCTGAGCTCCCCGATGACCTGGCTTACGCATATTGTTCGCAACCGCTGTATTGACTGGCTGCGCAGCGGGCAAACCCGCGCTGCCGCCCATGAGGAGTCGTATTCGGAAGATATTCTGCTGGGCGAGGGCGATGAACCGAATAACTGGCACGACGACGCGCAGGCAGCGCGGCTCAGGCATTGTCTGGAACATTTGAGTCACGAACAGCGCCAGAGTATTACGCTCGCCTACTATCAGGGCATGTCCCACAGCGACATTGCCGACTGGCTCCAGCAGCCCGTGGGCTCGGTAAAAAGCTGGATCCGCCGCGCGATGGATCATCTTCGGGAGTGCGTGGGCCTATGAATGACAGCGAAAAACGCGATGACATGCTGGCTGCGGAATATGCCCTCGGCACCCTGCGCGGAGGGGCGCGGCTTCAGTTCCAGAAAAGGCTCGCCGCTGAACCCGGTCTGGCCGCCCGCGTGGCGTACTGGCAGGAAACGTTCAGCACGCTCGACAGTCATCTCGCGCCCGTTACCCCGCCCGAGACGGTGTGGAAGAAGATCGCCCTCGATCTGCCGCCGAAAAAGCCTTTGCGCCAAAGCCGGCCTTATCTCGGCTGGATGGTCGCGGCCGGCATCGCCGCCGTTAGCGCGGTAGCCTGGTATACCACCCGCACGCCGGAACTCGCACCGCTGATGGTGCTCAACGATGCCCAACAGCACGGGCAATGGATCGTCAGTGCGGACAGCCGCCGTCAGTATCTGAGCATAACCCCTCTCAGACCGAACGCTGTCGCGGCGCAAAACAGCCTGCAGCTTTGGCTTATTCCTGCCGGGAAGGCCCCGATATCCCTTGGGCTACTGCAAAGTGATATACCGACTCATGTTGCCCTCATGAACAACACCCTTACCCCTGACGCGATGATAGCCATAAGCCTTGAACCTGAGGGGGGATCACCCACCGGTCAACCCACCGGCCCCGTGCTGTACAGCGGCAAGATTTAATCCTCCGGCCTTGTTCGCAGGGCCGCGGGGATCGGCAAATTTCATTCTGTTGATATGATTGTTACATATAAGAATTAAATATTAGCCTTGCAATTAATTTAATTATTAAAAAACGTTATTGACATTCTCTTCCGTACTCCATTAAGTTTTAAACAAGCATTATTCCATTCCAGATACAGAATATATCAAAAACTCGCATTTAAGAATTCATTATTATTCTTAAACCCTTCCTTTCTTTTTTATTTTTTTGAATCACACAACAGTGAGATAAGATCATGAATAATAGTGCAAACAAAGTTGTTGTTATCACCGGTGCCAGCAGCGGCATTGGTGAGGCCATTGCCCTTCATCTGGCAAATAAACCTTTTTCTCTGGTGCTAGTTGCCCGTCGTCTGGAGAGAATAAACGCTCTGGTGGATCATATTATTCAGCAGGGCGGCCAGGCGATTGCCGTAAAGGCGGACGTAACCCGACAGGTGGAGGTCCAGCGCGCGATTGACGCCGCCGTCGCCGCATACCAGCGCGTCGACGTGCTGATCAACAACGCGGGCTATATGGCTATCGCCCCCCTCAGCGAGCTGAAAACCGACGAGTGGGACCGGATGATTGATACCAATATCAAAGGCGTGCTGTACGGTATCGCGGCGGCATTCCCGATGTTCCAGCGCCAGGGGAGCGGGCACTTTATTAACGTGGCCTCCGTGGCGGGCATCAAGGTCCTTGCCCCCGGAGGCGTAGTGTACAGCGCCACGAAATTCGCCGTCCGCGCCCTGAGTGAAGGGTTACGTCAGGAGGCGGGGAAAACCATTCGGACTACCCTTATTTCCCCCGGAGCCGTTGAAAGCGAGCTGCAGTTTGGTAGCTCTGATGTCCCGAGCAAACAGTTCCTGCATGAATTTTACAAGCAGGCTATTCCGGCAGAGTCGATTGCCCGTTCCGTTTTATTTGCCATCGAGCAGCCAGGCGACGTTGATATTAATGAAATTGTTGTTCGCCCCACGCAGGAAGAATTTTAGCATGCCTTAAATAATACTGAATGAGGTGTCATTATGATTAAATCATTAACGTCCATATCAGATTTAAATATGCGATCGGGTGCCGATATTCTCCTTGAAGTGCTGGAGAGTGAAGGTGTGGAATATATTTTTGGCAACCCCGGCACCACCGAACTCCCGCTCATTGATGCCCTTCTTCGCCATGAAAATATTCACTATATTCTGGCGCTCCAGGAGAGCAGCGTGGTCGCCATTGCAGACGGCTACGCGAAAGCCTCCGGCAAGACCGGTTTTATCAATTTGCACACGGCCAGCGGCCTCGGGCACGGGATGGGAAACTTAATCAACTCGCGGATCATGAAAACGCCGCTGGTTGTCACCGTCGGGCAACAGGATACCCGGCACTACGTGCGTGACCCGCTCCTGTACGATGACATTGTCTCCATTGGATCGCCGGTGGTGAAATGGGCGCAGGAGGTCACCAGCGCCGATCAGCTCCCGGTTCTTGTGCGCCGCGCCTTTCACGCCGCCAGCTACCCTCCGGCGGGTCCGGTGCTGCTATCCCTGCCAATGAACGTGATGGAAGAGCTCAGCGACGCCGGGATACAAACGGCCTCAAAGGTGAACTATCACACCGTGGCGGGCTCGCTGGACGAACTGGCCGAAGAGCTGAGCCAGGTTACGCCCGGCAGGATCATGATTGTGGCGGGAGATGAAGTTCACTCCAGCGGCTCGACGCAGGAGATTGTACAGCTTGCTGAAGCGCTCGGCGCCCACGTCTACGGCTCCTCCTGGCCTTTGAATTTGCCCTTCCCCACGCAGCACGCGCTCTGGCGAGGCAATATGCCCACCACCGCAAATGAAATCGCCAGCGTCGTTAATGCCTACGACGCGGTGTTTATCATCGGCGGCAGAAGCCTGATTACCATTTTGTATAGCGAGGGCGAGGCCATTCCGGAAACCTGCGCGGTGTATCAGCTCTCGGCGGATATGAACGAACTTGGCCGCACCTACGCCACCCGCCTCTCGGTGATGGGGGATATAAAACTCTCCCTGAAGGAACTGTTGCCGAAGCTTGAGCAGCGCCGGGTGGCAAGCAAATTGACGCATCAGCGGCTGCTCAAAGCGGCACGCGCTGAACGTGAAAAAGAGTGGCAACTGCAGGAAGAACGCCTGGCAGCCGAGCGGCTGCGCCCGGCGATTTCGCCGATGGTCGCGGCCTACGAGGTGATAAAGTCTGTTCCACCTGGCATAACGATTGTCGACGAGGCGATAGCAACGGCCAGACACGTTCGCCGGTTTATCTCCGACCAGCAGCACCCGCGCTATTACTTTATGCGCGGCGGCGGTCTGGGCTGGGGAATGCCTGCAGCAGTCGGTCACTCGCTGGGGCTGGGGCGCGAGCCGGTTGTGTGTCTGGTTGGCGACGGCGCCTCCCTGTACTCGCCGCAGGCACTCTGGACGGCGGCGCATGAAAATCTGCCCGTCACCTTTATCGTGATGAATAACCTGGAATACAACATCCTGAAAAACTTCATGAAAGGACAGCCGGGCTACAGTTCGACACAGCTGGGTCGTTTTATCGGGATGGATCTGATTAACCCGCGAATTGATTTCCAGTCGCTGGGCGCCGCGATGGGTATCCGCTGCTGTCGGGTGACCCAGGCCGCGGATATCGCCACGGCGGTGACGCAGGGGCTACAGTCCGGAAAAACCAATTTGATTGAAATTGCCATTTCCGCAGATTGATCGACCGTTTCAGATGTACCCTACATAAAACACTTATAACCGAAACGCCTCAAGCCGCTTAATCTGCCGCCCTTCCCCGTCAAAATTGCCCGCCACCAGCCAGGCGCGCAGCTCGGCGTCTCTTTGCGGCCATTCGCCGTCAATAATAGAAAGCATATCGCTGTCGCGGTTGCGCCCTTTGCGCACCAGCTTCTGGCGCAGGCGTCCTTCCCAGACAAACCCCAGCCGCTCCGCCGCATTGCGTGACGCAATGTTCATGGAATCGCACTTCCACTCGACGCGCCGGTAGCCGTGCTCAAACGCATTTTTCAGCAGCAGCCACACCGTTTCGGTGCCCATCCGGGTTCCTTTCATCCTGCGCGACCAGGTCACGTGACCAATTTCCACCGACCCCAGCAGCCGCTCGTTAGCCATATAGCTCACCAGCCCCACCGCGCGTTCGGTGCGTAAATCAATGACGGCAAACGGCACCAGCTCGTCGTCCATCACCTTAGCCACGATCCAGTGCGCGGTGGCTTCCACGCTCGCTGGCTGCGTGCTGGCAAGCCACGTCCAGTCGCTGTCGTCGCCCAGCGCGTAGGCCTCATAGAGATCGGCCGCGTGGCGATCGGCATCCAGCGGCTCCAGGCGGCAATACTGGCCGAACAGCGGCGTGCGGGTTAATACGCGAGCGCCTCTCCAGTCGGGAACGATATCGTTAACGGTTTGACCATGTTGATTGATTTCGGGCACGGTGGTGACTCCCTGAAAGGTAAGGAGTTTGTTATAGCAGGTTAAAAAGCGGGCGAAAAGCAGCGTATTTTAATAGCCCGAGCGCATGCGATATTCCCGCAAGATATAAGCAAAGCTGAATTTCGACTTTGCGGAATGTCAGAGTCGACCTAACGTAGCGGAGCATAAAACAATCACAATATATTCTTCTCAGGGATCGCTATGACGAAAAAACTGTTGCCGTTACTGGTGCTGGCTGCGCTCTCAGGCGCCGTCCACGCCGCTACTCCGCCCAACACGCTGGTTGTTGCCCAGGGGCTGGATGACATCGTGAGCCTCGACCCGGCCGAAGCCAACGAGCTCTCCAGCATCCAGACCGTGCCGAGCCTGTATCAGCGTCTGGTACAGCCGGACCGCGATAACCCGGAAAAAATCACCCCGATTCTGGCAGAAAGCTGGGAAGCGGACGCGGCAGCAAAAACGCTGACGATCAAACTTAAGCCCGATGCCAAATTCGCCTCCGGCAATCCGCTGCGCCCGGAAGACGTGATTTTCTCGTACACCCGCGCCGTGACGCTGAACAAATCCCCGGCCTTTATTCTGAACGTGCTGGGCTGGGACGCGAGCAACATCGCCAGCCAGCTGAAGAAAGTGGACGACCATACCATCACGCTTCACTGGACCGCGGACGTGAGCCCGTCGGTGGCGCTGAATATTCTCTCAACGCCGATTGCCTCCATCGTCGATGAAAAGCAGGTCGCGGCAAACGTGAAGGATAACGACTTCGGCAACGCGTGGCTGAAAATGCACTCGGCGGGCAGCGGCGCGTTCAAAATGCGCGTCTATCAGCCGCATCAGGCCATCGTGCTGGAAGCCAACGAGTCCTCGCCCGGCGGCGCGCCGAAGCTCAAAAGCATCATCATTAAAAACGTCCCCGATCCGGCTTCACGCCGCCTGCTGATCCAGCAGGGTGATGCCGACGTGGCGCGCGATCTGGGCGCAGATCAGATAAGCGCCCTGGACGGCAAGCCGGGCGTGAAGGTGCTGAGCATTCCGTCCGCCGAGCAAAATTACCTGGTGTTTAACACCGGCAACAGCGCCAACCCGCTGCTGAACAACCCGGCGTTCTGGGAAGCCTCGCGCTGGCTGGTCGATTATGAAGGCATCACCAAAAATCTGCTGAAAGGCCAGTACTTTGTTCACCAGAGCTTCCTGCCGGTCGGGCTGCCGGGCGCGCTGGAAGACAACCCGTTTAAGTTTGACCCGGCAAAAGCGAAAGCCATTCTCGCCAAAGCGGGCATTAAAGACGCACACTTCACGCTGGACGTGGAGAACAAGCCGCCGTTTATCACCATCGCCCAGTCGATGCAGGCGAGCTTTGCTCAGGGCGGCGTGAAGGTCGATCTGCTGCCTGCCGCCGGGAGCCAGGTCTATGCCCGCGTGCGCGCAAAGCAGCATCAGGCGGCGATTCGTCTGTGGATCCCGGACTACTTCGACGCGCACTCCAATGCCAGCGCCTTTGCGTGGAATGACGGTAAATCCAGCACCGTGGCCGGGCTGAACGGCTGGAAAATCCCGGAGCTGAACAAAGCCACGCTGGCGGCGGTGGCCGAGCCCGATCCGGCGAAGCGTCTGGATCTCTACAAGAAGATGCAGGAACAGCTGCAGCAGAATTCGCCGTACGTATTTGTCGATCAGGGTAAAACCCAGATCGTGGTGCGCGATAGCGTGAAGGGGTATCAGCAGGGGCTGAACGCGGATATGGTCTGGTACGATCGCGTCACGAAGTAGCCCTTCTCCTTCTCCCTCTCCCGTGGGAGAGGGTTGGGGTGAGGGCAACATCGCGCAACAGAGCCGCCTGTTTCCCCTCACCCCCGCCCTCTCCCACAGGGAGAGGGGGTCGTCCGTGCACATTTTCAGGATAACGATTTTCCCATGCCACATCTTTCCACCCGCGTGTTCCAGGGCCTGCTGACCCTGCTGCTCACGCTTCTCGGGCTGCTGCTCGTCACGTTTGCGCTCTCGGCGTTTTCACCGGTCGATCGCGTGCTGCAGATCGTCGGCGATCACGCCAGCCAGTCCACGTACGATCAGGTTCGCCACCAGCTTGGGCTGGATCGGCCCCTGCCCGTGCAGTTCTGGCACTACCTGCAAAACCTTGCCCACGGTGATTTAGGCACGGCCACCGCCACCGGTCAGCCGGTGCTGCAGGACCTGCTGCACGCGTTCCCCGCCACGCTGGAGCTGGCCACGCTGGCGTTAATCATCGGCGCCGTGCTCGGCGTGATTGCCGGGGTGCTGTGCGCCCGCTACGCCGGTTCGCCGCTCGATCTCGCCATCAGAACGCTCACTCTGCTCGGCAACTCGGTGCCGATTTTCTGGCTCGGCCTGCTGATGCTGGCCCTGTTCTACGCGAAGCTGCAGTGGAGCGCGGGTCCCGGCAGGCTGGACGATATCTGGCAGTTCACCGTCGAGCCGCGCACCGGCTTTGCGCTCATAGATACCTGGCTTTCCGGCGACCGCGAGGCGTTCCGCAACGCCCTCAGCCACCTGGTGCTGCCGGTGCTGCTGCTGGCCTATTACTCGCTGGCGAGCATCACGCGCCTGACGCGCTCCGCCTGCCTGAGCGAAATGAACAAAGAGTACATCCTGCTTGCCCGCGCCAAGGGCGCAGGGGAGATGACCATTCTGCTGCGCCACGTGCTGCCGAACATTCGCGGTACCCTGCTGACGGTAATCGCCCTCGCCTACACCAGCATGCTGGAAGGCGCGGTGCTGACCGAAACCGTCTTCTCCTGGCCGGGGATCGGGCGCTACCTCACCACCGCCCTGTTCGCCGGAGACACCACCGCCGTCATGGGCGGCACGCTGCTGATTGGCGTCTGCTTTGTGCTCATTAATAACCTTACCGACCTGCTCGTGCGGGCGACCGATCCCAGGGTGCGCTGATGCCGTTTTATCTTTTCTTACGCCGCCTGCGCCGCTCCCCCGCCGCGTTTTGCGGGCTGGCTGCCATCGCGCTGCTGGTGGCTATCGCCCTGTTCGCGCCGTGGCTCGCGCCGCTTGACCCGAACTGGCAGGACGCCGCCGCGCGCCTGCAGGCACCCAATATCCAGCACTGGCTGGGCACCGACAGCTACGGGCGGGACCTACTTTCACGCCTGATTTACGGCACCCGTCCGGCGCTCGGGCTGGTGGCGTTAGTCACCGTCATCACCCTGCCCGCCGGGCTGCTGGTGGGGATTTTGTCCGGCTACTACGGCGGCTGGCTGGAGCGCATCCTGATGCGCTTTACCGACGTGGTGATGTCGATGCCGCGCCTGATCCTCGCCTTCGCGTTTGTGGCGATGCTCGGCCCCGGGCTGGTCAACGGCGCGCTGGCGCTGGCCTTAACCACCTGGCCCGCCTACGCGCGTCAGGCGCGGAGTGAAATTCAGCGTCTGCGCCACAGCGACTATCTCGCCGCCGCCGAAATGATGGGCATTCGCGGGCTTCGCCTGCTGGTCGGCCATATTCTGCCCCTGTGCCTGCCGTCCGCGATTGTGCGGCTGGCGCTGGATCTGGCGGGGATTATTCTGGCGGCCGCCGGGCTGGGCTTCCTCGGCCTTGGCGCGCGTCCGCCGATGGCCGAATGGGGCGCGATGATCGCCGACGGCATGCAGGTCATTTTCGACCAGTGGTGGATTGCCGCCATTCCGGGCGGCGCGATTCTGTTTGCCAGCCTGGCCTTTAACCTGCTGGGCGATGGCCTGCGCGACGTACTGGAGCCACAGCATGACTGAACAACGCGTCATCGTCGATGCGCTGAATATCGACTACCCCGCCGCGCGCGTGGTCAACAGCCTGAGCTTCACGCTGGGCAACGAGCGGCTGGCGCTGGTAGGGGAATCCGGCTCGGGCAAATCGATGTCCGCCCGCGCCCTGATGGGGCTGGTGCGCAAGCCCGGCATCGTGAGCGCGAACCGGCTTAACGTGCTCGGCAACGACCTGCTGACCCTGAGCTCCCGCCGCTGGCAGGCGCTGCGCGGTAACGGGATTGCGATGGTCCTGCAGGACCCGCGCTACGCGCTGAATCCGGCGAAAAACGTCGCCGCTCAGCTCGATGAAGCGCTCACCCTGCATCAGCGCCTGCCCCGCGCCGAGCGCCTGGCGCGCATTCACGACATCATCCGCGCCGTCGGGCTCAACGAACACGTCCTCCAGCGCTATCCCGGCGAGCTCTCCGGGGGCATGGGCCAGCGGGTGATGATTGCGATTGCGCTGATCAACAACCCGCAGGTGCTGATTGCCGACGAACCCACCTCCGCGCTGGATGCCCGCCTGCGCAACCAGATCCTCGAACTGCTGGTGCAGCAGAGCGAAGAACGCCAGATGGCGATGCTGCTCATCAGCCACGATCTGCCTCTGGTGGCGGAACACTGCGACCGCGTGCTGGTGATGTATCAGGGCGAAAAGGTCGATGAGATGGCGGCAAGCCGGCTGCCGCAGGCGACGCACCCGTATACGCGCACCCTGTGGACCTGCCGTCCAAACGCCAACACCTTCGGCCAGATGCTGCCGACGCTGGACCGTTCGCAGCCGTGGAAGGAGACCAATAATGACGCTCGTTGAGGTTAACGATCTCCAGGTGAGCTTCGGGGAGAAAACGGCGGTGTCCGCCGCCAGCTTTGCCATCGAGAAAGGCGAAACCTTCAGCCTGATCGGTGAATCCGGCTGCGGGAAATCAACTATTCTGCGCGTGCTGGCGGGATTGCAGCGCGAGTGGAACGGCCGCATTTCGATCCTGGGAGACGCGCTACGGCCTGGGCGGCGTTTTGAAGGCGAGCTTCGCCGCAACGTGCAGATGGTGTTTCAGGATCCGTGGGCCTCTTTGCACCCGAACCACACGATTTCTCGCACGCTGTCGGAGCCGTTGAATATTCGCGGCGAGGCGCAGGTCGCAGAGAAAGTCGCAGATGCGCTGCAGCAGGTGGGGCTTTCCGCCGACGCGGGTAAACGTTATCCGCACCAGCTTTCCGGCGGCCAGCGCCAGCGCGTGGCCATTGCCCGCGCGCTGCTGCTGCGCCCGCAGCTTCTGCTGCTGGACGAGCCGACCTCGGCGCTGGATATGTCCGTGCAGGCGGAAATTCTCAATCTTTTGAACCGCCTGAAGGCCGAGCACGGCATGACCTACCTGCTGGTGAGCCACGATGCGGACGTGATTGCGCATATGTCCGACCGGGCGGCGTTTATGGCGCACGGGGAGATCCAGAGGGTGTTTGACCGCGAGGCGATGTTGCGGGGCGAGCACAGGATGGGGTAAGTGCGCGCGGCGGTGCTCGGTGGCGCTGCGCTTACCGGGCCTACGTTTCGTGCCGCGTTGAGGTTTTTTTGTAGGCCGGGTAAGGCGCAGCCGCCACCCGGCAAAACGTTACTTAAGCAGCTTCACCGTGGCATCAATGTCGATCTCATCTTCGGTGAAGATCAGCGTCGTGTTCTGGAAGGTGGTGATCGCTAGCTTCTTCACCGTGCGCATTTCGCCCGGCTTTTTCTCGGATTTCGGCTTGATGCTGTTCATCAGCAGCCCCACCGACAGCACCGCGTTCTCTTTGTCGATTTTGGTATCAGCCGGCTCTTCTTCGTTAAACACCACGAAGGATTTGATGGAGGAGAGCTTCACGCGCTCGCCGGCAATAAAGAGATGTTTGCTTTCGGGGATCACCTTCACCGCATAGGCGGAAAGGCCTTTGTTGTTGGTGGTTGGCTCAAAGGTCACCGCGGCATCTTTCTTAATCAGATCGGGGTTCGCGACCTTAATCACATGAAAATAGCGGTTGTCGCCGTTTTCATCTTTGATAAATCCAAAGCCTTTATCTTTAAACCACGTTGTGATTGTACCGTTCATCGCTGTTACCGCCTGTCAGATCGTAATGACTAAAGTTTTGCAGCGCGCAGTGTAATGCACAATGACGGAGGAGACAAAAAAAAGCCCCTGCACGGGTGCAGGGGAAAACTCATGTCAGAGCTTATTAGAATTTAATTAAACACCATTCCACCATCAATTAAGAGCGACTGGCCGGTCATGTAGTCGGAATCCGGGCCTGCCAGGTATGAGACGCAGGCGGCGACATCTTCCGGCTCGGACAAACGGCCAAGCGTAATGCGTTTGGCAAAGGTTTCCGTCCCGTAGCCGAGCGGTTTACCCGCCGCCTCGGAGACCTGACGGTCGATTTCCGCCCACATCGGCGTTTTGACGATGCCCGGGCAGTAGGCGTTAACGGTGATCCCCAGCGGCGCGAGATCCCGTGCCGCGGTCTGGGTTAAGCCGCGCACCGCGAACTTGCTGGAACTGTAGACCGCCAGCTCCGGGTTGCCGGTATGGCCCGCCTGGGAGCAGGCGTTGATGATCTTGCCGCCGTGCCCCTCTTTGCGGAAGGCGTCAATCGCGGCCTGGATCCCCCAGATCACCCCTTTCACGTTGATGTTGTAGACCTTGTCGACAATGTCCGGCGTGATGGATTCAATGGGGGTAGACGGCGCAATCCCGGCGTTATTCACGATAACGTTAAAGCCGCCCAGCGCGGTGCGCGCTTTCTCTACCGCCGCAAATACCTGTTCGCGGTCAGAGACATCGACCTTCACGGCGACGGCGCTGCCACCGTTACGGATGATTTCATCGGCGACGGCTCTTGCCGTCTCAACGTTATAGTCGGCGATGGCGACGGCAAAGCCGTCTTTCACCAGGCGAAGCGCGATCGCTTTACCAATCCCCTGGCCTGAGCCTGTTACGAGAGCAACTTTTTGCATTTCTCTGTCCTTATCGTGAGTCACAAAATCTGGCTGAGATGGAGCTGGCCCATCAGCAGCGGGTTATCGCTGTAGTCGACGGGAATGGCCACCACAGCAGGGCCATCCACATCCATCGCCGCACGCAGCGTGGGTTCCAGCGCCTCGGCGCTCTCCACGGCAAAGCCCTTCGCGCCGAAGGCGTCGGCATACGCTTTGAAATCGACCGGGCCGAACTCGACGCCGGAAAGCCGCTGGTATTTTTTCTCTTCCTGAATCGCCACCATGTTGTAGGCGTTATCCACCCAGATGATGTGCAGCACGTTGGCGTTGAGGCGCACCGCGGTTTCCAGCTCCATGCTGGACTGCAGGAAGCCGCCGTCACCGGAGACCGACACCACCTTGCGGCCCGGGTTGACCAGCCACGCGCCAATCGCCCACGGCAGGGCAACGCCCATGGTCTGCTGACCGTTGGAGATCATCACCTGACGCGCCCGGAAGCTGTAGAGGTAGCGGGCGATCCAGATGTGGAAGCTGCCCATGTCGACGGTGAGCGTCACGTCGTTATTCACAATGTCCTGCATGGCGCGCACGATGCGCAGCGGGTGCAGGGCAAACTGGTTGAGCGAGGCGCCGCGGCGGTCGAGCAGATCGCGCTGATGCTGGCGATCGACCAGAATTTCGGAGGCCCGCTGGCTTAGCTCGAGCTTACGGTCGATGCGGTTAGCGAGCAGGTTCAGCGTTTCGGCGATGTCCCCCACCAGCTCCAGATCCGGCACGTAGTTACGCTCCTCATAGGCTGGCAGCACGTCAATGTGCACCAGCGTCGCGTCGCCGCTGTTCCACATGGACGGCTCGTACTCCACCGGGCTGTAGCCGATGCAGATGATCAGATCCGCCAGATGCAGCAGCCGGTCGCCCGCCTGGTTATTGAACAGACCGACGCGTCCGGCGAAGCGGGTGAAGTGCTCCTGATTTACCGCCCCGGCGGCCTGATAGGTGCTGGTCACCGGAATGCGGCTTTTCTCCAGCAGCTTGCGCAGCGCGGCGCTGTTCGCGGGCTGGCTGGCCATCAGGCCGAGTAAGATGACCGGGTTTTTGGCGTTTTCGATAAGCTTCGCCACGTCGTTAATCGCCGACTCCGGAGCCGGGCCCATCAGCGCCGGGCCGCTGGCGGGTAAAACCGCCCCCGTCGCGGGCTGGTCGACAATATCCTGCGGCAGGCTGACGAACGCGCCCCCCGGCCTGCCGTGCTCGGCGGCGCGAAACGCATTGGAAACCACCTCGGCAATCGCGTCCGGTGAGCTGACCTCCACGGCGTATTTAGTGACAGGGCTGAACATGGCGACGGTGTCCATGCTCTGGTGCACCAGCTTGGCTTTATCCGCCCGCTTCACCGCCCCGCCCAGCGCCACAACCGGGTCGCCTTCGCTGTTGGCGGTGGCAATGCCGGTGATCAGGTTGGAACAGCCCGGCCCGGAGGTGACCAGCGCCACCCCGGCCTTGCCGGTTAGCCGCCCGACCGCCGCCGCCATAAACGCCGCGTTGGCCTCGTGGCGTACCGGAATGATCTCGATGGAGGAGTCCAGCAGGGAGTCAAAGACCTTGTCGATTTTCGCACCCGGGATCCCGAACACCTGCTTCACGCCCTGCGCTTCCAGCTGGCCGACAACCATATCGGCGCCGTGCGCCCACTGACGTGACTGTTTCTCACTGTTCACGGTAGTTCTCCTGTTAGTTTTCGACGGAACGGATCGCTGCATCAAGATTGCTGGGGTGAAGGTTGGCCTGTAAGAACGCGCTGTCGGCGGGCAGGTCAATCATCAGCTTGTGAATTTCACCGAAGGTGAGCACGCCGCTCTCCAGCTGGTAGTCGAGCAGATGGCCCCCGCCCTGACGGTCGTCGGTGATGAAATGCTCGTGATAGCCGGCCACGTTGATGCCCTGCATGTGCTGCGGCGTGCGGAACCCGACCAGCACCCCTTCGCGCTGGTTAAAGCGGAACACCGGCTGGTCGTCCAGCACGTCGGTCATCGCGCGGTACGGCGGCTTCTGGCGCGGTACGGTGCGGGTGTGGGCGTGGCGGAAGTTGCCGTCAATGCGCAGCGCGCAGAACAGGTTGTCGGAGGGGATCTGCTGGTCGATGACGTCGTGGATCTGCTGACGGCTGACCGGGGCATCGAAGGTTTTGCGGTACTGCGGCTGGAACCAGGTCATCACCGCGAACGGCGTTTTCTGCTCCGGCTTCGCGGCCCGGGCGCTGCCGTCGGCGCGCAGCTGGTACACCTGGCTGCTGAAAGCAATCATTTCACCGTCCAGCTCGTTGAAGGTACCCAGACCAAAATCGCCGTGTGCCAGCAGATCGGCGATGGTGGTCTCTCCTTCGTACACACCGCTTAGCAGGGCGCTCATTAGCGATGTCTGATAGATCACGCTGTCAGGATGCTGGGCGGAGAACCCCCGCAGGGTCTCGCACAGGCTGGCCTCACAGTCGCAGGCAGATGAATGCATCATCGTGCTCGTCCTCTTCAACTTTATTTAGAAAGGTTAAATAAATGTTGACCCGATTCAGCAGAGAGTTCCAATATAGAAACCATGCTGGTTTGAGACGTTTTAGATATGGAACTTCGTTATCTGCGGTATTTTGTCGCGGTTGCACGCGAGCGACACTTCACCAGGGCGGCCGAAGCGCTGGGTATTTCACAGCCTCCTCTGAGTCAGCAGATCAAACGGCTCGAAGAGGAAGTGGGCACGCCGCTGTTCAGACGCCTGACGCGGGGCGTGGAGCTGACCGAAGCGGGAGAAGCCTTCTACGAGGACGCCTGCAAGATCCTGGCGCTGAGCGACGCCGCGCTGGAGAAGGCCCGCGGCATCGCGCGCGGGCTGAACGGCAATCTGTCGATTGGCATCACCAGCTCCGACGCTTTTCATCCCAAAATTTTCGCGCTGATTCGCCAGTTTCAGGTCCAGAACATGGCGGTGCAGGTTCACCAGGTGGAAGCCAATATGTCGTCGCTGACGACGATGCTGGCGGAGGGTGAACTGGATATCGCCTTCGTGCGCCTGCCGTGCGAGAGCAGCAAGGCGTTCGAGTTAAAAATCCTCGACCGGGAGCCGATGGTGGTGGCGCTGCATCGCGACCATCCGCTGGCGGCGTGCGATTCGCTGGCGTTAGAGCAGCTTCGGGATACGCCGGTGGTGTTGTTTCCGCAGGAGGTCGCGCCGGGGCTGTACGAACGGGTTCACGGCTGCTGCGAGCGGGCCGGGATTGACGTACAGCACGCGCTGCAGTCGTCGCAGCTTTCCTCCTCCCTGAGCATGGTCTCCGCGGGCGGCGGGTTCGCGCTGGTACCGAAATCCATGGCGGCAATTTCACCGCCGAATGTCACCTATCACGCGCTGAGCTCACCGGAGCTCTATACCGATATCGCGCTGTGCTGGCGGCGTTTTGAACGCTCGCGGACGGTGAAGCGTTTTTTGATGATGATGAGCGAGGGGTCATAGCGGCCTATAGGAGTTTTGTAGGCCGGGTAAGCTGCAGCCGCAACCCGGCAACATAGCCTCCGTCGTCAAATCCAGACGTCGTTCTCTGCGGTACGCTCCCCGCCTTCGTGTCCAGTATTCAGGACCCCACAAGGTTCTATCATCATCATTTTTACCGTCGATTCAGCAGACGTTTTATGTTCAACGCCTTTCGGTACAACGTACATTTCCCCTGAATTGACGAGCACATGTCCGTCACGAAAATCAATACGTAACACGCCCTCGACCACGATGAATGCCTCATCGGTTTCAGGGTGCGCGTGCCATATAAAATCACCCGATATTTTGACGATTTTAAACTGATAGTCATTCATCTGAGCGATGACTTTCGGCTGCCAGTGCGCGTCGAAGAGAGAGAATTTATTGTCTAAATTAACAGGACTATACATTGCGACACTTCCTATGGTTGAGAAGCGTCCAGGATAGAATAAGGTCGGGGTGCCGGTCTTGAACGATCGTGCAAATCAGGCAGGATGACCTTTGATGAATTTTTGCCAGCGCCCCGGTGACATCCCCAACGTTTTGATGAACTGACGAGTCATGTGACTTTGATCTGAAAACCCCGCTGCAGCGGCAGCCTCAGCAAGCGACAGACCCGCCTGAATCAGGCGTCGACAGTATTCAAGACGACGCATGGTCACATAGCGATAAGGACTCGTGCCATAAAGCGCACGGAAATCCCGGCTCAGGCTCCAGCGATCTCTGCCACTTACGGCGGATAAGGTATCCAGCGTAATGTTCTGAATGAATTCAGTGTGTATATATTCGCGCGCGCGTTCTGCGGATTGATAATCCATCCGATTCCGGCGAAAACGTTGCCCGCCCACGACGGCCAGCGTGTGGGCGAGATCGTAGAGCGCATCGCCTTCTTCCAGCGTATCGAAAGAGACTTCTGGCGCTTTTAACAGCGGTTCGGTCGCGGCAAAAAGCCGGGGATCGGATGAATTTCCGCCGGGAATAAACGGCAAAGGCTTTCCGCCCAGGATTTTTTGAATTAACGCCGGATCGATATACAGCATCCGATACTGGAATCCGTCGTTCGTTCCCGCCTCTCCGTCATGTATTTCGTCAGGGTGCAGGACCATTGTCCCGCCCGGCAGGCTATGTTGTTTACTTCCCCGATAGTGAAAACTCTGCACCCCGGATAAGGTCCGGCCTATGGCGTAAGTGTCGTGACGATGCGGCTCATAGCCATGCCCGCTGAAATACGCCTCTATGCGTTCTATTTTACCGGGTTGTTGCGCCAGTCTGACCCAGTCTTTGTTGGCTTTTGCCTTCGACATATATAACACCTGATGCCCTGTGAAGTACGCTCCGGTACTACGTTTTCCTGGTAATTGTTTGCCGCATGCCATCTGTTACTCTGACAGAGTACAAAGGATGACAAGGAAGTGAAATGCTTAACCCCGGATTCGTTACCCGCAAAGCGCTTGCTCTCTGGCGGGATGTTCCTGCTTTTTTACCCCAGTTTCAGTTCCATGAGAAACATCGAGCGGTCATTCACACTTCCACCCCTGAAAATATTCTGCCGTTGATTGCAAGCTTTGACGTCCAGCAAGACCCCGTCATTCGGCGGCTGATGTCTTTGCGGCAATTACCGCAGAAATTTCTGCACAATCAGCAGGCTAACTCGACGGGCAACTTTGGGCTGCACAGTTTTACGCTGTTGAACAGCTCAGCATCCGAGCTCTGCTATGGCTTAAGAGGGCAATTCTGGCGGATAGATTTCGGTCTGGAAAAAGCGCCCGATGCGATTGCTTTTCAGGCACCCGCCGCGCTGGGCAGCGCAAAACTGTTGCTGCGCTACCAGATAGCGGAACTGGCGCCAGGTCAACATGAACTCTGTACTGAGACCTTCGTCTATTGTCCGGACAAACGTACTCAACTCAAAATGGCGGCCTACTGGCTGGCAATACGGGCAGGGAGCGGCTGGATCCGTAAAAGGACGCTGGAGGCTGTCAGGTCGCATGTTGAAAATCAGAAGTGAGGGATTCCTGTGAAATGCCCTGTTTTGAACGCTCACATTTGAAGGGAATATGGGCAGGCTGCCATATAAAACTCAGGTGCCAGACATCGGTTCGGCGGGGGGGACATCTTCCCGGGCGACGCAGACGTGAGTAGAAAGGTTGCTCAAAATGAAAAGGTCTGCATAAGGAGTGATCGCGGTGCAAGCTGTGCCCGGCGGCGCTGCGCTTGCGCGGGCCTACGGTTTGTATCGCGGGGGTTTTGTAGGCCGGGTAAGGCGTAGCCGCCACCTGGCAATGCCCTTCTGGAAGCCGCCTCGCAAACTTTCAAGCAACCTTATGTAATTCAGGGTCATCCCTTTCCTTCCCTTTTTCGCCGCCGTAAAGTGCCTGCGTTGCGGCACATCCGTAACCGGGCGTAGGAACCCGTTAGCATAACATGACGTTTTTTTAGACAAAGAGGATGCTAAATGGCGACTACCCCTGGATTTTCTTACGCGCTTTCTGAGGAAAGCGCAGTTCATCACCTCATCAACACTTCAATTTCCGATTCCGCGGATCTTTTCGAACTGGCCGACGCCTGCACCGCGTATGTCAGCGTGCTGGTGGAAACTGACGACGCAGTGACGTTTACCACGCTCTGTAAGCGATTGCTGGCTGCGCTTAAGCGACTGCGGGAGTGCTGCGATGCCGAACTGCCTTCGTATCTGGTTGAACAACTGATTGCGGGGGAAAAGATTGCCTCCTGCGTGCCGGACTGCTGGCAGGAGACGACGCTGCAGGTGGACTATGCCGTTGCGTTAACGCTGGCGGTGATGGGCGGGACGTTGCCTGTCAGCGTAGAGAAAGAACTCACCGGGCTACTGCATGATATGGTCTGGCTGCTGGCGGAGTTTGTGAAGGAGCCGTATATCACAGCGCACTGAGGCGGGTGATGGGAGCGGGAATCCTGCTGGGTAGAAGCATGGTTCCGCGGCCTTACGCTAACGTTGAATGTCTGCTAAGAGCGTGAAGCGGACATTGCTAGCACCATTCTGTGTGAATCACCTGGGGGCAGGTCAATCACATGCTGGCCTCATTCACTACAACGAACCAGAGGAAAAGTATGGCAAAGCAGTATTCTCACGGTGAACGACAACAACATCTTGAAGCTTGTCAACAGAGCGGACTATCTAAGCAATAATATTGGCAGCAACAAACGATCGCTTCAGGCGTCAAAGCGAAGACTTTCGAGGGGAACAACTTGTTTTTGTACATCTGCAGCCTGCTGCATATAATTATTGATAACACTCAAGCGATCATTTTTAATAAAATTTCTCGAAACCTGTTAATATTTATTGATTAATGAAATTAATACTCAGTACAAACAACATGACATCTAATGATTTTAAACTCACTTAAGAAACACCTCATCTGCTTGTGTAGTTATCTTTTTCAATATTTCTTCAAAGACTCTATCATGAGAACTCACAAACCAAATTATCGCATCAAGCAATAGCATTGTTTCTTCTTTAGATATAGAGAAATCATTTTTATTCTTTGGGTGCATTAAACGATTACGAATTTCGAAAAGTTTTTTTAGTTTATCGAACTCCCCAGTCCCGAAGACATAAGAGACATCGATGCCATATTTTCTAGCAAAACACTTCAATGACTCTTTGAAATTTTCCGCCCCAGACCCATTTGTAAATGAGCCATTAATATAACTCAACTGTTTATTGCTAAATGGTTTTTGGCGAGGTTTATCGAGTGTAATCTTAAGTGCACTTTTAAGTACATATGAAAAACCATCAATACAAGCACATGAGCTGCGAATAGCATTTCGACTAACAATGGATCGTTTCTTTTCACTTTTCTTCATCACCTTCTTAAGTATTCGTAAATTTTCATCTATATCTTCAAACAAAACTCCAGTATGAATTGTGATATATTGAATCTCTTGATAGGCAGGAAACAAACAACTTCTACCAAATTCTATGGCTTTTTTCATCTCTATTACCATATCTGTCATATCACTCATTTTAACCTCACAGGGATTTATATTTTAACAAAGGATCTTAAACACTTTTTATTTTATGAATTACCAATGGTTTTATATCCAGCCATTGCTAAGTCTCTTGCAACGCCCTAGTCAATAAAGCTTGTTGCAATCTTGACAGTTGACGCGAATGCTAGTGCTAGTGCTAGTGCTAGTGCTAGTGCCATTCAGTCTATTATTACCACCTGCCACTACTGCAATTGACTTAGTTGGTTTTTTACTAAAATGTCCAACGCAACGATTAGTTGAGTGCCACACACTATAACTCTAAGAACTCGAAGACGTCTTCATCAGACGGAGACTCTGCTGCAATCATTTCATTCATATCTGCTATTGGTGAACGAGGCCGAAGAGATGGCATTACGAACTCTTCTCCGTCTAAATGTTTAAAAATCGCTTGGCTCAGCAGAACAATGTTTGTCCATCGATCCATTAAATGGAGGAATGGGACGAGCTTGATTGTTTCTATATCGATAGTATCACCCGTGTCTCCCCTTCGGACAGGTGAATTATCAAAAATTACAGATAGTACATCTGCCGTATTCGCTCGATTGAGGGACCGCATTTCAATCTGAAGCTTAAATAATGCTTCATATACAGGTGTTTCGACGAAAGCATTAACATGGTGATCGAAATATAGAAAATAACTTGTCTCAAGTGCTCGATCGACTATTTGGGTCTGAAACTGAGCAGACAACAGGTGAAAACCAAACATCGAAATTCTTTTCCAGTACTTACTGATAATCACCGACCGTTCGTTATTACAGCCTTCAAATGTAAGTCTATGCTCCCTGTGAAAGCTCCTAACAGTCTCTATCGGGGAGTGAACGACATCCTCCTTGAATTTCACTAGCCCCGACTTAAGGATCTCTATCAGTTCCCGTGCTAAGAGCTTCCTGAATGCAAGGTTATCTACAGGCAGCCCCGTTAGAACTTGAGACTGGACAACGTCCCAGATATCCCGAAAGTTGGAAAACGTGTGTATCCAATTACCCGTAGGAAGCGGGGATCCATTCTCAAGCGCTTTTTTCGTTTCTGCGTTACGGCCAACTTCAGTGAGGAAACTCGCGAGAGCTTCTGCATCAGAGGCAAATTTGCTAGGTGCATTGAACAAACGTTGGCTAAGTGCGGGGTCAACAGCTTCCTCCTTCAAAAGCCTCTTCAATTCATTGCGCTGCTCACGGTATTGCCATACCTCACTCCTAACAAAGCTAAGAATTTTCATTTTCCCTTGCTTGTGAAGCTCGTACGCTTGCCGATATTCCTGTTGGGTAATACTAATTTTGTTGACTTCGTCATACCAACCACCGACGCGACTACCGATCAGAAGGACAAAATAGTCGGCTTTTTCCATGGCTGTCAAACATGCATCGTAGCTATGCTGATCCAATGGCTTCTGAAAGTCATTGAACTCAGATGCAAGGACAATTGCCCCTTGCTCCTCTAGACAATACTTTAAGGCCGACCTTAGATCTCTGAAATCGTAAATAGTCGACGATATGAAAAAAGTAGGGCGACTCATATTTATGCCCAATGCTCATGCCAAAGAAAGATCTGTATTAAAACACAGACTTTTCTGCTTTTGTAAGTTTAACGTACAAAACACTACATAATAAGTACTAATATTCTGGGGAATGCAATGTCCGCTTCTGGCACAACACAGACATTCATACTCACATCTATCACCTTCCCTCCCTATCGCCCCACCGCCACGCTCGCCGACAGCCCAGCCACCAGCTCAACCCCCTCCGGCAACCTGTCGATATGAATGCGCACCGGCACGCGCTGTGCCAGTCGCACCCAGCTAAAGGTTGGCTCGACGTCGGGCAGACCCAGCCCGCCCGTCTCGTCGTTGCTGTCCCCAATCCCATGCCCGATGCTCTCCACGTGACCCGCGATGACCGGCTCGTAACCCATCAGCACAACCTGCGCGGCATCCCCGACGCGAATATGGCGCAGCTTGGTCTCCTCAAAGTACCCCACCACCCAGAAGCTGTGCGCATCAACGATGGCGACCTTCGTCTCCCCCGCCGTCGCGTAGTCTCCGGGGCGAAGCCGCAGGTGTGTGACGTACCCCGAGACCGGCGCACGGACGGTGGCGTGCGCCAGATTCAGCTCTGCCAGATCCAGCGCGGCCAGCGCGCCGTGATAATTGGCCGCCGCGACGTTCGCCGCGCTGCCGGTTTGTTGTAAATCCTCGCTCGAGATGGCGTTTTTTATCAGCGTGCGGCGATGGGCCGCGTCCTGGCGCATCAGCATCTCATGGCGTTTCGACTCGACGTCCGCCTGCGCGCTGACCACCGCCAGCTTAAGCCAGCGCGGATCGATGGTGTAGAGCACATCGCCCCGGTTCACCCACTGATTGTCCCGCACGGCCACGCTGATGACCGGCCCGGAGACGTCCGGCGCAATCTGCACCACGTCCGCCCGCACGCGGCCGTCGCGGGTCCACGGCGTTTGTGCGTAGTGTTTCCACATCATAAACGCCAGAAGCGTGGCCGCCGCGACGGCGCTTAAGGTCAGCGCATAGCGAGCCAGTAAAGAGAGCAGTGATTTCATGACAATAACCCCAACGCGGTCAGACCCTGCATCAGCAGGAAAAAGGTGACAATCCAGGTTGAAACATCCATCAGCGGGCGAAACGGCAAGCGCCGGTAGAGCCTGCTGAGAGAGAAAAGCGCGACGAGACTTAGCGTGCAGACCAGAGCCGCGAGGGCGACCGTCAGCAGCCCCGGAATAAAAACCCCCCCGATATTGAGATCGTTAACCATAGTCTGGCTCCCGTAATGCGCAGTGCAGATCCGCCAGCCTGAAGACCAACTGGCGCGTATGTTCGTCTGCCGCAGGCAGATGGCGTTCGATAAGGGTAACGATGCGTTCGCGCAAGGAGTGGCGGTCCGCGGCGTTTATCCGATGAAAAAGCGCGTCAACCTCACTGCCGGGCGGTGCGTCACTGCGGCGTAAATGCATGATCGAAAGCCCCAGGCGCAGCGCGTGTAACAGCCGATCGAGCGCCTGCTCCGGCGCGCGCTCGCTCCGCTGCAGGCGCGGCAGCAACAGCGCGGTTCGGTCCATCATCAGGTTGATCCAGTGCGTTTCATCAACCCGCAGCGTACCCTTCACGCTGCGGCGAATGTCGCGCTGGCAAAGGTTCAGCAGACGCGCGATGGCGCCATCCGCCTGCACGGTTTGCAGCAGGCTCATGCTGATGACGGCAAAGCCGGTCGCGGCAAATAGCGCGATGGCGGTGTTGGCCGCAACGGCGAAGTCTCCGCTGTAGTGCGCCCCCAGCTCGCACAGAATGGGCAGCGTCAGGGTGATACCCATCGCCATAAACGTGGTGGGCGGACGCGCCTGAAGCGACCCGGCCAGCAGATACGCCGGGGCAAGCACCGCCACCAGCACCGGGAAATCGCTCACCAGCGGCAGCAGCGCAAAGCTGTAGAACAGGCTAATGACCACGCCCCAGAATGAGCCAATGATGTATTTCACGATGTGCGGCGCCGGGGTGTCGAAGCTGCCAAACAGCGTGCAGCAGACCCCCAGGATAGACACCGCCGTACCACCGTCCGGCCACGCCGAGAAGATCCAGACCAGACAGCCGCTCAGGATGATGGCGAAAGCCCCCAGCGCCGTGCGGGCTGCGGTAAGAGGATCGCGGTGGAAAACGTAGCCTTTCGCCGCGCGGATTTGCACCTTCCCAAACACGGGTTTGGCGTGGTGGATAGCCCCGGAAAGACGTTCGCACTGCTGCAGAAGCGCGATAGCCTCCGAGAGATAGCGAATAAAACTGACCTGCAGCGCGTCGTCAAACGTCTGCGCCTGCGCGGCATACCGATCGATGAGAAGCGCACAGCGGAGCCGCAGCGACTCTGCCGTGCTGCTGGCACCCGCGCCTTCAGCGGCAAGCCAGTCCTGAACGTCCTCCAGCAATGCCTGCACGTCGGCGGGCAGGGTTCCGCTCGCTGACAGGCGATCGTGCAGTTCACAGTTGACGATAACCAGCCGCGCCAACCGGTCGTGGATCGCTTTTCTGGCCTGCCGCACCGGGGCTGAAAGGGCAAAATCATACGGAATATGGTGGCTGATGCCCTGCAGGAACTGCAGCGCCAGGGCCAGATGCAGGGGGCTGGAAGCCGCGTCGGGTTTACCGGCTAAGGTATCCGCCACCCGCCCGCGCGCGGCCTGTAGCGTCTGGAATAGCTTAGCGTTGAACTGGCCCGATACGCGCGCAGGCAGCACGTAGCGGTGAATCAGCGCCGCGCAGAAAATCCCAATCGCGATCTCCTGCACGCGAACGATGGCGACGTTAAAGATGCCGCCGGGATCGGATACCGCAGGAAAACCAATCAGGCTCGCGGTGTAGCCTGCCAGCACAAACGCGTAAGCCCGGGGCGTGCGTTCCAGCAGGGAGAGCCACAGGCAGAATACGATCCAGCCCGTCAGCACCGCGCTGCACAGGACTGGCGTATTCGCGAAGGCAGGCACAATCAAAACGGTCGCGCTGGCACCCGCCACGGTACCGGCCAGCCGGTAGAGGCTTCTGCTCAGCGATGCTCCGACCGACGTCTGCGACACGATGTAAACCGTAATAATGGCCCACGAGGGGCGTTCGAGGCCGATCGACAGCGCGAGGTAATAAGCCAGCATCGCCGCGGCAAAACTCTTCGCAGAGTAGATCAGCGCGTCCGCATCGTTTCGCAGCGCGGCGGGGAGACGAACGGGATGAAATAGGATGTTTTTCATGCCGGGATTATTACCGGCTTGCAGACCCGCTAAAATACTCTATTCTGTCAAAAAATACCTAAATGTTGCCAGAATCGTGAAGCCTCAACCTGCTACTACGCTGTATGACCCCGACTCTACCGCCAGCCCGGCGGTCGCTCGTCATCTGGACTTCGTGGACTACGCCGCGGAAGTGCCGGTGCATACCCACCGCAAGGGGCAGCTGATTATTGCCCGATACGGCGCGGTCAGCTGTTACGCGGAGAATGATATCTGGATCGTGCCGCCGGACTGCGCCGTCTGGATCCCAGGCGGGATCCCGCACAGCGCCAAAGCGACCTGGAACGCGCATCTCAACTATCTGTTTATTGAGCCCGGCGCGGCGATGCTGCCGGAGAAGTGTTGCACGCTGGCGATCTCACCGCTGATTAAGGAGCTGGTCGATCGTCTGACGCGCGAAGGCGTGGATTATCCTCCCGACGGCCACGTCGCGAGGCTGACCCGTGTCACGCTGGACGAGCTAGCCAGCATGCCGCAGCAGAAGCTGAGCCTGCCGGTCTCGACCGATCCGAAAATTCGCGCCATGGCAGACGCGCTGGTTAGCCGCCCTGAGGACAGAAGCACCCTGAAGGACTGGGCGAAACGGCTCGCCCTCAGCGAGCGTTCGTTTGCCCGCCTGATGCAGCGCGAAACCGGGCTGAGCTTCGGGCGATGGCGCCAGCAGCTGCATTTGATTATTGCCCTGCGGGAGCTGGCAAGCGGCGTACCCGTCCAGAACGTGGCGGCAACGCTCGGGTATGAATCGGTGAATGCGTTTATCACCATGTTCCGCAAAGCTATGGGCAGCACGCCCGCCCACTACTTTGCCGAACGGAAAAACAGCGGCCGTTAGCCCGGCCCCTCGCTCCCCGCCGCCAGCAGCGGCACCACCACGTCGCTGATGGGCACCGCAATACCGTGTTTGCGGCCGTAGCGCTGGATCACGCCGTTGCGGATATCCCACTCCATCGGACGATCGGCCTGACGGTCAGCAAGGATCGAGGTGCCCAGGTCCTCAGGCGCACGCTGGAAGTTCGCCAGGATCTCCTGCGCCACCGCATCGTCCAGCTTCGCTCCTTCAGCGCGGGCGACGACAAGCCCCTCGCGCAGGTAGGCCAGCGAAAGCTCGCTGATATCCTCGCGCCTGAACATCCCGGCGCGGCGGTTAGAAAGCACCATCAGCCCGGCGGCCGCGTTTTGCAGCAGCTTGCGCCAGGCGACGGTGGCGAAATCTGCCGATAGCTCAACCGCACAGCGCGTTCCGCGAAGCGCCTCCATTACCCGCTGCGCCTGCGGCACGTCCGGCAGCGTCAGGCGCGGCTTCGCCCGCAGCCAGACGGAAGCATCCGGCTCGCGCTGCGCGGGGAACCACACCACCGACGGCAGCACCGTCGCGCCGTTAACCCACGGCTCAAGCTGGGCTTTTTGCTCCACGCCGTTTTGCAGCACGCAGACCACGGTATTTTCATCGCACAGGGCCCGCAGCCATCCGGCGCTGTCGGCATTTTGCGTCGTTTTTACCGCCACAAAAACGAGATCGACGGGGCGCGTGATGACGGCCGGATCGGTCAATACCGGACCGGGCACAACGGTTTCACCCTCGTCGTGGCGCAGGCGTAATTCCGGATGCGCGGTGCGCCCGCACAGCAGCGGCGTGCGGCCAACGTCATGCAGCACCGCGGCAATGGTGGTCCCAATTGCACCCGGTCCAATCAGCGCAATCACTGGATTGTCAGACATGGTTAACTCCCCTTTTCGCTAAGCCTGCTAACAGTTATACCACCCTGAAAAGTGAGCGCCACGTCGTTGTCTATACTCAACACACAACAGACAACGGAGTGCGCCATGCCTTTACCCGATTTTAAGTCCTCTGAACCTTTCACCCTCGGCATCGAACTCGAACTGCAGGTGGTTAACCCGCCGGGCTACGATCTGAGCCAGGACTCCTCCGCGCTCATCGCCGCCGTCAAAGACGACATCAAAGGCGGCGAGGTCAAACACGACATCACCGAAAGCATGCTCGAAATCGCCACCGGCGTGTGCCAGAACATCGACCAGGCGGCGGCGCAGTTCTCGGTGATGCAGCAGAGCATCCTGCGCGCGGCGGCAGAGCAGCATATCCAGATCTGCGGCGGCGGGACGCACCCGTTCCAGAAGTGGCAGCGGCAGGAAGTGTGCGACGACGAGCGCTATAACGTCACGCTGGAGCGCTTTGGCTATCTGATTTTGCAGGCGACGGTATTCGGCCAGCACGTGCACGTCGGCTGCCGGACCGGGGACGACGCGATTTACCTGCTGCACGGCCTGTCGCGCTTCGTGCCGCACTTTATCGCCCTGGCGGCCGCCTCGCCGTATATGCAGGGCACGGACACGAAGTTCTCCTCGTCGCGGCTCAACATCTTCTCGGGATTTCCGGATAACGGCCAGATGCCGTGGGTCAACAGCTGGCAGGAATTCGAGGGGCTGTTCCGCCGCCTGAGTTCCACCAGCATGATCGACAGCATTAAGGATCTGCACTGGGACATCCGCCCCAGCCCGCACTTCGGCACCGTCGAGGTGCGGGTGATGGATACGCCGCTGACGCTCGGCCACGCCATTAACATCGCCGGGCTTATTCAGGCGACGTCCCACTGGCTGCTGACCGCGCGGCCCTATAAGCATCAGGAAAAAGATTTTCTGCTGTACCGCTTTAACCGTTTTCAGGCCTGTCGCTACGGGCTGGAGGGGATCCTGACGGACGTGCACACCGGCGAGCACAAAACCGTGGCGGAAGACATTACGTGGCTGCTGGAGCAGGTTGCGCCGTCGGCCGAGAAGCTCGGCGCGACGAGCGCAGTCAATGAAATTGCCCTGCTGTTAAAGCAGGGCAAGAGCGAGGCGCAGCGCATGCGGGAGTTTATCGCCGATGGCGGCTCGCTGATTTCTCTGGTTCAGAAGCACTGCGAGCTGTGGGCGACGAGTCCGTAAGGCCGTGGCCCCACTCGCGCAAGCGCTGGAACAGTACGAACAGCGCCGGGATAAACAGGATCCCAACGACGGTCGCCACCAGCATGCCGCTGAACACCGTGGTGCCGATAATGCGGCGGCTCTGGGCACCCGCCCCGGTCGCCAGCATCATCGGCAAAACGCCGATAATGAACGACACGGCGGTCATCATCACCGCACGGAAGCGGCGCGATGCCCCTTCCCGCGCGGCATCGACAATCGCCATCCCGTCCATACGCCGCGCGCGGGCGAACTCCACGATAAGAATTGCGTTCTTGGCGGCGAGGGCTATCAATAGCACCAGACCTATCTGCACGTACACGTCGTTGGCATAGCCCGCCAGCCACAGCCAGACCAGCGCCCCGCCGATGGCGAACAGCACCGAGAGCATCACGCTCGCCGGGAGCGTCCAGCTCTCGTACTGGGCAACGAGGAACAGCCACGCCATCACCACCGCCGCCAGCACGATCCATATCGCCTGATTGCCGGTCTGCTGCTCCTGATATGACATGCCGCTCCAGGCGTAGTCGTACCCCGCTGGCAGGTTCTGCGCCAGAAGCTCGCCCATCGCCGCCATCGCGGTGCTGCTGCTCACCCCAGCCGCCGCCGAGCCGCTCACCGACACCGACGGGAACTGGTTGTACTGCTGCAGGAACGGCGCGCCGACGCTCGGCGTAATGGTGACGAGGTTGCTCAGGCGCACCCGCTCGCCGCTGTTGCTGCGCACGAACAGCTCGCTTATCTGCTCGGCGCGCTCGCGCCACTGCATCTCGTTTTGCATCACCACGTGGTAGACGCGGTTGTTGACGCTGAAATCCCCGGCGCGCGTGCCGCCAAAGGCGGTTTGCAGGCTGCTGAAGATGCGGGACACCGGCACGTCGAGGCGCGCGGCGCGCTCGCGGTCAACGGTCAGCGTCAGCTGCGGCACGTTGCTGCTCCAGGTGGTGAACACGCGGCTCAGCTGCGGATGCTGGTTGGCTTTCTCCAGCACCTCACGCGTCACGCGCTCCAGCTCCGCCGGGCTCTGCCCCGCCTGCGCCTGAATGCGCAGGTCGAAGCCGGAGGCGTTGCCCAGCCCCGGCAGCGTCGGCGGCGCGAAGGTCATGATGGTTGCCTCCGGAAGGGCCAGCAGCTGGCGCTGCAGGGTGCCCATCACCTCGTCCAGCGGCGGACGCTCGCTCCAGTCTTTGAGCATGATGGAGATAAACCCGCCGTTGGAGGCGCTGGTGCCGTTGAGGATGTTAAATCCGGAGACCTGAATTACGTCTTCCACCGCCGGGTTTTTGGCGATCAGTTCGCGCGCCGTGGTCATCACCGCTTCGGTGCGCTCCAGGGATGCGGCCTCCGGCAGCTGGACGCTGGCAAAGAAGTAGCCCTGATCCTCCTGCGGCAGGAAGCCTTTTGGCATCGACGTAAAGCCGAACGCCACCACGGCCGCCGCGCCTGCGGTAGCCAGCAGCGCCAGCCAAGGACGCAGGTTTAAGACGTTCACGATGCGGGTGTAGAAACCGCGCGTGGCGTCCAGCCCGCGGTTAAAGGCGCGATAGACTGCCGCAGGTTTCGCCGGGCGCGGACGCAGCAGCATCGCGCACAGGGCGGGCGTCAGGGTCAGCGCCACCAGGCTTGAGAGCGTGACGGCGGTGGAGAGCGTTACCGCGAACTGGCGGTACAGTTCGCCGACAATCCCCGGCAGGAGCGCCACCGGCACAAACACCGCCAGCAGCACCAGCGTCGTCGCGATGACCGGCCCGGCAATCTGGCGCAGCGCCAGCGCGGTCGCCGCCGTGCGGCTCTGCCCTTCCGCCATCAGCGTTTCGACGCTCTCCACCACCACGATGGCGTCATCCACCACCATGGTCAGCGCCAGAATAATGGCGAACAGGCTAAGGGTGTTGGCGGAGTAGCCGAGCGTGTAGAGCACCGCGAAGGTGCCCACCAGCGATACCGGAATAGCGAGCGCCACAATCAGCGTTGCGCGCCAGCTTTGCAGGAACAGGGAAACGACCACCACAACCGCCAGCATGGTGAGCGCCAGCGAGACGCCGATCTCCTTAATGGTGGCGGCAACAAAGGAGGTGGTGTCGAATTTCACCTCGTAGACCAGGTCGTCCGGGAAGCGCGTAGAGAGGCGCTCCAGCTCCGCGCGCACCGCGTCGGCCACGCGCAGGGCGTTGGCGGACGGCGTCGGGTAGATGCCGAGGTAGGCGGAGTCGTGCCCGTTCAGCTGCGCGCCGGAGCTGTAGCTGCGCGAGCCGAGCTCGATGGTGGCGACGTCCTTCAGGCGCACCAGCTGGCCCATCTCGCCCGCGCGAATAATGATGTCGGCAAAGTCTTCGGCCTGGTTTAAGCGCCCCAGGCCGTTGATGGTCAGGGTCTGCTGCTGGCCGTTAAACACCGGCGGCGTGCCGACCTGGCCTGCCGCCCCCTGCACGTTTTGCTCGCGCAGCGCCTGCGCCACGTCGTCGGTGGTGACGTTGAGGGCGTTCATGCGGTCCGGACGCAGCCAGATGCGCATGCTGTAGTCGCGCGCGCCAAACATCTGCACCTGCCCGACGCCAGGCAGGCGGGACAGCGCCTCGCGCACCTGGGTACTGGCGTAGTTGCTGACGAACAGCGGCGTATGGGTGTTGTTCGGTGAGTAAAGACTTACCCCCATCATCAGGTTGGTGGCGCGCTTGCGCACCTGCACGCCGTTTTGCTGCGCCTCGGTCGGGAGCTGCGCCACGGCCTGCGAGACGCGGTTTTGCACGTCGATGGCGGCGAGGTCCGGATCGGTGCCCGCCGCAAAGGTAATGTTCAGGCTGTACGAGCCTTCGTCCGAGCTGGTGGACTCCATATAGAGCATGTGATCCACACCGTTCAGCTGCGTCTCCAGCGGCGTGGCGATAGCCTCCGCCACGTCAGCCGAGCTGGCGCCCGGCCAGCTGGCAGACACATTCACCACCGGCGGCGCGATCTGCGGGTACTGCTCCACCGGGATAATCCTCAGCGCAATGGCCCCCACCAGGGTGATGACCAGCGCAATCACCATCGCGAAGCGCGGGCGTTTGATGAAAAACGTCAGCATGATGGCTCCTTAATTCAGTATCTGGACGGCAGCACCTGGCTGCACGCGCTGCGCACCGTCAGTGATTGCTCGCTCACCGGGCTTCACGCCGGATGAAATCTGAAACTGCTGGCCAATCTGTCCGGCGACCTTAAGCGGACGCATTTCGGCTTTGCCGTCGGCGTTAACCACCCAGGCAAAGAACCCGTCACCGTTCTGCTGTACGGCAGCGGCGGGCAGGGTCAGAACCGGCTGCTCGCTGGCCGGGCGCAGCGTCACGTTCACGTTGCCGCCGGGCAACAGCTGATGGCGCGGGTTGGCAAACTCGGCGCGCAGCATCACGCTGGCGGTGCGCGGGTCGATGCGATTGTCCACGGAGGTGAGCTCGCCGCTGACGCGCTGGCCGTTGCTGTCGATAAGCGCCTGCCAGGCCTTTTTCATGGCGTTAATATCAGGATGCTGTCCGGCTTTGGTGGCAAAGGCTCCCTCTTCCAGCGCAAAGGCGATGCGGATGGGATCGAGCTGCACGACTTCCACCAGCACGCCGCTGGCAGGGTTGACCAGGCTGCCGACGTGGAACCGGCTGTGTCCTACGCGGCCGTCAATCGGCGAGGTAATGCGGGTGTAGTTCAGGGTGACAATACGGGTTTCGAGCCGGGCTTTGGCCTGTTCCAGCGCGGCGCTGGCGACGTCCCGCTGCATGCGGGCGTTGTCCACGTCGTGACGGCTGATGGCGTTGCTGCTGCCCAGGCTTTCAAAGCGGGAAAGCTGCTGCTGCGCCTGACGCAGCGTGGCTTCGGCGCTTCTCACCTCGGCCTGCGCCAGGCGCAGGGCGGCTCGCGGCTCGGCGTCGTCCAGCTCAAACAGCAGGTCGCCTTTTTTCACGTACTGCCCGTCGCGGAAGTGGATTTTGGCGATCGCGCCTTCGGTACGCGCACGCAGCTCAACGGTGTGGATGGCTTCGATGCGGCCCGGGATCTGGCGCTCGGCGGCGTGGGCGGTCTGCTCCACGCTGGCGACGCGAACGGGGATGGCGGCAGCGAATACGGGTTGCAGGGTGCAGGCGAGAAGTGCGAACAGGAGTGGGAGTTTCATGGGAGTACCTCAGGGTTGTTGCCCTCACCCCGGCCCTCTCCCACAGGGAGAGGGAGGTCAGAGTCCCCTCTCCCCGTGGGAGAGGGTTAGGGTGAGGGCAAAAGGTTATGCAGCCTTACGGAACCTGCGGGTCAGTCGCTTCTCGATTTCGACGACGAAGAACATCACGCCCGCCACCGCCAGAGTCACAAACCAGTAGCGCAGCGGCAGGGCTTCGGTGCCGAACAGCATCTGCATCAACGGCAGGTAGATAATCGCCGCCTGGAGCAGGAACAGCACGCCCGTCACCAGCCAGATCCCTTTGTTCGCCAGCAGGCCGCGGTTCAGGGAGAACCCTTCGGTATTGCGGCAGTTAATCATGTACACCCACTGGGCGCAGACCAGCATCTGCAGCAGCACGGTGCGGATGAACTCCGCGCTGTGGCCGCGCGGGGCCAGCCAGGCCTCCAGCGCAAAGGCGGCGATGGCAATCATGGTGCCGACGAAGGCCACGCGCCAGACGGCGTAGGCGTCCATCACGTGCTGCCCGGTCTGACGCGGCGGACGGCGCATGATGTTGCGCTCGGCGGCCTCGAAGGCAAGGCCGAAGGAGAGCGTGGCGGAGGTGGCCATGTTCATCCACAGAATCAGCACCGGCGTTAGCGGAATGATGTTGCCCGCCAGCAGCGCAATCACAATCAGAAGCCCCTGCGCGAGGTTGGTCGGCATGATGAACAGAATGGTCTTCTTCAGGTTGTCGTAAACACGACGCCCCTCTTTGACCGCGCTGGCGATAGTGGCGAAGTTATCGTCCGTCAGGACCATGTCCGCCGCCTCTTTAGTCACTTCCGTGCCTTTGATGCCCATCGCGATGCCCACGTCAGCCTGACGCAGCGCCGGGGCGTCGTTCACGCCGTCACCGGTCATGCCGACGATTCCACCTTTGTCCTGCAGCGCTTTCACCAGGCGCAGCTTATGCTCCGGGCTGGTACGGGCGAAGATGTCATATTTCACCGCGGCTTCCGCCAGCGCGGCGTCGTCCATCTTCTCCAGCTCGTAGCCGGTAACCGCCTGCTCGCTGTTGGTGATCCCCAGCATCTGGCCGATGCTCATCGCCGTCTGCGGGTGATCCCCGGTGATCATCTTCACGCGGATCCCCGCCTGCTGGCAGGCGTTAATCGCATCAATCGCTTCCGGACGCGGCGGATCCATCATCCCGGCGATGCCGAGGAAGATCAGGCCGTGGCTCAGGTCATCGTGCGTCAGCGTCTGCTCGCCGTTCGCCGGCTTGAACGCCGCGGCCACCATGCGCAGCCCCTGACGCGCATAGCGCTCCATCTCGCTTTCCCAGTACGCGTGGTTGAAGGCTTCCGCACCGTTACGGGTCTGCTGCTCGGCGCACAGGGCGAAAATCACGTCCGGCGCGCCGGTGATCAGGATCTGCTCCTCACCGCCAATCTGGTAGTGGGTGCTCATGTACTTGTACTGCGAGTCGAACGGGACCTTGTTAACCAGCGTGGTCATGACCGGCTCAAGGCTGGCCTTCGCCGCCAGCACCTTCAGCGCGCCCTCGGTTGGGCCACCGGTGATGCCCCACAGGCCGCGCTCGTCCTGGATCAGCTGGCTGTCGTTACACAGGTCGATGGTGCGCAGGTAGTGCTCCAGCACGGTGCCCGGCTGGATGTGGACCGGCTCATCGCTGCCTTCCAGGTAGATGTTGCCTACCGGCTCGTAGCTGTTGCCGTCCACGCGGTAGCAGGCGTCAGCGGTGATAATGGCTTTGACCGTCATCTCGTTCATGGTCAGGGTGCCGGTTTTATCCGAGCAGACCACGGTCATCGCGCCCAGGGTTTCCACCGTCGGCAGCTTGCGAATAATCGCCCGCTTGCGCGCCATCGCCTGCACGCCCAGGGAGAGGATGATGGAGATAATCGCCGGCAGGCCTTCCGGCACGGAGGCCACCGCCAGGCTAATCAGGGAGAGCAGCAGCTCGCCCATCGGGATTTCGCGGAACACCAGGCTGAAGACGAACAGCGCGGCCATCATTGCCAGGATAATGGCGAAGATCACTTTACCCAGCTTGTCCATCTGCACCAGCAGCGGCGTGCGGTGCTTTTCGATGCCCGCCATCATCTGGTTGATGTGGCCAAGCTCCGTATCCTTACCGGTCGCGGTGACCACGCCGACGCCACCGCCCGCGCTTACGGTCGTCCCGGAGAAGACCATATTGGTGCGATCGCCCAGCGGCAGTTCGCCGCTCAGCGGATTAATGTGTTTATCCACCACGGTGGATTCACCGGTCAGAATCGCCTCTTCCACGCGTAAATTATGCGCTTCGATTAAACGCATATCCGCCGGAATACGATCTCCCGCGCGTAATACAATAATATCGCCCGGGACTATTTCAGTGGTGGGTATCGTTTCGTGAGTGCCGTTACGAATAACGCGCACCTCGCTGGAGAGCATATTGCGAATACTCTTCAGAGATTTTTCCGCGTTGCTTTCCTGAATATGGCCAATTAAGGCATTGATTACCGCCACGCCCAGAATAACCAGCGTATCAACCCAGTGGCCCATTATTGCCGTTAATACGGCGGCGGCCAGCAGGACATAAATCAGCACATCATTAAAATGGGCCAGAAAACGCAGCCAGGCAGGTTTGCCTTTTTTCTCCGGCAGCGCGTTCGGACCTGATTTTTGCAGACGCGCCTGCGCCTCTGCACGATCCAGACCGCTGGCCTGGCTCAGCGTGTGGGTAAGCACCTGCTCTACGGTCTGCTGGTATGCCAGCCCGCCGGAAGGCGGCACGTTTGGGGACAATTTTTTTTCGGTCATCGTATTTTTCCTTCAATATCCGGTGAACAGAAGCCTGAATTCCTTTCTGGCTTAAATAAATTCATTTTTAAGTCTTGCGGGTAAAATTGATCTAACGCAATATAATGACTTCTCGGTTATTCAAAACTGATTAAAACTATTTCGATGACCTGATTTTTACAAAATATTTCTAAACCAACACTAAACGAGGGGGAACCATGTTTGGTATTTATCGCGGACGACGCCTGGCGTTATACATTGTCGCAGCCATTGTTATTGCCACGTTAATTGGTTATAGCACCTATACATTTGTAAAATTATTTTCCTGATAAAGACGTTTATTTACATAACGCGATATTAATATAAGTGCCGGGTCGTATTTTGTTATTTATTCGCTAAATAATATCTTCGTTTTATTCAATAACGCCTGAATCGCTGATATTGCTTTACGTTACAGGATGCCGGACAATGACATTTTTAACTGACGATTAACATTACGATGAAACACCCGTTAGAATCGCTGCTTACGGCAGGCGGCATTTTATTGCTGGCCCTGCTCTCCTGCCTGCTGTTACCCGCGCCGTCGCTGGGTCTGGTGCTGGCGCAGAAGCTGGTTCAGACCTTTCACATGGTCGATCTGAACCAGCTTTACACCATTCTGTTCTGCGTGTGGTTTTTACTGCTGGGTGCCATCGAATTCTTCGTCCTGCGTTTCGTCTGGCGCCGCTGGTTCTCGCTGGCCTCGTAAGCCAATAAAAAAGTCGGGTGGCGACTTCGCCTTACCCGGCCTGTGATGGCAATTTTCCAGACCCGTCGGGGCGGAAAAGAACTCAGTGCGCCTGACTGTGGTTCTCCTTGCGGTACGCACCAGGCGGCTGGTTGAACGTTCGGGTGAAGATACGGGTAAACGTCTGCTGCGAGTCAAACCCGTAACGCAGGCAGATGTCGTAGACCCGAGCGTCGGATTCACGCAGATCGCGCGCCGCCAGTAGCAGCTTGCGCTCACGGATATAACGCCCCAGGCTCTCCCCTTTGTACTGCATAAACAACCGCTGCAGATGCCACTTCGAGTAACCCGCGTGGCGGGCAATCTCTTCTATACGTAATGGCTGGTGCAGATTGTCGTCGATCCATTCGACGATAGTGTCGATGACTTGAGCGGAAATGGTCATGCTGCTGTCCCCCTCTGCTTCTCGCTTAAACATTATTCCCACCACGCGCGAAAGGTTTGCGTGGCGTCATTCACCCGGACGGGCTCGCCCAACGCCGGTGTCAGTAGCCGATAGTTTTTATCCTTGCTGGCTTTAGCCAGCTGGATCAGCGGATCGTTCCACGTATGTTTCGCCAGCACGAAGCGTCCGTTATGCCCGGGCACCACGGCTTTCGCGTTCAGATCCACCGAGGCCTGCGCCGTTTCCTCCGGCAGCATGTGGATGTACTTCCAGTCCTGGTCGTACTGGCCGTTTTCCATGATGGCGACATCCACGCTATCAAACTGCTCGCCGATGGCCTTAAAGTGCGGGCCGTAGCCGGAATCCCCGCTGTAATAAACCTTCTGCTCTGGCGTGACGAACATAAAGCTGCCCCACAGGGTCCGATCGCGTTTGATGCCGCGCCCGGAGAAGTGGCGCGCCGGCAGAACATGCACCGTCAGTTCATCGCTGATGCGTACCGACTGGTTCCAGTCGCGCTCGTCAATAATCTCAGGCTTCATCCCCCAGTAGCGCAGATGGGATCCCACGCCCAGCGGCGTCACCACGCGCTTCACCTTCGGCAGTAGCGCCCTGATGGTGGCGTAGTCCAGATGATCGTAGTGATCGTGCGAGATAATCAGCAGGTCGATTTCCGGCATGCTTTCAGCGCGCCACGGATACTCTCCGGCAAAGGCTTTATTCAGAAACGAGAACGGCGCGGCATAGTTGCCGAGCACCGGGTCAATCAGGATGCGTTTCCCCGCGAGCTGCAGGTACCACGAGGAGTGGCCGAGCCACACCAGGGTGTCCTGCTCCAGCGGCAGGCTCGCAAGATCGGTTTTCACCAGCGGCAGCGGCTGGGCCGGGCGCGCGTTTTCGGTTTTTTTGGTCAGAAAATCCCATGTCGCAACCAGCATGTTTTTGTCGCCGTTATAACCCGGCGTCGGCAGCGTATTGTGGAATTTTCCCTCGCGATACTGTGGGGAGGCCTCCACTTCGTTGAGCTGCTCACCCTGCGGTGGCTGACCAAATCCGGCATTCAGTACAAACGGTAAACTCGCAGCTGAAGCAATAATCATGATTAACACCACGCAGATGAAGAGAGGTTTTTTCATATCCAGACCCGAAAACGCGCCCCATCCGATAGTTTGCGCGGGGTAAACTTGATTATGAGTGAGTAAGCACTCATTATAGATATGATGATAAAGTCGTCAAGACGTTTTCGATCTTTGACATTCCGCGTTGCAGCGTGTCAAAGCACGTGTTTCAATCAGGGTTTTTATAATTGACAGGGGGAAAAATTTAGTGGCACGTCCGAAGAGTGAAGATAAAAAACAGGCCTTACTGGAAGCCGCAACGGCGGCATTTGCACAGTCAGGTATTGCCGCCTCAACGTCGTTAATCGCCCGTAACGCGGGCGTCGCCGAAGGGACCCTGTTTCGCTACTTTCCCACTAAAGACGATCTGCTGAATGCCCTCTATCTGCACCTGAAGCAGGATCTCTGCCAGGCCATGCTGGCAAACCTCGATCGCACCATCACGCTGCCCAAAGAACATACCCGCAATATCTGGAACAGCTACGTAGACTGGGGGATTCGTAACCCCGTTTCTCATGCGGCTATCCGCCAGATCGGCGTCAGTGAAAAGCTGAGCGCCGAAACGGAACAGGCGGTAAAAGAGATGTTCCCGGAACTCCATGAACTTTGCCGCCGCTCGGTGCGTCAGGTGTTTATGTCAGATGAATTTAAAACGTTTGGCGATGCGCTTTTCTTATCGCTGGCCGAATCCACGATGGAATTTGCCACTCGCGACCCTTCTCGCGCCGTTGATTTTAAAGCGCTCGGTTTTGAAGTGATGTGGCGCGGGCTGGCCCAGGAAGAGAGCGATGGACAGTAAATCCTTGCAGGAGCACGCGATGCGCGTGGCCCTTGAGTTGCCCTTCACCGAACACTGCTGGCCGTTTGGGCCGGAGTTTGACGTGTTTAAAGTGGGCGGAAAGATTTTCATGATCGTCGCGGTCGCGCACGGGCGACCGCACGTTAGCCTGAAGTCAGACCCGGAGAAATCACTGTTAAATCAGCAGATCTATCGCGGGATAGAGCCGGGCTACCATCTGAGTAAAAAGCACTGGATCTCCCTTTACGGCACCGACGACGTGACGCCGGAACTGGTTACCGACCTCATTAATGATTCGTGGAATCTGGTGGTGGATAAGCTGCCGAAAAAAGACCAGAAGTGGATCCGTCCGGTCTGATTGTTCGTCTGAGACGAACAGATTAAGCGCTCGAATTGCACTTATCTTTTTCCGCGTCCCGCTGTAATCTGCTTTCCTTTCGCGCCCTCGAGCGGGCGAATTTCATCACCAGGAGTTGTTATGGATATCATTTCTGTCGCCCTGAAACGCCACTCTACCAAGGCGTTCGACGCAAGCAAAAAACTGACCGCGGAAGAAGCGGAAAAAATCAAAACCCTGCTGCAGTACAGCCCGTCCAGCACCAACTCCCAGCCGTGGCACTTCATTGTAGCCAGCACCGAGGAAGGAAAAGCGCGCGTGGCGAAGTCCGCTGCGGGCACCTATGTGTTCAACGAACGCAAAATGCTGGATGCTTCCCACGTGGTGGTGTTCTGCGCGAAAACCGCGATGGATGACGCCTGGCTGGAGCGCGTCGTGGATCAGGAAGAGGCCGATGGCCGTTTCAACACGCCGGAAGCCAAAGCCGCAAACCATAAGGGCCGCACCTACTTCGCCGACATGCACCGCGTGGATCTGAAAGATGACGACCAGTGGATGGCGAAGCAGGTTTACCTGAACGTCGGCAACTTCCTGCTGGGCGTGGGCGCGATGGGTCTGGACGCGGTACCAATTGAAGGTTTCGACGCCGCTATTCTCGACGAAGAGTTTGGCCTGAAAGAGAAAGGCTTCACCAGCCTGGTGGTGGTACCGGTTGGGCACCACAGCGTGGAAGATTTCAACGCCACGCTGCCGAAATCTCGCCTGCCGCTGAGCACGATTGTGACCGAGTGCTGATCTCCTCTGGCACGCTGGGTTCCGGCGTGCCTGTTTTCAATACAGCATACTCTAAGGATGCTACACCCTATACGCTCTGCGCTTGAGCATGCGTCAGACCATCATGTTCTCGCCATTACGCCCTCCTCTCGCTGAAGCGTTTCTCTCAGCGTGGAACATTCAGGTTCTCACCCTAATTTTGTCGTTGTGTATCGATTGCCCTCGTTACAGTCAAATAATTTGTAACAGCACAGAAATACCCACATCAGAAATTTCGCATACAATTTTTTAATTAATAAGCACCCCATTCCCTTTCATATCAACAAATTACACCCCCTCACCCCCTCCAATCAATAACCCTCAAAAATATCCCCATTATTTTTTCTCACGCTCACGCCAAATATTCCACACTGATAGAGCATTAATTATTTCGCTCTTTGCAGGAATTGTTACATGTCTATTTTAGGATTCGGGGTTCCGCATGTTTTTATATGCATCCATTTCGCATTAAAAGAAATGGGAACACTTTTTCAAGGAATTACAAGGATAGATATATGAAAAATAAAAGTGCAGTGAGCACTCGGTCTAATACAAAGGTATTACACGCTAAACTGGCGCCGACCTGTTTTGCGACCATGCTTGCACTGGGCATGATCATGCCTGCTCAAGCCGCAATCGTGGCAGGTAATACCGATAAACCGGCCATTCATACGGATGCAAGTGGCGCTACCATCGTTGATATCAACAAGGCGAGCGCAGGTGGGGTTTCCCATAACGTTTATTCCGAATTTAACGTCGACAGCAACGGCGTGATCCTGAATAACAGCGGCACTGCAACCAACACCCAGCTAGCGGGCCAGATCGATGGCAACGCTAATATGGCCGGCGGCAGCGCGAAGGTGATCCTGAACGAAGTGCGTTCATCCGATCCGAGCCAGCTGAACGGCATGGTCGAAGTGGCAGGCCAGTCCGCACAGGTGATTATCGCCAACCCATCAGGCATCACCTGTGACGGCTGCGGCTTTATCAATACCAATCACGCTTCGTTGACTACCGGCACCGCCACCTACGACGGTCAGGGCAACGTTAATGGCCTGGACGTGAGCAAAGGCCAGGTGACCATCACCGGCAAAGGGATGGATACCCGCTCCACGCAGTACACCGACATTATTGCCCGCTCCGTGAAGGTCAATGCGAAGCTGCAGGCTAACGAACTGAATATCGTCACCGGTAACAACCACATTGATAAAAATGGTCGCGTGCAGCAGAAATATGACAACACCAATGCCCCGGACGTGGCGCTGGATGTCTCTGCGCTGGGCTCCATGTACGCCAATAAAATCTATATGCAGGGAACTGACGCTGGCGTTGGCGTGCGCATCGACCATGCTGACCTGACGGCAACCGATACTTTGTCAATCAACGTTGATGGTGTGGTTGAAAACAACGGTGGACATATCAGCGGTAAAAATGCAGCTACCGTAATGGGGAGTGATGTCCTGAACCATAACGGCCAAATTACCTCTGAGGGTATGGTGTCCGTTGCCGCTGACAACACGCTGGACAACACTAACGGTGTCATTAAAGCTGCGATGGTTAATGTTTCCGGCAAAAATACCGTTAACAGCCATGGTTCCATTCAGGGCAGCCAGAATACCTTTATTACCGCTGACTCACTGGACAACAGCGACGGTGAAATTCTGAGCAATGGCGACTTGACGATCGGCCGCGCCTCCTGGAATTACAACGCGCAGGGCGTGAATAATACTCATGGCCGCATTGTTGCTAAGGGTGCCCTCAACGTTGATGCTGCCAGCCTGAACAACTCCGCTGGCCGCGTAGAAACCAACGGTGCGATGACCGTCAATGTCGACACGCTGACAAACGACAACGGTCTTATTTCCGCCGGGAACGGCTGGAACACGATCAGCGCCTCCATGCTGAATAACGATAACGGTGTGATTCAGTCTCTGGGATCTGACAGCCAGCTTCAGGTGAGCGGCAACAACATGCTCTCCAACCGCAATGGATCAATCCACAGCAACGGCTCTGTTTCAATCAATGGCGCGCTGGATAATATGTCCGGCACCATCGTAGCCGACAAAGACCTCTTTATGTACGGCACGTCCTACTATTCCGATCTTGCGAGCAAGATGGAAGCAGGCGGCAATATCGACATGACCGTGACCGGTACGTTCCAGAACGCGGGAACCATCAAAGCGGGTCAGGATATGGCGTTGAACATCGGTTCTAATGGCTGGAATAGCTACGGCGGCCCGGCGCAGAACAGCGGTTCCATCGCGGCGAACGGCCATCTGGCACTGCAGATGAACAGCAGCCTGTTCGACAACAGTGGTTCTATTACCGCTAACCAGATGGATCTTCAGCTGGCAGATCTGTCCAACACCGGTTCTATCTCAAGCCAAAATGATATCAATCTGAACGCCACTAACCTGGATAACCGTGGTAACGGTACGATTAGCGCAGACCACAACATCAACATTACCGCATCTTATCTGATGACCGATGCAGGCAGCCAGATCGCTGCCGGCTCTGATGCCATGCTGTTTGTCATGAACAACCTGGACAACAGCGGTGATATCCGCGCGGCGCATGATATTAATCTCGATGTAATGGGCAGCAGCGGCTGGTCTCAGAGCACCGCGTATAACTACGGCACGATGGTGGCGGGTAACACGCTGAATGCGCAGATGGATCGTGTCACATTTATTAACGGCGGTACGCTGTCTGCTGATAACGGTATTACTCTGATCAGTAACTACCTGACCAACAGCGGTAACATTTCTAGCGCAAGTGATATTACGCTGAATACAGCCAACGGCATTAACAACGAAGCCAGCGGTAATATTACCGGCAATCACGTGTACACCACAGGTTACGTCAATAATATGGGTGTGATTAACGAGACCGGTGCAGCAACTCAAGAAAACGGTAATAACGCTGCTGATGACAGCAATACCAACCCAGACTCAGGTACTACAGCGGATAATAGTGGAAATACCACTGTTAAGCCAAACGGTACACCTGAAGGTAATGGCGTTTGGGAAAACGGCGTTGTCTATTATCCGGGCGACATGTATTACGGGTATGTCATTCAGGATATCGAATATTACCCAGGCGGTTATTCTATTTATACCGCGTAATTTTTCGCTGTAAAACAAAGCCCCATTCTTGTAATGGGGCTACCTTTTTTCGTTATATTCAGGATCCTTCGAGGTCCATAAAGTTATTTACATGATTAATTATCGATCCGGCCTCGTTCTGCTATCACTGCTCGCGTCACTTCCCGACACATTACATGCTGAACCGGCCACGACTCAGCAGCAGGATCAGGCGAGGCACGAACAGCTTGCACCGCCAGGGAAGTCAGTCCTTTCATCAGAAAGCACGCTCGCAAGTGATGCGCTTGCTCTGCCACATGAGACAGTGTGCTACGACATTCAACATCTGAAAATCGACAATACGCAGTCGCTTCCTCACTGGCTCACTTTTCGCGATATCATTCGTCAGGCTGAGAATAACTGTATCGGCGTGAAGGGAATTAAAGCCATACATACGGCCGTGCAGGATCGATTAATATCCCACGGATTTATTACCACCCGCGTATTAATACCGGAGCAAAATTTACACAAGGGAACGCTAACCCTGCGAATTTTGCCTGGACGCGTCAGTGATGTCATTATTCAGGATCAAAGCGGGATCTCCGTACATCTCTGGAATAACGTCCCACAAGAGCCGGACGACCTCCTCGATTTACGAGGTCTGGAACAGGGGCTGGAAAACCTGCAGCGTATTCCCGGTTCGCAGGCGAGTATTCTTCTGATGCCGGGGGAAAATCCTGGCGATACCCGCGTAGAGATCAAGCGCGTCCAGCGTAAAGCCTGGCGACTAGGCAGCTGGTTTGATGATTCCGGTAGTAAATACACCGGACGGTATCAGGGGGGACTGGCGCTATATCTGGATAACCCCACCTCGCTCAACGATATGTTTTATGCAGCGTATGGCGGTGGTTTCAAAAATGAAAACGGCAAGCGTAACGATAATACCTCGGCGTTTTACTCCGTTCCCTGGGGATACTGGGCGCTGGAACTTTATGCCAGCCAGTACAGAACGACGCAGACAATCCACAGCGGTGATTTTCAGTACCGGTACAGTAGCGATGAAAAGCTCATGACCGCCGCGCTTAACCGCGTGGTTTACCGCAGCGCGAGCCAGAAAACCACGCTGGGCTTTAAAGGGATCAAGCGTGATTCCCGCTACGATCTTAACGACGTGGAAGTGGAGGTTCAGCACCGGGACACCAGCAGCTGGCAGCTTAGCCTGGAACATTTAGCCTACCTTCCATTCGGTCAGCTTACGACAAGCCTCGGTTATCAACATGCCGCACCGTGGTTTGGTGAAGAAGCCGATGCTGAAGAGATGGTGGGTAGTGCCGACGCGCAGGCGCGCATCATTACGCTGAGTGCAGACGGTACTTTCCCGTTCAAACTGGGCAAGTTCGCCCTCAGCTATGAACCGCATTTCAAGCAACAGACCACTCCGGACAGGCTGACCCAGCCCGATAAGTTCACCATCGGCAACCGCTGGACGGTGCGCGGCTTTGACGGAGAGTCCTCACTGTATGCCGACAAAGGCTGGTATCTGCGTAATGATATCAATCTGAATCTGCCGGTATGGGGAATGCAGCCTTATATTGGCGCAGACTATGGCGAAGTCAGCGGCTCAGAAAATGATTACTGGAGCGGAGAGCACATTGCCGGTGCGGTCGCAGGCGTGCGCGGGGTAAAAGGCCATCTGGGGTATGACCTTTTTGCGGGCGTGCCTCTGGCAAAACCGGATGAGATGCATACCAGTCCCGTCACGCTTGGATTTTCGGTGCAATGGCAGTACTGAGGGCCCAGTGAAAAATTAACACTTTCGGGCGATGAGTATTACGATCGGCTTTTTTCTGCCAGCCACTCCATCGCCCGCTCCCCCGCCTCATCTACCGGCAGATACACCAGCAGCCGCGACCCGTTTCGCGGCGCGGAGTACCAGTACATCTGCTGCAGCGTAAAATCCCCCAGCTCGGGATGGGTAAACAGCTTGAGCTGGTTCTCCACCCCGCGCACGTCGTTGCGCTGGTGCCACAGGGTTTTAAACTCTTCCGACACCGCAAAGAAGCGCGCCAGTTTGGCCTCCCACAGCGGGTCACCCCGGTGTTCGGCCATCGCTGCCCGGAAATAGGAGACAAATATGGGCAGCACGTCGTCGCGCCTGCCGAGACGCGCGCGCCACGCCGGGTGGGTGAGGAACAGATAAATACAGTTACGGTCTTCCGGCGGGATTTCATTGAAATCCACGCCCATCAGGTGGCCGAAGCTGTCGTTCCACGCCACGATGTCGAAATTCGGTTTCTGGATGCTGGCGGGTTTAGGCATAAGCGTATCCAGCAGGCGCCGCGTGCCCTCGCTGATGCCCTCGCAGCAGACCGCCTGCGGCGCTTCACCCGGCGGCAACCCGGCTAACACAAACAGGTGTCGGGCCTCGGTCGGGGTGCATTGCAGCGCTTTCGCAACAGCGGCCATCACCGCGCTGGATGGATTGACGTCCCTGCCCTGCTCCAGCCAGGTGTACCAGGTCACGCCCACGTCCGCGAGCATCGCCACCTCTTCCCGGCGCAGACCCGGCGTGCGGCGACGACCGCTGCGCGGCAGGCCAAGACGCTGCGGATCGAGGCTTTCACGTCGTGCGCGTAAAAATGCCCCCAGCTGTTTTCGGGTGTCATCCTGAAGTGAGACGACGGGTTCAGACATCAAGGCCATAAATCCCCCTGCATGGTAGTGCCAGTACCAGTATAAGCAAGAACTGGTACCCGTTTATCAGATGGTTGATGCTACGACCATCTGATGAATGACGCAATGGAGTTACCATGAATACGTCAGTTGTTTCACCGGGCCGCGCTGGCCTGATATTGCTGCTAACCGGCCAGATGCTGCCGATGATTGATACCTCAATCACCAACGTCGCACTGGACGCCATCACCCACTCGCTGCACGCCACCGCCACCGAGCTGGAGCTGATTGTCGCCCTCTACGGCGTGGCCTTCGCCGTCTGCCTGGCGCTCGGCAGCAAGCTGGGGGATAACTTTGGCCGTCGGCGTCTGTTTATGTGGGGCGTCGCGAGCTTTGGCCTGGCCTCTCTGCTGTGCGGGATGGCGGGGAGCATTGAACAGCTGCTGGCCGCGCGAATCGTTCAGGGTGCGGGAGCCGCGCTGATTGTGCCGCAAATTCTTGCCACCCTGCACGTGACGCTGAAAGGTACGGCGCACGCTAAGGCCATCAGCCTGTTTGGCGGCATCGGTGGGATTGCGTTTATCGTCGGACAAATGGGCGGCGGCTGGCTGGTGTCGGCGGATATCGCCGGGCTGGGCTGGCGTAACGCCTTCTTCATCAACGTGCCGATCTGTCTGGTGGTGCTGGCGCTGAGTCGCCATTTCGTACCCGAAACCCGTCGCGAGACGCCGTCACGCATCGACTGGACCGGAACCGTGCTGCTGGCGATCATTCTTTGCTGCCTGCTGTTCCCGATGGCGCTCGGCCCCCAGTGGCACTGGTCGTGGCCGCTGAAGGTAATGCTTCTCGCCATTATTCCGCTGGGCTGGCTGACGGCGCTGAATGCGCGCAAAAAGGAGCGTGAGAATGCCCACCCGCTGATCCCGCCGCGCCTGCTGCAGCTTCGCAGCGTTCGCTTTGGCATACTGATTGCGATGCTCTTTTTCAGCGTCTGGTCCGGGTTTATGTTCTGTATGGCGCTGACCATGCAAACCGGTCTGGGGATGGCACCGTGGCAGTCGGGGAATAGTTTCATCGCCCTTGGGGTGACTTATTTTATCTCCGCGTGGTTCGCGCCGCGTCTGATTGCTCGCTACAGCACCAGTACCATTCTGCTGACCGGTCTGGCGATCCAGATTGTCGGCCTGCTGGCGCTGATCGCCACGTTCCGCGTCTGGGGAATGGAGAATACCGCGCTGACGCTGGCGCCCGCGACCGGGCTGGTCGGCTACGGGCAGGCGCTGATCGTGAACAGCTTCTACCGCATCGGGATGCGCGATATTCAGCCTGACGACGCCGGGGCCGCGAGCGCCATTCTCAGCACGCTTCAGCAGGCCGCGCTGGGGCTTGGTCCGGCCATTTTTGGCGCGATTTTGCTCCACGCGCTGCAGAACCATCACGGGGATTACACCCAGGCGGTGAACGTCTTCCTGATGGTGGAAACGGCGATGATGGTGGTGCTTGCCCTGGCGACGCTTCGCATACGCCATCGCCTGTGCCTGCCGGTGGTAAAGGTCTGTCAGGCCACCAAATAAGCCCGTGAATTTGCATAATAGATCCGCAGCCGCCATTATGGGGCTGCATCAATACAGGAGACGTTATGCAGGAATTAATTGCTCAGGTTGAAGAGTTAGGCATTGAAATTAATCACACCACCTCTTTAGTGATTATCTTTGGTATTATTTTTCTTACCGCCATCATCGTTCATTTTATTCTTCACAAAGTGGTGCTTCGCGCATTCGAAAAACGCGCGCAGGCCAGCAGCCATTTGTGGCTGCAGATCATTACCCAGAATAAATTATTTCACCGTCTGGCCTTCACGCTTCAGGGGATAATCGTCAACGTCCAGGCGGTACTGTGGCTGCAAAAGGGCAGCGAAGCGGCGGAAATTCTCACTACCTGCGCAAAGCTGTGGGTGATGGTGTATGCCCTGCTCTCCTTCTTCTCGCTGCTGGACGTGATTTTCAATCTGTCGCAGAAAATGGCCACTGCATCACAGCTGCCGCTAAAAGGGATCTTCCAGGGCATCAAATTGGTGAGCGCCATCCTGGTGGGGATATTGATTATTTCCCTGCTGATCGGCCAGTCCCCGGCGATTCTGATAAGCGGTCTGGGCGCCATGGCCGCCGTGCTAATGCTGGTGTTTAAAGACCCGATACTGGGACTTGTGGCGGGAATTCAGCTTTCCGCCAACGACATGCTCAAGCTCGGCGACTGGCTGGAGATGCCGAAATACGGTGCCAACGGCACGGTGACGGACATCGGTCTGACCACCGTTAAAGTACGCAACTTCGATAATACGATTACGACCATTCCGACGTGGGCCCTGGTCTCCGACGCCTTTATCAACTGGAGCGGCATGTCGGCCTCCGGCGGGCGACGCATTAAGCGCAGCCTGAATATTGATACCACCAGCATTCATTTTCTCGACGAGCAGGAGCAGCAAAAACTCATTCAGGCAAAGCTGCTGAAGCCCTATCTGGCCGCGCGACATGAGGAAATTAACCTGTGGAATCAGAAGAACGGTGAAGGGGAATCGGTATTAAACCTGCGTAAGATGACCAATATTGGTACCTTCCGCGCCTACCTGAATGAATATCTGCGCAACCATCCGCGTATTCGCAAAGATATGACGCTGATGGTGCGCCAGCTAGCGCCTGATGCGAATGGTTTGCCGATTGAAATATATGCCTTCACCAACACGGTGGTCTGGGCAGAATATGAGGAGATTCAGGCCGACATCTTCGACCATATTTTCGCGGTGGTGGATGAATTTGGGCTGCGTATTCACCAGTCCCCGACCGGGAACGATATTCGCTCCCTGGCGGGCGTTATCGCCAATTAATTCGTTTGTAGGCCCGGTAAGCGAAGCGCCACCGGGCGTGAAGGCAGGTGCGGTCTGGTGTAGTGCGCTCACCTCGGCCCTCTCCCGCAGGGAGAGGGCGCAAACCGCGTTACTTTTTGCGCGAGAGCTTAAAGGCAATAAACAGGAACACCACCCACACCGGCAGCAGCATCGCCGAAAGGCGCATCTCATCCATGGTGCACATCAGCACCAGAATCAGCCCCAGGAATGCGATACAGATGTAGTTCCCCGCAGGATAAAGCAGCGCTTTGAACTGCGTCTCGCGTCCCTTGCGGCGCATCGCGGCGCGAAAGCGCAGGTGCGCCAGGCAAATCATGATCCAGTTCAGCAGCAGCGTGGCGACAACCAGCGCCATCAGCAGGCCAAAGGCCTCTTTCGGCAGCAGATAGTTAATCAGCACCACCAGCGAGGTGATAGCACCAGAAAGGAATAGCGAATTCACCGGCACGCCGCGACGGCTGACGCGGGTGAGGAACTTCGGCGCGTTGCCCTGCACGGAGAGGCCAAACAGCATGCGGCTGTTGGAGTAAACGCCGCTGTTATAGACCGACAGAGACGCCACCAGAATGACGAAGTTCAGCGCCGAGGCCACCAGGTTGCTGTTCATGTCATGGAAAATCATCACGAACGGACTGCTGTCGGACTTCACTTCCACCCACGGATAGAGCGCCAGCAGCACCACCAGCGAGCCGATGTAGAACAGCAGAATCCGGTACACCACCTGGTTGACCGCTTTTGGAATGCTTTTATGCGGGTCGCGCGCTTCCGCGGCGGTAATGCCGATCAGCTCTAGTCCACCGAAGGAGAACATGATCACTGCCAGGGAGAGGATCAGCCCTTTCCAGCCGGTCGCCAGGAAGCCGCCGTGCTGCCACAGGTTGTCGATAGTGGCCCGCTCGCCGCCGTGGCCTGAGAACAGCAGCCACAGGCCAAAGCCGATCATCCCGATAATCGCCAGCACCTTGATCAGCGCAAACCAGAACTCGGTTTCGCCATACAGGCGCACGTTGACGAGGTTAACGGCGTTAATAATGATGAAGAAGGCCGCCGCCCAGATCCACGTCGGAACATCCGGCAGCCAGTACTGCATGTAAATGCCTGCGGCGGTCAGCTCCGCCATCCCCACCAGCACGAACATTACCCAGTAGTTCCAGCCGGAGAGGAAGCCTGCAAACGGGCCCCAGTATTTATAAGCAAAGTGCGCGAAGGAGCCTGAAACCGGCTCTTCAACAACCATCTCGCCGAGCTGGCGCATGATCAGGAAGGCGATAATCCCGGCGATACCGTAACCCAGCAGAACCGCCGGGCCAGCCATCTGAATAGCGGGGCCGATGCCGAGAAACAGCCCGGTACCGATCGCGCCGCCAAGGGCAATTAACTGAATATGTCGATTTTGCAAACCACGTTGCAGCGTCGGATTCTGATCCGACGAGGCTTCAGCGCTACCATGGCCTGAAGCGGATGACGCGTCTTTCACGTCCTACCCCTGTCTCTTTTTTAGAAGGGGCACGTTTTAACACTTCATGCTGGAGGTAGCAAGGGATTGGGGCATCCCTGCCCCGGATAACGAGATGGAACGCTTAAAACGCGTAGCCAACCGAAACCTTAAAGGTGCGCGGTTCGCCCTGCGTAATATAGGTACCGGAGTCGTCCACGCTGGCCCAGTAGTTTTCATTGGTCACGTTGTCGATGCCCGCACGAACCGTCATCTGGTTTTCATTGTGGTTTACCGCGAAGCGATAGCGCATTCCCAGATCCAGCGTGGTGTAGCTGTCCAGCTTTTTGGTGTTTGCCAGGTCAGCGTACTGCGCGCCGGAGTGGTTCACGCGGGCGGTGGCGGTCAGGCCTTCAACCGGCTTGATGTCGTACTCTGCGCCCAGCACGGCATAAAAGTTCGGAATACCGATCGCATCGTTGCCCTGATTCACACCATTTTTGGTTTTGGTCAGCTCGGCCTGCAGCCAGGTGGCGCTGGCGTTAAGTCGCATCCCCAGCGCGGGCTCGCCGAAGACGTTCAGCTCCACGCCACGGTTTCGCTGCTCGGCGTCCAGGCCGTAGTGGCCGCTGTCGTCTAGGATCGCCGACGGCATTTTGATTTCGAATAGCGCAAGCGATCCGCCCACGCGACCGAAGTCCGCCTTCACGCCCACTTCGTTCTGCTTAGAGTGAACGATACCGGTGCTCTGGCCGTAGTTGGTGGCGGTGTTAGGTGCAGTTTTGCCCGGCTGCAGCGCTTCGGTGTGGTTAGCATAGAGGGAGATTGCCTCCCACGGCTTGTAGACCACGCCGTAGGTGGGCATCCAGCGGCTGCCGTCGAAACCGTCCGCCGCGTTTTCCGCACCGGTGACTTTGTTATACCCGCGAACGACCACCTTCTGATGGCGCGCGCCGGCGGTGAACAGCAGCTTGTCGTCCAGCACGCCCAGCGTATCGCTCAGCAGCCAGCCCTGGGTACGGGTGCGCCCGCTGGTCAGCGGATCGCTGTACTTCCCGCCAGAGCCGTTGAAGTTGGTGCTGTCCGGCATATCGACGCCGGTATTGTGATAGATGTTGGTGGTCGGGTTATCCTTCGCCGCCGACATTTTCCACGCGATTTTTTCGTTCCTGGTCATCGCCGAATAGCCGACGTTGACCTTGTGCGAGACGAAGCCCGTAGTGAAGTTACCGCGAACGCCCGCCATGCCGCTGACGGAATCGCTGATGCGGTTGGTATCAAGACGGCTGACCGTTGCCTTGCCGCTTTTATCCATCAGCTTCGGCGCGCTGTAGATGCCTTCCTCGTGCGCGTGCTGCGCGCCCAGACCGGTATAGGCGGTCCATCCGTCGGTTATGTCGTACTCGCTGCGCCACATTCCAAATTCGTTTTCGATGTTGCTGTAGGCCCACTTCTGCGAGAAGTTGCGATCGTTTTTCGGCGGCTCGGGTACGAAATCCACCCCTGAAATATTGACGCTGGTCGGGCTGCCGTGGAAGGTTTTCTTCTGATAGCCGAGATCCAGCGAGGTGCGGAAGCGATCGCCCGTGTAATCGAGACCGGTTGAGAGCAGCGTGGTGCGGCGGCGGTCATTCGGTATGCCGGTTTCCCCTTCGCGATGGACCAGGTTCACCCGCGCGCCAAACTGGTCGCTGTCGCCGTAGCGACGGCCCGCATCGAGCGTGGTGCCAATCTGGGAATCAGAGGTGTAGTCCACGCCGACTTTCGCCTGCGGGAGTTCGCCCGCGTGTTTTGGCTCAAGGTTGATCATCCCGCCCACGCCGGAGCTTGCCGCGCCGTTCATCAGCGAGTTGGCCCCTTTGAAGATCTCGATGCGGTCAACCATCTGGGTATCCACTACCTGGCGCGGCAGCACGCCGGACAGGCCGCCAAAGGTCATGTCGTCGCCGTCGAACTTCAGGCCGCGGATGCGGTAGGTCTCCGCGCTGTTGCCGTATCCCTGAACGAACTGCACGCCCGCGTCGTTCGCGACGACATCGGCAATGGTTTTCGCCTGCTGATCTTCCACCAGCTTCGAGGTGTAGCTGATGATGTTGAACGGCACGTCCATGGCGTTTTGCTGGCCCAGCATCCCCATGCGCCCGCCGTTCGCCACCTGTCCGTCAAGGAAGGCCGGTACCAGCTGGTCGCCGCCGGGTTTGAAATCGCTGGCTGGTGCAGCCTGGACAACGAGGGTGTCCTCTTTTTGATCGTCCGCCGCGATGGCGGAATGTGCCGCCGCGCCAACGGCGAGCGCCAGCAGCGTTTTGTGCATGATGGTGTTGTTCATCGTTAACTCATTTTAAAGTGCGCGCAAAAATGACCCGTTGTCGGGCCTTAGAATATGTTGAATGCAATGCAAATGAGAACTATACGCATTATCTATGAGTTAGCAAGTGTAACCGCGTTCATGAGGAGATTTGGCGAGAAAAGAGGGGGAACGGCCACCCCGTTTCGGGGGTGGCTGCAAAGATATTATTTTTTCTTGTAGATATTGGCCGTACCGTGAATTTTATTGTTGGTGTTACCTGACGTGAGCACCAGGACATCCGCGCCTTTCTTATCGGCTTTCTCAATCAGTTCTTTTTTTGCATCATCAACCGATACTTCATTCGAGGTGTTTACCGTACCGATTTTTTTATATTGAGATGCAACTTTCTTGAATTCGCTTTTAGTGAGCAGCTGTGCAGCAAAAGCATTGGTTGTAAACAGTAACGCCGTTCCCAACAAAATAGCAGTCGTCTTTTTCATAACCTTTTTCCTTGAGATTAATCAGCAACTACGAAAAACCTCACGCACTGTGGTGAGGTTTTATGAGCATGGTAGAGAATCTCAGGAATTGCCATACGTTCGAGAAAAATCTTTTATAACAACCCGTTGCATGAAATTACTAACGAATATTAAGAATATTCGAATACCCGCGCGGTGCCAGCAATATCAATGCGTACCGCCGTGCCCGGGGACCATCCTGGCTGGCTTACGGTCTTCAGAATCACGGGCTGCTGCTGTCCGGCCAATCCCAGGGTGAGCGTCGACAGCTGGCCGGTGAAATCCACATCAAGAATCGAGATCGGGCTTTCATGCGCTGCACATGCCGTCACGCGTAATTGTTCAGGGCGCATCATTACCCTGCCCTCTCCTGTCGCATACGCGTTGTCCGTCGGCACTTCGCCCAGCGCGCACACCGCATACCCGGCAGCGAGCCGAGCAGGCAGGATCACGGCATCGCCAAGGAACAGCGCCGTCTCTTCGTCAACGGGACGGGTGTAGACGTCATAAGGCGTCCCGACCTGTGTGAAGCGTCCGGAGCGCATCACGGCAACCTGCGTGGCAAAGGACAACGCTTCGTTCTGATCGTGGGTGACCAGAATAGAGGCCACGCCCGCTTCGGCCAGCAGATCGGCCGTTGCCTTACGCGTCATGGCGCGCAGGCCGGTATCCAGCGCCGAGAACGGTTCATCCAGCAGCATCAGGGAAGGACGCTGGGCCAGCGCGCGGGCAAGCGCCACGCGCTGCTGCTGTCCGCCGGAAATCTCGTGGGGCCAGTGCGTCGCGAGCTGCCTGTCCAGAGAAACCATCTCCATCAGCGCCTCAACGCGCTGGCGCTTCTCGTGGCGGGTGCCGTCCAGCCCCCAGGCGATGTTGTCTGCCACATTGAGGTGCGGGAACAGCGCGCCCTCCTGAGGCACGAAACCGATCCGGCGCAGGTGGGCGGGAACAAAACTGTTTTCATCAAACAGCGCTCTCCCCTGCATGACAATGCGCCCGGTGTCAGGCGTTTCGAACCCGGCAAGAATACGCAGCAGCGTGGTTTTCCCCGACCCGGACGGCCCGACAATCGCCGTCCTGCTCCCCGGCGCCACGCTCAGGTTTAAGCTGTCGAGCACCTGCACCTCAGAAAACGATTTAGAAATGGCGGTTAATTCAAGCATGTCATAGCCCTGCAATTTTTTTCGACTGCATATAGAGAATGGCGGTCAGCGGAAGTGAAATCAGGATCATCAGCATCGCGTAAGGCGCGGCGGCAACATAGTCAATTTCACTGGTCAGCGCCCAGAATCCGGTGGAGAGCGTGCGCGTGCCCAGCGGAGAGAGCAGCAGCGTGGCGGTCAACTCGTTGCTGACGCCGAGGAAAACCAGCGCGGCCCCCGCCGCCGCACCCGGCGCGGCCAGCCGCATCGTGACGCTCCAGAGCGCCTTCGCGGGCGTGCTGCCCAGGCTGCGCGCCACATTTTCCAGCTCAACCGGCGCCTGCGCAATCCCCGCCCGCAGGTTGATGAGCGCGCGGGGCATAAACATCAGCAGGTAGGCAAGGAACAGGGTAATTTCCGTCTGGTAAATGGGACGGGCGTAATGAATGGTGACGGTGACCAGCGCCAGCGCCGTGACGATGCCCGGCAGCGAACTGGTGATATAGATGCACCCTTCCAGCATCCGGAAGATGCGGTGCGGATAGCGAATACCCAGCCACGCGATGGGGATCACGCTCGCGGTCGTCAGAAGCGCACCGCCCACGCCGAGCATAAGCGTCTGGCGCAGCGAATGCCAGAGATCGGCACTCATCCAGTTTTGCACGCCGCCGAGCCAAATCCAGCGACACAGGACAATTAACGGCACGCCCAGCGCCAGAACGATCAGCACGATGAAAAACAGCTGGCCCAGCGCGGCGGCCGCAGGCTTCAGCGGCCAGCGTTTCTGCTCGCGCGCGGCCCCGGCGCCAATGCGCGCGTAGCGTGCTTTTCCCCGCGTCACGCCTTCCAGCATCAGGATAGCCAGACAGCACAAGGCCAGCACGCCCGCCAGCATGTTCGCCGCCGGGCCGCTGAAGGTAGACTGGAACTGGTCATAAATTGCCGTGGTGAAGGTATCAAAACGGATCATCACGTACAGGCCGTATTCCGCCAGCAGGTGCAGCGCCACCAGCAGCGCGCCGCCGCAGATAGCCAGCTTGAGCTGGGGCAGCACCACGCGGAAAAAGACCCGCCACGGCGGCGTGCCCAGCGAAGCGGCGACATCTTCAAGCGTCGGGTCAAGACGACGCAGCACCGCCGCAACCGGCATATAGATAAACGGATAATAGGCAAGAACGGAGAGGAACACGCCCGCGGAGAGCCCGTGCATGGACGGGACAGCGCTCACCCAGGCATAGCTTTGCACAAACGCGGGGATCGCCAGCGGGGCGACCGCCAGTGCGGACCAGATCCCTCGCCCGGCAAGCTGCGTGCGCTCCGTGAGCCAGGCGATTGCCACGCCCGTCACGATACACAGCGGAACCGCTAAAGCCGTCAGCCACAGCGTGTTGCTGAGCAGTTCAGCCACGCGCGGGCGAAACACCAGCGCCTTAATGGTTTCCCAGCCGGTCTCAATGCCAATGGCAATGATAAAACCCAAAGGCAGAAGCGCCATTAATGAAAACAACACAGCTAACGCAACCATCGGCAGTGCAGGACGCCTGCGGGCAGGCTCCTGCACTCTGTTTTTTCCGATGTCGAGACTCAGACCAGACATAAGACGTTCACTTCACTCTCAGGATCACAGCAGACCGGCTTGCGTCATCAGCTCGATAACTTTTTTACTGTTGAGCGTTGAAGGTTCAACTTTCGGCGCATCAAGATCTTTCAGCGGGACCAGTTTCGGGTTTGAGGCCGCGTTCACGCCCACTGCATATTCAAAGGCGTTGTTGGTACGCAGGCTTTCCTGACCTTCTTTACCGGTAATGTATTTGATGAAGGCCTGCGCCTGCGCTTTGTGCTTGCTGGATGCCAGCACGCCGCCGCCGGAGAGGCTCACAAACGCGCCCGGATCCTGGTGTTTGAAGTAGTAGAGCTGGGTGTTTTTGCTGTTTTCACCGGTTTTGGACTGATCGACAAAACGGTAGTAGTGATAAATCACGCCGCCATCAATCTGACCGGCATTGACCGCTTTCATCACGGTGCTGTTGCCTTTATAGGCAACGAAGTTGGCTTTCATCGCCTTGAGCCATTCCAGCGTGGCCTTCTCGCCTTTCAGCGCCAGCATGGCGCTCACGATGGCCTGGAAATCCGCGCCTGACGGTGATGCCGCCCAGCGCCCTTTCCACTCGGGCTTTGCCAGATCCATCAGCGATTTAGGCAGCTGCTGTTCGTTCAGTTTTTCCGGGTTATACACAAACACCGTGCTGCGGGCGGCGATGCCGATCCAGCGGCCGTGCGCCGGACGATATTCTGCCGGTACCTGCTTCAGGGTGTCTGCATCCAGCGGCGCAAACAGGTTTGCATTATCCACCAGCACCATTGACGGTGAGTTTTCCGTCAGGAACACGTCGGCCGGCGACGCGCTGCCTTCCTGAACCAGCTGGTTACCCAGCTCGCTGTCATCGCCGTTACGCAGAGTGACCTTAATGCCGGTTTCTTTAGTAAAACCGTCAACCCACGACTTCACCAGGTTTTCGTGCTGCGCGTTATAAACAACGATACCTTCGTTGTTATCGGCAGCAACCGATTGTGTAGAAAGGAAAAGTGATGAAGACAACAAGGCAAGCGAGAAGCAGGACAGCAGGCGAGAATTCATGAACATATCCTTAATAGACCAACGGGATTAACGACTCATAGCTTTGTGGGACAGGATTAAAGCATACAACAACGCTAATGATAATTAGTATCAATCCAGTTTAGGCGTAAAAGTGTAAAATTTCTTTTTAGCAGATTTTAGAATGATAAAAATCCAAATTTTAATGAGAGATATTTTTTAGATTAAGAAAACCTTAAGCCTGCCTACAATGAAATTCATTAGCCTTCTATTCATTATGACGCGAAGGTAAATCTGTTTTTCACGCGCCCGGCAAATATAAAAAGCCCCGATATTGCGGGGCTTTTATGCTTATCCGGATGTCGCTAAATTTATAAGGCGACTAATTTAAAAAGCATCACATAGCCGCATGAGGGGCATATATAGGATAGGTGAAGAACAATAAATGCACGCAGTTCAGCCCAAAATGGAATAACGTTGCAACCCAGAGCCTGCCGCTCCACATCCACGCCAGGCCGTAAATAATGCCGGAGAGGCCGGCAAAAATAATCAGCAGTAAACCGCCGCTATAATGCATCAGCCCAAAGATGACTGAGGCAATCAATAGCGCGGCAACAGGATGAATAATCCGGGACAAGCGTTGCTGCAGGTAGCCTCTGAACAAGGCTTCCTCGGCCAAAGAGACGAAGAAAATATTCGCAAGGGCAAATTGAGCGAACCATTCTGGCGCATGCGGCTCAACTCTAAGTCCGCCCAACGCAACAGCCAGAAGTAACAGCGCGGGTATCGCAAGAACCAATATTCCCCAGCCGACCTTGCCAGCTTGATAGAGGGGCTTTGCTACGAATAACGTTGGCATGCACGTAATTAAAAAGAAAGGCACCACTGCCTTGTCCATATTAAAGTACATACTGAACGGTATGCTTTGCGGACCAACGACGACAGCATCCAGCACTTTGGGGTTATGGAAGCCCGGGATCACATGCAAAACCAGGGCAACGGCGATGACCACGCACAGGCCTTCGACCAGATAGGTATATTTATTATTTTTATTACGTAGCCATTCAACAGCAGACCAGCCAACAACGATTGATGCAATAACCAGCAGCGCCGGGGCGTCAAGAATGCTCTGTTTCCAGCCGAGAAATGCCGTTAATCCCAGCATCAGATAAGCCAGGCTTCTATTAAGGGAGAGTGCGGCAAGCGAAGCTGCGAGTAGATACCACATAAATGTCCTTCATGACCGATAAATTTTAGGGTCGATATCCCAAATATGTCCCACAACGAAAATCAGGAGGATGAGAAAGAGGCGTAACTCTATGAAATGAAATGGCCCTGTAGGATTGAAACAAACCACACAACCAAATGTTTTTAAATAGAAAAACAAGTTAAACACATGAGATATACCCCCATTTATACCCCCAAATGAAAACGAGCAAAACTAAACCGGAAACATTCGCACTTTCAGTAGAGTGAATCCTATCCAACCAACGTCATTTACGCTGACGTGGAATGGCAGTTTTTTGCCGCTCAACCCAAGCATCTACTTCAAACCGATTATACATTATCGGACTGTTATCCTTAGGCTGGCAATCGCCTGAATAGTGTCGATACTCCCTTCCTTCCATCCATGATTTTTCCCTTGCAGATCTGATAGCGTTCTTTGTGAGGCCCGTGATCGCCATCAGTAAAGACTCTGTAACCCATTTATTAGGCTCTATTCGAACTGTTTGATATTCCATAACCCACACACAATTTTTAACGGTGAGGATAGCAGTTGAACATATATTTGATGGACCTGAAAGAGGTTTGCCGCACTGTTGGGTTCCAAAAAACGGCTATTTACAAGTGGAAGAACGTGGGTGAGTTCCCAAACTCTATCAAGATAGGTTGTTCCGTAAGGTGGGTATCAACAGAAGTAGAAGCATGGATCACTGATAAAGTTCGATCATATAGGGAGGATAAGTAGCGGTAAAGTTAATTTTTGACTTCGGACATTTTCAACAAATCCATGACTAAAGGAAATATATGCATGATGCCAAAAGCTCGCACTTGAATCGCCACGGATAATCTAGACACTTCCGAGCCGTTGATAATATTGATTTTCATATTCCGTCGGAGGCATCTGAGCACTCGAACCATGCCGACGCTTACTGTTATAAAACATTTCGATGTAATCA
>NZ_AZUA01000014.1:0-29340 GCF_000568075.1 Enterobacter sp. DC1
CAGAGACTTGGTATTCATTTTTCGTCTTGCGACGTTAAGAATCCATGTCACTTTGAGTGCCCACACAGATTGTCTGATAAATTGTTAAAGAGCAGTGCAACGCGGCTTTCGCTCACCGTTGCGAGGTGGCGTATATTACGCTTTCCTCTTTCAGAGTCAACCCGTTATTTCAGGATTTTTTCTCTTCAACCGAACCGGCTGTTGTGTGAAGTGATTCACATCCGCCGTGTCGATGGAGGCGCATTATAGGGAGTTCTCAGCAGGCCGCAACCGCTAAATGACAGAAAAATGACTGACTGCTGCATTCCACAGCAAAACCCCGCCTTATACCTTTTTACACACAGACTTATCCACAATGATACGAAAAAGTGAAAATGTGCGAGCGTTGCGCAAACGTTTTCGTTAAAATGCTCGCGCTTAACAAGGATGCCCCGTCAGGTGTGTTAGATGAGTTTTTCGCAGGAAAATTCATCTAACGCTCTCTGTAATCGTGAAATCCAGGGGATTTACCATGCAACAACGTCGTCCAGTCCGCCGCGCTCTGCTCAGTGTTTCTGATAAAGCCGGTATCGTCGAATTCGCTCAGGCACTTTCCGCACGCGGTGTGGAGCTGCTTTCTACAGGCGGTACCGCTCGCCTGTTAGCAGATAAAGGTCTGCCGGTAACCGAAGTGTCCGATTACACCGGTTTCCCGGAAATGATGGATGGACGCGTCAAAACCCTGCACCCGAAAGTACACGGCGGTATTCTTGGTCGTCGCGGCCAGGACGACGCCATTATGGAACAGCATGACATCGCGCCAATCGACATGGTGGTTGTTAACCTCTACCCGTTTGCCCAGACCGTTGCCCGCGAAGGCTGTTCTCTGGAAGATGCCGTAGAGAATATTGATATCGGCGGCCCAACCATGGTGCGCTCCGCGGCCAAGAACCATAAAGATGTGGCCATCGTCGTAAAGAGCAGCGATTACGAAACCATTATTAATGAGATGGATGCCAACGAAGGGTCACTGACGCTTGAAACGCGTTTCGACCTCGCCATCAAAGCCTTCGAGCACACCGCGGCGTACGACAGCATGATCGCCAACTACTTCGGTAGCCTGGTACCCGCTTACCACGGTGAAAGCAAAGAGCCTTCCGGCCGCTTCCCGCGCACCCTGAACCTGAACTTCATTAAGAAGCAGGATATGCGCTACGGCGAGAACAGCCACCAGCAGGCAGCCTTCTATATAGAAGAAGAGGTAAAAGAAGCCTCTGTTGCGACCGCTCAGCAGGTACAGGGCAAAGCGCTCTCCTATAACAACATTGCCGACACCGACGCCGCGCTGGAGTGCGTGAAAGAGTTCAGCGAGCCGGCCTGCGTTATCGTTAAGCACGCCAACCCATGCGGCGTCGCGGTAAGCACCTCTATTCTGGATGCCTACGATCGCGCCTACAAAACCGACCCGACCTCTGCTTTCGGCGGCATTATCGCCTTCAACCGCGAGCTGGATGCTGAAACGGCTCAGGCCATCATCTCCCGCCAGTTCGTTGAAGTGATCATCGCGCCATCCGCATCCGAAGAAGCGCTGAAAATCACCGCAGCAAAACAGAACGTGCGCGTACTGGTTTGCGGCCAGTGGGCAGAACGCGTTCCGGGCCTGGACTTCAAGCGCGTGAACGGCGGCCTGCTGGTTCAGGACCGCGATCTGGGTATGGTGACAGAAGCCAACCTGCGCGTGGTGACCAAGCGTCAGCCGAGCGAACAGGAACTGCGTGACGCGCTGTTCTGCTGGAAGGTTGCGAAGTTCGTTAAATCCAACGCTATCGTCTACGCGAAAGAGAACATGACCATCGGAATAGGTGCAGGCCAGATGAGCCGCGTCTACTCCGCGAAAATCGCGGGCATTAAAGCAGGCGATGAAGGTCTGGAAGTGAAAGGCTCCGCCATGGCTTCTGACGCATTCTTCCCGTTCCGCGACGGTATCGACGCGGCGGCTGCAGTGGGCATCACCTGTGTGATCCAGCCTGGCGGCTCAATCCGCGACGACGAAGTGATTGCCGCCGCCGACGAACACGGCATCGCGATGATCTTCACCGACATGCGCCACTTCCGCCATTAATTCCCGGAGCTGAAAATGAAAGTATTAGTAATTGGTAACGGCGGACGCGAGCACGCTCTGGCGTGGAAAGCGGCACAGTCTCCGCTGGTGAAAACAGTCTTCGTGGCACCGGGCAACGCCGGTACCGCGCTGGAACCCGCGCTGCAAAACGTGGCTATCAGCGTGACCGACATTCCGGCGCTGCTGAGCTTTGCCCAGAGCGAGAAAATCGATCTGACCATCGTCGGCCCGGAAGCGCCGCTGGTGATTGGCGTGGTGGATGCGTTCCGCGCGGCGGGTCTGACAATCTTCGGGCCAACGGAAGGCGCCGCGCAGCTGGAAGGCTCCAAAGCCTTCACCAAAGATTTCCTCGCGCGTCACAACATCCCGACGGCGGAATATCAGAATTTCACTGAAGTGGAGCCTGCTCTGGCCTACTTACGTGAGAAGGGCGCACCGATTGTTATCAAGGCCGACGGTCTGGCCGCCGGTAAAGGCGTTATCGTCGCGATGACCCTCGAAGAAGCAGAAGCCGCGGTTCAGGATATGCTGGCGGGCAACGCCTTTGGCGATGCGGGCCACCGCATCGTGATCGAAGAGTTCCTCGACGGTGAAGAAGCGAGCTTTATCGTGATGGTCGACGGCGAGCACGTTCTGCCGATGGCCACCAGCCAGGACCACAAGCGTGTGGGCAATGGCGATACCGGCCCGAATACTGGCGGAATGGGCGCTTACTCCCCCGCTCCGGTAGTGACTGACGAAGTCCACCAGCGCACCATGGATCGCGTCATCTGGCCAACCGTGAAAGGGATGGCGGCGGAAGGCAACACCTACACCGGTTTCCTCTATGCGGGTCTGATGATCGACAAGCAGGGTAACCCTAAGGTCATCGAATTCAACTGCCGCTTTGGCGATCCGGAAACGCAGCCCATCATGCTGCGCATGAAATCCGATCTGGTGGAACTGTGTCTGGCAGCCAGCGCAGGCAAGCTCGACGAGAAAACCTCAGAGTGGGACGAGCGTGCGTCTCTTGGCGTGGTGATTGCTGCGGGTGGTTACCCGGGCAACTACAACACCGGGGATGAAATCCACGGCCTGCCGCTGGAAGAGATTGACGGTGCGAAGGTGTTCCATGCGGGTACGAAGCTGGCTGACGACGATCGCGTCCTCACCAACGGCGGACGCGTGCTATGTGCAACCGCGCTGGGCCATACCGTGGCAGAAGCGCAGAAACGCGCCTATGCGCTGATGGCGGATATTCACTGGAACGGCAGCTTTAGCCGTCAGGATATCGGTTATCGTGCGATTGCGCGTGAGCAGGGCGAGTAAATTTCCCCTCACCCTAACCCTCTCCCTCAAGGGAGAGGGATCGTTCGTAGGCCGGATAAGCGTTAGCGCCATCCGGCTTAATCCACAGAACTCAGAAACTCTTCTCTGTCGGCTGCCAGGTGCAGAAGTCTTCGTTCGCCACCAGCAGCAGCTGAGAGCCTTCCGGCGCTTCCAGCCACGCCACACTCACTTCCATTGATGAATGACGCTGACGACGTTGTATGTGTTCGGTTGCCCAGGATTCGAGCTCAGGCTTGACCGTCTGCCCTTCGCAGGTGGTTACCGTCCCATCGGCATGCCAGCGCCCCTGGCGCAGCACAACGCGTCCCAGACGAAGCGCATCGCTGGTCTGGCGGATTTGTTCGGCACGATAACGGTAGAGGGCGATTTGATCGCTGGAAAGCTGCTGTTTTTGACCGCTGACTTCGCGCTGCATAAAGCTCAGCTCGCCATGGTCGTCAAAACGCACTTTCACGTGTTCGGGGGTCTTGCTGTAGACGTTCAGTTCAATCAGCGACAGGTCATCTCCCTGCCAGCGATATTCCGCCGTCGACGTATTGCCGTTATGCCACGGGCTGAAGGCAGAAAGCAGATGCACTTCGCCGCCGGAATCTTTGCGCCAGATCCTGACCGCGCCCTGGTTGTCCGCGTAACCGCTGGCGGTAAACGGCGGCAGGGAGGTGTCGTGGCTGCAGGCTGACAGCAGCAGCATGCCTGCCAGCGCGAGCGTTCCACGCCAGAAAGACAAAAGGGGCGTTACCGCCCCTTCGCTAAAACTGTTCACTGCCACGCGTCTTACTTAACAGCGTCTTTCAGTGCTTTACCAGAAACAAATGCCGGCACGTTAGCTGCGGCGATTTTGATTTCTTTACCGGTCTGCGGGTTGCGGCCAGTACGCTCAGCGCGGTGGTTCACTTTGAAGGTACCGAAACCAACCAGTTGCACAGCATCGCCTTCTTTCAGAGACTCAGTAATAGCAGCCAGGGTAGATTCCAGAGCAGCTTTAGCCTGCACTTTAGACAGATCAGCCTTGTCCGCAATTACATCAATCAGTTGAGTCTTGTTCATAAGTTATCCTTTCAATGTGTTTATCGCTTGCTAAGCATCGAGTGCGACGAAAATGCCAAAAAAGCACTCTCCTGCATACACGCACCGATAGCCACTTTTTTTCGCCCCCCAAATGTAGACCAGACAAGGGGCGAAAGGGAAGAGTCGAGGAGCGACAAAACGGGCGTTATCTCAAGTTTTCTTGTCTCATTGGTTAAAAATTATCCCAATATTGCTCTCACCAGCCTCTCGCAAGTCCGCGCGCAGCCCTTTTATCAGCTCGATATCGCGTTCTTCACACTCTGCCAGCAGGCGGAAAATTTCCCACTGAATGTCCCATTCTTGCTCAACCGCCGGGTTGGCACGCAGCTCTTCGTCGGTCATCTCGCGGCCTTCCTGGGTCATTTCCAGCATCGCGACGGTCGTAATGGATGCTTTACTGACTTCAATTGCGTGCTCCAGCGTTTCACCGCTCAGACGGGAGTGGAGCAGTTCGCTTAACGCCACGCAGGCATCAATCGCCGGGTAGACACCGTACAGGTCAAAATCATCCGCAGTCGGAATCGCCTCTTCCAGCTTTTCCAGCTGGGAGTCGAAGTTCACCTTCGCGTCTTTCACCGTCAGCGTTTCCCAGATCAGATCCAGAATGCGGCGGTAGATATGGCCATCACCAAAGCCCGTCTCCTTACAGAACGCGGCATAGTTGGGATACATGCGCTCGCACAGGCAAGCCATAAACGTCACGTGCTGCCAGCTTTCTACTTTCTCAAGGCGCAGGTGAATCGGGTTTTGTAGCATGATGATCTCTCGAATCGAAAATTAGGCGCAGTTTACCTGAATCACCGCTGAATTTCCTGCCAACGAACAAAAGCCGGACGCGAAGATGCCACGGCGTCTGCCCAGCGCGTCGGCTCCGGCAAGCGGTAGCCCTTCATGCAGCGCTGCACCCACGCCAGGGCGCTGTCCATGCTCACCCGGTGCCCGGTGGCGATAAAGAGCGGGTTACAGCGCGCCTTGCTGCGCCAGACCCACGCTAGCTGCTCACCTTTATGGATAAGCGGCGCCAGCGCGCCCGGCTCGGCTGAGAGAGGTTCAAACGCGCCGCACAGGCGTTTCTTGGCAACGCCAATGGTCGGCACATCCACCAGCAGCCCAAAGTGGCTGGCAACGCCTAAACGGCGCGGGTGTGAGATACCGTGTCCATCGACAAACAGCAGGTCAGGTTTTTGCGAGAGTTGCTCCCACGCTGCCAGCAGCGCAGGATATTCGCGGAAGGAGAGAAAGCCCGGAATGTACGGCATGGTGGTCGCGATACGCGCGACCTTGTACTCCACCAGCTCAAGCGAAGGGTATTTCAGTACCACCATCGCCGCTCGCGTCACTTCCCCACCCTGCTCGAATCCGACGTCTGCTCCGCCAATGTACTGCGGAGGATCCTTATCCAGACGATCCTCGCGGATCACCGATGAGGCCAGTTCGATTTGCTGAGCGCGTAGCGACGCGAGATCCATAACCACTCCTTACTTGTGATACTGGGCAGAAAGCCGATGCACCGCCTCCACAAATACGCCTGCGTGTTCTGGCGGCACATCCTGATGAATACCGTGGCCGAGGTTAAAGACATGGCCTTCACCCTGGCCGAAACCAGACAGTATAGTCGACACTTCTTCTTCAATGCGGGCTGGAGGCGCATAGAGCATGGACGGGTCCATATTTCCCTGCAGCGCCACTTTGTCGCCCACGCGGCGACGCGCATCGGCGATATCGGTGGTCCAGTCGAGGCCCAGCGCGTCGCAGCCGGTTGCCGCCATCGCTTCCAGCCACTGACCGCCACCTTTGGTGAACAGCGTCACCGGCACGCGGCGGCCTTCGTTTTCACGCAGCAGGCCGTCAACGATTTTGTGCATGTAGTACAGGGAGAACTGCTGATAGTCGCGCCCGGTCAGCACGCCGCCCCAGGTATCGAAAATCATCACCGACTGCGCACCGGCTTTAATCTGCGCGTTCAGATAGAGGGTAACGCTCTTCGCCAGCTTGTCGAGCAGCGCGTGCAGGGCCAGCGGCTCGGCGTACATCATTTTTTTAATCATGGTGAAGGCTTTGCTGCTGCCCCCTTCAACCATATAGGTTGCCAGCGTCCACGGGCTGCCGGAGAAGCCAATCAGCGGCACTTCACCTTTCAGCTCGCGGCGAATGGTGCGTACGGCGTTCATCACGTAGCCCAGCTCGCCTTCCGGATCGGGGATCGGCAGCTTATCCACGTCGGCTTTGCTTTTGATTGGAGAAGTGAAACGCGGACCTTCACCGGTTTCGAAGTACAGGCCAAGGCCCATTGCATCCGGAATGGTCAGAATATCCGAGAAGAGGATCGCAGCATCCAGCGGGAAGCGGCGCAGCGGCTGGAGCGTCACTTCGCAGGCCAGCTCGGCGTTTTTGCACAGCGACATAAAATCGCCCGCCTGCGCGCGCGTGGCTTTGTACTCTGGCAGATAGCGTCCCGCCTGGCGCATCATCCACACCGGGGTGACATCAACGGGCTGGCGCAGCAGCGCACGCAGATAACGATCGTTCTTCAGTTCGGTCATTTTTGCAGTTCCTTAAGCGTCATGGCCTCAGTGTAACACTACTCATACTCGGCCCGACACATCGCCACGGTATCTTCTATCAGGCGACGCGCCACCGTGCCCGGCGGAGGCAACAGCGGTAGATCGTCGTAGCGATACCAGTTTGCTTCCAGCAGCTCTTTCTGGTCGATAACGATCTCGCCGCTGTCGTATTCGGCCATAAATGCCGTCATCAGCGACTGCGGAAACGGCCACGGCTGGGAGGTGACGTAGCGCAGGTTCTTCACTTTGATCCCACTCTCCTCCATCACCTCGCGTGCCACAGCCTGCTCCAGCGTTTCGCCCACCTCGACGAAGCCGGCCAGCACGGTGTGAATGCCGTTGCGATGGCGGGTATGCTGCGCCAGCAGGATGGAATCCTCCCGGCGGATAGCGACGATAATGCATGGCGCAATCTGCGGATAGTAGCGTTCGCGGCAGTGGCTGCAGAGCATCGCCCACTCGGTTTTGCTCGGGCGCATGGTATGACCGCAGTAGCCGCAGTATTTATGCGAGCGGTAAAACTCTGCCAGCTGTACGCCGCGCCCCGCCAGCTGGAACAGCCCTACGTCCAGATCGAGCACCTGGCGAACGGATCCCATATCCTGGCGTCGAGCCTGTTGGATCAACCACACAGGAGCGCCTTGCCACTCGCCGATCTTCAGCGCGTGCTGGCCTACAAGATCGAACATTTCCGCTGCACCGTAGGGCAACTCTCCGGCAGGCAGCCATAATTTTTGTTCGTGACTGACGATCCACCAACCAAGATCTGATTTTTCAATAATACGATCCATATCTATTGCACTACCTTCGCTTCACTGACATGTTGTTAGCATTGTGGTTACATTCTGGATAAGCAGATTCAATCCTACATTTTGCGGAGTCGACCATGTTAAACCAGCTGCAAAGCCTGACTGAGCGCGTTAGAGGAAGTAACAAACTGGTGGATCGCTGGCTACATGTGCGCAAGCATCTACTCGTGGCTTATTACAATCTGGTCGGTATTAAGCCTGGCAAAGAATCGTTTATGCGACTGAATGAAAAAGCGCTGGATGATTTTTGTCAGGGCCTGGTCGACTATCTGTCCGACGGCCATTTCAATATTTATGAACGCATTATCCGCGAAATGGAAGGGACAACACCCTATTTAGCGGCCAGCAAGCTCTATCCGCTGCTGGAAGCCAACACCCAGCAGATCATGGATTACTATGATTCCGCGCTCGAGAACGCCATCGATCACGATAACTATCTTGAGTTCCAGCAGGCGCTATCCGACCTCGGCGAAGCGCTGGAAGAGCGATTCACGCTGGAAGATAAGCTGATCGCCCTCGTGCTGGACAATGATTTGAACATCAGTAACGAAGAGAACGTCGCGCGCCCTGCTTGAGTTCTTCATCGTTAACGAGTAATTTACAACCATTCGCCCCTCTCACGAGGGGGATTTTTCTTGTCGGAGTGCCCAGTGTGAAAGCACGGGCTGAGACCGTTAATTCGGGATCCGCGGAACCTGATCAGGCTAATACCTGCGAAGGGAACAAGAGTCACACTGCTGTTGTATCGCCTGAGGGCGATCCTCTCTTGCTTCATCCGTCGTCTGACAAGCCATGTCCTTCACTTTTGGAATGAGCTATGTCTACTGCAAAACTGACCCGCCGCGAACAGCGCGCACAGGCCCAACACTTCATCGACACGCTGGAAGGCACCGCTTTCCCGAACTCGAATCGCATCTATATTTCCGGCTCGCAGGCCGATATCCGCGTCCCAATGCGCGAAATTCAGCTCAGCCCGACGCTTATCGGCGGCAGCAAAGATAACCCGCAGTATGAAGACAACGAAGCCGTGCCGGTGTATGACACCTCCGGCCCGTACGGTGACCCTGATGTTGCCATCAACGTCCAGCAGGGTCTGGCTAAGCTGCGCCAGCCGTGGATTGATGCGCGTAACGACTGTGAAGAGCTGAGCGTCCTGAGTTCTGCGTATACCAAAGAGCGCCTGGCCGACGACGGTCTGGACGAGCTGCGCTTTACCGGCCTGCTGACGCCAAAACGCGCTAAGGCGGGCAAATGCGTGACCCAGCTGCACTACGCGCGCCGGGGCATCGTCACGCCGGAAATGGAGTTCATCGCCATCCGCGAAAACATGGGCCGCGAGCGCATCCGTAGCGAAGTGCTGCGCTATCAGCATCCGGGTGAAGGCTTTGGCGCTCGCCTGCCGGAGAACATCACGCCGGAGTTTGTGCGTGACGAAGTGGCCGCAGGCCGCGCGATTATCCCCGCCAACATCAACCACCCGGAATCCGAGCCGATGATTATCGGCCGCAACTTCCTGGTGAAGGTCAACGCGAACATCGGTAACTCGGCCGTGACCTCCTCCATCGAAGAAGAGGTGGAAAAGCTGGTCTGGTCCACGCGCTGGGGTGCGGACACGGTAATGGACCTCTCCACTGGACGCTATATTCACGAAACCCGCGAGTGGATCCTGCGTAACAGCCCGGTACCGATTGGCACCGTCCCGATTTATCAGGCGCTGGAGAAGGTCAACGGCATTGCCGAAGACCTCACCTGGGAAGCGTTCCGCGACACGCTGCTGGAGCAGGCCGAGCAGGGCGTGGACTACTTCACCATTCACGCGGGCGTACTGCTGCGCTACGTGCCGATGACGGCGAAGCGTCTGACCGGTATCGTCTCGCGCGGCGGTTCCATCATGGCGAAGTGGTGCCTGTCACATCATCAGGAAAACTTCCTCTACGAACACTTCCGCGAGATCTGCGAAATCTGCGCTGCCTACGACGTATCACTATCTCTGGGCGACGGCCTGCGTCCGGGCTCTATTCGCGACGCGAATGACGAAGCGCAGTTTGCCGAGCTGCACACGCTGGGCGAGCTGACCAAAATCGCCTGGGAGTATGACGTGCAGGTGATGATTGAAGGCCCGGGCCACGTGCCGATGCAGATGATCCGCCGCAACATGACCGAGGAGCTGGAGCACTGCCACGAAGCGCCGTTCTACACCCTGGGACCGTTGACCACCGATATTGCACCGGGCTACGACCACTTCACGTCAGGCATTGGGGCGGCGATGATCGGCTGGTTCGGCTGCGCCATGCTCTGCTACGTAACGCCGAAAGAGCACCTCGGCCTGCCAAACAAAGAGGACGTGAAGCAGGGGCTGATCACCTACAAAATTGCCGCCCACGCGGCGGATCTGGCCAAAGGCCACCCGGGCGCGCAAATCCGCGATAACGCCATGTCGAAGGCGCGCTTCGAATTCCGCTGGGAAGACCAGTTCAACCTGGCGCTGGACCCGTTCACCGCCCGCGCCTATCACGACGAAACCCTCCCGCAGGAATCAGGCAAAGTCGCACACTTCTGCTCTATGTGCGGGCCGAAGTTCTGCTCGATGAAAATCAGCCAGGAGGTGCGCGACTACGCCGCCGCGCAGACCATTGAAGTGGGTATGGCGGACATGTCTGAGACCTTCCGCGCCAAAGGCGGCGAAATCTACCTCAAAAAAGAGGAGGCGTAATGTATAAGCCCGATTTCCCGCCTGTCCCCTTCCGTTTAGGGCTCTATCCGGTGGTGGACAGCGTGGAGTGGATAGAGCGCCTGCTGGAGACAGGCGTTCGAACGATCCAGCTGCGCATCAAGGATAAACGCGATGACGAGGTGGAAGCCGATGTGGTTGCCGCCATCGCGCTTGGGCGTCGGCATAACGCCCGCCTGTTTATTAACGACTACTGGCGGCTGGCGGTTAAGCACCAGGCTTACGGCGTGCATCTGGGCCAGGAGGATCTGGAAACAACGGATCTGAACGCTATCCGCGATGCCGGGCTGCGTCTTGGCGTGTCAACGCACGATGGCATGGAGATCGACGTGGCGCTGGCGGCCCGTCCCTCTTACATCGCGCTGGGTCACGTTTTCCCGACGCAAACCAAGCAGATGCCCTCCGCACCGCAGGGTCTGACCCAGCTGGCGAGTCACGTGAAACGCCTTGCCGATTACCCTACCGTCGCCATTGGCGGAATCAGCCTTGAACGCGCCCCGGCGGTGCTGGAGACCGGCGTCGGCAGTATCGCCGTCGTCAGCGCCATCACCCAGGCCGCAGACTGGCGTCTCGCCACCGAACAGCTGTTACAGCTGGCAGGAGCGGGTGATGAACGATCGTGATTTTATGCGCTACAGCCGTCAGATCCTGCTGGAAGATATCGCCATCGACGGGCAGCAAAAACTGCTCGCCAGCCGGGTGCTGATTGTCGGTCTGGGTGGATTAGGCACGCCCGCCGCGCTTTATCTGGCAGGTGCGGGCATCGGTACGCTGGTGCTGGCCGACGACGACGAGGTTCACCTCAGCAACCTGCAGCGACAAATCCTCTTTACCACCGAAGATATCAACCAGCCGAAAGCGCAAATCACCCGACAGCGCCTGAACCAGCTCAACCCGGATATCGAGCTGATTGCCCTGCAGGATCGGCTCAGCGGTGAAAGCCTGCGCCGTGAGGTCGCCCTTGCCGATGTGGTGCTGGACTGCACGGACAACATGGCGACGCGCCAGGCGATTAACGCTGCCTGCGTGGCAAGTAATACGCCGCTTATCACCGCCAGCGCGGTGGGTTTCGGCGGGCAGATGATGGTCCTGACCCCGCCGTGGTCGCAGGGCTGCTATCGCTGCCTGTGGCCGGATGATGCAGAGCCGTCGCGCAACTGCCGTACGGCGGGCATTCTTGGTCCGGTGGTCGGCGTAATGGGCACAATGCAGGCGCTGGAGGCAATCAAGCTGCTCAGCGGCATGGAAACGGAACGCAATACGCTGCGGCTGTTTGATGCCCGCTCCAGCGGATGGCGCCATCTGGCCTTACACCGCGCCAGCCGCTGCCCGGTATGCGGAGGTCGCGATGCGCATTCTGTTTAACGATGAGCCGATGAGATGCGACGACGGGCTCACCGTTGCGGTACTGCTCGACAAGCTGCGTCAGCTGAAGCCGGGAACGGCGCTGGCGCTCAATCAACAGATCCTGCCGCGCGAGCAGTGGGAACATCAGCAGGTCAATGACGGCGACCAGATCCTGCTGTTTCAGGTTATCGCAGGGGGCTGAGATGTTACGTATTGCCGATAAAGTCTTTGATTCACATCTGTTTACCGGAACCGGAAAATTCGCCTCGCCGCAGCTGATGGTGGATGCCATTCGCGAAAGCGGCAGCCAGCTGGTGACGCTGGCGCTCAAGCGTGTGGATCTGCGTCATCACAGCGATGCCATTCTTGCACCGTTGCTGGAAGCTGGCGTCACGCTGCTGCCCAACACCTCCGGTGCCAAAACGGCCGAAGAGGCGATTTTCGCCGCGCAGCTGGCCCGCGAGGCGCTCGGCACCCGCTGGCTGAAGCTGGAAATTCATCCTGACGCCCGCTGGCTGCTGCCCGACCCCATCGAAACGCTGAAAGCGGCTGAAAAGCTGGTGCAGCAGGGGTTTACCGTCCTGCCTTACTGCGGCGCCGACCCTGTCCTGTGCAAACGGCTGGAAGAGGTCGGCTGCGCCGCCGTCATGCCGCTGGGCGCCCCCATTGGCTCCAACCAGGGGCTGGAAACCCGCGCGATGCTGGAGATCATTATTGAGCAGGCTACCGTACCGGTGGTGGTTGATGCGGGCATCGGCGTGCCCAGCCATGCCGCGCAGGCGCTGGAGATGGGCGCCGACGCGGTGCTGGTCAATACGGCCATCGCGGTTGCCGACGATCCGGTCATGATGGCGCGTGCGTTCCGCATGGCCGTAGAGGCTGGCCTGCTGGCAAGGGAGTCCGGTCCCGGCTCGCGCAGTTTCCAGGCGCAGGCCACCAGCCCGCTGACCGGTTTTCTGGAGGCGATCTCATGAGCACGTTTACCGAGCGCTGGCGGCAGCTTAGCTGGGACGACATTGCCCTGCGCATCAACAGCAAAACGGTGGCTGACGTGGAGCGCGCGCTGCATGCCCGCCATCTGACCCGCGAGGATCTGATGGCTCTGCTCTCCCCGGCGGCCAGCGCGTACCTCGAACCGATGGCCCAGCGAGCGCAGCGGCTCACCCGCCAGCGTTTTGGCAACACGGTGAGCTTCTACGTGCCGCTCTATCTCTCAAACCTGTGCGCCAATGACTGCACCTACTGCGGTTTTTCCATGAGCAACCGCATCAGGCGTAAAACGCTCGATGAAGATGAGATTACCCGCGAGTGCGCGGCCATTCGTGAAATGGGCTTTGAACATCTTCTGCTGGTCACGGGCGAACATCAGGGAAAAGTGGGAATGGACTATTTCCGTCAGCACCTTCCCGCCATTCGTCGTCAGTTTGCGTCGTTGCAGATGGAAGTACAGCCCCTGGCGCAGGAGGAGTACGCGGAGCTCAAAATCCTCGGGCTGGACGGGGTCATGGTCTACCAGGAAACCTACCACGAGGCGACGTACGCCCGGCACCACCTGAAGGGCAAGAAACAGGATTTCTTTTTCCGGCTGGAAACGCCGGACAGGCTGGGTCGCGCGGGGATCGACAAAATCGGTCTGGGGGCGCTGATCGGGCTCTCTGACAGCTGGCGGGTGGATTGTTACATGGTGGCGGAACATTTGCTGTGGCTCCAGCAGCACTACTGGCAGAGCCGTTATTCCATCTCCTTCCCGCGCCTGAGACCTTGCGCGGGCGGGATTGAACCGGCTTCGCTAATGGATGAACGCCAGCTGGTGCAGACCATCTGCGCGTTTCGCCTGCTCGCCCCGGAAGTGGAATTATCGCTCTCAACGCGTGAGTCCCCGGCGTTTCGCGATCGCGTTATCCCGCTTGCGATTAACAACGTCAGCGCGTTTTCCAAAACGCAGCCAGGTGGCTATGCCGACGATCGTCCGGAGCTGGAGCAGTTTGTGCCGCATGACGGGCGACGTCCTGAAGCGGTCGCCGCAGCTCTGACGGCCCAGGGTCTTCAGCCTGTCTGGAAAGACTGGGACAGCTGGCTGGGAAGAGCCTCGCAATGACGCTGAAACGCACTGCAACACCATAAAAAATTGTCGAGGCGCTACGAAAAGGCAAAACCGGGTGGTTGTCAGCGATCGTCCGGTTTTTTATTGTCACACGGTCAGCAACGGATGCTGACCAGGGCGAAAAGCTTCTTCCTCGTTTCGCCCTGCCTCTGGTTCATTGCACAAACGACCGCCAGCAAGCTGAATAAGTATTTTCTTAATGGTTCTTAAGATAAATCATCCCGCCAGAAATCGTGTGCCGTATAATTCACCGCTAACCGCAGGACAGCGACTATGCTGAGAGGATATCGGCAGACGAAAAGTATTCACCATCAGGAACGATGCACAGCTCATGGCACTTCACAGCAAAAAGCTCTCTTTTACCCGGCCAATCATGCTCAGCTTCGCGGGGATCCTCTGCAGTTTTGCAGTGATCGCGATCGCGGTGACGCTTTCGCAACGAAAGGATTTTCTTGAGGATTATCATCAGATCAACAGCAATTTCACGCACAACCTGGCGGTGAACTACACCGAGTCTATCCTGCGTGAAAACGACTATATCCTGGGCCGTTCCGCGATGTACTTTGCCCGCGACGACAGGCTAAACGAGACGCTCAACGTCAACCCGACGCAGGGGCTGCAGATGATGATGCATTTGCAAAACCTGATGCCGACCGTGTCCTCCATCTCGCTGGCGGACACGCAGGGGCATTATCTCCGCGCGCCGGAAGTGCTCCCCACGGAGAAGAGTAAAACCTTCGATCCCCGGACGCGGCCGTGGTTTATCGCGCAGGCTGAAGCCAGTATCTTCAGCCACTATACTCGCCCGTACATGGACTACTTCACCGGCCATCCGACGGTCACACTCTATAAGCCATTGATTTCACCCGAAGGCAGACTGAAGGGAACGATCGCGTTTCATCTCGATTTGACGTCAATGGGCTTTACACTGCGACAGATGGTGGCGCCCGTTCAGGGGGAATTCTTCGTCGTTGAACGCGACGGCGCCGTTGTGCTTCACCCGGATACAGGCGCGCTCTTCAAACAGTACGTGAGCGAAGCGCTGATGGACAAAATGACCAGCGGCGAAGGCCACCTATACGACAAGAAAAGCAACGCCTGGTATTACTACTACTCATTTACCAATCCGGACTGGTTTGTCATCTATAGGGTCTCTGGCGAGACGCTCACCGATATCACCCGCCACGAAACGACGATCGTTGGCTGGGGGTTTGCGCTGGCGGCCATCATCATCATCCTCTTCGGCTTATATCTCCGCCACGCCTCGCGTAGCGTACTGATGCACATTATCAATGCCATCAAAACCGGCGACGTCAGCGAGGCGCCGCGGCTGGAAGCGATGCTGAGCCATACTATCCAGTCCAATAAAGAGCGTGAGATGGCCTATGTTCGCCAGGCCACTCACGATGCGCTGACGGGCTGTAAAAACCGCCGCGCGTTCGATAGCGATATTGCGGAGCTGCTGAATGCCCAGCAGCCTTTCGCGATGGCGCTGGTGGACATTGATAACTTCAAGTCGATTAACGACACGCTGGGCCACCTGACCGGTGATATCGTTCTGCGCAACGTGGCCCGCGAAGGGATCCAGATCATGCAGCCGCATCACGTCTCAATTTACCGCTATGGTGGAGAAGAGTTCGCAATAATCTTCCAGGCTGAGCAGATGACGTCTGCGCTCTCATTGCTGGAAGCGTGGCGTATCGCAGTTGAAAAACGCGTCTGGCGAGAAGAAAACCTGCGGGTGACGTTCAGCGGCGGTCTTGGGGAGTGGCATTTTGAACCGCTGGAGCAATTTGTCGGAAGCGTTGATAACGCCCTCTACAGCGCCAAACAGCAGGGCAAAAACCGCATCAACCGAACGTCCATCAGCTAATCCTCCCTCTTTCACCCTGCCCGTTTCGACGGGCCGGGTACCCGACAATGCAAAATTGTAACCGGTTTCAGAAAATCACCGGTTTCTTTGTGATGCCTGACACACAATCGCGGTAAACCGGTTGTTGAAGCGGTCTGCACGGGATAATTATCAATAAACACATGTAGATCGAGGCTGATTATGAAGAACATCGTTTTATGCTGTGCAGCGGGAATGTCAACCAGCATGCTGGTTCAACGTATGAAAGACGCCGCGCAGAAAAAAGGGGTTGAAGTCACCATTAAAGCCGTTCCGGTTGCGGAGTTTAAAGACAACATCGCGACGGCCGACATCGTATTGCTGGGGCCACAGGTTAAATACGAGCAGGCTAAACTTCAGGCGCAGGCCGAGCCGCTGGGTAAAAAGGTCGCGGTGATCGACATGATGGATTACGGCATGATGAAAGGCGATGCCGTACTGGAAAAAGCGCTCAAACTTCTGGAGTCATAATGGAAGACTTAGAAACCACGATAATGGAACTGCTGGTCAACGCCGGCGCGGCGCGCAGCGCGGCCCTGACGGCGTTACAGATGGCGCGTAAAGGTGAGTTTGACGAAGCTGAAAAAGCGATGGAAGAGTCGCGCGAATATGTGAAGCATGCGCACACGATCCAGACGCGGCTTATTGGTCTTGATGAAGGGACCGGGAAGCTTCCGGTAAACCTGATCACCGTCCACTCTCAGGATCACCTGATGAACGCGATGGTCATTCAGGATCTGGCGGGCGATATGATTGAGCTTTATCGACGGATCCCGTTGGTAAACTGATAACATACGGATGTAAAAAAACCCGCCGAGGCGGGTTTTTTATTGTCGGGTGGCGCTGCGCTTACCCGACCTGTGAGGCACATGCCCGGTAATGTTCATCACCGGGCATCAACGATTACTCGTTGTCGGAACCGCCCAGACCTGCGTTCAGCAGTTCTGCCAGGCTCGCGGATGCATCTTCAGCAGTCACCTGCGGTGCAGCTGGCAGTTCGCCCGCAGCACGACGACGCATACGATCCTGGTGGTACGCATAACCGGTACCCGCCGGGATCAGACGACCCACGATGACGTTCTCTTTCAGACCGCGCAGTTCATCACGCTTACCAGCAACAGCGGCTTCGGTCAGGACACGAGTCGTTTCCTGGAACGATGCTGCAGAGATGAAGGACTCGGTTGCCAGAGACGCTTTGGTGATACCCAGCAGATCGCGCGAGAAGGTCGCACCGATTTTGCCGTTAGCTTCCAGTTCGCGGTTAGCGATCTTGACGCGTGAGTATTCAACCTGCTCGCCTTCCAGGAACTCGGAGCTGCCTGCGTTTTCGATGGTTGCTTTACGCAGCATCTGACGAACGATAACTTCGATGTGCTTATCGTTAATCTTAACGCCCTGCAGACGGTAAACGTCCTGTACTTCGTTGGTGATGTAACGCGTTACCGCGTGTACGCCACGAAGACGCAGAATGTCGTGCGGAGCTTCTGGACCATCGGAAACCACGTCACCGCGTTCTACACGTTCACCTTCGAACACGTTGAGCTGACGCCATTTCGGAATCATCTCTTCGTACGGTTCGCTGCCATCTACTGGAGTGATAACCAGGCGGCGTTTCCCTTTGGTCTCTTTACCGAAGGAGATGATACCGCTGATTTCAGCCAGAATTGCAGGCTCTTTCGGACGACGTGCTTCGAACAGGTCCGCAACGCGTGGCAGACCACCGGTGATGTCCTTGGTACCGCTGGATTCCTGTGGAATACGCGCCAGAGCATCACCCGCACCGATCTGAATGCCATCTTCCAGCTGAACGATCGCTTTACCCGGCAGGAAGTACTGCGCAGGCATGTCGGTACCCGGGATCAGAACGTCGTTACCCTGAGCATCAACGATTTTCAGTGCAGGACGCAGATCTTTACCACCGGTAGTACGTTCAGCAGAATCCAGAACCACCAGAGAAGACAGACCGGTCAGCTCGTCGGTCTGACGAGTAATGGTCTGGCCGTCGATCATGTCAGTGAAGCGGATGAAACCACTTACTTCGGTGATAACCGGCATGGTGTGTGGATCCCAGTTTGCAACGGTTTCACCGCCGGCAACCTGCTCGCCATCACCTTTCGCCATAACCGCACCGTAAGGCACTTTATAGCTCTCTTTGGTACGACCGAATTCGTCGATCAGCTTCAGCTCGGTGTTACGAGAGGTCACAACCAGCTTGCCCGCGGAGTTAACAACAGACTTCGCGTTGCTGAGCTTGATGCTACCTTTGTTTTTCACCTGGATGCTGGATTCAGCAGCCGCACGAGATGCCGCACCACCGATGTGGAACGTACGCATCGTCAGCTGTGTACCCGGCTCACCGATGGACTGTGCCGCGATAACGCCGATTGCTTCACCTTTGTTGATGATGTGGCCACGCGCCAGGTCACGACCGTAGCAGTGCGCACATACACCAAAGTCGGTGTCACAGGATACAACGGAACGTACTTTCACGGAGTCAACAGAGTTCGCTTCCAGCAGGTCACACCAGTGCTCGTGCAGCAGCGTGTTGCGTGGAACCAGAATGTCTGCAGTACCCGGCTTCAGAATGTCTTCCGCAGTTACACGACCCAGAACGCGATCGCGCAGTGGCTCTTTAACATCACCACCCTCGATAACCGGGGTCATGGTGATACCTTCGAGGGTGCCACAATCGTCTTCGGTCACAACCAGATCCTGCGCAACGTCAACCAGACGACGCGTCAGATAACCGGAGTTCGCAGTTTTCAGTGCGGTATCCGCCAGACCTTTACGAGCACCGTGCGTGGAGATGAAGTACTGGAGTACGTTCAGACCTTCACGGAAGTTCGCGGTGATTGGCGTTTCGATGATGGAGCCATCTGGCTTCGCCATCAGACCACGCATACCTGCCAGCTGACGAATCTGTGCTGCGGAACCACGCGCACCGGAGTCGGCCATCATGTAGATGCTGTTGAAGGAAACCTGCTGCTCTTCTACGCCGTCACGGTTAATCACGGTTTCGGTCTGCAGGTTATCCATCATCGCTTTGGATACACGATCGTTCGCCGCTGCCCAGATATCGATAACTTTGTTATAGCGTTCGCCCGCGGTAACCAGACCAGACTGGAACTGCTCCTGGATCTCAGCAACTTCGGCTTCCGCTTCAGAGATGATCTCGTGTTTCTTCTCTGGGATGACCATGTCATCGATACCAACAGATGCACCTGAACGCGCTGCATAAGCAAAGCCGGTATACATTGTCTGGTCAGCGAAGATAACGGTCGGCTTCAGACCCAGAATGCGGTAACAGGTGTTCAGCATTTTGGAGATCGCTTTCTTGCCCAGCGCCTGGTTGACGATGGAGAAAGGCAGACCTTTCGGTACGATCATCCACAGAATGGCACGGCCAACGGTCGTGTCTTTCAGGCTGGTTTTCGCAACGAATTCGCCGTTTTCATCTTTTTCGTATTCGGTGATACGCACTTTAACGCGCGCATGCAGAGAGGCCAGGCCAGCGCGATAAATACGCTCAGCTTCTTTAGGGCCAGTCAGCACCATGCCTTCGCCTTTGGCGTTAACACAGTCACGGGTCATGTAGTACAGACCCAATACAACGTCCTGAGAAGGAACGATGATAGGTTCACCGTTCGCTGGAGACAGGATGTTGTTGGTAGACATCATCAGCGCACGCGCTTCGAGCTGGGCTTCCAGCGTCAGCGGTACGTGAACAGCCATCTGGTCACCATCGAAGTCGGCGTTATATGCCGCACAAACCAGCGGGTGCAGCTGGATAGCTTTACCTTCGATCAGAACTGGCTCAAATGCCTGGATACCCAAACGGTGCAGGGTTGGTGCACGGTTCAGCAGTACCGGGTGTTCGCGGATAACTTCGTCCAGGATATCCCAAACGACAGCTTCTTCACGCTCAACCATTTTCTTAGCGGCTTTGATGGTGGTGGCCAGGCCACGCAGTTCCAGCTTGCCGTAGATGAACGGTTTGAACAGCTCCAGTGCCATTTTCTTCGGCAGACCGCACTGATGCAGACGCAGGTATGGACCTACGGTGATTACAGAACGACCGGAGTAGTCAACACGCTTACCGAGCAGGTTCTGACGGAAACGACCCTGTTTACCTTTGATCATGTCGGCCAAAGATTTCAGAGGACGCTTGTTAGAACCGGTGATCGCACGACCGCGACGACCGTTATCCAGCAGGGCATCTACCGCTTCCTGCAGCATACGTTTTTCGTTGCGTACGATGATGTCCGGCGCAGCCAGATCCAGCAGACGTTTCAGACGGTTGTTACGGTTGATAACGCGACGATACAGATCGTTCAGATCGGACGTTGCGAAACGACCACCATCCAGCGGAACCAGTGGACGCAGATCTGGCGGCAGAACCGGCAGAACGGTCAGGATCATCCACTCTGGTTTGTTACCAGACTGAACGAACGCTTCCAGCAGTTTGATACGCTTGGTCAGCTTTTTACGTTTGGTTTCGGAGTTGGTTTCGTTCAGCTCTTCACGCAGCTGCTCGCACTCTTGCTCCAGATCCATGCTCTTCAGCAGGGCCTGAATAGCTTCCGCACCCATCTTCGCGTCGAATTCGTCACCGAACTCTTCCAGCGCGTCCAGATACTGCTCTTCAGTCAGGATCTGATGACGTTCCAGGTTCGTCATCCCGCCTTCGATAACCACATAAGATTCGAAGTACAGAACACGTTCGATATCGCGCAGCGGCATATCCAGCAGCAGACCGATACGGGACGGCAGAGATTTCAGGAACCAGATGTGAGCGGTCGGAGACGCCAGCTCGATGTGGCCCATGCGCTCACGACGCACTTTGGTCTGGGTCACTTCAACGCCGCACTTCTCACAGATCACACCACGGTGTTTCAGGCGCTTGTACTTACCGCACAGGCACTCGTAATCTTTTACTGGCCCGAAAATACGCGCACAGAAAAGGCCGTCACGCTCAGGTTTGAACGTACGGTAGTTGATGGTTTCCGGCTTTTTAACTTCACCGAATGACCATGAACGGATCATGTCTGGCGAAGCCAGAGCAATTTTGATCGCATCAAACTCTTCGGTTTTAGTCTGCGCTTTCAGAAACTTTAATAAATCTTTCACGGATTTGCTCCCGTCGGAGTTAGCACAATCTGGTGCCGGGGGTTAACCCGGCACCAGTGACCTGTTTGAGCGAGAATTACTCGTCTTCCAGTTCGATGTTGATACCCAGCGAACGAATCTCTTTCAACAGTACGTTGAAGGATTCTGGCATGCCCGGTTCCATCTGATGGTTGCCGTCCACGATGTTCTTATACATCTTGGTACGACCGTTCACGTCATCAGACTTAACGGTGAGCATTTCCTGCAGGGTGTATGCCGCGCCGTATGCTTCCAGCGCCCACACTTCCATCTCCCCGAAGCGCTGACCACCGAACTGTGCCTTACCACCCAGCGGCTGCTGAGTAACCAGGCTATAAGAACCGGTAGAACGAGCGTGCATCTTGTCGTCGACCAGGTGGTTCAGTTTCAGCATGTACATGTAACCTACGGTTACCGGACGCTCGAACTGTTCACCGGTACGGCCGTCAAACAGCGTAATCTGACCAGACGTTGGCAGACCACCCAGTTGCAGCAGCTCTTTAATTTCAGCTTCTTTCGCACCATCGAAGACCGGCGTTGCGATTGGCATACCTTTTTTCAGGTTCTCAGCCAGACGCAGCACTTCTTCATCGCTGAAGGTATTCAGGTCGACTTTCTGACGCACGTCAGTACCCAGATCGTAGGCACGCTGGATGAATTCGCGCAGTTTCGCGACTTCTTCCTGCTGCTTCAGCATGGCGTTAATCTTGTCGCCGATACCTTTCGCAGCCATACCCAGGTGGGTTTCCAGGATCTGACCGATGTTCATACGAGACGGTACGCCCAGTGGGTTCAGTACGATATCTACCGGCGTACCGTTAGCATCGTGCGGCATATCTTCGATCGGGTTGATCTTAGAGATAACACCCTTGTTACCGTGACGACCTGCCATCTTATCACCAGGCTGGATCTGACGTTTAACGGCCAGATACACCTTAACAATCTTCAGCACGCCTGGTGCCAGATCGTCGCCCTGAGTGATTTTGCGGCGTTTCGCTTCGAGTTTTTTCTCGAACTCGTGTTTCAGTTCGTCATACTGCTCAGCCAGCTGTTCCAGCTGATTTTGTTTCTCTTCGTCGGTCAGGCCCAGTTCCAGCCAGCGATCGCGTGGCAGTTTGTCGAGCTTCTCAGCTTCAACGCCACCGGCAACCAGCACCGCATAGATACGGCTGAACAGACCCGCTTCGAGGATCTGCAGTTCTTCAGACAGGTCTTTCTTAGCCTGTTTGAGCTGCATCTCTTCGATTTCCAGCGCACGCTTATCTTTCTCAACGCCGTCACGGGTGAAGACCTGAACGTCGATAACCGTACCGGAAACACCGTTTGGTACGCGCAGAGAAGAATCTTTAACGTCAGACGCTTTCTCACCGAAGATTGCACGCAGCAGTTTCTCTTCTGGCGTCAGCTGGGTTTCACCTTTCGGCGTAACCTTACCAACCAGAATGTCGCCGCCGGTCACTTCCGCACCGATGTAAACGATACCGGATTCATCCAGTTTGGAGAGCGCAGCTTCACCCACGTTAGGGATGTCAGCGGTGATCTCTTCTGGCCCCAGCTTGGTGTCACGGGACACACATGCCAGTTCCTGAATATGGATGGTGGTGAAACGATCTTCCTGAACCACACGCTCGGAGACGAGGATGGAGTCTTCGAAGTTGTAACCGTTCCACGGCATGAACGCTACGCGCATGTTCTGACCGAGCGCCAGTTCACCGAGGTCGGTGGACGGACCGTCTGCCAGCACGTCGCCGCGCTCAACTGGCTCACCCAGAGATACGCAAGGCATCTGGTTGATACAGGTGTTCTGGTTAGAACGGGTGTATTTGGTCAGGTTATAAATGTCGATACCAGCTTCGCCCGGATACATCTCGTCTTCGTTAACTTTGATAACGATACGGGATGCATCGACGTACTGAACAGTACCGCCACGTTTAGCAACTGCAGTAACACCGGAGTCAACGGCAACAGCACGTTCCATACCGGTACCAACCAGCGGCTTATCAGCGCGCAGAGTTGGAACGGCCTGACGTTGCATGTTCGCACCCATCAATGCACGGTTGGCGTCATCGTGTTCCAGGAACGGGATCAGGGACGCACCGACGGATACCACCTGCTGGGTGGATACGTCCATGTAGTCAACCTGGTCGCGGCTGAACAGACTTGATTCGCCTTTGCTACGGCAGGTAACCAGATCTTCTACAAAGTGGCCTTCGTCATCCAGGTTGGAGTTCGCCTGAGCGATAACGTAGTTGCCTTCTTCGATAGCAGACAGGTAGTGAATTTCGTCGGTTACAACACCGTCAGTCACTTTACGGTACGGGGTCTCGAGGAAACCGTATTCGTTAGTCTGTGCGTACACGGACAGGGAGTTGATCAGACCGATGTTTGGACCTTCAGGCGTTTCGATTGGACATACGCGACCGTAGTGCGTCGGGTGTACGTCTCGAACTTCAAAGCCTGCACGTTCACGGGTCAGACCGCCTGGGCCGAGTGCAGAGATACGACGTTTGTGCGTAATCTCAGACAGCGGGTTGTTCTGGTCCATGAACTGAGACAGCTGGCTTGAACCGAAGAACTCTTTCACTGCTGCAGAAATCGGCTTGGCGTTGATCATATCCTGAGGCATCAGGGTATCCAGATCGCCCAGAGACAGACGCTCTTTCACCGCACGCTCTACACGTACCAGGCCAACGCGGAATTGGTTTTCCGCCATTTCGCCTACGGAACGGATACGACGGTTGCCGAGGTGGTCGATATCGTCCACTTCGCCTTTACCGTTACGGATATCGATGAGCTTCTTCATCACTTCGATGATGTCGTCTTTGCTCAGGATACCAGAACCTTCAATTTCGTCGCGCAGCAGAGAACGGTTGAACTTCATACGACCAACCGCGGACAGATCGTAGCGGTCTTCGGAGAAGAACAGGTTCTCGAACAGGCTTTCCGCCGCTTCGCGAGTTGGTGGCTCACCAGGACGCATCATGCGGTAGATTTCTACCAGCGCGCTCAGACGATCGGTAGTTGGGTCGACGCGAATAGTCTCAGAGATATACGCGCCGTGGTCCAGATCGTTGGTGAACAGCGTTTCGATACGTTTGTGGCCAGACTGGCTCAGCTTAGCCAGCAGATCCAGGCTCAGCTCCATGTTCGCTGGGCAGATCAGCTCACCCGTTGATTCATCAACGTAATCTTTCGCGGCTACTTTTCCTGCAATGTACTCAACCGGAACTTCGATGAGTTTGATATCATCTTTTTCCAGCTGGCGGATGTGGCGCGCGGTGATACGGCGACCTTTTTCCACATACACTTTGCCGTCGGCTTCGATGTCGAACGACGCGGTCTCACCACGCAGACGTTCCGGCACCAGCTCCATCTGCAGCTTGTTGTCGCGGATTTCAAAGATCACTTTCTCAAAGAACAGGTCCAGGATCTGTTCAGTGGTGTATTGCAGCGCACGCAGAATGATGGTTGCAGGCAGCTTACGACGACGGTCGATACGGACAAACAGGTTGTCTTTCGGATCGAACTCGAAGTCCAGCCATGAACCACGGTAAGGAATGATGCGTGCGTTATACAGTACTTTACCGGAAGAGTGTGTTTTACCTTTATCGCTGTCGAAGAAGACGCCCGGGCTACGGTGCAGCTGGGAAACGATAACACGCTCAGTACCGTTGATAACGAAAGTACCGTTGTCTGTCATGAGTGGAATTTCACCCATGTAGACTTCTTGTTCTTTAATGTCTTTTACGGTGCCTTCCGGCGCTTCGCGCTCGTAGATCACCAGACGCAGTTTTACGCGCAGCGGTGCGGAATAGGTCACGCCACGGATCTGACATTCCTGAACGTCAAACACCGGTTCGCCAAGGCGGTAGCTGACGTACTGCAGCTCGGAGTTACCGCTGTAGCTCTGAATCGGGAACACGGAGCGGAAGGCTGCTTCCAGACCGTACTGCCCTTCAGGATCTTGCTCGATAAACTTCTGGAACGAGTCAAGCTGGATAGAAAGGAGATATGGAATGTCCAGAACTTGTGGACGTTTACCAAAATCCTTACGAATACGTTTTTTCTCGGTATAGGAGTAAACCATAGGGTTCCTCAGCTCGCTGACAAGTCGACCCATCTGTCCGACGAAGGGACAGTTTGTGCAACACTATTTTGTGGACCGGAAAATTGAATACTTTCCGCAATACCTGTTGCTATCACGCTTAAATCATTTCGTCGCGATTTACACAGAGCGAGCACCCTGTCGCAATATATTAAGTCGTCGATAGAAACATGCATTGTCAGGACAATCAGCAGTCAAACAGTGTGAAATGCTACTGATGCCTTACAGCGCAAAAAGGCTGGTGACTAAAAAGTCACCAGCCATCAGCCTAATTACTTAGGCTGCAACCAGAAAAGTTGGCTTATTTAACTTCAACTTCAGCGCCAGCTTCTTCCAGAGATTTTTTCAGTGCTTCTGCGTCGTCTTTGCTCACGCCTTCTTTCAGCGCAGCTGGAGCAGATTCTACCAGGTCTTTAGCTTCTTTCAGACCCAGGCCAGTTGCGCCACGTACTGCTTTGATAACAGCAACTTTGTTAGCGCCAGCAGCTTTCAGAATTACGTCGAATTCAGTTTTTTCTTCAGCAGCTTCAGCCGGGCCCGCAGCTACAGCTACAGCAGCAGCAGCAGAAACACCGAATTTTTCTTCCATTGCAGAAATCAGTTCTACAACGTCCATTACGGACATAGCTGCAACTGCTTCAATGATTTGATCTTTAGTGATAGACATTTAAATTGTTCCTGAAAATCAGAATAAGTTTATACGTAAGCGAATGCTTTATAAAGATAACTGCGATTAAGCAGCTTCTTTCGCATCGCGAACAGCAGCCAGAGTGCGAACCAGTTTGCCAGCCGAAGCTTCTTTCATGGTTGCCATCAGGCGTGCAATTGCTTCTTCGTAGGTCGGCAGGGTTGCCAGGCGATCGATTTGCGATGCCGGGATCAACTCACCTTCAAAGGCTGCAGCTTTGACCTCAAATTTTGCATTCGCTTTCGCGAACTCTTTGAACAGACGAGCAGCAGCGCCCGGGTGTTCCATAGAGTATGCAATCAGGGTCGGACCAACAAACGTGTCTTTCAGGCACTCGAACTGAGTACCTTCAACTACGCGACGCAGCAGGGTGTTACGAACAACACGCATGTATACGCCAGCTTCACGACCTGCTTTACGCAGTTCAGTCATTTTGTCTACAGTAACGCCACGGGAATCCGCAACTACTGCAGACAGCGCGCCTTTGGCTACTTCGCTGACTTCAGCAACAATCGCTTGTTTGTCTTGAAGATTTAAAGCCATTAGCTTTGCTCCTGGATGTTTGCCGGAACTCATGTTCCGGAACTCACTTCACTCTTCCAAACGGAAAGAGCGTCTTAATACGGTGAGCAGAAACAAGCCAGAGTATCCAAAAATAATCTTAGCGTTCTGTCACCGTCTACGCAGGGGATTAAGTCTCTTGCGAAACACCTGCGGTCTTCGACGGAGGCCTGGATTAGGCCAGGCTCCAACGAACAAATCTTTTAGCCGCTAACTTTCGTTAGCAAACGTGGGGGTAAGATTGTAGACAAAATCACCGCCCACGTAAAGGCATTAGTTTGCAGCAGCGCTCAGGCCAGCCTGGTCAACTGCAACACCTGCACCCATGGTGGTGGAGATGCTAACTTTCTTGATGTACACGCCTTTCGCCTGAGTTGGTTTTGCTTTTTTCAGCGCAACCAGCAGAGCTTCCAGGTTTTCTTTCAGTTTGTCAGCGTCAAAGTCCACTTTACCGATGGTGGTGTGGATGATGCCGTTTTTGTCGTTACGATAACGAACCTGACCTGCTTTAGCGTTCTTAACCGCTTCAGCAACGTTAGGAGTTACAGTACCCACTTTCGGGTTAGGCATCAGGCCGCGTGGACCCAGAACCTGGCCCAGCTGGCCAACAACGCGCATTGCATCTGGAGAAGCAATAACAACGTCAAAGTTCATTTCGCCTTTCTTGATCTGATCAGCCAGATCTTCCATACCTACCAGTTCAGCGCCGGCAGCTTTAGCAGCTTCAGCGTTTGCACCCTGAGCAAATACAGCTACGCGAACGGAACGGCCAGTACCGTGTGGCAGTACAGTTGCGCCACGAACGTTCTGATCGGATTTACGCGCGTCGATGCCGAGGTTAACGGCAACGTCAACGCTTTCAACGAACTTAGCAGTTGCCAGTTCTTTCAGCAGAGCGATAGCTTCGTTGATGTCGTACTGTTTGGTCGCATCAACTTTGTCACGGATCACGGACATGCGCTTGGTCAGTTTAGCCATTTCTTAGTCCTCCACTACCAGGCCCATGGAACGTGCAGTACCTTCGATTGAGCGAGTCATCGCTTCAATGTCGGCACCAGTCATGTCGGCAGCTTTGGTCTGCGCGATTTCCTGCAGCTGAGCGCGGGAAATTTTACCCACTTTGTCTTTGTTCGGTTTACCGGAACCAGACTTGATACCAGCCGCTTTCTTCAGCAGAACAGCTGCTGGAGGGGTTTTGGTAACGAAAGTGAAAGAACGGTCAGCGTAAACAGTGATTACGACTGGGATTGGCAGACCTTTTTCCAGGGATTCGGTTTTGGCGTTGAACGCTTTACAGAATTCCATGATGTTCACACCCTGCTGACCCAGAGCTGGACCAACTGGTGGACTTGGGTTCGCCATACCAGCTGCAACCTGCAGCTTGACGTAGGCTTGTACTTTCTTAGCCATTCTAAAATCCTCTGATTGGGTGATAGCGCCTCAGGGAGGCTCCCCGTGAATAAAATTCGTTTTACGGGCCGGGCCCATAAAAACAAAAGGCGCGAAATTGTATTCCAATCTCGCGCCCTGTGCAACGATTAAATCGCCGCTTTTTTGATCGCTGCTTAGGCTTTTTCGACCTGCGCAAAGTCCAGTTCTACCGGGGTCGCACGACCAAAGATAGAAACGGAAACTTTCAGGCGGGACTTCTCGTAGTCCACTTCTTCAACCACACCATTAAAGTCAGCAAACGGACCGTCGCTAACACGAACCATTTCACCCGGCTCAAACAGCGTTTTCGGACGCGGTTTATCACCCACCTGCTGCAGGCGGTTCATAATCGCATCAACTTCTTTGTCGCTGATTGGCGCCGGACGGTCAGACGTGCCGCCGATAAAGCCCATCACGCGCGGTACGCTGCGCACCAGGTGCCAGCTCGCGTCGTTCATCACCATCTGAACCAGCACGTAACCCGGGAAGAATTTACGCTCGCTTTTGCGACGTTGGCCGCCACGGATCTCAACCACTTCTTCGGTCGGAACCATAACTTCGCCAAATAACTCTTCCATGTTGTGTAATTTGATATGCTCACGCAGCGACGTTGCTACGCGGCCTTCAAAACCGGAAAACGCCTGAACGACGTACCAACGCTTTTTAGGGGCTTCAGACATCTTAGAACCTCAGGCCAGTAATAAAGGAAACCAGGCGAACCAGAATACCATCCAGTCCCCACAGGATCAGTGACATTACCGCAGTCACTGCAGCCACGATCAGCGTGGTGTGCAATGTTTCCTGGCGAGTCGGCCAAATGACCTTGCGGACTTCGGTACGTGCTTCGCGAGCGAAAGCAACGGTTGCTTTACCCTTAGTCGTCAACAGCGCGACACCGCCCGCTGCAGCAATCAGAATCACCACTGCCAGCGCGCGGAGCGGCAGCATCATGTCACGATAAAGATAGTTGCCAACGATTGCCACAATCAGCAGCACGGCAACAGCGACCCACTTCATCGCTTCCAGGCCGCGCCCGCTCCCTTGAGCTTCGGTATTCGCACTCATAAACCAACCTGTCAGAAGAATTCTACAAATAATTTCACCCCGCGATTGCGAGGCGAGCCAAATCGAAACGCTAATCCCTTTATGGATTATACGCTCTCTGCAGAGCCTGTCTCAGCAATGATTATGACAAAAATAATCACTGATGAGCCAGGTTCTGATGTGAAAGCGTGCAAAAAGGGCATCAAATGATGCCCTTTTCATGCGCATTGCGTCAAATGTTATCAGCGATTAGCCGAGAACTTTAGCAACCACGCCCGCGCCAACGGTACGGCCACCTTCACGGATTGCGAAACGCAGACCGTCGTCCATCGCGATTGGGTGGATCAGAGTCACAACCATCTTGATGTTGTCGCCTGGCATTACCATCTCAACGCCTTCTGGCAGTTCGATGGTACCGGTCA
>NZ_AZUA01000015.1:0-1229 GCF_000568075.1 Enterobacter sp. DC1
TGAATCGCCACAGGTTTAACAGACACCTCAGAGTCATTTAAGATGACTTAAAGAGAGGTGCATATGAGCAGTAAGCGTTATCCTGAAGAGTTTAGAATTGAAGCCGTCAAGCAGGTTGTTGATCGTGGGCATTCTGTTTCCAGTGTCGCAACACGTCTCGATATCACTACCCACAGCCTTTATGCCTGGATAAAGAAATACGGGCCGGACTCTTCCACCAACAAAGAGCAGTCAGATGCTCAGGCCGAGATCCGCCGACTCCAGAAGGAGCTGAAGCGGGTTACTGACGAACGGGACATATTAAAAAAAGCCGCGGCGTACTTCGCAAAGCTGTCCGACTGAGGTACGCTTTTATCCGTGACAACTCCTGTTGTTGGCCTGTTCGTCTGCTCTGTCGGGTGCTGAATGTTCATCCGAGTGGGTTTTACACCTGGCTTCAGCAGCCGCATTCACCGCGGCATCAGGCGGATCTCAGACTGACAGGACAAATCAAACAGTTCTGGCTGGAGTCCGGTTGCGTTTATGGCTATCGCAAGATCCATCTCGACTTGCGAGATAGCGGGCAACAATGTGGGATTAACCGGGTCTGGCGGCTGATGAAGCGTGCCGGAATAAAAGCTCAGGTCGGGTATCGAAGCCCACGAGCGCGTAAAGATGAAGCCAGTATCGTGACACCCAACAGGCTCCAGCGACAGTTCAACCCGGAAGCACCGGATGAACGTTGGGTAACGGACATAACTTACATTCGAACCCACGAAGGCTGGCTGTATCTGGCCGTAGTTGTTGACCTGTTCTCGCGCAAAGTTATCGGCTGGTCAATGCAACCCCGGATGACAAAAGATATTGTTCTGAATGCGCTTTTGATGGCCGTGTGGCGACGAAATCCCCAAAAACAGGTGCTGGTTCATTCTGATCAAGGTAGTCAGTACACAAGCCATGAGTGGCAGTCGTTCCTGAAATCACACGGTCTGGAGGGCAGTATGAGCCGTCGTGGTAACTGTCACGACAACGCAGTTGCAGAAAGCTTTTTCCAGCTACTGAAGCGTGAACGGATAAAGAAAAAGATCTACGCAACACGGGAAGAAGCACGCAGCGATATTTTTGATTACATCGAAATGTTTTATAACAGTAAGCGTCGGCATGGTTCGAGTGCTCAGATGCCTCCGACGGAATATGAAAATCAATATTATCAACGGCTCGGAAGTGTCTAGATTATCCGTGGCGATTCA
>NZ_AZUA01000016.1:0-659 GCF_000568075.1 Enterobacter sp. DC1
CCGGGTCAAAGGTTCATATCACCTCGCCGGCGCTTTTCGCAGATTAGCACGTCCTTCATCGCCTCTGACTGCCAGGGCATCCACCGTGTACGCTTAGTCGCTTAACCTCACAACCCGAAGATGTTTCTTTCGATTCATCACCGACTTGCGAAAATTTGAGAGACTCGAACACACCATTTAAGATGTGTCGTTTCAATTTTCAGCTTGATCCAGATTTTTAAAGAGCAAAACTTCGCAGTGCACCTTTTCAGGTTCACTCTGAAGTTTTCTTGTGTTCGCAGTAAAAGATGGTGGAGCTATGCGGGATCGAACCGCAGACCTCCTGCGTGCAAAGCAGGCGCTCTCCCAGCTGAGCTATAGCCCCATCGTGTGTAATCTCTGTACCGCTCATCCTTTAAAAGGAGTTTGGTAGGCCTGAGTGGACTTGAACCACCGACCTCACCCTTATCAGGGGTGCGCTCTAACCACCTGAGCTACAAGCCTGCAGAGATTTTTACTGCTGTTTTTCATCAGACAATCTGTGTGAGCACTACAAAGGCAGGTTCTTTAAGGTAAGGAGGTGATCCAACCGCAGGTTCCCCTACGGTTACCTTGTTACGACTTCACCCCAGTCATGAATCACAAAGTGGTAAGCGCCCTCCCGAAGGTTAAGCTACCTA
>NZ_AZUA01000017.1:0-437 GCF_000568075.1 Enterobacter sp. DC1
ACCACTTTGTGATTCATGACTGGGGTGAAGTCGTAACAAGGTAACCGTAGGGGAACCTGCGGTTGGATCACCTCCTTACCTTAAAGAACCTGCCTTTGTAGTGCTCACACAGATTGTCTGATGAAAAGTAAATAGCAAGGCGTCTTGCGATTGAGACTTACACGTCCCCTTCGTCTAGAGGCCCAGGACACCGCCCTTTCACGGCGGTAACAGGGGTTCGAATCCCCTAGGGGACGCCACTTGCTGGTTCGTGAGTGAAAGTCACCTGCCGTCATATCTCAAAACTCATCTTCGGGTGACGTTTGAGATATTTGCTCTTTAAAAATCTGGATCAAGCTGAAAATTGAAACGACACATCTTAAATGGTGTGTTCGAGTCTCTCAAATTTTCGCAAGTCGGTGATGAATCGAAAGAAACATCTTCGGGTTGTGAGGTTA
>NZ_AZUA01000018.1:0-412 GCF_000568075.1 Enterobacter sp. DC1
TAGGTAGCTTAACCTTCGGGAGGGCGCTTACCACTTTGTGATTCATGACTGGGGTGAAGTCGTAACAAGGTAACCGTAGGGGAACCTGCGGTTGGATCACCTCCTTACCTTAAAGAACCTGCCTTTGCAGTGCTCACACAGATTGTCTGATGAATGATGAACTTCTGAATGTACTTTTGAGTGCATTAAGAAGTTTTGCTCTTTAAAAATCTGGATCAAGCTGAAAATTGAAACGACACACATGTTATGTGTGTTCGAGTCTCTCAAATTTTCGCAATCAGAAGTGAAACATCTTCGGGTTGTGAGGTTAAGCGACTAAGCGTACACGGTGGATGCCCTGGCAGTCAGAGGCGATGAAGGACGTGCTAATCTGCGAAAAGCGCCGGCGAGGTGATATGAACCTTTGACCCGG